>NZ_OZ245867.1:4320000-4508010 GCF_965229225.1 Novosphingobium sp. | reverse complement strand
ATAGTTGCGCCCGGCATATTCGGGCACCGATCCGAAGAAGCCGGTGACCCAGTAGGTCTTGTCGAACACGTTGTTGAGGCCGGCGGTCAGCGTCACCCGGTCATGCGCGGTCTTGAAGGTCACGCTGGTGTTGGCGACGGCATAGGCGGGCACGATCTCGGAATCGAGGTTGGCAACGCCGAGGCCGTTGAACTGCTTGCCCACGCCATCGACAGAGCCGGTCAGGGCCAGGCTGCCGAGATTGCCGATCGGCTGCTCGAACGTCGCGCCCACGCTGAAGCTGTAGTCCGGCGCGGCCACCGGCTTGGCGTTGAGGCCGGGGGCGAAACCATAGAAATCGGGCGCAAAGATCGGATGGGCCGGGTCCGCGCGGGTATACTTCGCATCGAGCAAGCCGAGGTTGCCGTAGAATTGCAGTGCGCGCACCGGGGACCAGTTGATCTCGAGTTCGAGGCCGTTGATGCGCTGATCAGACAGCGCGACCGTCTGCGGCGAAATGAGGTCGGCGTGGTTCTTGAACTTGCTGCTGAAGGCCGTGAGGTTTGTTCGCAGCGTCCGGCCAAACCATTCGGCCTTGATCCCCGCTTCGAAGGTCTTGACCGTTTCAGGTTCGAGGTAGTTCGAAGCCGGCCCGGGGCTCGTTGCACGGTCTCCCTCGAGATTGCCCGCCTTGTAGCCCTCGGTATAGGTTCCGTAGAGCAGGATATCGGGGGTCGCCTGCCAGTTGAGGCCCACGCGCGGGGTGAAGCGCGCGTAATCGCGCGCGGGGTTCACCGGGAAGCCGGGATAGCGGGTCAGGTTGTCCTCGAAGCGGGAATCATACGCGATCTTCTTCTTGTCCCAGGTCTGCCGCGCGCCGCCGATCAGCGAGAGGTTCTTCACCAGCTCCCAGCTCGCATCGAAGTAGACCGCATAGCTCTTCGAATCGAGATTGGTGTCCTGATAGGAGCCGCCAAACCGCTCGGTGTAGCCGGGGTGAGCGACAGGCGAGAACTCCACCGGCACGCCGATGGTCGAGCCATACTGCAGCTGATGCCATTGGTTGCTGAAGTAATAGAGCCCGGCGGTGTACTTGAACGTCTCCGCGATAGAGCCCGTGAGCTGGAATTCCTGGCTGAACTGCTTGTAGTTCTCATGCGTCTCCACCGTGCTGCCGATGGTGACGCCAAAGATCGTCGAGCGCGAGCTGCGCCCGCTCAACTGGGTGACATAATCGCCGGTGTATTTGCGGAAGCCGCTGATCGACTTGAACGTGCCCAGCCCGGTTTCAAGGCTGCTCTTGAAGACGATCCCGTAGCCATCATAGTGCGAGCCCGGCCACTTGCGGAAACCGCCCTGCGCGGTGAGCGGCTCGAACGAACCGCGATTGGGGCCATAGAGCGGGCGGAAATTCGATGTGCCGCTTTTCGAGAGCAGCTGCGCCAGCGACATGGGATTATCGGGCACGATCGGGGTCGAGAGATTGGTGCCATCGTCCTGCTTGTAGCCATCGACATTGAGCTCGAACTCGACCCCCGGCGCGGCCTGCCACAGGCTCGAAAAGCGCGCGCCATAGTGCTTGGTGCGCGAAACGTCGTCGCTCAGGACCTTGTTGGCGTTGTCGACCAGCTTCATGAAACCGTCGTTCTGCGTGAGGTAGGCATCGAGCTTGATCGCCAGCTTGTCGGCAATCAGAGGAATCGAGACGTAGCCCTTGATATCGCCGCGGTTGTTGCTGCCGACCGCGCCGGTGAGCGAGGCCTGCACCGCAGTCAGATCGGGACGACGCGGGATGAACTTGATCGCGCCGACCGTGGCGTTGCGGCCATAAAGCGTGCCCTGCGGCCCGCGCAGCACTTCGACCCGTTCGAAATCGATCTGGTCGATATAGGCAGCGGCAGTCGACTGGAGGTAGATGTCGTCGACGAAGACGGCGACGGCATTCTCCGCGTTCCAGTTGTTGTTCGCGCGGCCCGCGCCGCGCAGGTAGAACTGCGGCGCGGAGAACGAGACGGTGTTACGCGGCGCCTGAAAGTTGGGGACCACCGACGACATGTCCATCACGCTCTGCACGTCGCGGCGCTGCAGCTGCGCCCCCGTCAGCGCGGAAATGGCGATCGGCACTTCCTGAAGCTTCTCGCGCCGCTTGCGGGCCGTGACGATGATTTCCTCGATGCCGCCCTGCGCGCTGCCGGTGCTTGCCTGCGCCGTATCTGCGGCCTGCTGCGCCAGCGCTGGTGCGGCAGGCAGAATAGCCAATCCGGCGACTGCGGCTCCGGCGAGCAGCGGCCAATGGCGACTTGGCGACTTGGCGGATGGAATGGTCACGGCAGCGCTCTCCCTCGCTTGTTTTTCTCGATTCGACGATTCCTGATGGCGCAGGCGCGGAAACGGCTCACCTTACTTTTGGATAGCTTGCACCTTCGGACGAATTGCGCGGCGCAATTCCGCCCTGTGCGCGCTGCGGCCTTGCGCCCGGCAGCACCGGCACCGCGCTGATTCTGGCCGAAAGAAAGGTGGCTTTCGCCGCGCCCGGGCGTCTCTTCCCGCATCAGGACTGCCAGATCCGGGCAGCGCAGACCGCTGCTGCAGAACGCCATGTTGGGAGAACATTATGGAAGTCGCATTCTTCATCCCGCCGACCGTGGGTTCACGGGAAGAACTCATGCAAGGCCTCGCCGGGCGGCGCACCGATCTTTACCAGCGCATGTTGAAAGACCTCACCGAGATCGCCCAGTTCATGGACGAGTACGGCTATTTCGGCATGGGCTTCACCGAGCACCACCTCTCGGTCGAGGGCATGACGCTGTCGAACAGCCCCTCGATGCTGGGGCTCTACCTTGCCAACCAGACCAAGCACCTCAACTTCGGCGCGCTGGGCTATGTGCTGCCGGTGCATGATCCGCTGCGGGTTGCCGCCGAAGTGACGATGCTCGACCAGATGACGCAGGGCCGCGCTTTTGCGGGCTTTGCGCGCGGGGTGCAGACGCGCTGGATCAACACCATGGCGCAGCACCGCTACAGCCTTGCCGACAACATCACCGATCCCAAGCAATATGACGATGATCGCCGGCGGCTGTTCTACGAACACCTCGAGATCATCCTCAAGGCCTGGGACAACGACACGTTCTCGCACAAGGGCGATTTCTGGACGATCCCGGCACCGAAGACCGCCTGGCCCGGCCAGCGCATGAGCCGCGAGATGGGCGGCCGCAGCCTCGATGCCGAAGGCAATCTCGTCGAAATCGGCGTCGCGCCTGCGATGTACAACCGCAAGCGGCCGATCATGTTCGAGCCCTTTTCGGTCAGCCACAGCTCGATCGAGACGGCGGCTTCGAATGGCCTCATCCCCATCGGCATCATGTGCGATCCCGAAATCGTCTCGCAGCAGATCGATGCGGCGCAGCGCGGCTGGGAGAAGGCGGGCGTCAGCACGCGGCGCGGCGAAAAGCTGGGCTTTGCGCGCTACATGATCGTGGGCGAAACCGACGCCGAGGCGATGGAGTTTGCCGAACTCGCGATGTTCGAATGGACCTATTTCTTCGCGCAGTTCGGCTTCAACGCGGTGCTGGCAAAGCAGGGCGAGGACTGGCGCGACATCCCCTCGACCATCCCCGAATTCATCAAGCGCGGCATCCTGTTCTGCGGCAGCCCCGATACGGTAAACCGCCAGCTCGAAGCAGCGCTCAAGACCATGCCGATCGACTATCTCTGGTTGTTCACGCCCAATGAACTGCTGCCGCAGAAGATGATGATGAAGCACCTCGATCTGATGACCCGCAAGGTGCTCCCGAACTTCACCGACAAGATCGGGCCGAACATCCACCGCAAGGCGGCGGCCTGAGGGGAGCAGCTCGCATGGACTACGCCAGCCACTACGCCAGTCTTTGGGGCGATGTGCACCGCTCGGCGTTCGAGCAAGGCTATCTCGATGCCGGCGGGGTCAGGACCCGCTTCATCCGCGCCGGCGACCGCTCCGCGCCCAAGCTGATCTTCCTCCACGGCACCGGCGGCCATGCCGAGGCGTTCCTGCGCAATCTCGATGCCCATGCCGCGCATTTCGATACGGTGCTGATCGACTATCTGGGCCACGGCTGGACCGACAAGCCGGACGTGGCCTACGAAATGCCGGACTACGCCGCGCACCTTGCCGCCACGCTCGATGCGCTGGGCTTTGCCAGCGCCTCGATCTGCGGGGAATCGATGGGCGGGTGGATCGCGGCGTGGTTCGCGATCCACCATCCGGACCGCGTTGACCGCCTCGTGCTCAACACCATGGGCGGCGCGACGATGAACCCGGCGGTGATGAAAACCGTCTACGACATGACCCTCGCGGCGGTGGAAGACCCGGAAACGCTGACCCGGCCCCGGCTTGAATGGCTCATGGCCGATCCCTCGGTCGTGACCGACGATCTCGTCGCCTGCCGCACGCGGATCTATGCGCAGCCGGGGATGAAGGAAGCGATGCGCCGCATCCTGTGCCTGCAGGTGGAGGAGCCAAGACGGCGCAACCTGATGACACCCGCCAACATGGGCCTCATCAAGGCGCCGACCCTCGTGATCTGGACCAGCAAGGACCCCACCGCCTCGGTCGAGACCGGGCGCGAGATCGCCAGCTGGATACCGGGTTCCGAATTTGCCGTGATGCAGAACTGCGGACACTGGCCGCAGTACGAGAAGCCGGAGGAATACAACCGGCTCTCGCTGCAATTCCTGCTGGGCGGACGCGGCAAAGGGGCCGCCTGATGCCGGCGCGGGTGCTGTGCATGAGCCACGGCGGGCTCATGAACTTTTCCGATCTGCTAAGCGAAGAGGAGGACGCCGAAGTGGCCGCGGAGATTGCGGCAGCGCGCCGCGCGGTGGCGGACTTCGCGCCCGATCTCGTCATCAAGTTCGGCAATGATCACAACAGCGGCTTCTCGCTCAGGCTGATGCCCGCGTTCCTCGTCGCGCTGCGCGCACGCACGCTGGGGGACTTCGGCACGACGGCCAAGCCGCTGGCGGTGCGTGAGGATGTGGCGCGTGCGCTGGTGAGCCACCTGCACGGTGCGGGCGTGGATGTCGCCACGTCCTACGATGCGCTGTTCGACCATGGCATTGTGATGGCGCTCGACAAGCTGTTCGACGATGCGGCGAGCGTGCCCCTCGTGCCCGTATTCACCAATTGCGGCGGCGATCTGCGCCCGCCGCTGTGGCGGTCCGAAGCGCTGGGCCGGGCCATCGGCGCCTATTTGCGCGATGAACGGCCCGACCTGAAGGTGCTGTTCCTTGGCTCGGGCGGGCTCTCGCACGATCCGCCACTGCCCACTTTTGTCAGCGCGCCGCCCGAGGTGCAGCGCCGGATGATCGAGGGCACAATCTGGACGGAGGAAGCGCTCGCCGTCCGCACCGCCAACGTGATCGCGGCGGGGCGCGAACACGGGCGCGGCGAAGGGTCGCTACAGTCGCTCAATCCGGCGTGGGACGGCTGGCTGCTCGGCCGCTTTGCCGAAGGCGATCTTGCCGCCATCGTCCGCCAGAGCGACGCCGAAGTGATCGCCATGGGCGGGCGCGGCGGCAGCGAGATCCGCAACTGGATCGCCGCCTTTGCCGCCTTCGACGAGTATGGGCGCGGCCTCTGCCGCATCGAACAGCGCTATTACCGCGCGTTGCCCAGTTGGATCACCGGCTTCGGCCTGATCCACGCGGCGGCATGATCGCTTTGCCGCCGACGCAAGCCATGCTCTACCTCGTGTCCGATATGCGCCGCACCGCTTCACACCAGCCCGACCAGGCCCCGCCTGCATGAGCGAGCATGTCGATTGCGTGGTGATCGGCGCGGGCGTGGTCGGCCTTGCCTGCGGTGCCGCACTGGCGGCGGCAGGGCGCGAGGTCATCGTGCTCGAACGCGCGGGCCTTATCGGCAGCGAAACGAGCAGCCGCAATTCCGAGGTGATCCACGCGGGGATCTACTACCAGCCCGGCTCGCTCAAGGCCCGGCTCTGCCGCGAAGGCAACGCGCGGCTCTATGCCTATTGCGCCGCGCGGGGCGTGCCGCATCGGCGGCTGGGCAAGATCATCGTCGGTGGAGGCCCCGAGCAGGACGCGCGGCTGGAAGCGATCCGGGCGAATGCCTCAGCCAATCAGGTGAGCGATCTGGAATGGCTGACCGCCGCCGATATCGCCCGGCTGGAACCGGACGTGAAAGGCCACCGCGCCTTGTTCTCGCCCTCGACCGGAATTGTCGACAGCCACGCCCTCATGCTCGCGCTGGAGGGTGATCTCACAACGCAGGGCGGGATGGTGGCGCTGGGCGCAGAAGTGGTAGGCGGAACGTGCGCCGAGCATGGCATCACGCTCCATGTGGGCGGCGCCGAGCCGATGGAATTGATGGCCCGAACAGTCGTCAATTGCGCCGGGCTCCACGCGCCCGCGCTGGCCGGAAAGCTGCATGGCCTTGCGCCCGGCCATGTTCCCACCGCCTATTACGCCAAGGGCCACTATTTCCGCCTGAGCGGCCGCGCGCCGTTTGCGCATCTGGTCTATCCGGTGCCCGAGCCCGGCGGCCTCGGCATTCACCTCACGCTCGACATGGGCGGGCAGGCCAAGTTCGGGCCGGACGTAAGCTGGATCGATACCGCCGACTACAGCTTCGACGAGAGCCGGTTCGCCCGGTTCGTGGAGGCCATCCGCACCTATTATCCCGCGCTCGATGCCGAGCGGCTGCATGCCGACTACACCGGCATCCGCCCCAAGATCGCTGGCCCGGGCATGGCCGACGCCGACTTCCGGATCGACGACGCGGGCGTCCACGGCGTGCCGGGGCTCGTCAACCTGTTCGGCATCGAATCCCCGGGGCTGACTGCGAGCCTCGCCATCGCGGACGAGGTCGTGCGCCGGCTCACGCGTTGAACGGGAGCCGCAGGCCGGGCCGGGGCCAGCGCATCTTCACCAGCTGGCCGGCGCCCGAAAGCGTGATCCATGCGGTCTGCATATCCTCACCGCCGAAGGCGATGTTGGTGGTGGCGGGATCGCCCGTTTCGACCAGATCGACCGACCGGCCCTCGGGCGAAATCACCCGGATGCCGCCGGTGGCGAGCGCCGCCACGCAGACATTGCCGTTCGCCTCGATGGCCATGGAATCGTAGAGCTCGAAGCCGGGCGCGCCATAAAGCAGGGCCTCGGGATTGAGCAGGCCGGGGGGCACCACCACCTCGCCCGGCGCGGTCACCTTGTAGCGCCAGACGCGCCCGACCATCGTTTCCGAAACGTAGAGCGTGCCGCCATCGGGCGAGAGGCCGATGCCGTTGGCATGGCTGCACGGGTAGACCTGCTCGCTGATGAAGGAACCATCGCAGCGCGCATAGTAGACCGCGCCGACATCCTCATGCCGGGCAAAGCGCTTTCCGTTGTCGGTGAACCAGAAGCCGCCATGCGCATCGAACACGATATCGTTGGGGCCCTTCAGCGGCACGTCGCCGCAATGCGTGTAGAGCGTCTCGACCGCGCCGGTGGCGAGATCGACGCGCTGGATGCTGCCGCCGGTGTAGTCCGCCGGAGTGAGGCCGGGGAGCAGCGCCCCGTTCACTTCGTGCCATTCGAAGCCGCCGTTGTTGCAGATATAGGCCTTGCCATCAGGGCCGATTGCCGCGCCATTGGGGCCGCCGCCGGTCTCGGCCACAACCTCCACCATTCCGTCCGGCCAGGCGCGGCTGAGAGTACCGCGCGCGATCTCGACGAACAGCACGCTGCCATCGGCCATCACGATCGGCCCTTCCGGAAACAGCAGGCCGCTGGCGATCACTTCGAACTCGGTCATGTTGCTCTCCCGTGCTTTGTCCAGGGCGGCGCTAGGCTGCGGCCGGGATGGATTCACCCGCTGAAAGTTAGGTGCCCGGCACGCCGGGTGCGCTACGCTGGTGCCAAAGCAAGCAAGGGAGAGCGCGCGATGGCAGGGCAGCTGAACGGGAAAGTGGTCATCGTGACAGGCGCGGGCAGCGGGATCGGCCTTGCCGCCGCGCAGCACTTTGCGGCCGAGGGCGCGCGGGTGATCGCGGCGGGACGCGCGCTGGCACCGGTCGAAGCGGCGGTGCAGGAGATTGCGGCGGCGGGCGGGACAGCGGTTTCCTGCCGCGTGGATGTGGCGCTGGCGGATGATTGCAAGGAGATGGTCGACTTTGCCCTGTCCCAATTCGGCCGGCTCGATGGGGCGTTCAACAATGCCGGGATCGACGGACCGCTTGCGCCCGCAGCAGACTATCCGGAGGACGCCTTCGACGCGGTGATCGCGACCAACCTCAAGGGCGTGTGGAACTGCATGCGCTTCGAGATCCCGGCCATGCTGGCGGGCGGCGGCGGCGCGATCGTCAACAATGCCTCGAGCCTTGCCGAACTCGGCCAATACAACATGGTGGCTTATTGCGGGGCAAAGGCGGGCGTTCTCGGCCTGACGCGCGGGGCGGCGCTCGATTACGGATCGCAGGGCATCCGGGTCAACGCGCTCTCCCCCGGCGTGGTCGAGACCCCGATGATGACCAGCCAGATGGCAGCCTATGACGGCCTGCGTGACATCCTGCTGGCACGGCACCCGATCGGCCGGCTCGGCGCCCCGCTCGAACTCGCGCGTGCGGCGGCATGGATGCTCTCGGACGAGGCCAGCTTCATGCTCGGCGCCAACGTGGCTGTCGATGGCGGCTACTGCGCGATCTGACACCGCGACCACGGAAGGAGGCCCCGTGTACCACCCTGCCCTGTTCACCCCCGTCACGCTCGGCACCCACGCCTTGCCGAACCGCCTCGTCATGGCCCCGATGACCCGGCTGCGCGCAACCGATGCGATGCCCAATGCGGTCATGGCGGAATATTACGCGCAGCGGGCCAGTGCGGGCCTCATCGTCACCGAATGCATCATGATCTCGGACACCAGCGCTGCCTACATGGGCGCGCCGGGGCTCTATGCCGACCGTTTCATCGAGGCCTGGCGGCAGGTGACCGATGCGGTCCACGCGGATGGGGGCCGGATCTTTGCACAGTTGTGGCATTCGGGGCGGGTTGCCCATGTCTCGCTCATGCCCGGCGGGCAGGCCCCGCTGGCACCGAGCGCGATTGCGGGCGCGGGCGAGCTTCACACTCCGCTCGGCAAGCAGCCACTCTCCACCCCCCGCGAACTGGCGATCGAGGAAGTCGCGGGGCTTGCCCGCGCGTTCGGCAAGGCGGCTGACCGCGCGCGGCAGGCGGGATTCGACGGGATCGAGATCCACGGCGCTTTCGGCTACCTCGTCGACCAGTTCCTGCGCGATGGCAGCAACCGCCGCATCGATGCCTATGGCGGCACCGCGCGCAACCGGGCGCGCTTCCTGCTCGAAGTGGTCGTGGCAGCGCAGCAGGCCTTCGGTGCCAATGTCGGGGTCAAGCTGTCACCCGCCAGCCGCGCGCACGGCATGGATGACAGCCGCACTGCCGAGACTTTCGCCGAGGTCCTCGCGCTGCTGGGCGATGCCGATCTGGCCTACCTGCACGTGATGGAGCCGCTGGCAGCGGACGATCAGCCTGAACTGCTGCTCGCCGCCCCCTGCGCCTTCGCGCGGCGGCACTATGGCGGCACCCTCATCGCCAATGGCGGATTTTCCGGAGAGAGCGCGGCGGCTCTGGTTGATCAGGGCGGAGCTGACCTCGTGTCCTTCGGCCAGCCCTTTATCGCGAACCCCGATCTGCCCGCGCGCCTCCGCGCCGGTGCGGCGCTCGCGGTGCCCGATTACAGCACCGTCTATGGCATCCCCGGCCAGCCGCCGGAGCAGGGCTACACCGATTATCCTGCGATGGCATGATCAGCGGATCAGGCCGAGCTGGCGCGCCTTGAAGGTCGCTTCCGAGCGGCGGTTGACGCCCAGCTTGGCGTAGATCTGCTGGAGATACCATTTGACCGTGCCGAGCGTGAGGCCGGTCTCCTCGGCAATCTGGCTGTTCATCATCCCCATCGAGATCATCAGCAGCAGTTCGGATTCGCGGTCGTTGAGCGAATCGTACTGGCCGCCCAGTTCGTCGATATCGACCGCCGGGATGGCCGGCGTGCTGTTGCCGCTGAGGAGGTGCTGCAACTGGCCAAGATAGGGCACGATCTCGCTGTCGCCCCCGCCAGCAGTGAGCCGCATCTGCTGGAGCTGCACGCGCACGGCCTCGTTGCTGTCGAGGAAAGTGCGCAGCAGGCCCGCCTTGGCGCCGAACTGCAAGCCGGTGCGCAAGGTGCGGTGTGCCGATTTGGATTCGCCCATCACGATCTGAACCTGGGCAAGCAGGATGCAGAAGCGCGCGCCAAGCCGGATGCAGCCACGGTCCGAGAGGAACCGCAGCCACCGCCCGAGCAGCGATTCCGCTGCCGAGAGGTTGTTCTCGATCTGGGCAACGATGGCGGCGGCAAAGGCCCGCGCCGCAGCTGCGGTGGTCATCCCGCGCGCGGGTGCGAAGCGTTCGATATCGCCGGTCAGATTGCCCAGCGCCCCGATCCGGCGCACGTCGGCGACCTCACCTGCCGAGGCCAGCAACTGCAGGCGCTGCGCGACGAGAAACGCGCTGAGGCGGTCGAAGCCCCGCGCGACGCCGATCTCCTCGCCCTCATCCAGCACCCGCAGCGCCGCGCCGACCGAATCCAGCGCCGCAATGCGTACCCGTGTCTGGTATCCCGCAACCAGCTGATCGACGAGGCCGGTCTGCCCGGCGAGCGGCAGGAACTCCTCCGTCAGCGCCCGCGCGCCGTCGATATCGTTGCTCTCGTAAAGCACTTCGGAAAGATGCAGCGCGGGCATCGCCGTGGTCGGATTGGTGCGCCCGACGATCTCGGTCGCGGTGTCGAACGCGCCTTGAAAGATGGCCCGCGCGCGTTCGAGCTGGCCGATCTGGAGATAACCCGCACCGATGATGCAATCGTGCCAGATCGATCCCCAGCGGTTGCCGTAATCGACGAAAACGGCGCGGGCACGGCTCGATGCGGCCAGCGACCGGCAATCGAATTGTTCGCGCTGCGCATAGATCAGCGACGTCTGCGTCACCGCGTCGTCGAAAGCGGTGTATTTGCCCTCCATCTCCAGCCATTGCCGGGCCAGCGCTTCGGCAGGCACCATCTCGTCGCGCAGGATGGCCAGCTGCATCTCGCAATAGACCTGCTTGCGCAGCACTTCATCGACATCGAGCCCCGCGTCGCGCCACTTTGCGGTGCGCGCGCCGTTCGTCAGATTGGCGCGAACGCTTTGCAGAATCCGCCGCGCTTCGCTGAAGTGCCACGACAGAGTCAGCGAATAGACCTGATCGAGCTGGAGCGCCGGATAGTCGTCGAGCAGTTCCTGCGGCAAGCTCGAGCCATAGCGCACCAATGTCGCGCCGCGCCCGGATTCGACCAGCGCCGTCGACACGCGCGAGAGGATATCCGCCGCAATCTCCGGGTTCTCAGTCGCGAAGGCATGGCGCGCCGCGCGGCCCGGAAAGCCTTTGTGCTCGAACCATTCCGCCGCCGCGCGGTGCAATTCGACCTCGCGGCCCGGAGCGGTGCGCGCCCCGATCGCCATCATCGCGTCGCTGAACAGGCGGTGGAAGCGGAACCACCCGGACTCGCCAACACGGCTGATGAAGAGCTGCCGTGCCTCCAACTCGTCAATCATCCGCACGCTGTCTTCGCGGCCCAGCGCCGCATCGCAAAGTTCTGCTGAAAACTCGCCGATGATCGCAACATCGCGGGCGAACGCGGCAATGTCGGCCGGCAGGCGCGCCAGCACTTCGTCGCGCAGGAACTCCTCGACCCCGATGCTTGTGGCCGATGTCATTTGCGGCAGGCGCGGCCGCTGGTCCTGGCGGAACGACAGCGCGGCGAGCTTGAGGCCTACCACCCATCCCTCGGTCCGTTCGAAGACCTGATCGATGAACGCCTCGTCGAAAGGCTCGCTTGATGTCTGGATCAGAAAGCGGCGCACTTCCTCCCGGTCGAACTGGAAATCCCGCGCGGAAAGCTCGGCGCTCTCCCCCAGCGCGCGCAGCTTCGCCATCCGGATGCTCGGCTTGCTGCGCGAACTGACGACAAGGTGGAGGCAGCCACTTCCCGCATTGGCAAGCAGGCTGATCACCTGCAGCACGTCCGGGTTCGTCACCTCGTGCAGATCGTCGATGATGAGGACGACCGGCTGGCCGGTGGCTTCGATCGCATTGACGATTGCGGTCGAGGTGATGCGCAAGTCCACATCCATGCGGTGCTCGATCACACCGTGCAGCGCGCCGCGCAGCACTGGGATGTTGTGATCGATCGTCGCGACGAAATGGTGCGCGAACATGTTGGGATCGTTGTCGAGATCATCGACCGTGAGCCAGGCCGCTGCGATGCCCCGCTCTTGCAGCTTGAGGTACCATTCGCCGAGAACGGTGGATTTGCCGTAGCCCGCCGGCGCCGTCACGACCGTCAGCGTCACATCGAGCGCGCGTTCGAACTTGGCGACAAGCGGCTGGCGGGCGATGATATCGCTGAGCCGCAGGCGCGGCGGTGCGATCCGGGTGGCAAGCAGCGCGCTCGGCCCGTTCCACGCAGCAGAACTTTCGCCCTGCCCCGAAGCGCCGGTCCCGGCCGTGCCGGGTCTTGCCGGATTTCGCGATCTGGCCACTGCAGTCATTTCCCCCGTGGACCGCATGTTTCTGCAGCTCCCTAGGCAGCGAGTATAGGTCTCGCGCCGGTTTCTTGTCAGCACCCAATACCGCGAGCGCGAATGCAGGTTGCCAGCCGAAAGTTAGGTGCGCGGCGAAGTCGGGCGCTGCCCCCGATGTCGTCAGCCTCCCGTCAGGCTCGCTTGCTATTGCCCCCGGGCTGATGAAAGCAGGGTGGCATGGCGCGGGTTCTGATCATCGAGGACAACGAACGGCTGGCTGGCCTGATCGCTGATGGCCTTGGCGCGCAGGGCCATGTCTGCGATGCGGTCCATACGCTGGCGGCGGCGGAGGATGCATTGGCTGGCACGCTGTTCGACGGGATCGTGCTCGATCTGGGCCTGCCTGATGGCGACGGCGTGGACTGGATGCGCGCGCAGCATGGTCCGCGCCCGCCGATCCTCGTGCTCACCGCCCGCGATGCGTTGGAGGATCGCATCCGCGGCCTTGATGCGGGGGCGGACGACTATCTCCCCAAGCCTTTTGCGATGAGCGAACTGGCCGCCCGCCTGCGCGCGCTGTTGCGCCGGCCCGGCGGGCGGCAGGATGCCGTGCTTGCCCTCGGCAACCTGGCATTCGATCCCGCCAGCCAGCGCGTGACGGTTGCCGGCACCGCGCTGGAGCTGACGCGCCGCGAGGCCGCCCTCATCGAACTCCTGCTGCGCCGCGCAGGGCAGGTCGTGCGCCGGGCGGTGATCGAAAACAGTCTGTACACCTTCGACGAAGCCGTCACGCCGAATGCGGTGGAAGCCACGATCTCGCGCCTGCGCCGCAAGCTTGAGGAGGCTGGGGCCGCGCTGGAACTCCATACGATCCGGGGCGTAGGCTACATGGCGCGGGCGCGCGGCGCATGAGCCGGCCGCCTTCGATCGTGCGGCGGCTTACTGCGAGCCTGGCCTGGGTGGGCGGGCTCGGCGCGCTGCTGCTGCTGATCGTGATCGGCATCGAGTACCGCATCTCGTTCAGCAATCTCGGCGACCACGATGCATTCGCCCGCGCGATCCACGAACTGAGCGAACACGTGCTGCTGCCGATGGCTGTGCTGATCCTGCCGATGGCGCTGGCCGGTCGCTGGGCGATCAAGAGCGGGGTGCGCCCGCTGATCGATGCTGCGGCGCAGATCGATGCGCGCGCCGGGGAAACCCGCGGCGTGCGTGTCGATTCCACCGATTTTCCGATCGAGGCGCGCGCCTTTGCCGATGCGATCAACCGCGTGCTCGGGCGGATCGACGGCGCGGCGGCGCTGCACGAAGCCTTTGCCGCCGATATCGCACACGAACTGCGCACGCCGCTTACCTTGCTCTCGCTCGAGCTCGACCGGCTCGAACATCCCGATGCCGGGCGCATGCGCGGCGATGTCGCGCGGATGCGGCGGCTCATCGACCAGCTCATGCTGCTTGCCCAGATCGACGCCGATCACGCCGCACAGATCGCGCCCACGCCGGTCGATCTCGGCGATGTTGCGGGAGACGTGATCGCCCAGCTCGTGCCGATCGCGCTCGACCGGGGGATGCGGCTTGCGCTCGAAGCGGATGCGCCGGTCATGGTCATCGGGCGGCGCGAGGCCATTGGCGCGGCATTGCGCAACCTGATCGAGAACGCGCTGCGGGCGAGCCCTGCCGGAGGCTGCGTCACGGTGCGCACCGGCGCGGGCGGAATGCTGGCGGTGCGCGATGAAGGCCCGGGCCTCTCTACCGATCAGCTGGCAACGCTCACGCAGCGCCACCGCCGCGCCGATCATGCCAGCCGCGATGGCGCGGGGCTTGGCCTCGCGATTGTCGAGCGGATCATGCGCGCCCATGGCGGCACGCTCCAAACCAGCGTGTCGGCGCGCGAACTGCGGCTGCAGTTTCCGCCCGCCGCCTCGTCAGACTGACGTCAGCTTTTCGCACTAGGGCACGCACCATGAAGCAGAATTCCTGGATCCTTGGCGGCGCCGCCGCCGTACTGCTGGCTGGCGGGGGCTGGTGGTGGATAACCTCGCACGGGGCGGGAACGGCCGCGCCCGCCGCGAATGCCGCGCCCGCAGCGGCGAAGGACGGGATGATCCCGTTGTCCGCCGAACAGATGCACGCGCTGGGCCTCACACTGGCGGTTGCGGCCTCCGCGCAGACGATGCCGGTGGCGGAGCTGCCGGCGCAGATCATGCCCCAACCCAATGCGCGCGTGGCCGTCGCCGCGCAGTTTCCCGGCGTCATCACGCGCATCTTCGTGGTGAGCGGACAGGACGTAACCGCCGGCCAGCCGCTCGCCACCGTTGCCAGCCGCGACATGGTGAGCCTCACCGCCGAACTCGCCCGCGCCCACGCCCGGCAGGGCGTGGCCCGCGCGCAGGCAGCACGGCTCGGCCAGCTTGCGCGCGAGGGGATCATCGCCCCCGCCCGCGCCGACGAAGCCGCCTCGCTTGCGCGGCAGAGCGACATCGACGTGGGCGAGCAGGCGCGGCTGATCGGGCTTGTTCCGGGCGGACGCGTCGGCGGTGCGGGCTATACCCTGAGCGCACCGATCAGCGGCAGGATCAGCGCGATGAGCGCGGAGACCGGCAAGGCGGTCGACCCGGCCATGGCACCGTTCGTGATCGATGGCGGCGGGCCGTTGCAGGTGACCGCGCAGCTGCCGGAGCGGCTGCTCGCCGCGGTCAAACCCGGCATGATAGTGCGCATCGGCACGGTTTCCGGCACCGTGACCGCAGTCGGCCAGTCGCTCGATCCCACCACGCGGTCCGCCACGGTGACAGCCACGATTCCTGCCGGGAGCGCGGCAGCAGGCAGCGCCACTGCAATCGGCATAGAAGGCCCGGCCCCCGCCGGCGCAGTGCGCATTCCCGTTTCGGCGCTGGGCGAGGTCAACGGCGGCAAGATCGTGTTCGTCGCCGTGCGCGGCGGCGTAAAGGTGCGGCCTGTCACGGTCGGCGGCCAATCGGGCGAAAGCGCGGTCATCACCAAGGGCCTCACCCCCGGCGAACGCGTCGCGGTGAGCGGGGTGAGCGAGCTCGCCACCCTCGCCAGCGCCAACTGATCGCGCAGCCGCAATGCTCCGCGAACTTCTCGCCAAGGCGCTGTCCTTCCGCCTGCTCGTGCTGGCCGCTGCACTGGTCGTGGCCGGGATCGGCGGCTGGACTTTCGCCAACCTGCCCATCGATGCCTATCCGGATATCGCGCCGACCCAGGTAAAGATCATCCTCAAGGCGCCCGGGATGACGCCGGACGAGGTCGAGACCCGCATCCTCGCGCCGATCGAGCAGGAAATGCTGGGCCTCCCCAAGCAGGCCGTGCTGCGCGCCACCGCCAAATACGCAATTGCCGATATCACCATCGACTTCATCGACGGCACCGACATCTACTGGGCGCGCCAGCAGGTGAGCGAGCGGCTGGCAGGTGTGATGGGCGATCTTCCCGGCGGGGTCAGCGGCGGTCTTGCTCCGATTTCTACGCCGCTGTCCGAACTCTTCATGTTCACCATCGATGGCCCGCAAAGCCTCGAAGCGCGGCGCACGGCGCTCGATTGGACGATCCGCCCGGCTCTGCGCACCGTCCCCGGCGTGGCCGACGTCAATGCGCTGGGCGGTTACGTCCGCACGTTCGAAGTGCGCCCCGATCCCCTCGCCCTCGGCGCTGCGGGGCTGACCATGGCCGATGTGAAGGCTGCTGTCGAAAGCGGCAACCGCAACGATGGCGCTGGGCGCCTCGCCAATGGCGAGAACGCGCTGATCGTGCGCGCCGTTGGCGCCATCCGCACGCTCGATGATCTGCGCGCGCTGGTATTGCATGCGCCGGGTGGACGCGTGCTGCGGCTCGGCGACGTTGCTACCGTCAGCAACGGTAGCCTCACCCGCTACGGCGCGGTGAGCGCCGATGGACGCGGCGAGACGGTCGAAGGCCTCGTCATCGCCCTGCGCGGCGCGGATGCGCGCAAAGTCGTCACCGGCGTCAAGGCTCGCCTCGCTGAACTGCAGCACAGCCTGCCGCCGGGCATGAAGATCACCACCTTCTACGACCGCTCCGACCTGATCGACCGCGCGGTCGGCACAGTCGAGGAAGCGCTGCTCGAAGCGACGATCCTCGTCGTGGTGTTGCTCATGGTGTTTCTCGGCGATTGGCGCGCCGCCGCGATCGTGGCGACCACTCTGCCGATGGCCGCGCTGATCTGCTTCATCCTCATGCGCAGCTGGGGGCTCACCGCCAATCTCATGAGCCTTGGCGGCCTGGCCATTGCCATCGGCATGCTGGTCGATGGCGCGGTCGTCGTCGTGGAAAACGTGGTCGAGCGGCTCGGCCAGGCGCGCGCCGAAGACCAATCCCCGCGCCTGCACCACGTGTTCCGCGCGACCAACGACGTGATCGTGCCCGTCTCGGCGGGCCTCCTCATCATCGCGCTCGTGTTCCTGCCGCTGGTTTCGCTCGAAGGCCTCGAAGGCAAGCTCTTCGCCCCCGTCGCGCTGACGATCATCTTCGCGCTCGTCGCCGCGCTGCTGCTGGCGCTGACGCTCGTGCCGGTGCTCGCCTCGCTCGGCCTCAAGTCTGGCGCGCATGGCGAGCCGTGGATCATGCGCTGGCTGACGCCGCGCTACCGTGGGCTGCTGGCCGCCGCCTTCGTCCGCCCGAAGCTCGTTTATGGCGCTGCGGGCTTGGGCCTTGCCGCCGCCGTCGTCGCCTATGGCGCGGTGGGCAAGACCTTCATGCCGCAGATGGACGAGGGCAGCGTCATCGTCCAGCTGGTCAAGAGCCCGTCCATCGGGCTGCCCCACTCTGTCGCCGGAGACCTTGCCGCGCAGCGCCTGCTCAAGGCGAAAGTGCCCGAAGTCGACCGCGTGATCTCGCGCGTCGGCGCGGACGAACTCGGGCTCGATCCGATGGGCCTCAACGAGACCGACACGTTCGTCACGCTGAAGCCGCAGGGTGAATGGCGCGGCAGCAAGGAAGCGATCGTCGAGGACATGCGCCATGCCATGGCGCTGCTGCCAGGCATCGGCGCGAGCTTCACCCAGCCGATCGAGATGCGCGTTTCCGAAATGCTCACCGGCTCGCGCGGGGATCTTGCGGTCAAGATCTTCGGACCCGACGGCGCTACGCTCGGCAAGCTGGCGGGCCAGGTCGAGACCATCCTCAAGGCAACGCGCGGCGCGACCGAGGTGATGACCGTCGCCAACGACCGCGTCGACTATCTCCAGATCGATATCGACCGCCTTGCCGCCGGGCGCGCGGGAATTTCGGTCGATATGATCGAGGATACCCTGCGTGGCCAGCTGGAAGGCGTGCGCGCTGGCGTGGTGGCGGAAGGCAACCGGCGCATCCCCATCGTGATGCGCGGCAGCGACGCGGTGCGCACCAATCCGGCGGCCTTTGCCGACACCCTGCTGCGCGACGCAGACGGCCAGACGGTGCGCCTGAGCGATGTCGCGCATGTCCGGCCGGTGGCTGGGGCAGTCAAGATCGATCACGAAAACGGCTCGCGCTATGCCCTCGTGCAGGCCTTCGTTTCGGGCCGCGATCTTGTCGGCTATGTCGAGGACGCCAAGGCCGCCGTGCAAGCCAGGGTGCCGCTGCCCGCCGGATACCGCGTGGTGTGGGGCGGCCAGTTCGAGAACCAGCAGCGCGCCGCCGCACGGCTCTCACTGGTGGTCCCCGCCGCGCTGCTCCTCATTTTCTTCGTGCTCCTCGCCACGTTGCGGTCGCTGCGCGCGGCGCTGCTGATCCTCGTCAACATTCCCTTCGCGATGGTCGGCGGCATTGTCGCGCTATGGGCCGCGGGCCAATATCTTTCGGTGCCCGCATCGGTCGGCTTCATCGCGCTGCTTGGCATTGCGGTGCTCAACGGGCTCGTCCTCGTCTCGTACTTCCGTCAGCTGCGTGCGGAAGGAATGCCGATGGCCGAAGCGGTCCGGCTCGGCGCCGAACGCCGCCTGCGCCCTGTGCTGATGACGGCGAGCATCACCGCCTTCGGCCTCGTGCCGCTGCTGTTTGCCACCGGCCCCGGTTCCGAAATCCAGCAGCCGCTTGCGATCGTGGTGATCGGCGGGCTGGTCAGCTCGACCCTGCTCACGCTCGTGCTGCTGCCGATCCTGTTCGAACGCTTCGGCGAAAGCCCCGAGGAACGCGCCAATGGCTGACGTACTGCTCACGCTCCACTGCGCCGCCGCTGATGCCGAAACCATCGGGGAAGCCTTGCGCGGCGCGCTCAAGGCCCCCGTCCACGTGCGGGCCGAAGCCGTGCTCGGGCTGGACTTTTCCGATGCCACGACGGCTGAACGCGTGACCGCGCGGCTGGACCGGCGGGCGATCGAACTCGTGCTGGCGCAAGCGGACCTTCCCGAAGCGCTCGCAGCCCTCGGCCGCGTCCGGCGCAGCGGCGCTGTGCGCTGGTATACCAGCCCGGTCCTTGAACGGGGGCGCGTAGCATGATCCGCCTTACCCTTTTTGCCGCACTAATCCTGCCCAGCCTGGCACTTGCTCAGACCGCGCCCCCGCTCGACCAGCGGGCTGACCTGCCCCCCGCGCCCGTCGTCGGCGAAGCGCTCGACAGCTACCCCGGCGTACTTTCCGCCGCCGCCCGCATCGATGCCGCCCGCGCGCAGGCGAGTGCGCTGGCGCGGGGCGCGCAGGAAGTCTCGATCTCTGCCACGGCCCTGAACCGAAGTGTCGACCGCGAGGGCAACTTTGCCGAGTTCGATGCCACCGTGACGCGGCCCTTCCGCCTTCCCGGCAAGGCCAGGCTCGACCGCAAGACCGGCGCGGCAGGCGTGAGCTTCGCCCAGAACCAGATGGCCGATGCCCGCCATCAGGCCGCACTGGCGCTTTCGCAGCAATGGTTCGATTGGGTCGAGGCAGGCGCCCTGGCCGCAAGCGACGCCGCCAACATCAACCATCTCGAACGCGCGCTGGCGGCTGTCGAGCGGCGTGCGGCGCTGCGCGATGCCGCCGCGCTCGATGTCGATCAGGCCCGCGCCGCCCTTTCACGCGCACGCGGCCAGCGCGCCGATGCGCTCGCCCGCGCCGCCGAGGCCCGCGCGCGCCTTGCCGCCACCTTCCCGAGCATTCCCCTGCCCCCCGATCCCCCCGCGCCGACCATGCCGGCCGAGCCGTCGATCGGCTTTGATACGCTGGCCAAGCTGGTCATCGAGCGTAGCCACGAAATCGGCGCGGCACAGGCCATGGCCGACCGCGAAGGCTTCGCCGCCGATCGCGCCCGCGCCGAACGCCATGCCGACCCTTCCTTCGGCGTGCGCGCCTTCAGCGAGCGCGGGGGGATGGAACGCGGGCTTGGCGTCGTCGCCACGATGCCGCTCGGAGGCGGTTACCGCCGCTATCAGGCCGAGGAAGCCGCTGCCAATGCCCGCGCTGCCGCGCAGGATCTTGCCGGTGTCCAGCGCTCGGTCGCGGCCATGGCGGCGGCAGACCGCGCGCTTGCCGAAACGCGGCTGGCGGGGTGGCAGGCGCTGGCGCAATCAGCCTCAGCGGCCGATGCCGTGGCCGATCGCACCATCGCGGGCGGCAAGCTCGGCGCCATCGATCTGGCCGACGTCCTCTTCGCCCAGCGCCAGGCCAGTGACGCCCGGCGCGAGGAAATCGCCGCGCGGATGGCGGCGCTGCGCGCGATCCTCAAGCTCGAGATCGATTCCCACGTGGTGTGGATCGACGCCGATGACCACGGGGACAGCAGCGCCGCACCCTAAGGCTGCCGGTCAGCGGAACTCGAGCTCCGGAAAGCCTGCCGCTGCCGACTGGTCCATCGCGTCGTAATAGAAGTTCGCGCCGCCGAAGTAGATCAGCACGCGCGCGCCCTTGTCGGCACGGTTGGCGCCCATCATCCACGAATTGACCTTGTCGCCCTGCGCCATCAGTGTCTGTGCGTGGATGTCGGCGGTCTGCTTGGTCCAGGCAGCCTCGGCCTCGGCCTTGGGCCAGAACGTGGCATGGCCCTCATGCTCCATCTTGCGGATGCAGGCGGTGATCCAGATGACATTCTGCTCGATCGAGGTCGGCAGGTTGGCAAAGGGCGCCTGCGGGCCGGTGACCATGAACATATTGGGGAAGTCCGCCACGCAAACGCCCATGATGCTGCCCGAAACCGTGCCCCACTTCTCGTTCAGCGTCTCGCCACTGGCACCGATGATCGGGAAGGCTTCCAGCGCGCCGGTATAGGCCTTGAAGCCTGTCGCCAGCACGATGATGTCGAAATCGTAGTCCTTCGCCGTCGTGCGCACCCCGGTTTCGGTCACTTCGACCAGAGGCTCGCGCTTCTTGATATCGACGAGGTGGACGTTGTCGCGGTTGAATGCTTCGAGATAGCCGTGATCGAGCGGCGGCCGCTTGGCGAAGAGCGGGTAGTCGTCATAGGTCGGGCAGAGCAGCTCGGCGAGCTCGGGATCGTTGACCCGCGCCTTCATCTTGCTCGTGATGAAATCGCCGGCAAGCTTGTTGGCCTCGGGGCTGGCGAGGAGATCGTCGAAGGTCTCGAACACCCAGCGGAAGCTGCCGTTCCAGTTCTCCTCGAAGATGCGCTCGCGCTCCTCGGGGGTCGCATCGAGCACGTTGCGCCCCACCGGGCTGTCGAAAGCCATGCCGAACACGTGGTTGCGGCACTTGGCGATGATCGCGTCGTAGTTGTCCTTGATCTCCTTCTCCCACTCCGGCGTCATCGGGCGCTGCATGGCGGGGAGGATGTAGTTGGGCGTGCGCTGGAACACCGTCACGTCGGCGGCGGTCTTGGCGAGTTCGGGCACCATCTGCACCGACGTCGCGCCTGCGCCGATCACGCCGACGCGCTTGCCGGCATAATCAAGGCCTTCCGGCCAGCGCGAGGAGTGAAAGATCGGCCCCTTGAAGCTGTCGAGGCCCTTGAGCGCAGGAATCTCGGGCTGAGAAATCATGCCCATTCCGCTGATGAAGTATTTGCAGGTAAACGATTCTCCGGTCCCGGTGGTGACCTGCCACCAGCCCTTGTCCGCCAGAAAGCGCGCCTCGGTGATCTCGGTGTTCAGCTGGATGTGCGGCATCATGTCGCACTTGTCGACGACGTAGCGCATGTAGGCCTGCGTCTCGGCGCGGCCCGGATAGCGCTGGGTCCACTTCCACTCCTGCAGGATCTCCTTCGAGAAGGTCAGGCAGTAGTAGTAGCTCTCGCTGTCTGTCGCAGCGCCCGGATAGCGGTTCCACGCCCAGGTCCCGCCCACGTCCGAGGCGCGGTCGAACACGCGGATCGAAAGCCCTGCCTCGCGCAGGTAGTGGATAAGGGCGATACCGGCAAAGCCCGCACCGATGGCGATGGCGTCGAAGTCCGGCCGGTCGGCTCCGGTGGTTGCGGAAGCCGCCCCAGCCTCTGGGGCAATGGTGGTGGTGGTCATCGGTCATCCTCTCCTTGCGGCCATCGCATGCAGCCGCGATAGGTTCAAAATCAGTGTGTTGCAGGGCAATCCTGCGTGTTCAGTAGAGTGTTTCCATGCAGGCCTTCGAATAAGGCTTCAGCTCGTCCACCGCACCGGCGCGCACTTTCTGCAGCCAGTTCGGATCGGCCAGCAGCGCGCGGCCCACGGCGACCAGATCGAAGTCCCCGCGCTCGAAGCGCCGCACCAGCTCGTCCATGGATTTGAGCGTCGGCACGGATTCCCCCGCGACGAAATCCTCCATCAGATCGCGGTCGAGCCCGACCGAACCCACGGTGATCGTCGGCTTGGCGGTGATGTGCTTGGTCCACCCGGCAAGGTTGCGATCATCCTCTTCGGGGAAGGCCGCTTCCCAAAAGCGCCGTTCGGAGCAGTGGAAGATATCCACCCCGGCGTCCGAGAGCGGCGCGACCCAGCGCTCCAGCTCGCCCGGATCCCGTGCGATCTTGGCGTCATACTGGTAGGTCTTCCACTGCGAGATGCGGAAGATGATGGTGAAGTCCGGCCCGACTGCCGCGCGCACTGCCGCCACGCAATCGGCGGCAAAGCGCCCGCGCTGGGCAATGTCATCGCCGCCATAGCGGTCATCGCGCTTGTTCGTCGCCGTCCAGAAGAACTGGTCGAACAGGTAGCCATGTGCGCCGTGAAGCTCGACCGCATCGCAGCCCATGCGCTGCGCATCGAGGGCGCCGCGCGCGAAGGAGGCGATCACTTCGTCGATATCGCTGGACGTCATCACGCGTCCGCCCGGAATATCCGGCCCGACAAGGCCTGAGGGGCTTTCGAGCGGCGGATGGGGCGAATCCGGCCAGTTGAAGTCCTCGCACCCGCCGACATGCCAGAGCTGCGGGATCATCGCCCCGCCCGCGCGTTGGACACCGGCGGTGGCGCGCGCCCAGGCGGCAAGGCCTTCCTCGCCGTGGAAGGCGGGCACCGTATCGGCTGCGACAGCGCAGGGCCGGTCTACAGCCACGCCCTCGGTGATCACGGCGGCCACCCCGCCTTCGATGCGGCGGCGGTAGTAGTCTGCCGATTCCTGCGAAAGAATGCCGCCCGGCGCGAAATAACGCGACATCGGCGCCATCAGGAAGCGGTTGGCCAGATGCAGCGACTTGCAGTCAAACGGCGTGAAAAACGGATCAAGTGACATCATTTTGGTCATCTCGCCTCAGGTCAGAGCTTGGCCAGGAAATCGCGGAGCGCGCTGTTGTACGCCTCGGCATCCTCGATGAAGGGCGCATGACCGCAGCCTTCGATCAGCGCGAGCGTGCCGTGCGGCGCCATTTCCGCAGCCGCCTTGCCCACGCCCGGATCGAGGATTGCATCCGCGCCGCCGACGATGGACAGCAACGGCACCGGCAGCGCCTTGAGCGCCGCGCACTGGTCCACGCGGCCCAGATCCATCAGAGATTCGATCACGCCCGGCCCGCTGTCGATGAAAGCGGCCCACATCCAGTCGACCATGGCTTCGCTCACCGGCTTGGCGCAGACGCCGCCGGCAAGGCCGCGGAAGAAGGCCGCGCGGTCGCCGCCCAGCGCTTCCTTCGTCGCTTCGAGCGAGCCCGGCTCGCCGCCATAGGGAAAATCATCGCTGCGAATGAAGCGTGGCGCCGCGCCGCAGGTCAGCACCACGCCCGCGCATCCCGCGCCCAGCAGGCCAGCCGCTTCTACCGCCACGGCTCCGCCCAGCGACCAGCCGTTGAGCACGACCGGCTTGCTGGTGCAGTGCCGTACGATGCCCGCGACATCGCCCGCGATCGCGGCAATCGAAACATCATCGAAATCGCGGTCGGACTGGCCGCAGCCCCGGTGATCGACCACGATCAACGCATGGCCCGCCGCTTTCAGTACCTCGACCGTGCCCGCCCAAAGCCGGCCGGACATCGCCCAGCCGTGAATGAGGACAACCGGCATGCCGGCGCCGCGATGGTGTTCATAGTAGACCGATCGGCCTTCGCCGCAATCAAACCGCGCCATCATCTCTCTCCCGGATTGGCCGCCCGCTATTGCGGTGCGGAAAGCGTTATGCCCGTCAGCGGGCTGAAATGCTGCATGGTCACTTTGCGGCGCGCGATCTTCCACACGCCGTCGCGCCGCTCGAAGCGGTCACGATAGGTCGCCGCCACCGACTGCGCCTGGCCTTCGATGCTGTTGCCGATGCAATAGACGTCGCAGATGCCCGTCATCACGTCAGCGCTATCCGGCGTCACCCGCAGGTTGGTGGTGTAGTGGGTCGAATCCTTCCACGCCGGCCAGAGAATGTCCTCCACCGCATGGACTACGCCTTCGTGGCCCACGAAATCGCCGAACGGTGGGCCGATTTCCCACACCGCGTCTGGCCACCAGATTGCGAGAAAGCGCCCCATGTCGCGCTTGTCGAAACCGAGGCAATAGTCGGAGGCCAGGTCTTGCAGCGCGAGCCGGGATTCCAGCAGATCAAGGCGCTGTTCGAGCGTTGTCGCCATCACTCGTCATCCTCTTCAAGATAGGGCGCAAACTTCGCCAGCGCAGCTTCGCGCGTATGGGGAACGAAATAGGTCGGCCACTGGCCGGGCGCCGGATCGACGCGGCGCAGGATGTCCTTGGCGACCGAGACCTTGTGCACTTCGGTCGGCCCGTCGACGATCCCCATTTCCGGCACGTACTGCCACATGTCCATCAGCGGCGTTTCATTCGACATGCCGAGCGAGCCGTGGAGGTGCAGCGCGCGGTAGACGACATCGCGCAGCACCCCCGGCATCGCCGCCTTGATCGCTGAAATCTCGCGCCGAACACGGTGGGTATAGCCCTTGTCCTGATCAAGCAGCCACGCGGCATAGAGCACATGCAGGCGGAACTGGGTGATCTGGGTGTAGCTGTCGGCTATGCGCTCCTGCACCATCTGCTTGTCGGCCAGCCGCTCGCCCTTGGTCACGCGGCTGACGGCGCGCTCGCACATCATGTCGAGCGCCTTGTTGAGCATCCCCACCGTGCGCATGGCATGGTGGATGCGCCCGCCGCCAAGGCGCGACTGCGCGACGTTGAAGCCGCCGCCAACCGTGCCAAGCGTGTTGGCCAGCGGCACGCGGCACTGGTTGAAACGCAAGTAGCCGTGCACCCCGCTGCCAATCTCGTCCTTGGGTCCGACAGCCGTGTTGCGCACGATCTCCAGCCCCGGCGCGTCACGCGGCACGATGATGGTGCTGGAGCCCGCATGCACTGCCACGTCGGGATCGGTGATGCACATCACGATGAGGAACTCGGACATGTCGGCGTGGCTGGCAAACCACTTCTCGCCCTCGATCACCCAGTCATCGCCATCGGCGCGCGCGCGGCAGAGGAATTCGCCCGGATCGGCGCCCGCCTGCGGCTCGGTCATCGAAAAGCACGAGACGATATCGCCATCGAGCAGCGGCTGGAGATAGCGCGCCTTCTGTTCCTCGGTGCCGAAGCGCGCGAGGATTTCGGCATTGCCGGTATCAGGCGCCTGCGTGCCGAACACGGTGGGCGCAAAGCGGCTGCGGCCGAGGATCTCGTTCATCAGCCCAAGGTGCAGTTGGCCATAGCCCTGCCCGCCGAGGTCCGGCCCCAGATGGCAGGCCCACAGGCCCTTGTCCTTCACCACCTGCTGCAGCGGCTTCATGATCCGGCGCGCCTTGGAGCGCGGATCGAACGGATCGCCGGGACCGCGGAACACAAGGTCCATCGGCTCGATCTCGCGCTTCACGAAATCGCGCATCCAGTCGAGCTTCTCGGTAAACTCGGGTTCGGTCGAAAAATCCCACGCCATCGCTTAAATGCTCACCTTTTCAGCAACCTGCATACCAGCCCCCATCGACCCACAGTTCCGCGCCCGTCATGTAGCGCGCCTCGTCGGAGGCAAGGAACAGCGAGGCATGGGCAATGTCCATCGGTTCGCCGACCACGCCCATCGGGATCGAGGCCTTGATCGCGGCGTCCTGTTCGGGCGTGATATCGCCCAGGATCGGCGTGCGGATCTGGCCGGGGAAAATCGTGTTGACCCGCACGCCCTGCTTCACGAACTCGAGCGCGGCGCCCTTGCCCATCACGCGCACGGCGGCCTTGGAGGCATGGTAACTGATCGCGCCGGGGCTGCCGATGAGGCCGTAGAGCGAGGAAATGTTGACAATGGCAGAGCCAGAGCCGGCCTTCACCAGTTCGGGCGCGCCTGCCTTCATGCCGTAGAACACGCCGGTCTGGTTGACCGCGACCATCTTCGCCCAGCCTTCGGGCGTTTCGTCCACAATTCCGCCGGGGTGGAAGATGCCGGCGTTGTTCACCAGCGTCGTCAGCTTGCCGAAGGTCTCCACCGTCAGCGCCACCGCAGCCTGCCAGCTGGCAAGGTCGGTCACGTCGAGCCGGGTGAAGGCAGCCTCGCCGCCCGCATCCTTGATCTTTGCGACGACGCTGGCGCCAAGCCCTTCCTGAAGATCGCCGATCAGCACGCGCGCGCCTTCGCGGGCATAGAGCATGGCCTGGGCCTCGCCGAGTCCGCTCGCTCCGCCGGAAATGAGTGCCACCTTGCCCTCGAGTCTGCCGCTCATCGGACCTCTCCCTTGTTCGTTATGGCACCTTGTGGACCACACTTACTAGTTTCAGACAAGCAAAATTTGCGACGCCCGACTGGTTGCAGACCGGCACAATCCGCGCATATTCCCCATAAATGCAAGGCAATGTCAAAGCGCTGCGGATTCAAACGGGTATTCCCACCGCAATATAACTTGTTTGGGTATAGCAAGTTTGATAGACCCAACACAGGCAGTGAGGTCCGCTGCGCGACAGGAGGGGGAATGCCCCGCCCGCAAGCGCAGACCAAAAGGACGAAGCCGCCGAGGATAATGGGGCCACGCCGAAAGAGCGGGGCATGAGAGGGAGAGACGGGATGAGCATGTCGGTAAAGGCAATGCGCGCGCTTCTGGCGGCGTCCATTTCAGCCGCCGGACTGGTTGCGGGCGAGGTTCACGCCCAGCAGGCGGGTGCCAGCGACGCAAGCACAAGCGAACCGAGTGAGGGGCTTGAAGCGATCGTGGTGACCGCGCGCAAGCGGACGGAAAACCTGCAAAGCGTGTCCTCCTCGATCAGCGCCCTTGGCGCGACCGATCTGGCCAAGCGCTTCGATTCCGACGTCCGCGACTTTGCCAACTCCGCGCCCAACGTGCTGATCGACGATACCCAGCAGGGCCCGGGCGGCGTGGCTGCCATCTACATCCGCGGCATCGGCGTGGCCGACGTGGAGAAGTCGGTCGATCCCGCCGTCGGCGTGGTGATCGACGATATCTACCTCGGCCAAAGCTCGGGCAGCCTGCTGAAGGCCATCGACGTGGACCGCGTCGAGGTGCTGCGCGGACCACAGGGCACGCTGTTTGGCCGCAACGCCACCGGCGGTGTGATCAACCTCGCGCGTTCGCGCCCGACGCAGGAACTGACCGGCAAGGTGCGCGGCACCTACTCCAGCTTCGACACCTTCGATTTCCAGGGCGTCGTCAGCATGGGCCTTGCGCCCAATGTCGCCTTCAAGGTCTCCGGTGCTTACAACTCGTCCGACGGCTACATCTTCAACAAGACCTTCAACCAGCCCGGGCAGAAGTCCGATTTCCGCGCCATCGGCGGCCAGCTGCTGCTCACCCCCACCCCGGCGCTGGAAATCAGCCTGAGCTATGATCACCAGCTCACCCGGCAGGACCCGCCGCAGCTTTCGGCGCTGGCCAAGCCGACCGACCTGTTCTGCGCGGCCTACAGCTACTGCTCGCCCAAGCCCGACCAGCCGATCACGGGTGACCGCTATGTCAGCGTCAGCAATGCGCCAGTCGACAAGAGCGCCCGCTTTCAGCTCGACATGGCGATCGGCAAACTGAAGTACGAGCTCGGCAGCAACCTCGATTTCGAGTATATCCTCGGATACCTGAAGACCAAGGAATCGATCAATCAGGACTTCGATTCCACCCCGCAGACGCTCTACCACACCGATCGTCCCGCCCGCTGGCGGCAGGTGACCAATGAGGCCCGCCTCATCATGGGCGGCAACGGCCCGCTCACCTTCGTGCTCGGCGGCTACCAGTGGTTCTCCAAGTACACGATCAACCTCAAGAACTACATCGGCTTTGCCGGCCCGCCGCTGCTCACCAGCGCGCAGGACGTGACGCAGACGACCAAGTCATGGGCCGGTTACTTCGAAGGCGACTACAAGTTCACCGACAAGCTCAAGCTCACCGTCGGCGGGCGCTACACCCATGACACCAAGACCACGCAGGTGAACGACAAGACGATCTTCATCTATGGCACGCTGGAAGAGAAGAACCCGATCGTCACGCTCCCGCCGGTGGCCGGGGTCAACATCGTGATGCCGACACCGATCCAGGCGAGCTGGTCGAAGTTCACCCCCAAGGTCAGCCTCAGCTACAACTTCACGCCCGAGGTAATGACTTACGCGCTGTGGTCGCGCGGCTATCGCGGCGGCGGGTTCAACGGTCGCCCCGCCACGATCGGCGCTGCCACCACGCCCTACAACCCCGAAACGCTCGACAACTACGAGCTGGGCTTCAAGACCCAGTTCCTGAATGACCGGGTCCGCCTCAACGGCGCGTTCTACATGATGAAGTACAAGGACATGCAGCAGGATCTCGACGTGCCGGCCCCCGGCACCTCGACAGGGCGCGAAAACCGCACGATCAACGCCTCCAAGGCCGATCTCAAGGGCGTAGAACTGGATCTGACCGCGCGGGTCACCTCCAACTTCACCATCGGCGGCAACCTTGGTTACCTCGATGCCAAGTACAAGGACTTCTTCGGGGACATCTACAGCACCGGCACGCCGGTCGATGCAACGTTCCTCAAGATCCGCCGCGCGCCGAAGTGGACCTGGGATCTGCGCGCATCCTATGAAAACAATGTCGGCCCCGGCACGCTGATGGTGAATGCTGAACTGCACCATATCGGCGCGCACGAGCTGACCTTCCTCAACAACCCCAACTTGCGCAACGGCGGGCAAAACATGCTCGACGCCTCGATCAGCTACAAGATCAACAAGACCATGATCAGCGTCTTCGGCAAGAACCTGATCGACGAGAACGGCTGGACCATCGGCTACGACGTCCAGGGCGTCTGGAGCTACGGCGCCGCGCGTCCGCCGCGTTCGTGGGGCGTTGCCGTGACGCAGACGTTCTGATCCGGAGCAGCAGGCAAAATGGTTGAGGTTCCTGCACCCACCGGGCCAGAAGCCCGCCGCTGGCTGGTGACCGGGGCATCGCGCGGCATTGGCCACGCGGTTGCCGCGCTTGCCGCCAGCCGGGGCGAGCGGGTCTGCATCGTCGGCCGCGATCGTGGCATTGCCGGGATCGCGGCGGCGATCGGCGGAGACGTCTTCGGCATTTCCGCAGACGTGACCAAGGCTGAAGACGTCGCGCGCATTGCCGCCGAGGTCGATGCGCGGTGGGGCGGGCTCGATGTGCTTGTCAACAATGCCGGCCTGCACCGCGGCGGCGGGCTCGACCGGATCGCGGACGAGGACTGGGAAGCGACGCTCGCCACCAATCTCACCGCCCCGATGCGGATGATCCGTGCGCTGGCCGGGCTGATGCCCGCAGGCGGATCGGTGGTGAACGTGGGTGCGGTGGTCGGCTTCAGGGGATTTCCGGGCGATAGCTGCTACGGGGCTTCCAAGGCCGGCCTCACCGGCCTCACCCGCGTGCTTGCCGTGGAGCTCGCCCGGCGGCAGATCCGGGTCAACATGGTCGTGCCCGGCTTCGTCATGACCGAAATGACCGCGACCATTTCCGAGCGCGCGCGCAAGGCCATCATCAGCCGCATTCCGCTCCAGCGCATGGGCACGGTCGAGGAAATGGCCGATGTGTGCTGGTGGGTCGCGAACGCACCTTACATGACCGGGTCCGTCGTGTTCACCGACGGAGGCCTGATGTGCAACCTGTAGACGCCGAAAGGCGCCTGCAGGCATGGCTGGCCGAAGCAACCGGGCGCGCGGACATCGCGCCAGGCCCGGTGCTCGCCGGCGGCAATTCCAATGTCACCCGCCTGATCGAAAGCCGCGAAGGCCGGCTCGTGCTGCGCCATCCGCCGGTCAACGTGATCTCGGACAAGGCCGCCGCCGGGATCGAGCGCGAGTACCGCGTCATCTCAGCGTTGGCGGGGCTTGCGCCCGTGCCCAAAGCGGTGGCGTGGTGCGGCGATCCCGCGATCATCGGCCAGCCGTTCGCCGTTACCGAATGGGTGGATGGCGTCGCGCTCACCGAGCAGCTTCCCGCCGGCTGGCCCGATACCGACGAGACGGTGAACCGGCTCGGCCTCGCCATGGTCGAAGGCATTGGCCGCGTCCATGCGGTGGATTGGCGCACCATTCTCCCGCCCGATTTCGCGCGGCCCGAAGGCTTCGTGCAGCGGCAGGTCGAACGCTGGCTCAAGGTGCGCGCCGCGGACCGCGTGCGCGATCTTCCGCTGATGGAGGAGATCGGCGCATGGCTCCTTGCCAACCAGCCCGCCAGCAGCAGGGCCAGCGTGATCCACTGCGATTACCACCTCGACAATTGCCTTGTCGCGCCTGACCGGCCCGAGCTGCGCGTCATCCTCGATTGGGAGATGGCGACCTTGGGCGATCCGCTCGTCGATCTGGGGCTCTGCCTGTTCTTCTGGCAGCGCGACCCTGAGGCCGAGCGCGGCTTTCCTTTCGTGCAGGGCCTGACCAACCGGCCAGGCGCCCTCCCAGCGCGCGCACTGGCCGAGCATTGGTCCGCCGTGACGGGCTTCGACCACGACCACATCGATTACTACATCGTATTCGCCGCATGGCGCCTTGCCGCCATCGTCGAAGGGGCATGGGTGCTCCACGCGCGCGGCAAGGTCGACACCGCCTATTCGCGCGGCCTCGAACGTGATGTGCCCGCCCTGCTGCGCGAAGCTGCGGCAATTCTCGAACAGGGGAAAGCGCGGTGAAGGCAACGATGATGGATCATCCGCTTTCGACGCAGATGATCTTCGATCGCGGCGAACGCCTGTTCGGCCGGAGCCACGTAATCTCATTCGACGGCACCGCCACCCGGACGCGCAGCTTTGCCGAAACTGCCGTCCGCGCGCGCCATCTGGCCGGTGCGCTGGCGGCGCTGGGTCTGCCAGCGGGAGAGCCGGTCGCGACCTATTGCTGGAACTCGCCCGCACACCTTGAAGCCTATCTCGCGGTCCCGGCCATGGGCGCGGTGCTCCATACACTGAACGTGCGGCTGCCGGCGGAGCAGATCCGCTACATCATGAACCACGCCGCAGACCGCGCGCTGCTTGTCGATGCCGTGCTGCTCGATGCCGTCGCGCCGGTACTCGGCGAATGCCCGGCGCTCGCTCACGTCATTGTCGTCGGCGATGCCCCGGCAGGCATCGAAGGATTTGCCGGCAAGATTCACTCCTATGAGGACCTGATCGCCAACGCCGCGCCGATGCGGGCATGGCCGCAGCTCGTCGAGACCGACGCGGCGGCGATCTGCTACACATCGGGCACCACCGGCCTGCCCAAGGGCGTCGCCTATTCGCACCGCTCGGTCTGGCTCCACAGCCTCGCCTCGATGGCGGCGGATACCTTCGCGATTTCCAACCGCGACCGCATCCTGATGGTCCCGCCGATGTTCCACGCCAATGCCTGGGGCATGCCCTATTCGGGCTGGCTTGCGGGCAGCGACCTGATCCTGCCCGGCCCGCACCTCCAGAGCGCGCATCTTGCCCGCCTCATCGCGCAAGAACGCCCGACATTGATGGCCGCGGTGCCCACGATCCTCAACGATCTGCTGCAGGCCCACGCCAAAGCGCCGCTCGACCTGTCCTCGTTCCGCACCATCGTCTCGGGCGGCTCGGCGGTCTCGGCCAGCCTGATCGAGCGGGTGAAGGCGGCATGGGGCGTCGATGTCGTGCAAGGCTGGGGCATGACCGAGACGAGCCCGATGTGCGTCCTCTCGTTCCCCCCGCGCGAAACCGGCCCTGAGGGCGAGACCCCATGGCGCGCCAAAGCCGGGCGGCCCGTCCCCGGCATGCATGTGCGGATCGTCGATGACGAGGATCGCCCGCTTCCCGAAGACGGCAAGGCCATGGGCCACCTTCAACTGCGCGGACCATGGGTGACCGGCGGCTATCTGCACGAGGCGCCGGAGGATACCCGCCTCACCGCCGATGGCTGGCTGCGGACCGGCGATGTCGGCCGGATCGATGCGCTCGGCTTTGTCGAGGTGACGGACCGCGCCAAGGACCTCATCAAGTCGGGCGGTGAGTGGATTTCCTCGGCCGATCTCGAGAACGCGATTGCAGCGCTGCCCGGCGTTGCCGAGGTCGCCGTCTTCGCGATCCCCGATCCGCGCTGGGAGGAACGCCCGCTCGCGGTCGTGGTCGCCCAAGCCGGTTCACAAGTTGTCCCCGCCGCATTGCGTGCCGGCCTCAGGGAGCGGTTTGCCAGATTCATGATACCCGAGTATTGGGCACATGCGGACTTCATCCCGAGGACCAGTGTCGGCAAGTTCGACAAGAAGACACTCAGGGAGCAGTTCGAAGCCGGAGGGATGACTGTCATCGTGGAAACTGGGTTCACCTCCGGAGACTAGGTTTGAACGTGAATATCTCCCCTCCCGGCGAACTTCCGGTCGAGCGCCCGAGGCTGACCCAGGGCGAACGCACCGCGCTTTCGGACGCGCGCATGTTCGAGGCGGCCATGCACCTCATCTGCGAGCATGGCACGCACAACACCACGCTCAAGGAAGTGGGCGAACGTGCCGGCTACAGCCGCGGTCTTGCCAGCAATCGCTTCGGTTCGAAGGAAACGCTGTTCGGCTTCCTGGTGCGCGACTTCAACGAGAAGTGGGCGGCAGAGCTGCGCCGCTTCGTCGGGAAAAACACCGGGCTTGCTGCCATCGAAGGCGCGCTCGATGCGGTGGAGTTCTTCCTGCTCAACCGCACCAAGCAGATGCAGGCGATGTATATCCTGTGGTTTGAATCGATCAGCAGCTACCCGCTGGTTCGCCGCCGGCTTGCCGCCAACCACATCGCCTATCGCAAGGATACGGCGCGCTGGCTGGCGCAGGCGATCAGCGATGGCGAAGTGCGCCCCGGCGTCGATCCGGAAAGCTTTGCGGTGGAATTCAGCGCGTTCATCTTCGGCCTCGTCTACCAGTGGCTGGCCAATCCTTCCGCGATCAACCTGCACACCCTCATGCAGCACTACCGCGACAACACGATCAGCATGCTGCGGCGAACCGCGAGCTGACGGAAGAGGCGCAGCTGGAAGTCATGCGCCGAGCAACGCCCGCCGGATGCGGTTGCGGTCCTTGGCTGGCGGGAGGCCAAAGAACCGCGCATAGTCGCGGGTGAACTGCGCGACACTGTCAAATCCCACCGCGTGGCCAGCCTCGGCCACGCTACCGCCTGCTCTGATTAGCGCCGAGCGGGCGCGCAGCAGGCGCAGCCGCTTCTGGAACTGGACCGGGCTCAGCCCTGTCGCTGCCTTGAACTGGCGGTGGAACGCAGACTTGCTGAGCGCGGCGATGTCCGCCAGGTCCGCGACCGCGATGGACCGCGCGAAATGGCGGCAGATGTATGCGATCGCGCGGCCGATGCGCGCTTGCATCGGATCGGGGACGAGCGCCATGGCTTGCCGGCCAACTGAGGCACGATCGTGCAAATCCCGAGCGGGATCGCACAAAGACAGGTGCATGGCCGGCCGGGTACTGACCAGCGACAGACAATCGTTGGAGCAATCCCCATGCAGACCGTTATCATCACAGGCGCCAGCCGCGGCATTGGCCGCGATATTGCCCGTGCCTGCGCCGCGAAAGGGATGGCCGTCATCGCCACCTACCGCACTGGCAAGGACGAAGCCCAGGCCCTCGTGCGGCAGATCGCAGAGGACGGCGGTGAAGCAGCCGCGCTCTATCTTGATGTGGCACGCAGCGATACTTTCGCCGCGTTTCGCGATGAAGTGCGCAGCCTGCTTGCCGATCGCTGGGGCGCCAGCGCCCTCGGCGCGCTGGTCAACAATGCCGGTGAAGGCGGATTCGAGCCTATCGAAACCTTCAGCGAGGAGGCCTTCGATGCGCTTTATCGCGTCCACCTCAAAGGTCCGTTCTTCCTGACCCAGGCGCTGCTGCCGCTCTTTGCCCACGGCGGTTCGATCGTGAACATCGGCAGCGCGACCACTCGCGTCGCCAGCGTGGGCGTCGCGCCCTATGCCGCGTTCAAGGGCGGGCTGGAGACGCTCACCCGCTACATGGCCAAGGAGTTTGGCCCGCGCGGCATCCGCGTCAACACCGTCGCGCCCGGCGCCGTCCACACCGGGCTTGCGGGGGGCATTCCTGCCGAGTTCGTGACGATGGTCGAGCGCGAGACCGCGCTTGCCCGGGTCGGCGAAGTGGAGGACATTTCGGGCGTGGTTGCCGCGCTGCTCGGGCCGGAAATGGCTTGGGTCAACGCCCAGCGCATCGAAGTCTCGGGCGGCTACTTCATTTGAGGCTAAGGGAGGCGGCGGATCAGCCGCCTCCCCCGTACCGTGTTGAAAGCTCCTTCTCATGAAGGCGAACCATCAAACGCGGTGGCTTCCGAGCGTGACCGCCAAGGCGCGATATCGGCCGCAACCATCGCCAGCTTGCGATCGATCCGCGCCAGCGCATCACGACCCAGTGGCAGGCGCAGCGGGGGTGCTTCGGCCAGAATGGCCTGCATCAGCAGCGCCATGCCGCGTGCCGGATCTCCGGGCTGCGCGCCGTTGTTGGCGGCGCTGAAATCGCGGGTCGCACCGCTGGTTGGCTCGTATGCAGCCAGGCGCGTCGCCCCAGCGGTGATCGAGCGGCCCAGAAAGGCCGTGCAGAACGCGCCGGGCTCGACGATGATCACCTTGATCCCGAACGGTGCGACTTCCTCCGCAAGCGCTTCGGAGAGGCCTTCGACCGCGAACTTGCTGGCGTTGTAGAGGCCGAAACCCTGCCGGCCGGTGAAGCCGCCGACCGACGACAGGTTCACGATACGGCCGCCCCCACTGCGCCGCATCAGCGGCAGCGCGGCGCGGGTGGTCTCGATCAGGCCGAACAGGTTGGTCTCGAACATCGGGCGATATTCGTGCGGCTCCAGTTCCTCAACCGCGCCGATCAGGCCGAAACCGGCATTGTTGACTAGCACGTCGAGCCGCCCGAACCGTTCCTCGATGGCGGCGACGGCAGCGGCCGGGTCATGGCGGTCGGTCACATCCAGTGCAAAGGGCATGAGGTGCTGCGGATAGCGCTCGCCAAGGTCGGCAAGTGCATCGGGATTGCGGGCTGCGGCGACAACGGCATCGCCGCGTGCCAGCGCCAGTTCGGCAAGGATCCGGCCAAAACCGGAGGAGGCGCCGGTGATGAGCCAGACTTTATCGGTGTTGGGGCCAGAGTTGGGGCCAGAGTTGGGGGCTTGGTTTTGAGTGGTCATGGTCTCTTCCTCAATCAATCGAGATGGCGATCTTGCCGCGCTGGCGTTCGGCGCCATTGCGACCCAGCACGGCGTCGTAAGCAGCGGCCGCTTCGGCCAGCGTGAAGCTGCGCGGATCGAGCCGGGGAAGCAGTTGCCCGCCTTCGGCAAGGGCAGCGGCGGATTCCAGGATCTTGCCGAAATGGGCGCGGCCTTCATCCGCCAGCAGCGCGTGGAGCGTGAAAACGCCCGAATAGGTCGCCTGCTTGAACGAAAGCGGCGCCAGCGGATGCGTGCCCCAGCCGAGGCAGCTGACCACGTGGCCCAGCCGCCGAACCGCCTTGAACGCGGCATCGAGCAGCGCCCCGCCGCCGGTATCATAGACGACATCGAAGCCCGCGCCGCCGGTGTGCTCGGCAACAAAGTCCTCGACCGGCTGCTCCGCGTCGATCGGCACCGCGCCGAGGCCCCGCAGATACTCATGATCATGGCGGAACGCAGTGGCATAGACCTTCGCACCGTGGGCCAGCGCGATCTGCACTGCGACATGGCCAACCCCACCAGCGCCGCCCAGCACGAGCACCGTCTGCCCCGGGCGGATCCCGGCCCGGTCGATCAGACCTTCCCAGGCAGTGATCACCACCAGCGGCAGCACCGCCGCTTCGCGCATTGTCAGATTGGCGGGCTTGTGCGCCAGCAGCCGCGCATCGGCCGCGACATACTGGGCCTGCGAGCCCTGCATCCCGGCCACTCCGCCGGTGAAGCCGTAGACTTCGTCGCCGGGCGCAAAGCCCGAAACGCCGCTGCCGACCTTTTCGACCACACCGGCAAGGTCCATGCCGAGCACGGCGGGCAAGGCCTGACGGGCGTGGGCGGCCTGCCCGGCGCGGATCTTGGCATCGAGCGGATTGGTGCCGCTGGCCTGCACGCGCACCAGCACTTGTCGGCTGGCCGGGACCGGGCGCGCGATTTCACGGATGATGAAGGGACCATCGGCGGTTTCGACGATGGCAGCGAGCATGGTATTGTGGGACATGGTCTTTCTCCTCGTGATGGCCCGAGGATGGCCGCTTCAGTCTTGAACTGAAATCCAAATGAATGCATGATATTCATTCAGTTTTGAATGGACCAGGCGATGCCGACACCCCCTCTCGAATGGAGCGATCTGCCGGTGTTCCTCGCCATCGCGCGCGAGGGCACGCTTGGCCGCGCCGCGCGGCGGATCGGGCAATCGCAGCCCACGATGGGGCGGCGGCTGCGCGCGCTTGAGGAAGCGATCGGTCTCACGCTGTTCCAGCGCAGCAGCGATGGCTTCGTCCTCACCGACGACGGCGCGGTCATGCTGCGCCACGCCGAGCGGATGGAGGCCGAAGCGCAGGCACTGGCGCGCGAACTGGCGGGGAGCGAAGCAGGGCTGGAGGGCATGTTGCGGCTGACCTGCTCCGACTGGTTCGGGCGGATCGTGCTCGCGCCCGTGCTCGCGGAATTCCACCGGCGGCATCCGGGCGTCGTGGTCGAAACGCTCACCGATGCGCGGGTCTACAGCCTTGCGCGGCGCGAGGCCGATCTGGTGTTCCGTATCACCGGGTTCGACGAGCCCGAGGTGATCGCACGGCGGCTGATAACGATGCGCTATGCCGTCTATACGCAAGCCGGCAGCGCGAAGCCCGTGGCGGGCGATGGCAGGGCCTGGCCGGTGGTCGTGATGGATACCGCCTTCAGCGCAATGCCCGATGTCGATTGGTTGATGCAGGCGCTGCCGGGCGCACGGATTGCCGCACGGAGCAATAGCCGCGACATGCAGGCACAGCTCTGTGCATTGGGCGTGGGGCTCGCCGTGTTGCCCATACCCCTCGGGCAGGCCACGCCGGGGATCGAGGCTGTGGACCTTGGGCCCGTGCCGCCCACGCGGGACACCTGGCTCGGCTATCACCGCGACATGAAACGCCAGCCGCGCCTGCGCGCGCTGCTGGATCTCGTGCTGGAGCGTCTAGCGACGCACCGCTAGCTTGCGGTGCCCAGTCTCGCCCATGCCAGTTCGGCAAATTCGCACAGCAGCGGGCGCGTGTCGCGCGGATCGATGATGTCCTCCACGGCATAGCGCTCGGCGGTGCGGAAGGGCGAGCGGACCCTGTTCAGCCGCTCGCGGATCGCGGCGAGATGCGCGGCTGGGTCCTCGGCCTGTTCGAGCTCGGACTTGTAGGCCACTTCGATCCCGCCCTCGATCGGCAAGCTGCCCCAGTCGCCCGAAGGCCAGGCGAAGCGGTACTGGAACTCGTCCGCATTGCTCATCGCGCTCCCCGCGATGCCATAGGCGCGCCGCACGATGACCGAAGCGAGCGGGACCGTCGCGCGGTAGATCGCGTTCATCGCCTGCACGCCATAGCGGATCGTGCCGCTGGTTTCGGCGGCCAGGCCGATCATGAAACCGGGATTGTCGACGAGATGGACGATCGGCAGGCGGAACTGGTCTGCCAGCTTGACGAAGCGCTCGACCTTCTCGGACGTGCGGGCTTCCCACGATCCGCCGAGGAACGAGGGATCGCTGGCGAGCAGCGCCACCGGCCAGCCGTCGAACCGGGCAAAGGCGGTGATCGCGGCGCGGCCCCACTGGCGGCCCATTTCAAACACGCTGCCCTTGTCGGCCACGGCTTCGGCCACCTTGCGCATCGAATAGACCTGCCTGGAATCGCGCGGGACGGCGGAGAGGAGGAACTCCTCGCGGCGATCGATGCGGTCGCGCGGCTTGGTGCGCGGGGCAGGCTGGCCGACGCGGCCCGGCAGGTAGGAGAGGAAACGGCGGGCGCGCTGGAACGCCTCGGCTTCGCTCGCCACTTCGTCGTCCACCACGCCGTTGCGGGTGTGGATCGCACTGCCGCCCAGGCTTTCCTTGTCGCTCGCCTCACCCAGCGCCTCGACCACCGCCGGTCCGGCGGCAAAGAGCTGCGAGAGCCCTTTCACCATCAGTGAATAGTGGCTCGCCACCACGCGCGCAGCGCCCAGCCCCGCTGTCGGCCCGAGCGCGAGGGCAACCACCGGCACCGTATCGAGGTTGCGGATCACATCGGACCAGCCGGGGACCGCCGGCACGTATGTCGCGCCGATTTCCTCCAGCGTACGCACCGAGCCGCCGCCGCCGGTTCCGTCGATCATGCGGATGATCGGAATGCCCAAGGTGTGGGCCATCTTTTCGCACTGCGTGAACTTGCGGTGGATGGCAGCATCTGCAGCCCCGCCGCGCACGGTGAAATCATCGGCGGAGGCGACCACCGGGCGGCCTTCGATGTCGGCGCGGCCGAAGATCAGGTTCGAAGCGCTGAGGTCGGTCAGGTCGCCCGCAGCATTGTAGTGCCCCTTGCCGGCGATCTTGCCAATCTCGCGAAAGGACCCGGCATCGACGAGCCCCGCAATCCGCGCCCGCGCATCAAGCTTGCCCCGCCGATGCTGGCGCGCGACCTTTTCGGCCCCGCCCATCTTCTCGGCCATGGCCTCGCGGCGGCGCAATTCATCGATTTCGGCTTGCCAGGTCATCGCTTGGTCTCTCCCGCCAAGCGATGTGGCATGTCCCGCAGCGACGGGAAAGGGGTACTCATCGATTCGAGTCGCCAGGTTACAAATGTGTAGTTTATTACGAGTTAACCTATAGTATTCGCGGATAGACTGTGTTTTTTACGCGACGATCTACAGTTGACACTCCTGCAAAAAATCACATATTTTGACACGGTTCGAATACGGGTCGAACAACGTTCCTTCGAGGAACGAAGCAAAAAACGCACATTTTCAGCGGTTTCGCCACATATTTCGCCAACGGGATCGCCGTATGTGATGGCTCCGGGGGTCGAGGCGTCTTGTCGGCGAACTTCATCTGATTGCCCCTATTTTGCCGGATTAGTACCGGTAATCAGCCCTTTTTACTCTCCGATAACATGCCTGTTTTTGGAGTTTACTGTCTCCTTTTGCTTCGACCGATCATCCATCGGCCGATAACCCTCGGGTGCGCCAGAAACGGTCAGCACCGCCCGGACTTGCAAGGAAGCGCGCCATGCCCGTCAGCCTCACCTATCCCGGTGTTTACGTTCAGGAAATTCCCAGCGGTGTCAGAACGATAACCGGCGTGGGCACGTCGATAGGCCTCTTTGTCGGGCGCGCGCTGAAAGGCCCGCTCTACGATCCGATCCAGTGCCTAAGCATCGAGGATTTCGAGCGCGCGTTCACCAGCCAGAACGCTGGCGGCGATCTCGCCCGCGCCGTCCGGCTGTTTTTCCAGAACGGCGGAACCCAGTGCTACGTCTCGCGCATCGCCGACGAAATGGGCGCCAAGACGGTCAAGGCGGCCAAGGTCCAGCTGCTGACCGAAAGCAAGCTGCCGTCGCTCGATATCACCGCGCGGTCCCCCGGCGCGCTGGGCAACGATATCCGCATCGGCGTCAGCTATGGCACCGGCGATCCGGAGGCGACCTTCAACATGGAAGTGTTCCGCTGGGCCAGAAGCAGCACCGGCGCGGATACCAGGGTCGATGGCGAATACTACGTCGGCCTCAGCATGAACCCGGCCAGCCCGCGCTATGCAGCCGACATCCTGACCCAGCAATCGCAGCTCGTCACCGCGGTCGATTCCAGTGCTGCACCGGGCGGCCCCGGCTTCTCGCAAGGGGGGCGTCCCATCGCTGCGGCATCGAACGCCATCCTGCGCAACGAGCTCATCGCGCTGTTCGGCAAGACGGCATCCCGCACCAACTTCCAGTTCCGCATTTCGGTCGATGGCGGGCCGGCGCAGCTGGTCGATCTGGGCGATCTCGATTTCACTGTCGCCCCGCTGCTCAACCCCGCGACGATCCAGACGAACATCCGCACCGCGCTTGCCGCGCTCATCAACGCGCGGGTGAGCCCGTCAGTGGTGACGGTCACCCTGGAGACCGGACCTGCCGGGCAAACCGGCGAGAACAATCAGACGACCAAGCTGCTGCGCATCGCATCGGCCAATGGTGACGTGAAGATCTTCCCCGGCCCGAACCCGGCGAGCGACATTGCCGCCGCGCTCATGCTGGGAACCGCGCAGGGCGGCGCGGAAGTCTCGCGCTGGGCGGCCAGCCGGCCCGCGCCCAGCGGCATCGTGTTCGCGCCCAACCACGCCGCCGGAACAAATGCGATCGCCTTTGCCGAACTCAAGCAGACCGGCGGCACCGCACTGGGCAAGATCACCATCGGCGGAGTCGACGTGCCGCTCGGCCCCCTGCTCGCGACCACGCCGACAGCCGTGGCGGCGCCCGCCTTGCCCATCGCCGATCCCCGCTTCTTCCAGGACCGCAACAGCGCCAAACCGGCCGCGCCTCCCGATCCGGTTTCGGACGGCGTACGCGAGAAACTGGGGCTCATCGCCGCCGCCATCCAGGGCATGCGAGCGGCCAATCCCCTGTTTCCCTGGACGGCAGAGGTCTGGGGTTCGCGTCTCGCGATCCTGCCGGTCAGCGGCCCAGACATCCTTTCGGCGGCCGTAACCACTTCGGGGACCGACATCGGCGCCAGCTTCAACCAGAACACCCGGTACTACAGCCTCGGCAGCGCCGGCGGCGCATTCCAGGCGGGCGTCGTTGCCGGGATCAACGGTGGACCGCCCAGCGCGGCAGACTACGAGCGCGCCTATCAGACGGCCGACCGCGAGATCGACTTGTTCAATCTGCTCGTGCTGCCGAAGGATTCGGGCCATTCCGATGCAACCAGCCGCGCCCTGTGGGGGCCGGCCAGCATCTTCTGCCAGCGCCGCCGCGCGTTCCTGATCATGGATCCGCCGTCCGACTGGACCGATTCCCAGAAAGCCGCAGGACCGACGGTCGGCGTCGACACACTGCGCATCGGCCTCGTCAAGGACTACGCGGCGGTGTTCTACCCGAACCTCAAGATCACCGAGGCGGGCAAGGACGTGTTCGTGGGGCCAAGCGGCGCGATCGCGGGCCTGATGGCGCGGATCGATGCCGCGCGCGGCGTGTGGAAAGCACCCGCCGGGACCGAGGCCGATCTGCGCGGGGTGACCGGGGTCCAGTACCGGTTCACCGATGGCGAAAACGGGGTGATGAACCCCAAGGGCATCAACACCATCCGCGTCTTCCCCAACGGCATCGTCAACTGGGGCGCCCGCACCATGGACGGCGACGATGGCTTCGCCTCCGAATACAAATACGTGCCGATCCGGCGGCTGGCGCTCTACATCGAGGAGAGCCTCTACCGCGGCGTCAAATGGGTCGTGTTCGAACCCAACGATGAATCGCTCTGGGCGCAGATCCGGCTGAACGTGGGCGCGTTCATGAACAACCTGTTCCGCCAGGGGGCCTTCCAGGGGCAGTCGCCCAGGGATGCCTACTTCGTGAAGTGCGATGCCAGCACGACCACCCAGAACGACCGGAACCTCGGCATCGTCAACATCGTCGTTGGTTTCGCCCCGCTGAAGCCTGCCGAGTTCGTCGTGCTGACGCTGCAGCAGATGGCCGGACAGATCCAGGTCTGACACCTTCCGAAAGGGTCTTTCAATGGTCCAGTTTCCCGTAAATACGCACCGGTTCGATCCCTACAAGAACATGAAATTCCGTGTGAAATGGGATGGACGCTATGTCGCGGGGGTATCGAAGGTCTCCGCGCTCAAGCGCAGCACCGAGATCGTCTCCCACCGCGAAGGCGGCGATGCCAGCACCTCGCGCCATTCGCCCTCGGTCTGGAAATTCGAGCCGATCACGCTCGAGCGCGGGGTCACCTACGATCTCGAATTCGAGGACTGGGCGAACAAGGTCTACACGGTCGAAGGCGGCATCGTTCAGACACTCAAGGGCTTTCGCAAGGATATCCTCATCGAACTGCTCAACGAGCAGGGGGTGATCGCCAAGACCTACAAGGTCTTCCGCTGCTGGGTTTCCGAGTATCAGGCCCTGCCCGAGCTCGATGCCAACGGGCACGCCGTGGCGTTCGAACACATCGTCATCCAGAACGAAGGCTGGGTGCGCGATCTCGATGTTGCCGAACCTGCCGAGACATGACCGTGGGCACGCGCGCGTGGGCCGAGCGCGTGATCCCGCGCGCCAGCTTTCCGGAACCACAAACTCTTCGCCTGCGTGAGCCGACCGGCCACGACGAACTCTCGCTCGATGGCGTCGACACGCGCGCGGCGGCCCGGCTGCTTGCCCGGCTGGCCGATCCGCCGGGTGCCGTTGCCGCGCTTTCAGCCAGCGACCGCGACAGGCTGCTGGCGGTGCTGCATCGGGGGCTGTGGGGTGATCGCATCGTCTCCTCGCTCGAATGCCCCGCTTGTGCGGCGCCCTACGATCTCTCGTTCACGCTTTCCGAACTGCAGCAGCAGATCGAAAGCACCCGCGCGCCCGGCACCGTGATCGCCTTGCGGACGGTTCAGGATAGCGCTGGTGCGGTCATCCAGTTGCCGGATGCGGAGGCGGAGGATGCCGCAGCGCTGGGCGGGCGCGAGGCCGGTCTGGCGCTGCTCGCCGCCGCCATGCTCGGCGATCACGGCGAAGACCCCGCCGACCTCGACGAACGGCTCGATGCATTGGCGCCGCTGCTCGACGTGGATCTCGAGGCCCCTTGCGCCGAGTGCGGCCACCCGGCGCTGGCGCGGTTCGATATCCAGACCTTCACCCTCCAACGCCTGCTGGACGAACGCGAGGCGGTTCTCGGCGAGGTCCACGAGCTTGCCAGCGGCTACCACTGGGGGCTTTCCGAAATCCTTGGCCTGCCGCGCGGTGTGCGGCGCGCCTTTGCGCTCCGGCTGGGGGGCGGCGCATGAACTACCGCGAGCGCCTGCTCAGCCGCGCAGCAGCCGTGCCGCGATCAGGCGGCGAAGCGCTGTTCGATCCTTTTGCGCAAGTCGCCGCGTGGCTGCCTGAGGAAACGCCGCCGGTTGCGGCCAGACCGCCAGCTGCTGCCGCCTTTCCGCCTGAGCACCGCACAGCTGTCCGGGCAGACGAGCCGATGGCGCAGTTGTCTGATCCGCCTGCATCGCCGCTCAGGCCAAGCCTGCCGGTATCGCTTCTGCCCGAGAGCACCTCACCCAGTGCCCCGGCAGTTGCACCGGATGCGCCAGCCGCCACGCCAGCTGCTGCCGCACAATCGGTTGCTCCGCCCGATCCGCTGGCGGTGGCTGATGCGTTCTTCAACCAGATCGCACCGGACATCGGCCGGTCACCAGCGCGCGCGGCAGGCCCGGTTATGCCCAGCGCACAACCAGCGCAGACCGGCCAGCAAGCCGCGCCTGCCAAAGCCCAGACCGTGCGGGTCACCCCGTTGGCAGCTCCCCTGCCGCCTGCCCCGCAACCGCCCACGCGCGCGCTGGTTCCGCCAAAGCCCCCGGCAGCCCCTCTGCCGCGAGCCCCTTCCGCAACCGCCGCGCGCCCTGCCTCGGTGGCAGAGCCCAAAGCCCATCCAGTAAAGGCTGAAGCCGCTCGCAAGCCTGCTCCGTCGCCCATTGAGGTCGCAGGCACTGCCCGCGTCGTCGCCGTCGCCTCGGCCGCCGCACCGCGCAGCGATCTGGCCCACAGCCTCGGCATCCTGCGCTTCGGGATCGGACAAGGCTGATCGCCATGGCGCTGCTTGATCTCAGCCTCGTCACGCGCTGCTTCACCACGCTGCTCAGCGAGCGGCTGCCAGCCTTTCCCGTCTGGCCCGGATCGGCCACGCTCAATGTCTCGGCCGGTCCACCCGACGCGGTGAACGGCGCACACGCGCTCAGCTTCTATCTCTATCATGTGCGCGAGGCCGCCCACACGGTAGCGCAGGACTGGCCCGCCGGCGGCGAGAATCCGCTGCGGCTGAAGCCGATGGGGCTGACGCTGTCCTATGTGCTCACCCCGCGCTCCAACATTGCCGATGCCAACCTCAGGGCGCTGGCCGACCAGCTGATGATGGGCCTTGCGCTCAAGACCCTGCGCGACACCGCGAAGATCGACGACACCACCATCGTCATCGGGAAAAGCGGCCCGGTGCTGGTGATGCCGACGGGCATGCGAGGCCGCCGCAACATGCTGCGCGCCACCCTGCGGCCGACCGAAGCGACCGAAGCTGCGCAGTATTGGCAGGCGGGCACGGGTCCGGTGCGCCTCGCCGCCTACTACGAAGTCGCCGCCACCCTGCTCGAGCCCGAGGAAACCACGACCCGCAGCAGCCGCGTGCTCATGGTCGGCGTCCACACCTTCGTGCGCGGCGAACCGCGCATCGATGCGGTGACCAACACGCTCGAATTCACGCCCCCGGGCGAGACGGAGGCACGGCGGATCGACATGTCGCCAGCGTCGGTGCCCTATGGCGGACGGCTTGCGATTTCCGGCGCTGATCTCAAGGGCGACAGCACGGTGCTGCTCCTCACCCACCGCGACTGGAGCGATCCGGTGGCCGCCGATGCCGCGTGGAAACTGGCAACCGATGGTTCGGTGCTGAGCGTGGATGTGCAGCCCACCGCAAGCGGCACTGCGGTGCTGCCGGGGATCTATGGCGTTATGGTCCGCACCACGGCGCGCAAGACCCTGCCCGATGGATCGCAGCGCGATTTCGATGCGGTCTCGAACCAGATCGGCTTCGCGATCGCACCCGCCATCCTGTCCGTGACGGGCGGCGCGGTGCGGACGATCAAGGTCGACCGGTTCCAGCCGCACCTGCTCGCAGACGGCGACCTCATGGTCTTTGCCGGCGCCGAACGGCTGACCCGCAGCGCGACTTCGCCGCCAGGGCCGGGGCAGTTCCACACGCCGTCCTCGCCCGCCGCCGCGACGACGACCCTGCGCTTTCGCTTTCCCGCCAGCGCTGTGCCCGGCAGCGTCCTGCCGATCCGGCTCATCGTCCGTTCGGCCGAATCCGGCCCCTGGTGGGAGACCGTGCCATGACGGTCCAGCCGGTCGGCGATCCAGAAGCAAACGCGGTCGATCCCGTGGGCGAGCGCCTTCACGAGCAGGACCGGGTGCTCGCCGCGCTCGATGGGGCGTCTGTCCCGCAACCGCTGCCGGAGGGACGGCTGAACCGGCTGGCAGACCTCTTCGTGCTCGATCCGCTGGAGCGCGATATCCTCGCCGTGCTCTGGACTGCGGCCTACGACCCCGCGCTTCGGGCCGCGCTGGTGGCGCGCGAGGCATCGTCCGGGCACGTCACCGTCCTCCTCGTCAGCGGCCTGTTCGGCCACGCGCTGAGGCCGCGCCTGCCAAGCGGCTCGCCCTTGCTGCTGTGGCGGCTGGTGCAGGAACATCCGCTGGTGGATGGCGGCGCAGCGCTCTCGCTGGACCCAGCCATTGTGGCATGGCTCGGCGGCGATCATGAGCTTGACCGGGCGCTCGCCGGGCGGGCGCAGATCCTTCCGCTCGGACCGGAACTCGCCGAGTGGCCGCTCGATACTCTCGCGAGCAACCTGCGCGCGGGCCTCCACGCGGGGCGGCGCACGCGCATCCGCCTCGTCACCGAAGACCGGCTGGCCGCACGCTGGTTTGCCGCCGCGCTCGGCCGGCGGATCGGTTTGCCGGTCCTTGCCGTAGATGCAGGCGCTCTTGCCGCAGCAGACGAAGCCGCCGTGCGGTTGCACCGGCAGGCCTTCCTCGATGGCTGCGTCCTGTTCTTCGCCGCCACCGATGCGGACCTCGCCGCGCCCTCGGGCGTTGCCTGCTATCCGGTGCAGATCGTCCATGGCGGCGGCTCGCCGTTCCCCGCCGATCCGGATTTCGATGATCGCGATGTGGTTCCAGCTGCACCCGGCCCGGCCGAGCGCGAAAGGCTGTGGCGCATGCTGCTGCCGCAAAGCGCGAAGTGGCCGGCGGAAAAGCTCGCCGATCTGGCGCTGTGCCACGATGCCTCGATTGGGCAGATCGCCAGCGTCGCCGCTACTCGCCCAGCGAGCGCCGCCGCCGCCAGTCTCGCCCTGCGCGACCATTTGCGCGGGGAATGCGGCCCGCTGACGCGGCGCATCGATGCCGCCTTCAGCTGGGACGATCTCGTGCTGCGCGATGCGACCCGCGCCCGGCTCGAGGAAGTGACCTTTGAAGCGCGCGAACGGCTGCGGCTCTGGGCCGAACCGGCGGCGGCGCGGCTGTTTCCCTATGGCCGCGGACTCGTGGCCCTGTTCGCGGGGCCTCCCGGCACCGGCAAGACGATGGCCGCCAACGTGATTGCCGCCGATCTCGGGCTCGATCTGCTCGCGGTCGATCTCTCTGCGGTCGTCAGCAAATGGGTGGGCGAGACCGCGCAGCACCTCCAGCAGCTCCTCGGCTCGCGCGCGGCGCAGCGTTCGGTGCTGTTCTTCGACGAGGCCGACGCGCTCTATGCCAAGCGGGTCGAGGACGTACACAACGCCAACGATCGCTTCGCCAATTACGACAGCAGCGTGCTGATGACCGCGCTGGAGGCCTATCCCGGCATCGTCATTCTGGCGACCAACCTCAAGGCCAACATCGACAGCGCCTTCTTGCGCCGCATCCGCCACATCGTCGATTTCCACGCGCCGGATGCGCCCGCGCGCGCGGAAATCTGGCGCAAGGCGATTGCCGCGCTGTTTCCGCGTGCGCAGGCCCGCAAGCTCGATCCGCAGCTCGCCCGCGTGGCCGAGATCGAGGCGAGCGGGGCGCTGATCAAGAACGCCGCGCTTTCGGCGGCCTTCAGCGCGCGGCGCACAGGCTCGCCGCCCACGGCGCGGCTGCTCGGTGAAATGCTGGCGCGCGAACTCGGCAAGGAAGGGGTCAGCCTCTCGGACCGCGATCTTGCCGCGGCGCTGGGTGAGCCAGGATGACCGCGCCTGCCCGCTCCCCGCGCCGCACCGGCGGCCACGGCGCGCCGCCACGGCCAGCATTCGCGCTGCGCCATCGCACTGCGCACGAGCGGCAGGCCGACCAGCGCGGCGCGGGCTATGCGCGAGGCGAAGGCGGTCTTTCGCGCGGGCTATCTGCGGCTCCGGCTGCCGGTTTCACCGCGCCGGGAAGCGTCGGCGCGCCGCTTGATCCCGCCTTGCTCGGCTCGCTGGAGGCCGCCTTTGCAGCGGACCTGCGGGCCGTGCGCATTCACCGCGATGCCGCCGCCGGGTCTGCGGTTTCCGCGCTTGGTGCCAGCGCCTTTGCCAGCGGAACGGCGATCTACTTCGCACCCGGCCGCTTCGATCCGGGCGCCCCTGCCGGACGCGCGCTGATCGGCCACGAGATCACCCACGTGCTGCAGCAGACCGGGCGGCGCAATGCGCGCGGGCAGCTGGCTGCGCAGCCTCTCTTCGGCAGCGGGCCGGTCCAGTGCGCACCGGGGCCTGCGAATGCGGCGGACGAGGCGCTCAATGACGATGTGCGCAGCAAGGCGGCCAAGCTGGCCGGCGGGATCGATATCGGCACCCGCTTTGCCAAGCTCGAACTGCTGAGCGCGGCAACCGGCACGGCCAGCGGCATCGCGGTGCTCGATCGCCATCTCGCGACCGAACCCGAAGCCGCGATGAAGGAAGAGATTGCCGCAATCCGCGCGGCCATCAATGGGCAGGACAGCGATGCCGCCCTCGCCGCCCTGCGCGAACGTGCCAAGCTTGCCGACCGGGCCGCGTTCGGCGCGCTTTACCACGATTGTTTCAAGGCGCTCGGCGCCAATGCGGATGCCGCCGCCATGGCTGGCGACAAGCCCCCCGCGATCACCGCGTTCGGCAGTTGGTCGTTCTACGAAGCGACGCGCCCGGCCAATGCTTCGTGGGTCATCGCCGAACTGACCAGGCACCCCGTGGCGAAGAAATACTACCCCGCCGCTGTCGTCGCGGTGGCGCGAAACGATTTCTACGGGCTCGGCCGTGTCGGCCAGAACCTCGATCCTGCCGGCAAGTTCGACGAGACAATCGGTGCCGCCATCGCCGAGGCGCTGCTCTACAACCCGCTCATGCCGCACGAGCGCACCGCGGTTGCGCTCCGGGCACTCGCAGCGTTCGATACCGTGCGTCTCCAGACGTTCGGTGCCATTGAAACGCTGCTCAAAGGCTCGAAGGATCCGCTCGAACGGTTCAAGCTCAAGCGCCGGGTCATGGAAATCTATGCGGACACGCAGGGCCTCGCCAACCTTGCCCGCAATGCGAAAGTCGAACCCGAAGTCATCGCCATCGCTGCCGATGCCGGGGCCCGCATCGCACCGATCGCGGCGCGCTCGGCCGAGGCATGGCGGCGGATCGAAGCCGCGACCGCCGCTTCGGACACACCGCAGCCCGGAGCCGCCAAGGAACAGGTGATCATGGCGGACGCCCTGCGCAAGGCGATCCGCGCGCGCGTCGGGTCGATCAAGGGGCTCGCGAAAGTCGAACCCGGGCTGATGGCAGCGCTGGGAATCGCGGCCCGGCTCGAAAACGGCGGCCTGCCCTCTGGCACGGCGCTGGCGCGCAACCGCAAGGCTGCCGCCGCCGCCGTCGCGCAGGTGACCTTCGCCATAGACGGCGCTTTCGCTGCACGGGAAAAGTCGCTCGACCTGCGCGAGCTACCCGCGATTGATCCCCAAAGCGCCGATCCGGCCCGCGACGTGGCTGCAGCTGTCACCGACGACATGGTCTACGGCATCCTGCTGCTCAGCCTCTACCGGCTGGAAAGCCGCTTGCTGCAGGCAGCAAAAACGCCCGAAACGGCCGCAGACGAGACTGCGCGGATCCGCCAGCAGGATGAGGCGGCGCTCGGCTATCGCCGCACGCTGGAGCTGTTTTTCGATACGGCCAGCCTGTTCGGGTATGATCGCCTCACCAAGGCGATCTTTGCCGATTATCTGGCCGAACAGGCCGGCGTGACGCGCAGCTATGTCGCGCTGCTGGAGCCGTTCAAGCCCGTGCCGGCCACGCTGGCGGAATTCGCGAAGGACTTCCCACCCGGCGAGATCAAGGGCTTTCCGGTGTCCGGCGCAGCGCTGATCGAGCTTGTCTACTCGGCCTACTACGGCACTCTGCTCACCCAGTTGCAGGCGGCGCTGAAGGATCAGGCGGGCGTCAACACGGTGCTGCCCGATGGCTCGATCCGCCACACGCCCGTCGTCAATATCGCGCTGGGCGCGACGGAAAATCTCTTCAAGGTCCCGGCCCGCTATCGGGTGCCGAAGGAATCTACAATCCTCTTCGTGCGGCCCGGCGAGGACCGCAAGCGCGTGCCCGAACTGCTGGTGCGCAAACAGGGAAAGGCGCCCGAACGCGACCATCCGGTGGTCGAGGCGTTGACCAGCACGCTCAAACCCGACGAACTCTATGTCGCGCCGCTTCTCTATGAAGCCCATCTCGATGGGTACACGGGATGGGTCATCGGCGGACTTGGCGATCTGGCCGAGACCCTCGCCAATTTACCCGGCGTGCCCGATCTGGTCACCGACAAGGGCACCGTGCTCGGCTGGCCAGACAGCTTCGAGGGCGGCCCCAGATTGTGGCTGATCGCGCTCGCCAGGCTGACATCCGACCGCGCCCCCGCGAATGCCGCGGTCCTCAGCCAGATGCGCAGCGATCTGGCCTCGCTTGCCGGGCCGCTGCGCCGGGCGACCAATGTCGAGCGCCGCTACGTCGGGCCGCTGATCGCCGCGCAATGGGAGCGAGTGCAGAAGTCCCTGCTCAAGGACCCGAACGCCTTCTTCGACGCGCCGCGCCGCGCGCTGGAGCTGACGCAGATCTTCGCAGGCAACGTCCAGCCTTCGACCAGTGCCGAACAGAAGCTGCAGATGACCGCGCTGATGCTCGAACTCGCGCCGGTGCTCACGCGCAAACTCGGCTCTTCGACCGTGATCGGCGAAAGCATCCGCATCGCGGGCACCGACCGGTTCGACATCATCTTGCCGCTCCATCGCCATATCGATGGCGCCGCCGCCTTCGCCGGCAACCCCGCCAACGCGCAGCTCCTCGAAAAGCTGGAATTGACCTTCCCGGCCGAGGACCTTGACCGCCGCGTCCGCATCCTGCGCACGCTGGCGGGCGAATTCGCCGCGACGGTCAAGGAGCATCAGGCCGATTCCGTCGTCGTTCAGGGGCTCAAGAGCGAGAACATGCTGCGCATCGCCGGTCGCGGCTTCGTGCTCAGGGGCTCCGATGGTTCGCCCGACGGGGCCGGCGAATCCTTCGATGCCGGCAACGCGGTCTACCAGCTGATCACGGTGCACGAGACCTTCACTTACGAACCGGAAATGCTGGGGGTGCCCTCGGTCGTCGAATGGGAGCGCGAGGCGATCGGCACGCGCAACCTCATCATCAACGGCAAGGCCAACAAACCCGGCGACCCGCGCGTGCATCTGGTGACGATCATGCGCACCGACAACCGCACCGGCAAGACCGAGCAGAAGGAGATCTGGTCCGACGATACGCAGCTGCTGTCCGAACTCGGCTACGCGCTCGATCTGCATATCACCCTGCGCAACCTCGAAATCCTCGGCGAAGTCCGGACCGAGGGCGCCAGCATGCTGACGCTGGCCATCCAGATCGCATTTGCCGAAGTGCCGGGCGTTTCCGAAGCCCTTGCCGCCGCCGAGATCACCGGATCGATCCTGCAATTCTGGGGCAGCGGCGAATACGCGATGATCAAGTCGGTGCTCAACGGCGATGTCGGCCCGCTGTTCGAGAAGCTGGCCGGCCAGATCAGCCAGGACCTCTCGCGCGAAGTGCTCTGGGGCTGGCTGGTACTGGGCGACCCGACGCCGCCGACTTTTGCCGCGATCGAGGGGGCGATGGCCCTCGCCGGCCGGATGGGCGTGCTCAAGGGCAAGGCCAATTCGGGCGACGAGGCCAAGGACAGCTCGATCAAGCGGGTCGTCGCAGGCCTCCTCGGCGGCGGGAGCAAGCTCGTCCACGGGGCCGAGACGATGCACCAGTACACCAGCTTTGCGATGCACAAGGTGGAGCTGGGCATTCAGGGCTCACCCTGGGCCGCGCTCATCATGCGTGTGATCGCGCGCAACCTCTACCGGCTCGAAGGCGTCTCGCTGAAGGAATTCGGCATCGACAAGGCCGCCGATGCGCTGGAGGAATTCAAGGCGGTCTACCAGCGCTTCGACGGCATCATCGAAGGGCTGGCGAACTTCGAGCTGCCGAGCGAACTGGTGCCGCTCGAGGCGATCATCGAGATGGTCCTCAATTTCGTCATCGACCACCTGCCGCTCAAGTACCGCAAGCCGATCCAGCTCGTCCGCAGCGTCGTCAACGCGACGCCGATGCGCAAGGTCTATGACGAACTGTTCAAGACCGTTGCCGACGAGATGCGCAAGGCCAGCATCGATCCCAACATTCTCTGGCGCGACTACGTCAAGGCCTCGCTCGATCCCTACCTCAAGCTCGCCGGGCAGGAAATCACCGACGAATGGCACGCCCTGCTGATCCGCGTGCCGTTCCTGAAATCGATCCCCAAGCTGACCGTGCCCGATCTGGCGACATCGTTCGTGACCGGCGACGTTGCGCCCAAGCTAGCGGACGGGACGGCCATGCCGCCGGCACCGCCGCAGCTTCCCGCCGGCCGCGGTGCGGCCCTGGGCGCGGGTGATCGGGCGGCGGCGCAGCGCGGCTATGGCCACGATTTCGCGCATGTGCGGGTGCATCAGGGCGGCGCGGTCGATAGCAGCCTCAGGGCATCGGGTGCGCGCGCGGCGACCAGCGGAAGCCATGTCTATCTCGATAGCGCCGTGACGACCGGTGGCGGCGGCGGGCGCGATGTGCTCCATCACGAACTCGCGCATGTGCTGCAGCAAACCGGGCCGCGCCCGCTCGGCACGCGCCATTCGGCGCAGCCGGTCTCCGGCAGTGCCGGCTCTGGCCCGGCGCGCTGGCGGATCGATCGCGGGGCCGAACGCCAGGCCGATCGCCTTGCGCAGGCGTCGCGCGATCCGGCCCCGGCGCCGCGCCCGGTCAGCCACGGCGCGGGCATCGCGCCAAGCCTCACCGATATTGCCGAAAAGTTCTTCCTGAAGCTGGGCGATTCCACCTCGCTGGAGGAAAACGCGGCCACGCTGAAAAAGACGCCCCCGCGCGCTGCCGACGTCAACAAGGCCGCGCCGGGGCTGCGCGCGACATTGTCCGAAAAGCTGACCGAAGCGCTCGGGCCCAAGGGCTCGGCCGGATCGCGCATCACCTTCAAGGATCCGTTTGACGCCGCCGCCGATGCGATCCGGGAGTATATCCTGACGAACCGGAAGCAGGATGTCGCCGATGGCATTCCCCACCTGCTCGGCGGCGCCTTGCAGGACGTGAAGATCAAGTCCGACGCGGGCACGGCGAAGGCCAAGACCGAAACCGCGCCGATCCTCAACGTCGGCCGGCTCGAAACACTACTCGAGGAGTTCTTCTTCGGCGTCACCGGCGTCTCGGTCGATATCGAGTTCAACACCACCAGGCAGCCCGGGCCGGATGGCAGGAAGCGCGACACGATCACGCTCGACGATCCGTTCAAGACCTTTGCGGTGACCTACCTCCACCTGCCGATGATCGGCGGCACCGCCAAGCTGTGGGATGACGTGATCGACGCGACTTTCCCCAAGGCCGGTGCGAAGCGGGCAATCTATCAGGCCAAGACGCGGCTGGCATTGCAGGGCCTTCAGCCGGGGCCGGGCATCTTCACCACCACGAGCGGCAAGAAAGGCAAGGCGCTCACACTTGGCAGCAAGGCAAAGTCGCTCGCCGAGGCCTATGTCAATCCGCCGCCGACACGCGATCTGCCGGGCGATGCCGTGCCGACATGGGCCGAATACACCGATACCAAGCCCGGCAAGCGCACGGTTCACGGCGGCAAGGACTATGGCCAGATCGGGCTGCGGCTCGGCACGTATGGCCAGAAGGACAATCCGGACCAGCAGAAGGGCACCGATCGCGCCTCGCACCACACCGTGCAGTATCTGCTCATCGAATATCTGGTGAATACCAAGGACCGGCATCAGCCCTTCCCGCATTCGCTCGGGCTCTATCCCAACATCAAGGCGGCCTCGGACGGACGGGTCGCGACCATCGGCAATGCGCCGGGGGCCACCGACGGGATCCGGGTGGCCGCGAACGACAGCGGTGATCGCGGGCCGAACATGCCCACGATCCTGCTTTCCGTGCACGCCCATACGCTGGGCAACGTCCACGTTTCGGTGGAGCCCGACGACCTCCCGAACGCAGGACCATCGCAGGGCGCGGCGATCCACGGCAAGTTCCGCACCTTCCTCGGCGATCATGCCGCCGCCGTTGCCGACAAGAAGGGCCTGCAGGCCCTCGCCGCACAGCGCGCGGGCAAGACCTTTGCCAAGGGTGATCTGCCCAAGGTCAAGGGCAAGCCGGTGACCGATGCCGAGCTCAGCACCGCGATCTTCACTGCCGCGTGCAAGTCCTACACCTGGATGCAGGATCACATGAACACCAAGCTCAAGACCGCGCTCGATAAGCACGAGATCGATTACTACAACTCGCTGGTGAATGCCTCGGGCAAGAAGACCGGCTCCACCGTGCCGCCGGCCTACAAACCCGAGTCCGTCAGCTCGGATGTCCTGAAGGAAGTCAAGAAAGCGCAAGTCGCGACGTTCGAATCCGCCGCATTCGGCTTCGAAAGGCGGTGATGCGATGACCTATCCGAACGGCCCGCTGCTGCTCAAGGGAGCCCTGATCTACTTCGGCGCACCCATGCTGGTGCCGCTGCCCAACATCATCATGTTCCAGTACAATCCCGAAACGCTGACACGCTCGCTCACCCCGTGGCAACCCCCGGCCAAGCGCGTCTACGAAGAGCGCAAGGACGGCGTTCTCACCAACGAGGCCGAGGTCAAGGCCTACCGCGACAGCCAGATCGCGCTTTCGCAGCCCTACGACCCGCAGGAGACCTTTTCGCTGGGCCTTGAGGTCGATGCGACCGACGCGCTGGAGGCGCCGGAGAGCCATCCCGTGGCCTTGCTGGCGGGGGTCGCGGACCGGCTCGCGGCGATCGAGATGCTGATGTACCCGCCCGGCGACAGCCTGCTCGGCAATCTGCTCGGCTCGGTCAGCGTCTCGATCGGAGCGGGCGGGATCGAAGTGGGCGGCGGTGCCAGTCTCGAGCCCGCGCTCGAACGCCGTGACGCGCCGATCGTGCTGTTCTTCTGGGGGCCCGGACGCATCGTGCCGGTGCGGATCAAGTCGCTCTCGATCGACGAGCAGGCGTTCTCGCCGACGCTCTACCCGATCCGCGCGAAAGCGACGATCGGCGTGCAGGTGCTGACCGAGAACGATCTGGTGCAGGTCACCGGCGATCCGGCAACCGGCGCCGCCGCCGCGCTGGCAGTCGCTTGCTACAAGTTCACGCGTGGCCAGAAGGAAGTCCTCGCCACCGCGAACCTCGCCAATGCCGTCGAATCCATCGTCGGCATGTTGCCACTTTAAGGGGCCGGAGCGCGATCATGACCCTGTTCGATCCCAAGAGCCGCTACGCCGATCTGCCCACGGTGCTCACCACCGATGCGCGCGGCCGCACGGTCGAAGCCGTGCCCCCCGCCCCGCCCGCCGCGCAGGCGCTGCGCGGGCGGCACCTCAGACGGCAGGGCGAGCGGCCCGATCATCTCGCCGCGCTCTACCTGAGCGACCCGGCCGGCTTCTGGCGGCTTGGCGAGATCAACGACACGATGACGGCCGAGGCCCTGAGCGAGCTTCGCGAAGTCAAGATTCCGGTCAAGCGGTAGGAGTGATGCGCGCGTGGCACTCGGATGCGAAGTACTGCCCGGCGGCACCAGCGATCCCGGCTTCGTCCAGCCGGATCGGGTCGAAGTCGTGGAAGCAGTCGGCGCGAGCACGACATTCGTCCTGTCCTACGACATCGCGATTGAAGACGGCGATCTGCAACTTGTCAGCGAGGACCGGCTGGGGCCGGAGGCCGAGCTTGCCGTGCGCGTCGTCGATGGCGGCACCACCGCGATCCTGGTGCGCGGCCCGGTGACCCGCCAGCGCCTCTCGGTCGTCACCGGCGGCGATGGGTCGACGCTCGATGTCGTCGGCGGCGATGCCACCATCGCGATGGCGCGCGAGGTGACCGTCAAGGTCTGGCCTTCGACCACCGACGATGACGCGATTCTGGAACTGCTGGGCAAGGCCGGCATCGCGCCGGACCGGATCGTGCTCCCGACCAGCGTGGTACACGACGAGACCAAGAACGCGCTCGTCCAGCGCGAATCCGATCTGCACCTGCTGCGCCGCCTCGCCCGCCGCAACGGCTGCTGGTTCTGGATCACCTACGATCCGAAGACCACGCTCGCATCTGCCAATGTCGTCCGCCCGCCGGTCGATCAGGCCCCGGCAGTGGTGTTCAACCTGGCGGGCAGCGAGCGCAACATCGATGATGCCGTGATCGAGTGGGATGCCGAGCGCGTCGTCGCGACCGATGCTGCGGGCCGCGATATCTTCGCCGCCGCAGATATGGACGGCAGTGTCGATCGCTCGCCGCTCGCGCCAATGGCGGCAAAGGCGCTCGCGGACATCGTCACCAGCCCGCGCCGCGCCCGGCTGACCCATCCGGTGGACGATGCCGGCGATCTCATCGCCCGCAGCGAAGCCGCGCTGATCGAGGAAGGCTGGTTCGTGACTGCCACGCTGGCGGTGCGCGAACGGCGGCTCAAGCAGGTCGTGCGGGCCCACACCGTCGCCGAGTTGCACGGTGCCGGCAAACGGCATTCAGGCAAATACCTCGTCGCCCGCGTTGCCCATTCCATCGATGCCAACGATCACCTGATGACGGTGACGCTGGTGCGCAACGGCTGGAACTGACCCATGCTGACCGATCCCTTCATCGCCTTCCAGCAAGCCCACAGCGACCACGTCTGGGGCAAGTATGCCGGCATCGTGATCGACAATCAGGACCCGGAAAACTGCGGGCGTCTGCAGGTATCCTGCCCTGCCGTGCTGGGGGATGCCAGCGTCTGGGCGATGCCCTGCGTGCCTTATGCGGGGCCGGGTGTAGGCATGTATTTCATTCCGCCGGTGGGGGCCGGGGTCTGGGTCGAATTTGAAGGCGGCAAGGTTTCCCGCCCGATCTGGACCGGCTGTTACTGGTCGAAGGACCAGCTGCCGCAAGCCGCCACCTCGCCTGATATCAAGCTGATTGTCACGGCGTCCGTCAGCCTCACCATTGACGACAGCTCCGGCGAAGTCGTGCTCAAGAACAACACCGAGGCGAGCACGACCTGGAGCGACAAGGTTGTGACCGAGGCTGGCCAGGCCACCCACAGCGTGGGCGCGGAAGGCGTCGTCTCGCAGTCGGCGGGAAGTGTCGGCAAGGTCGAAGTCAGCGATAGCGGCGTGTCGGTCAATTCCGGCGCGTTCAGTGTGATGTGAGGGCACCAGCGCATGGCACAACCCCTCCTCACCACCGCCTCGACGCTGCAATGCCCGCACGGCGGCTCTGTCGCGGTCGCATCCGCCAACACCCGCGCCAAGGCCGGCGCGCCGCTCGCGCTGGCGAGCGACGTGTTCACGATTGCCGGCTGCCCGTTCCAGATCCCGGTTGGAGTGGGCACCGTGCCGCATCCGTGCCTCTCGGTGCAGTGGATCACGGTCAACCTGCGCACCACCGTCGGCGGCCAGCCAACCCTTGCGCAAGACAGCGTCGGCCTCTGCCTTGCCGGCGATCAGGTGCCGCAGGGGCCGGTTTCGGTTGTCGCCGTCCAGCCGCGCGCGAGCGGATCATGAGGAGGAACGCCTGATGGCCGAGCCGCCGTTCACCAGTCTGCATTATCCGCTGGCAGTCGATCCCGCGCGCGGGCGGCTCGCGCAGGAGCAGAACTTCGATGCGCATGTCGAACAGCTCGTCATGCAGGTGCTGCTCACCGCGCCGGGCGAGCGGATCAACCGACCCGATTTCGGCTGCGGAGTGAAGCGCATGGTCTTTGCGCCAGGCGGCGAAGTGGCGGCAACGCTGGCGCAGGCCACGATCTACCAGGCGCTGACGAAGTGGCTGGGCGATGTGATTACCGTCACCGAAGTCACCGTCCGCGCCGATGATGCCGCGCTCCTGGTGCGCATCGGCTACGGCGTGAAAGTGCTCGGCCAGCGGCGCTATCTCAACTTGCGGGTGACGCCATGAGCATCGACCGCGCCGATCTCCTGCGTGCCTCGACCACGCTGACGGGCATCGATTTCATCGCGGTTTCACCCTCGCAGACCGTGCTGACGGTGTTCCTCCAGCACGATGTGCTGCCCGCCCCAGTGGCCGCGCAACTGGCCGCGTTGCCGGTGGACGACATTCACATCGAGGCGATCGGTGCCGTCGATCCGGCGCGCGTGCCGGTGCTCCAGAGCGTCTCCCCGCTGCCACCGCCGGTCGATGGCCGCGCGGTGCTCCAGTTCCTCACCGCCATGCCCGGCGGGTTCGGCGACTACCGCCTGCGCATCGATAGTCCGGTCATCGATCCTTACTTCAACAACGTCCGCTTCAGCTTCAAGGCCGCCTGCGACAGCGATCTCGATTGCGAGACGGAGCCTCGCCCCTGCCCTCCTGACGAGCGCATCGATTTCCCGGTCGACTACCGCGCGCGCGATTTCTGGAGCTTCCGCCGCGCCCTGACCGACTTTGCCGCGCAGCGCTACCCGGAATGGCAGGACCGCCTCGAAGCCGATATCGGCATGATGGTGCTCGAACTGACGGCCGCGCTGGGTGACGAGTTCGCCTATGCCAACGACCGGCTCAATCGCGAAGGACGGCTCGATCAGGCCAGCCAGCGCCGTTCGCTGCGCCACCTCGCCCGGCTGGTCGACTATCCGCTCGACGACGGGGCGGGCGCATTTGCGTGGATCGACGTTCAGGCCTCTGCTGCAGGCTTTATTGATGCGGGCACCGCGATCACCGATGCGCAGCGCCAACTGGTGTTCGAGATCGGCCGAGGGCTCGCGGATCGCCCGATTGCATTGCCGCCCACGCCCCCCACGAAGTTTGCGATCGATCCCGCGCGCAACGAAATCCCCGCCTATATCTGGGACGAGAACGACACCTGCCTCCTTGCCGGCTCGACCGAACTGACAATCACGGGCGCGCACGAGACCGAGCTGCAGCCCGATAACGCCATCGATCCGAAGGGCCGCTGGGTGCTGCTGCTGACGCGCCCGCCCTCACCCGACATCCCTGAGCGCCGGCTGGTGGTGCGGCTGAAGGACGCGCGCGACGAAGTTGATCCGCTGACCGCCGCGCCGATCACCCGGCTCGAGCTCGATACGCCCGCGCCGTTCGATCTCGATCTCGAAACGCTGGTGCTGCGCGCCAATCTCCTGCCCGCCACCGCCGGTGCCTACCACGAGACGCGCTTCCGCATTGGCCCGTCCGATGATCCGGCCGATCCCGACGCCCACCTGCCGGTGGCGGTCGAGCGGGTCGGGCCTGACAGCACCGTCTGCTACTCCGATCCGGGCAGTGCCGCCGATCTGGCGGCGCGGGTCAAGACGTTGTTTTCGCTCGCCGGATCGGACGAGACGCCCTTGGTGTGGCATGCGGACAAGTCCGGCGCCCTCCGGCCTGAAGTGCAAGTGCTGTGCGAAGACGAGAAGGCGGAGTGGGAATGGCGGCCCAGCCTGGTCGGCGAAACCACGGCGGAGCCCGACGACGCGCTGTTCACGCTCGAAGACGGGCTCTACCGCCGCGTCGTCGGCTTCGAACGCTTCGGCAAGGTCACCGAACTGATCGATTATGCCACCGGCGAAGGCACGACCCTGCGCTTCGGTGATGGCGAATTCGGCATGGCTCCGGCGGCGGGAAGCCGCTTCACCGTCCGCTACCGCCTTGGCAACGGCAGCCGGGGCAATGTCGCGCCCGATACGCTGACCGTGCTGCCCATCGCGGTTGCCGGCGTCCTCTCGGTCAACAATCCGCTGGCCGGCACTGGCGGGCGCGATCCCGAAACCGCGCAGGCCATCCGCACCAACGCCCCGCAGGCGTTCCGTGCGATCACCCACCGCGCGGTCCAGCCGGACGACTATGCGCGCATCGCCGAGCGCGACCCCGCCGTCCAGAAAGCAGGTGCGACAAGCCGCTGGACCGGCAGCTGGCCGACGATCTTCGTGACGCCCGATCCGCACGAAACCACCATCGTTTCAGCAGGTTTGCGCAAAAATCTCATGCTCCTGCTCAACCGCACCCGGCAGGCGGGGCGCGAGGTCAAGCTGATGGAACCGCGCTACGCCGATTTCGATCTCGAAATCCGGCTCTGCGTTGCCGCCAATGCCTATCGCGGCGAGGTGGAGGAAGCGGCGCTCGCCGCACTGTTCGGCACGGCGGGTCAGGGCGGCGGCTTCTTCGATCCGGACAACTTCACATTCGGCATGCCACTTTCGCGCGCGGCGCTGATAGCCGCACTGCAAGGCGTTCCCGGGGTCCGCGGGGTCGAGGCGATGCGCGTGCGCCGCCCCGGCTATTTCGAATGGCGCAGCTTTGACGAACTGACGCTGCCAGTGGGGCTGAGCGAGCTCGTCCGCGTGACCAACAGCCGCGCGCTGCCCGAACGCGGCGCGGTGCGGCTGATCATGGAAGGGGGCGCCTGATGGCCTGCACGTGTGACACCCACGATTGCACCGGCTTGGCCATTGCGGCAGGCCTGCCGGCGATCCTGCGCGCCATCGGCGCCTTTGCGGATTGGCGGACGTCGCTGCTCGGCGCGATCGGCCGCGAACCGCTGCTCGATGCATGGCGTGCGCGCGACCGCGCCGATTTCGGCATCATGCTCGCCGAAATGTTCGCCTACATGGGCGACGTCACCAGCTTCTACGACATGCAGACCTGCAATGCCGCCTATCTCGGCACGGCCAGCGATCCGGCGCAGGTTCGGGCGCTGATCGGTCTGCTAGGCTACAAGCCCCGCCCCGGTCTTAGCGCATCGGTCTGGCTCTCGGCGCAGGCAGATGGCGTGCGCCCCGTCACCATTCCGCAAGGCACGGCATTCCGCTCGGGCGCATTTGCAGGCAGCCCGCCGCAAGTGTTCGAGGCGCAACAGTCCGAAACAGTCGAACCGCGCATCAACCGGCTCGCGGTGGACCGCGTTCCGGCAAGCGCTCTGCCCTCACCGCTCACCGGTTTGCCCGTCGTGGCAAGCTCGCTGCGCGCGGGCAGCGGCACGCTGGTGGTCATCGCGGCCCCGAGCGGACTGGTCGCCACCCGCATCGCCCAGACCGCCGCGATGGCCCTGCGCATCCGCCGCGCGGTCACCTTCGTGGAATTTGCCGCCGCAGTCACGCCGCCCACTGGCGCGACTTTTGCCAACACCCGGCTGCTGCGCGGCGGCGCCCGCTGCGGGGTGTGGAAACATGCAGCGGTTTCGGGCGATCCGGCGGTGCTTGCAGGCGCGACGCTGGCGCTTGAGGCGCGCGTGCCGATCCGGGCCGGCGACATCGTTGCGTTCGAGGCCGGGGGCGTCCTCACCGCCCGCCGTGTGATCAGCACCAGTGAGGCGCAGTTCACCGTGCTGGCCGGATTGACGAGCACACTGACCGACAGCGACAACAAGGTCAGCAAGCTCGTCAGCCCAGCCGTCATGGCCGGTACGACGACCATCACGCTGGACAGCGCCCTCCCCTATGCGGAAGCCGATCTGCCGGGGCTGGTGGTCCACTACGCGATGGCCGATGCCGCCACGCTCCATGCGCCGCTCAAGGATACGCTCGCCAGCGGCGATCCGGTCCACATGCCGGGTCTCGTCGATCCGCCGCGCATGGCGGTCACGCACCTCGCGCTCGAAGATACGCACGGCGAGGCTGTGGTCACCAGCGGCACGCTCGATGCGGCCTCGCGCTCGGCAGCCCTGTCCGATACGCCGGTTTGGCCGCAGCAGCTCGTCCAGCCGGTGACGCTGTATGGCAATACCTTCCTCGCCACGCGGGGCGAGAGCGTTCACGGCGAGGTGATCGGCACGGGCAACGCTGCCCTGCCGCTCCAGAGCTTCCGGCTCAGGAAGAAGCCGCTGACTTACCTTGCCGCCGCGAACGCCGCCGGGCGGGTCAGCACTTTGGTCATCCATGTCGGCGGGGTGGCGTGGCGCGAGGCCAGTAGCTTCTACGGTCAGCCTGCCGACGCGCAGGTCTACGTCGTGCGGCACGCTGCGGATGGCGAGACCGATATCGACTTCGGCGGCGCGATGCGTTTGCCGACGGGCGCGCAAGTCGTTGCCGATTATCGCTTCGGCGCCGGATCGGCGGTGCCGCCGGCGGATTCGGTGAAGCAACTCGCCCGGCCGATCGCCAAGCTGCGCTCCGTGCGCAACGTCCTGCCCGCGTTCGGCGGCGCCGATGCCGAAGCCGCTGGTGAGATCCGCACGCGCGGCCCGGCCTCGGCGCTCCTCCTCGGGCGTGCGATCTCGCTCGTCGATATCGCGGCGGCTGCGGCGCAGACATTCGGCGTGCGCGCGGCCCGCGCGGTGTGGGCGTGGGACAAGATCGGTCAGCGCCCGGCCGCCGTGGTGCGCTACATCGGCGATCCGCAGCTTGCCGCGCCGATCCGCGCGGCGCTGCGCGCGCTTGCGGAAGACGATGCGCCGATCACTGTGATCAGCGCCGCCGCCCAATCCGCCCGGCTCGACGTCGATATCACGGTTTCGCCGGACTACGTGGCCGATGCGGTCGCCGCCGCAGTCGGCAAGGCGCTGTTCGCCCCGGCGGGCCTCCCCGGCACCGGCGGTCTGCTGCGGCCGGAGCAACTGGGACCGGACAGCACGCTGTTCGCCAGTGTGGTGATCAAGGCGATCATGGACGTTCCCGGCGTCACAGCGCTGCGCGCGCTGAGCTTCGATGGAACCCCGTTTGGCGATGTCGCGCGCGTGCCCGCCGCCGGGGCCTATTTCGATTTTGCGGGCGGCGGCGTGCGCGTCAACGGCCGACTGGCAGGATAGGGCTCGACATGGGAACCGCACGCGACTTCTACCGCGAATACTACACCGAGCGGCTGTGGGACTGGGTGCCCCCCGCCATCCGCGAGGCGGACGAGACCGAAGGCGGTTCGGCCCTGCGCGCGCTGCTGCGGGCCTTCGCCAGCCAGGCGGCGGTGATGAAGCGCAGCCAGGACCGCTTGTGGGACGACATGTTCGTCGAACTCGCGGACGACTGGGCAGTCCCCTACATCGCCGAGCTGGTCGCCGCGCGGCTGGTCTCCGCACTCAATCCGCGCGGGCGGCGCAGCGATGTCGCCAAGACGATCTACTACCGCCGCCGCAAAGGCACCCTCGCGGTGCTGGAGCAGCTTTGCGACGATATCGCCGGGTGGGATGCCAAGCTGGTCGAGGAATTCCGCCGCCTTGCCCGCAATCGGCACGGCCTTGATGGCCCCGCGGCGCCCGGCAGGGTGACCGGCACGCCCGAAGGCGGCCTTGCCGATCTGCGCTCGGTGCGCGGCGCGCTGCTCACCGGCGGTGCCTTCGATGAATTCCACTACACCCCGGAAATGCGCCGTCCGCACGATCGGCTTGGCCTGCGCGGCATCCCCGTGCTGGGCTTTCACCTGCACCGGCTGACGCTCGTCGAATTCCGCGATGTCACGCCCCGGCTCGTCAAGAACCTTGCCGGCACCCGCGATGGCTACAGCTTCGACCCCAGCGGACGCGATGTGCCGTTGTTCGCCCGGGGGCTGGCGCGAACGGACTGGAGCGCCTGGCGCACCGCAGCCGAAGGCGAACTCCCCCGCGTGATCGAGTGCCGCCTCTACAACGAGGAAGCATTCGAAATCGGCGATGCCGTCATCGGGTGGGTCCGCAGCACCGCCCTGATCGCCAGCCAGGCCACCCGTCGCGCCTGCGCCAAAAGCCTCGGCCAGATCGCGGGACAGCGCTTTGCCACGCGCGCGGGGCTGCAGCGCGTGCTCGCCGGCTTGCCGCAGGGCACAGTGCTGACCGGCGCGGGCGTCTTTGCGCAGATCCTTGCGCTCACGCTGACGGATGACAGCGGCGCAGTGGTCCTCAAGGATGCGGTGTCGCTCGGCCTCAAGGGCGCCGCGCCCGTCCCGCGCACAGCCATGCGCGCGGCAGACCTCGGCGACTGGAACAGCAGCGCGCCCGCCGGAATCGATCTGCTGTTCGATCCGGCACGCGGCCGCATGCTGTTCGATCCCGGCGCCGCGCCGCCCACAGACCTGCGCGCGCGCTATACCACCGGCATGAGCGCGCCGATTGGTGCGGGCGCCTTCGGCCGGCGCACCGCGCGGACTGCGGCGACCGCGCTCTGGGCCCAGCGTGCAACCGCCGCCGGAGTGCCGACCAGCGGGGTGCTCGAACTGTCCGACAGCACGACCTTCGACAATCCGCCCAATCAGCCCGCGATCACCGACCTCACGATCCGCGCGCGCGAGCAGGAGAGGCCCTATGTGCGCCTCGCCGCCGACTGGAGGCTCGGCGCGGCGGGCAACAACCGCGCGCTGGTGATCGACGGGCTGTGGATCGGCGCGCTTTCGGGCCAGTTGCGGCTCGAGGGTTCCTACGCAAGGGTCTCGCTACGGTACTGCACGCTTGATCCCGGCGGCCTTGATGGCGGCGGCGGCGCGATCCCGCCATGTGGCCTCGTCGTGGCAGGCACCCTCGATGAACTCGTCATCGAAAACTGCATTCTCCCCGGCATTGTCCTCAGCGGCGCGGGTGCCTCGCTCGACCGGCTGATCCTGCGCAATTGCATCGTCGATGCCGGCCAGACCGGCGCGACCGGAATTGTCGCCCCGCGCGCGGCGGTGACCATGACGAACTGCACTGTGATCGGCGCGGCGATCAATGCCCTCGCGCTCGATGTCGAAAAGCTCGATGCCACCAATGTCCTGATCGCCGCCCGCGCCGATGTCACCGATCTCCAATCCGGCTGCTTCCGCTTTTCCGCGCGGGGGCCGGGCTCGCGCGTGCCGCACCCGTATGAATCGCACGAAGTGGCCGATCTGCAGCGCCTGTTCGCCTCGCGCCGGTTCGGCAATCCCGCCTACGCAGAGCTTTCGCCCAACGCGCCGGCGCAGATCCAGCGCGGATCGGAGGAGCAGTGCGAGATCGGCGCCTGGGCGGGTGAGCGCCGCCCCGTCCGGCTCGACGGCCTGCGCGCCAAGATCGACGAATACATGCCCTTTGGCCGGTTGCCGGCCGTGATCGTGGAGAACTGAGATGTCGACCATCGACCTGTCGCGGCAGCTGGGGGACCAGCGCAAGCAGTACGCCGGGGTCCGCCATCAGCAAGGCCGCGTGCTGACCGATGACGATTTCAACGAAGCCTCTTCGATCGAAGCGGAGGAGCTGCGGCGCACTCGCATCCACGCCATCGGAGCCTATGGCGCGCCGGGTGCGGGCTTCCTCCCTGCGGGCTTTGCGGTCAGCGGCGGCAAGCTCGATTTCACGCTGACCCCGGGCGAACTCTACCTCGGCGGATTGCGGCTCGAAACTGCGGGAAGCGAGCATTTCCTCGAGCAGAAGGACTGGCTCAACTTCGACAAGGCCGCCGCCCCCGCGCCGCCCGCACCGGGCGTCAAACGCACCGATCTCGTGTGGATCGAAGCCTGGCAGCAGCCGGTCACTGCGGTGGAAGACAGCGAACTGTTCGAAGTCGCGCTCGGCGGACCCGATACCTCCGCGCGCTGGCGCACGATGCGCCGGATCCACGTCATGTCCGGTGTAACCGGCACCGCCTGCCCCGCTGCCTGGGCCGCCGCGCTCGCCAGCTTCGCGCAGATGGGCACCATCGCCCCCGACATGGAGATGACGACGACCGCAACGCTGACCGTGGGCTTCACCGCGCCGGTCACCGTCGGCGATCTGTGCTCCCCGCCGCAGCCGGGCGGCTATCTCGGCGCGGAAAATCAGGCCATCCGCGTCCAGATGGTCGATGCCGGCCACTACACCTGGGGCTTCAACAATGCCGCCCCGCTCTACCGCGCGAAGATCTCCGCAAAAGGCGGGCAGAACGTCCTGCTCAAGCTGCTGACCCTGCCGCGCGATGCGGCGCACTGGCCGCTCAAGGACATGGTCGTCGAGCTGCTGCCGTGGTCCGCCGCCCTGCCCAACGGTGAGCGCGTGTCCGAAGTGGCCGGGCACTTGTGCAAGGTCCTCGTCAGCTACGATCCTGATAATCAGACCTTCGAGATCGACACCCCGCTGCTGGCGTCCGAAGGCTTTGCCAACTGGACCGGACGCGGCGACAAGGCGCAGTTCAACGATCCAGCCGATCCCGACGACGACTTCCTCTACGTGCGCGTGTGGGACCGGGGCGACGACCTTGCCTCGCCCGCCGCGATTCCCGTCGCGACCACCAAGCTCGGCAACACCGGCCTCAGCGTCACCTTCAATGGCGCGCCGCTGCGCCCCGGCGATCACTGGATCATCGCGGCCCGCCCGGCGGCCCCTGCCGCGATCGTGCCGTGGCAACTGGCGCTGCCGAGCGGCGCGGCGCCGAACGGCATCCGGCGCTACCTCGCGCCCCTGGGACTCATCGAATGGACCGGCACGGCCGCCGGCAGCGCAACGGGCGTGCTGATCGACGATTGCCGCCCGCCGTTTCTGCCGCTCACCCGCATTCGCGGCTGCTGCACGGTCACCGTCGGCGACGGCATCGAGAGCTTCGGCATGTTCGATACGATTGCCGCCGCGCTCGCGTCTTTGCCGCCCAGCGGCGGGGCCGTCTGCGTGCTGCCGGGCACATTCCGCGAGGCCGTGGTGATCGACGGCCTGCGCAACGTGACCATCCACGGCTGCGGCCCGCGCTCGCGCATCGTCGCGCCCGATGAAACCGGCGACGGATCGACTGCGGTGACCATCACCCGCAGCGAAGACATCTGCGTTGAAGCGCTGGCACTTGAAGGCGGCAACGGCCCCGTGGTCGCCGCGCGCGCCAGCAAGGCGCTGCGCCTTGCAGACTGCCTGATCCAGTTCCGCGATGCGCGTGAGGACTTCTCGCCCTGGACCGCCGTCTATGCCGAAGGCAAGGCGATCGAGATCGAGGACAACATCATCGAACCGCTCCCCGCTGCGCTCGAGCGGATCTTCCACAAGCGCGCCGCGCCGGACCGAGCCGAAGATGCCGATGCGGCGCGCGGCGGCATCCAGCTCGGCGGCGGCAGTGTCAACGTGCTGGTGCGCGGTAACGTCATCGTCGGCGGCATGGGCAACGGCATCACGCTCGGCAGCATCCGGCGGATCGACGAGCAGAACCCGGATGGTTCCGACATTCCCGATATCGACCTGGAAGACCCCTGCGCCCCCTGCGATCCCACCGACAGCAGCGTCCCGCCGGACAACGGCGATGGCCCCGTGCGCTTTGTATCAGCGGGCGACCTCTACGAGATCGAGATCGCCGACAACGTGATTGCCAGGCACGGAGCCAACGGGATCGCGGTGGTCCGCTTCTTCGGGTTCAGCCTGAAGACCGGCCTCGAACTGGTCACGGTTCACGATCTCAGGATTGCCGGGAACCGCATCGCCCACTGCCTGCGCCACACGGTCGCTCAGCCGAAATCGGCGATGATCCTGTTTCTCGGCTATGGCGGCATATCGCTCGCGCTGACCACCGATCTGGTGATCGAGGGCAACGTGATCGAACACAACGGCCGGGACTGGCTCACGCCGGTCTGCGGGGTGTTCGTGCTGGTGGCCGATGGCCTCACGATCGAACGCAACGTGATCCGCGCCAACGGCGTGCCCGGCGAGGAGCCCGCCGAAGCGGCGCAGGAGGGCATCCGCGCGGGCATTCACGTCTGGCTCGCGCTCACGCTCAACTTGCCCGGCACGGCCAAGTATGGCCATGCAAAGGCAATGATGGCCGAAGGCTCGGCACGCGCTCGCCAAGCTGGTGGCCAGCTGCGCATCCACGGCAATCAGGTCGAACAACCGCTCGGCCGGGCCCTGTTCCTGCTCGGCGCCGGGCCGATGGCGATCACCGACAACCGCTTCCTCAGCGAAGCCATGGCCGAAAAGGTCACCGACCCGATGGCCCGCACGGTTTTCGTCGCCAACTTCGGCGTGAGCCGCGAATGGACGCTCGGCCTGCTGCTCGCGGCCGTGCTCAAGGTGGCCGAAGCGATGGGCTACAACCTCGGCGTCGATGCTTGCACCATGGCGCGACTTGGCGTCTTCACCAAGGGCATCTGGCCGCGCCTGCCCACGGGCAAGCTGGCGTTCAACGATAGTCAGGTGAGCTTCCTGATGCGCTCGGCACCCAAGGGCGCGGACCTGAGTTCGGTCCTGCTGCTTTCGCTCGACGATGTCTCCGCTTGCGACAACCAGTTCGAATACCATGTCGATGGCCGCGTCGCCGTGGCCGATCTGGTCGCTGCAGGATCGTCGGTGCGCATCAGCGACAACCGCCTCGCCGAAACCTGGGGCCGCGCGTTCTTCTCGGTGCTCAGCTTCGGGATCCTCAATACGGCCGACAGCAACCAATCGACCCATTGCCTCAAGGCGAACGGCATCGAACGAGCGGTTGCGCACAACCTCGTGCTCGGCACCGCGTTCTGCAAGGAAATGTGCGGCGACGATCACGGCATCGAAAGCCACCTCGCGACGGGCGCCAAGAAGGCGTTCATGCCCCAACCCTGAACACCGGAGAACGATCATGGCGCGTTTCAACGCAGAGAGCATGAAGGCCTTTTCGCAATCCGGCCCCCGCCATACCGCCGCAGACCAGCAGGCAGCGATCGACAGCGTGTTCGGCCAGATTGCCCGCATCGCCCCGCAGATGCTGCAATTGCAGGAGGCGCTGATTACCGGCCTTGCCCAGTCGCAGCGGCGCGAAGCCAAGCGGCTGGCAGCAACCGAGCGCGACGAGGCAGCAGCCTCGCTCGCCGAGCAGCGGGCCCATCGCGCGCACGATCTGCAACGCGAGGTGGCGAGCTTTGCCAGGCTCGCCGGTCAGCTTGCCGAGGGCCTTGGCAGCAAGCCCATATTCCACGGCTATGTCCTCGATGCCGATGGCGAGCCTGCGCCGGATCATATGGTCCGGATCGTTGGAGAAGGCACCACCGATCCGCGCTTGGCGCAGATCGCGCGGCGCACGGCCAAGACCGATGCGGGCGGCTACTTTCGCTTCGAGTTCGACGCCGTGAACGACTATCGCGCCATGCACGTGACCGAAAACGACACCTACTCGGTGGTCGGCGCCACTTACACCGAGGCAACCGCGCGGCTTGATGTCGAAGTGCTGGACCCAGCCGGAACCGTGGTATTCCACGATCCCGCGCCGCCAAGCTTCACGGGCAGAGGCGCCGAGTTCCGTTTCTATCCCCTGCTCGACCTGCGCGCAGCGGAATCCGGTGCGCACCAGTTCCGATGATGTGGCATGCGTCTCGCAGCAACTTGCGCGAGGAGCAGACCGGACATGACGATCGTGGTAACAGGTGCAGGCGGTTTTGTCGGGCGAGCGCTCGTCCGGCAGCTTCTTGCGGCGGGCCATGGTGTGGTGGGCATCGATACCGTAGCGGGTGGCATTCCAGCCGGTGCCCGCGCCATCGCGGGTGATCTCGGTGAAGCCTCGGTCCGGGCTGCAGCGCTGGCGGATGGCTGCAAGGCCCTGATCCACCTTGCCACGGTGCCCGGGGGCGCGGCGGAGGCCGATCCCGCCGCCTCGCGCCGGATCAATGTCGATGCGATGTACGATCTGCTGCTCGAGGTGGCAGAAACGGGCGTGCGCCCGCGCGTGGTCTTTGCCAGTTCGATCGCGGTCTTCGGCGATCCCCTTCCCGCGCATGTCGACGATGCGACCCCGCTTGTCCCGAAGATGATTTACGGCGGGCACAAGGCGATGATGGAGCAGGCGGTGGCGATGTTCTCCAATCGCGGCCTGATCGAGGGGGTAACCGTGCGCCTCCCCGGCATTCTCGCGCGCCCCAAAGGCCCCTCGGGCCTCAAATCAGCCTTCATCAGCGACCTGTTCCATGCGCTGAAGGCAGGTGAGCCCTTCATCTGCCCGGTCTCCGCCGGAGCCACGATCTGGGCGCAGTCAATCACGTGCTGCGCCGCCAACCTCGTCCACGCCCTGGCACTGGATGCCGCGCTCTTGCCGCCGACCCGCGCGGTCACGCTGCCGGCCCTGCGGATCGCGATGGGCGATCTTGCCGCCGAAATCGCGCGGCAATGCGGCGTCGAGCCGAACCTCGTTTCCTGGGAGCCTGACACAGCGCTCGAAGCCATGTTCGGCGCGCAGCCCCCGCTCGAAACCCCGGCGGCCGAGCGCGCCGGTTTCGCGCCTGATGGCGACCTGTCCCACCTCGTTGCCAGCGCGCTCGCCGCGTTGTGAAGGCAGGCGGAACGGGCCGGGTCAGAGGGCAATGCGCAGACCGATAGCCCTGGCAGGAGCTGTCAGTCGGATGCAAAACGGTCTCCACTAGGCTGAGTCCGCCCTTACCAGCGCCGCAGCTCAGGCAACGAGGTTCTGCCACTCGGCCAAGGCGGCCGAGCGGCGAAGTTTGTACGTCTGGCGATCGACGAGATGGCGTTCCTTCGAGAAGTGATTGTGGATCGAGGAGTGGACTGAGGCGAACTTCTGTAGCGACTTCATCTGCCGGAAGTGCAGCATCGCCCGCTCTTCTCGTCGGAACGGCAGGTGGGAGTTTTCGACCCGGTTGTTGAGATGCCTTCCCATTTCGCGGCGCCCCTCATTGCCCAGCGCTCGCATGGCTGCGGGATAGGATCTGAGACCGTCGGTAATGATCGCTTCCACCCGGCCATGCCGCTTCAGGGCCTTCCTCATTAACCGCAGAGCAGCCGACTTGTCGCGGGTCTTGGTCACGTAGGATTCCAGGATCTTGAGTAGCCCCTAGTTTTCTGGACGCCTTCCGCTTTCAAGATCTGCTGCCGTTCGAACTCGAGGGGCGACAGCATCCCGTTCCTGACCTGCTTACGCACCGGGTTGTAGAACATCTCGATTTAATCGAACACGTCCTGCCGGGCTTCCTCGCGGGTTTTGTAGGTTCGTCGCCGGATGCGCTCACGCTTGAGCGAGGAGAAGAAGCTCTCGGCAACAGCGTTGTCATGGCAATTGCCGCGCCGGCTCATCGAGTGCTCAAGATTGTGGGCCCGGATGAACGCTGCCCAGTCCATGCTGCTGAACTGCGAACCCTGATCGGAGTGGATCAGCACCCGCTGCTTCGGCTTGCGCCGCCATACCGCCATGTGCAGCGCCTGCAGCACCACATCGGTGGTCTGTCGGCTCTGCATCGACCAACCCACCACGCGGCGGGAATAGAGGTCGATTACGACAGCCAGATAGGCAAAGCCTTCCAGGGTGCGGATGTAAGTAATGTCGGTCACCCAGGCCCGGTCTGGCGCAGCCACGTCGAACTGGCGATCCAGCGTGTTGTCGACCGCCAGGGAAGGTTTGCCACCGTTGCTGCCAGGCCGGCGTTTATAGCCGACCTGTGCCCTGATGCCCGCCAGCCTGGTCAACCGCCCAACGCGGTTGGGGCAGCAGGTCTCGCCGTGATCCAGCAGGTCGTCGTGGAGCTTGCGGTAGCCATAGACCTTGCCGCTGTCGTTCCAAGCTTTGCGGATCAGATCGGTCTGTCGGGCATCTTCCCGAGCCCGCCGGCTCAGCGGGCTCTTTTGCCAATCATAGAAACCGCTGGGCTGCACGGCGAGGCAGCGGCACATTGCTCGCACGCCAAAGCGATTGCGATGCTCGGCAATGAACGCGTATCTCACTTTGCATGCCTGGCGAAATACGCGGTGGCTTTTTTAGGATGTCGCGCTCCTCGGTCACCCGGGCCAGCTCGCGCTTCAACTGCCGGATCTCGGCGTCCTTGCCAGCATCGCCCGACACCACCTTCGCCAGCTGCCGCTTCCACGCATACAGCGAGTGCGGGCTGACCCAGAGCCGCTGCGAAACCTCCGCTACCGGATACCCGCGTTCGGTGATCTGGGCCAACGCATCGCGCTTGAACTCATCACTGAAATTGGGCTTCCTCATCGTCGCCTCCTGTCCTCAAAATTAGGATCGAAGGCGTCCAGAAATCTAGGGGCTACTCAGTTGGGCAGCGGCGTAAAACGAAAAAAGCCTCCCGAAGGAGGCTCAATCTTGTTTTGTATTTCAGGCTGTTGTGGTTGCGGGGGCAGGATTTGAACCTGCGACCTTCAGGTTATGAGATAGCTACGGGGCGATTTTCACGGTCTTGGACGACTTACTCCAGCGATGGATATTGCACCATATATTTCTGTTTTTATTGATTTATTTTTGCCATCCCTTTACGATGATGAACGATCAGGAACGACGCAATTTCCTCCCGATTGATTCCGATTTGATTCCGGATGTTCCGGAAAAGCCGAGGTGGATGATGGTCAAAATCACGAAGCGTGCGGTCGATGCAGCCGCCCCTGCTGACAAGGAATTCTTCCTGTGGGATGATGAACTGAAAGGCTTTGGCCTGCGCATCTATCCCACCGGCCGAAAGATGTACCTCGCCCAGTTCCGGGCCGGCGGGCGCCTGCGGCGGGTCAATATCGGGCTTCATGGCGCCCTAACCCCTGACCAGGCCAGAACCGAGGCGATGAAGCATTTGTCGGAAGTCCGGTTGGGCGGTGATCCGGCCAGCGTCCGCGATCGCAAAAAGGCCTCGCCCACAATGAAAGAATTCGGGCAGCGCTTCCTTGACGAACATGTTGCCATCCACTGCAAGGCAACCACACAGGCCGAATACAAGCGGTCTGTTGAATTGTTCATCAATCCCAAGCTCGGGTCACATCGCCTGATCGACGTGACCCGCGCCGACATCGTCGCTCTCCACGCCTCGATGAAGGACAAGCCCTATCAAGCCAATCGTACCTTGGGCGTATTGTCTGTCATGTTCACGATCGCCAACGACTGGGAAGTGTTGACTGACGGAACCAACCCCTGCTGGAAGGTCAAGCGATACAAGGAAGTGAAGCGCGAGCGTTATTTGACGGAAGATGAGCTCGCGCGCCTGGGACAGGTTTTACGTGACGCGACCAGCGAACCTGAAGCCGTCAACTGCATTCGCCTCCTGCTGCTCACCGGATGCCGCCTCGGCGAGATCCAGACGCTCAAATGGGAGTATGTCGATCGCAAGGCAGGCGTCCTGCGACTGCCGGATTCGAAGACAGGCGCCAAACTCGTGCCGGTGGGCGATTCCGTGTTCGAGGTCCTGGATGGCATCAAGAAAATCGACAAGAACCCTTATGTCATCACAGGCTATGTCGAGGGGCGGCATTTGACCGACATGCAGCACCCTTGGCGACGCATCCGCAAACGAGCACGTCTGGAGGATGTACGCATTCATGATCTACGTCACAGCTTTGCTTCGGATGCGCTCGAACTCGGTGAAGACCTGACGATGATCGGCAAGCTTTTGGGCCACACCCAGGTCCAGACGACGGCCCGCTACGCTCATCTCAAAACGGCCCCAGTCAGGACGGCGGCGAACTCCGTTTCAGCTGCGATCGCGATGGCGCTCACCAAGCCTGTCCAAGCCAGCAATGATTCGGAGCAGGAAGAAGCAGCCTGACCGCCAGCGAGATATACATTTTGCGTTGGAATAGGCCCATGGCCAGCCCCGATCGCACCTCATCGAACGAGAAGGCCTGATGGCGCCTTCGGGTCACGAAAACTGAGCGTAATGATGATAGCCGATTTCCAGCGCTTTGCGCTTCGCCCCTTCATACCATTCGGTGACATTTTCGTATCGGCAGTCGATTGGATCCTCCACCTGTCCGTCGGGCTGAAGAATTGCAGGCAAATCATTGCGGCCATCATCCACGCCGTCCACCGTCCAGGGATGAAGATATCCGTCACCGCTGATTGACCAGCCCATCACTGCCTTCTTGTAATATCCGCCGACCTCGTTTTCTGATGCCCACCAAATTCCCAGCACATATGTCTCTGGAGCTGCGGGGACAAAGGATTGAGGGGTCCGGACAAGGGCCCTGTCCCATTGTGCCTCGTCGATGATGATTTCTTCATCCGAGTTTCGTAAAAATATCTGTACGCTGCCGTTCCCTAAATCCTTAACCGATCCGACATCCGCGACGGCATATTGCTTCTTGTCATTTCCGGAAAAGAACACTCCCGATCACTCCCTGTTACGTTCAAAATAAGCTATCCCGATACCGCTCTACCGCCGTTGCCACACGATCGGATATTTCAGGAAACAGGAAATCCATCAACGTCCTGACGCTGTCCTCTGGCTGAAACACCGGATCGTCGCGCTTGATACGACTGAATATCCCTTCGGCTCCCTTCAGTCTCTCACGCCATTTGCCGCTGCTATCCTGTTTGTTCAGAAGATCGACATGACCGTAAGCATCGACCGCGCTATAAAAAGCGATGAACAGACTTGGATAAGCCTCCGCGACCTGATGCGCGACCTGCACCAGCTTGGAGAATTTGTAACCCACCGGCTTTCCATCCCGCGCACTGTAGAGCGCGGATAGCATGACTCGCGTGGCTTCGTGGCTGTCGGGAAATTCGGGCAGATCTATCCCCCGACGTTCATATCGTTCCCGCAATTGCTCCCAGGTCGCACGATTTTCCGGCGTGTGGCGAAACGATCGGCCATGCTCCATCCAGAATTCGTGGAGGTCGGCCTGATCGATACGTATCGCCATGACCTTGGCATCATCGGCCTCCTTCTGGATCGCTGCGCGCAATCCGGCCTCGGCTGCCTGAAAGTCGAACAGGAAAAGCCGCTGCCCCTCCCGGTCCTGCGTAAGGTCAGCGAAGGCCACCACCTTCTCTTCCCAGGCATCAGTAACCTGCGCGCCGTCCCTGACCGGGATCCGATGATGGCAGCGAATGTGGAAGATGCCAGTCCGTTCGGAAAGTTCGGTCGTTTCCTCATCAACGATGAAAATATTGGAATTGTTGGAATAGAGCAGATCGTCTGTGGTGAGACGTCGATAGCCGGCATCGAAAGACCCAAACACCCAGACCAGCAGACCTCCCTCACTTCGATAGAAGGAGCGGCGCCCGGCGACTACGCTGAGGAAGGTCGTGGAAAGTTGCACCTCGAACGCGATCTTGCCTTGCGGATGTGCGGCCTGAACATCCGGCCGCCGGAAGCGCCTCGAATCGGTGCCTTTCCAGTTCCGTTCAACCGCAATGTCAGAAAAGACAATATCCGCCCTCAGGCTGCGCTCAATCAGGCTCTTGATATGTTTGTGCGGCGCGCTCTCGCGCAGGCCATGATATTTCCGCGCCGTGATCTCTTCCGCCGTCAGTGCCGATCGGGTTTTTGCGGAACAGGATTCGTCTTCCTCCGATCGATGCCGAAAGAAAAACCGCTTATCCGGCGTCGACACAAGATAGACGGGCGTGAGGCATTCCGAGCAAAGGTAGCGCGGACTGCCGCTGTTCATACGCTCCACGATCTGGACCCGGTTGTCGACCAGATCCTGATAGAACTGGCCGCCTATGACGGCCTTGGCGTTCGGAATCTCGCCGAGGTCAAGATCGATGACCTGATCGATCTGCGCATCCTCGACAGGCGTCGCATAGTCATAGCCCTCTACCGTCACGTTGTTCAGCCGCATAACGACAAACTATCATCAGGCGCCCTCAGAACAAGTCAGGAACGATAGCGCTGTTGGAATTCGGTGATGACTGAATCGCTGGCCGATGTGCCATGCGCCGGTTAGAGATTTTCGTGCCTAGGTTTGGGCGATCATGAGCGTAGTGCAACAGGATAGCCACCATCATCGGCATCAGCACCACAGACTTGCTCTCGTACAGGGCTCTCGCGGCCTCCCCGCGGGTTCGGAGTCCCTGCTAAAACCCCGTCATGCCCTGACACGGATACGTTGACGCAGGCGTTCGTACAGCGGCACTTCGGCTTCGTGCGAAATTTCAACGGTCACAGCGAAGGCCTGCTGGCCCTCGTCACCAGCCCAGCCACCGGCACATCGCACCACGAGATAGTAATTGTCGCCATAGCCCCTGATATTGCGTGAGAAGCTGACACTGGCACATTGCAGGCTCGATTTTTCCCGAACCGTCGAACTGGGCAGCAGCTTGCAGTTGTAGCGAGCTTCCATCTCAGGGAACGGCGCTTCATCGGCTGTACGCCGCCGGAAATGCTCGAAGATCATGTCGGGGTCGCAGCCCCTGATGAGCCGGAAGCCCATCGATACGCCATTATAATCGAGCCGGCTGTGGCGCACAGGCGGATCAAAAGCCAGGCTCACACGGATGGTGCGGCGGCCCCGTTCAGTCTGGAACAGCTCCGGGATCGGGATCTGGTAGACCGCGAAATGGTCGATCGCGAGCTCATCCTCGGCATAGAGGATCACCCGCGAATCGTCGGAAAAGGCGGCCCGTTCCGCATCGACCCGTCCATGACCGAACAGCGCTCGACCAGCGGTATCTCCCAGGAGAGCCAGGCGACGAACGCTCTCGGGCGGAGCGACCGCGCTAGTGGCGAGCAGGGCGCGAACGAGGTTGGCAGATGCGTCGGGAAAGCGCGCCAGGATCTGGCTTGCCTTGAACGCAACGAGAGGCGCGGCATGGGATGTGCCCGATCGCGCCGCGAAGAGCCGGTCGACAGGACGGTAGTGGAGCGACATCACGCCGGCTTCGGGCCGTACTTCGCCGCCCTGGAGGGAGGCGGTGGGGCCATCGTAGATCAGCGTACCGCCAATGTCGGTAAAGTCGGGTTTGATCGCACCGCGCACGCCAGGACCAGCGCGCGAGAATGGCGAGGGCTCAAACGCTTCGGTGATCGGACGCACCCCGACATTGTCCTGAGCGCGGGTGCTAAGACCATTGCTATGCGCGACGGAACCAACAGTGACGATGTTCATGCCGCCGGCCGGTTCGCACAGCCGGTTCTCCGGCTCCATGAGGTAGCCTGGATAGTCGGTGACTGACTCTTCGATGCGCATTCCGCGCCGTGGCTGACGGTTGCCGGCCGCGACGATGATGACGATATCCAGTTCGCGGACCAGTTCATCGAGCGTCTGCGCCCAGGGACCAACCTTGCCGCCTTCGACGACCTTGGTGCGATCACCGAGCGAAATGACAAAAATCCGGCAACCGAATTGCTCATGAAGCCCGGTGATCGCCTCGCGCATCAGCTTTGGCGTGAGACGCCGGTTGGGGAAATTGCCGGTGTGGTCGATCACCTTGGCTGAACACAGGCGCGCGTGCCGGACCAGTTCTCCAGCACCCAATTGCGCGCGCAGATCGCCGAAGGTCGCGATACCCCCGACAAAGGTTCCATGCCCATGGTCATCGGCTGTACCCAGCGTATCCGGCACGGCGATCGACCCGACGATGATATCCTCGATCAAAGGATGGTCATTGATCCCGCTGTCGATGATCCCGATGAGCGGCGCATTCTCGTCGAGATCCTCCACATCCGGCACATCGCCCAGCGCATCGTCGATGTGTTGTGCCGCGAGCAGATCCGGCTCGGGAGGCAGATCGACCTCGGCGATTTCCTCAATTGACAGAAGGGTGCGCGCAATTGCGCCATCGCACTGAAGCCGGACGAGCGTGAGATTGGGACCAATATGCCGGTCGAGCTCCTCGGCGCCCCGCGCCTCTGCATAGCGAACGATGTCGTCGATCTTGCGCTCGCGCAAAGCCCGGGCGCCAAGATCCCAGAGCTCGATATCAACCATGTACGCCTCGCCGACCTGGAAATCATCAACATCGACCAGGCCCGCTTCGCGGGCTCGCATGCCAATGCGATCGCGCGGCGCGACTTCGGCAATCGTCTCCACATTGGCAATGAACGAAGAGAAAGCCGGGTTCTGCCGGCCAGGCTGGACGCCCTGGCCATAGGCATCGAGCTTGCGTTGGAACTCGGTCAATTCATCGTTCGAAGAGAAGAGGACGAGTGTGCGATCCTCGTCGCTCGACAGAACGGTCAGGCCGACACGATTCCATTCCTCCTCGAGCAAAGGTCCGCTCATCCGGACCCGCAGGATCAACGACGGATCGACCGCATCGGGGCGACGACGCTGCCGTTGGGCGGCTACGGCCTGACCGAGCTCCTGACCCAGGCGATCACTGTGCCCGCGCGGATTGCGCTGGGGAGGAGGCCCACCGCCACCATTCTTGCGGCGGGGCAGGCGTTCGGGCAGCCGCAACAGCTGCAGGTGATCATAACGCGCCACGCGGCGGGGGTCAGGAGGTCATTCGGTCGGCTCTGCGCCGACGGCGTCGTTCATCGGCGATGGCATGAAGGAAATCCTGCTCCCTGACCTGTTTTCGTTTGTCGATCACCGACGCCTTGATCGCCTGGATGCAGATGCGATCCAGCTCGGCATAGGAATAGCCCGAAAGCTCTCCAATATGTGTTTGCGGGTCGAAAGCCAGCGCGACATTCTTGAACTTCATCGTGAGAAAACGCGCGATCATGCGGGTTTCGGGTGGATCGAACCAGATCACCTCATCGAAGCGTCGCCAGATAGCCGGATCAAGCGATTGATCGAGATTGGTGGCTGCGACCAGAAAACCCTTGGGCTCGATCCGGTCGATGAAGATCAGCAGACTGTTGACGACGCGCCGCAGCTCATTGTGCTCGCCCCCGTCCTCGCGGGCGCGGGCTAGCGCATCAAATTCGTCGAAGAAAAGGACCGTGGGCTGCTTGCGAGCGAACTCGAACAGCTTGCGGACATTGGTCGCGGTCTCGCCCAGATAGGAGGAGATCAGGCGGTCAAGCTTGACGATGTAGAGCGGCATGCCGAGCTCGGCTGCAAATATCTCCGCGCAGAGCGTCTTGCCGCAGCCCGGAGGGCCGCAAAACAACAGCTTGGAACGAACAGGCAAGCCGCGACGACGGACATCATCGGCCCGCCGAAACTCCCGCAGAAGATCGAGGAAAATGCGGATATTCTCACTCGACAGGATGATATCCTGCTTGTTGTGCGTCGGCTCCACCAGTTCGATGAAGTCGCCTGCGGCTTCAGGGAAAGGAATGAGCGGCGCCAGCGCCTTGGGTTTAGTCGGGCGCGATGGCGCGGCATCAAGTGAACGGCGGAGGGAGCGCGCGAGTACGCGATTGTTTTTCTTCTCTTCCTCACTGATGATCTGCTCGGCAACGGCACGGAACTCCTCATCCTTGCCGTAGCTGGCCAGCAATTTCTTCATCAGTTCACCGCGCGCCATGGGTCCGTATAAGCCTTTCCTTGTGCCGCAAGCATAGCCGGATTTCCTGAATCTGCCATGATTTCCTGCATCGGAACATGATAAATCCCGACTACGAAAGGCCGCCACGCCGGGGGAAGCGTGACGGCCTTTCCCGCATGCGGCGGGCGGTCCAAGGGTTTGTGGCTCTGCTAGCCCCGCGGATCAGCGCGAGACCGTGGCCGTGCTCGTGGCCGTGCTCGTGGCCGCACCCCGGACCGCCGACGCGCTGATACTGTTGCCGAAAAGGTAGATCCGGCTTTTCGTTGCCATCGTGCAGGCCAGACTGACGGCCAGGGCCGTAACGTGCGACGGAGGCATCTGGCCGTTCTAGACACTGAGCCTTCCGATGACAATCATGCCCCGTCTCCATCGGCCAGCCCGCTGCCGATCGGTCCCTTCCTCTGACCTCCGAAGCCTTCGCCGGCATCGGTCGCGTGGCCGTCACCGAGAGAAGATTGGCGTCGGCGCTATTGGCCGTGGCCACCATCAGCACCGCATCAAGCGACAGACCTAACGAATGATGTTTTATACATCTATATTAAAGATCATATTTGATTTTTGGCGATCTAAAATCTAGTTATAGCAGATGGTCGGTCTCCCTGCCTTTCTGACGCGCGCGATCTGCATTGCTGCCTGGTCATGACCGACGCTGCGGGCGATCTGCCAGACCTCGACATGGATCTGTTCTACGACGTCGTCTTCGCCATGGGGTTCGACCGACCTGAGCCAGGCTTCTCCCGTCAGCAGCCATCCGCGCGCGGAGGCCACATCCCCATTGCACTCGATGCGCCGTTCGGCGAGCGTGGGCCGATGCTGTTTCGCTTCGGCGACATGCTCTCGCTCCTGTTCAACTGGTCGACGGTTCAGAGTGGCATGCGTGTCAGCGATCCCGATCATCTCCTATTCGACTATACGCGGATGATGATGGCGTTCCGGCTGTTCCGTCCCGATCCTTGCCGGATCGAAATGATCGGCTTTGGCGGCGGCTCACTGGCCAAGGCCTGCTACCGCGCCTTGCCCGATTGCGACATTAGCGTGGTGGAGATCGATCCTCAGGTGATTGCGCTGCGCGAACGGTTCCGCATCCCCGATGACGACCACAGGTTCCGGGTCATCCACGCGGATGGGGTGGAGTTCGTGTCGAAAGATCCGGGCCGTCCCGACGTGCTGCTGGTTGACTGTAGATTTGCGTTGAGAATTGACCCGGGATTTTCATCGAGAATTGACCCGGGTGGAAGTTATGTCCCGCTGTACGGGACGTAGGTCAAGCCGGTGATTTTTCCTTTCTGGATTTGGGGACAGCGGAACTGGCCCTGAAGCGGAAGCTGTCATTTCCTGTTTCGAGGATGTGGCAGTGGTGGGTGAGCCTATCGAGTAGTGCGGTGGTCATCTTGGCATCGCCGAATACCTGGGCCCATTCGCTGAAGCTGAGATTGGTGGTGATGACGACGCTGGTGCGCTCGTAGAGTTTGCTGAGCAGATGGAACAGCAGTGCACCGCCTGATGGACTGAACGGAAGGTAGCCCAGCTCGTCGAGGATGATGAGGTCGAGGCGCAGCAGGCGCTCGGCAAGCTGGCCCGCCTTGTTCATGGCCTTTTCCTGCTCGAGGGCATTGACCAGATCGACTGTGGCAAAGAACCGGACCTTCTTGCGATGATGCTCGGTCGCCTGGACGCCGAGCGCGGTCGCGATGTGACTCTTGCCGGTGCCGGGCCCGCCTATCAGAACGACATTATCGGCACCATCGATGAACTCGCCGCGGTGGAGTTGCCGGACCAGTGCTTCGTTGACCTCGCTGGCGGCAAAGTCGAACCCGGCCAGATCCTTGTAGGCGGGGAACCGGGCTGCCTTGATTTGGTAGGCGATCGAGCGAACCTCGCGTTCGGCCATCTCGGCCTTGAGCAACTGGGAGACGATCGGCACGGCCGCGTCGAAGGCCGGCGCGCCTTGCTCGATAAGGTCGCCGACCGCCTGGGCCATGCCGTACATCTTCAGCGCCTTGAGCATGACAACAACAGCGGCGCTGGCAGGATCATGACGCATGACGCAGCCCTCCATCGCGTAGGGCATCATAGCGCCCGACATTGGCCAGAGGCTCCTGAGCAAGGCGCAGCGCCTGAGGCGCATCTATCGGGGATGCTGGAGGTGCCTTCCCGTCGGTCAGGCGGTGGAGAAGGTTGAGGACGTGGGTCTTGGTGGCAACGCCCGCCTCAAGCGCCAGTTCGACTGCGCAAAGCACCGCCTGCTCGTCATGCTGCAGCACCAGCGCCAGGATCTCGGCCATCTCCCGATCGCCGCCGGGGCGGCGCAGGAGCTGGCTTTGCAGCTGCCTGAAGGCCTCGGGCATCTCGGCGAACGGTGCGCCATTGCGCAGCGCTCCCGGCTTGCGCTGGATCACCGCCAGATAGTGCCTCCAGTCATAGACCGTCCGCCCGCCAGTGTGGTGGGACCGGTCGATGATCCGGGAATGCTCGCACAGGATCTGACCCTCGGCGGCCACGACGATCCGCTCGGGATAAATCCTGACGCTGACCGGCCGGTTGGCGAACGAGGCGGGCACGCTGTAGCGATTGCGCTCAAAGTGCACGAGGCAGATCGGCGATACCCGCTTGGTGTGCTCGACAAATCCGTCAAAGGGCCGCCCCAGCGGCATCAGGCTGTCCACCTCCGCGGCATGAACGTCGGCCACGGTGCCGGGCAAGCCGCCATGCTGGATCTCGCCCCATTGCGTGATGCACTGTTCCTCGAGCCAGGCATTGAGCGCATCGATATCCGGGAAGCTCGGCAGCTGCTGCCACAATCGGCGACGCGCATCCTGCACGTTCTTCTCGACCTGTCCCTTCTCCCACCCCGAGGCTGGGTTGCAGAACTCGGGCTCGAACAGGTAATGGCTGGCCATTGCGGCAAAGCGGGCGTTGACCTGTCGCGCCTTGCCGACACCAATCCGGTCGACTGCAGTCTTCATGTTGTCGAAGATCCCGCGCTGGGGAACGCCGCCAAGCACACGGAACGCTTGGGTCAGCGCGTCGAACAACATCTCGTGGGTCTGCAGCTGATAAGCCCGAACGATGAACGCCTTGCTGTGCGAGAGCTTGGTGTGGGCGGCCTGCAGCTTGACCCGCTCACCACCAAGCACCGCCCAGTCCTCGCTCCAGTCGAACTGGAAGGCTTCACCAGCCTCGAACACCAACGGCACGAACGTGCCGCGCCCGCTGGTCTGGGCATCACGCTGCCGGTCCGCCTTCCAGCCCCGCACAAACGTCGCCACCCGGCCGTAGGATCCTTCATATCCCAAAGCGACGAGGTCGGCGTGCATCTGCTTGGCCGTGCGCTTCTGCTTGCGCGACTTGCCTGCCTCGATCCGCAGCCAACCCGACAGCTTCTCGGCGAACGGGTCCAGCTTGCTCGGCCGCTCGGGAACCTTGAACTTGGGTTCAACTGTCCCGGCACGAAGGTACTTGCGGATCGTGTTGCGCGACAAACCTGTGCGTCGCTCGATCTCCCGGATCGGCATCTCATCACGAAAGTGCCAGCGCCGGATAACGCTCAATAAAGCCATGTCGATCACTCCAATGTCCCCCGACCAGGCAGCCAGGGGGAAGGTCAGAACATGGGTCACTTCTCAGTGGAAATTATGCCCCTCCCGGGTCAATTCTCAGCGCAAATCTACACATCAGCGCGATCGAAAGTGCCGGGATCGAACTTCTGGGTGAGAATGCACCAAGCGCAGGGCTTGGGCGAGGCGTGCGACTGCGCGAGACGCGCAGCGGCGAGGCGCCCCGCGAAAAGCTCACGCTCTTTTACGACAAGGCCCCCCTTCCCGATCCCGACTGATCGACCTCTTCGCGTTGATCGGGGGAACTGCTGGAGAGATCGAAGAACGCGGTGCGCCCAAGCCCTTTGGTCGAACGGCTAGCCTCTCTTCCGAACAAACTCCGCCCGCAGTACCAAGCCTTTGATCCCTTCGTAACGGCAGTCGATTTCCTGCGGATCGCCCGTCAGGCGGATCGACTTGATCAACGTGCCGCGCTTGAGCGTCTGGCCTGCGCCTTTGACCTCGAGATCCTTGATCAGAGTCACCTGATCGCCGTCGGCAAGCAGATTTCCAACAGCATCGCGCACTTCAATCCGCCCGGCGGAGGCTCTGCGCTCGGCCAGTTCCGAGGCAGGCATCCATTCCCCGGATTCGTCGTCATACACATATTCGTCATCACTCATCGGATTCTCCAAAGTTCAGTTGAGCCCGTCAGGCGGGCAAAAGGTCTCAGTTCGATCACGGCGGCAGGCCGGCTTTCGTGAAACCAGAATGCTAAACCAACATCGTGCCATTCCATGCGCGGTCGCGGCCATCTGAACTGTCAGCTGGATGTGCCGGCAATCCGGACCAACTTGTGGCGGGCGCCGCCGCCGCGAAGAAGTTCGAGGCTCGAGACAGGCTGCTTGAGCGCATCGGCGAGAAGACGCAACACGGCCTCATTGGCCTTGCCGTCTTCAGGCGTCGCGGTGACGCGAAGCTGAAGGACGCCATTGTCCTTGTCGGCAGGCATCTGGACAGCGTCGGCAGACGCATTGGGCGTCACCCGAATGGACAGCCGCCCTGCCTCATCGGCCAATGCGCGGATTTCATCGGGCGAAGGGAAAAGGGTCCGTCGACGCGCCATCAGTTTACTCGTCCTCCCAGCTGGCCGTTCCCACATGGGCCGCAACGCCGCAACGCCCATGCGGAACATCCGCGATTGCCATCAATGATGGGCATGCGCGGCATCGTCGCGCGACAGCCGCTCGATGACGAGAGCGATCCCCTGGCCGCCGCCGATGCACATGGTCACGAGTCCATAGCGCCCACCGATGCGTTCCAGCTCATGGAGCGCCTTGATAGTGATGATCGCGCCTGTCGCACCCACAGGATGGCCAAGGCCTATACCGCTGCCGTTCGGATTGACCTTTTCCGGCGGGAAATCGAGCAACTTGGCGACCGCGCAAGCCTGGGCGGCAAAGGCTTCGTTGGCCTCGATCACATCGATGTCATCCAGCGAAAGGCCTGCGCGCTTGAGGGCGATGGGAACGGCTTCGACCGGCCCCAGCCCCATGACCTCGGGTGCAACGCCCGCATGTCCCCAACTCACGATACGCGCGCGCGGCGTAAGGCCCCTTGCCTTGGCGGCCTCGGCCGAAGCCAGCACCAGCGCCGCGCCGCCATCGTTGATCCCGCTGGCGTTGCCGGCCGTGACCGTGCCGCTTTCCTTGCGGAACAGCGGCTTGAGATCGGCCAGCCCCGATGGCGATGTGTCTGCGCGCACATGCTCGTCAACCTTGAACAGGAAGTATCCGCCCCGACGCTTGACCTCGACGGGGACGATCTGCTCGCCGAACCGGTCTTCCTGCTGCGCCAGCGCCGCGCGCCGGTGGCTTTCCGCCGCGAGCGCGTCCTGCTGTTCGCGCGTGATGCCGTGCCGATCGGCGACGTTTTCCGCGGTCACGCCCATGTGGCCTGCGCCAAACGGGTCATTCAGGATGGCCTCCATGGCGTCGATCATGGCTTCGTCGCCCATGCGCTTGCCCCAGCGCATCGCTTTGACGACATAGGGCGACTGGCTCATGCTCTCGACACCGCCGGCGACGGCCATGTCGCATTCGCCCAACATAATCATCTGAGCGACCGAAACGATGGCCTGGACGCTCGATCCGCACAGACGGTTCAGCGTCAAAGCGGGGGTTTTGTCCGGAATGCCGGCCGCGATCGCGGAGATGCGCGACACATAGGCGTCGCGCGGTTCGCTCTGGATGACCTGGCCCATAACCACATGTCCGATATCGGTGGGTTCGATACCGGCCCGCCTGATCGCTTCGGCAATGACGATGCGCCCGAGCTCCCAAGGCGCGACATCCTTCAGGCTGCCCCCGAAATCACCGATGGCGGTACGCGCTCCGGACAGGATCACGACGTCTTTCAAGAATAATACCTTTCGACAGCAAAGGCGCCCGACCGGGCGCACGGACGGATACATGCTTTCGGCTCTCGGGAGCCGGCGGCGAAATCAGGGACGTGGGGGCTCGGGGCTTTCGAGCAAGCGAAGCGCGAGCGCCTGGGCGTTGGCGAAGTCGGCCGCGTAGAAGAGCTTGTCCGAGTGGCCACCGAGGCGGACACGCTCGAGCATGGTTTTTGGCTGTTGCTGGACACCCGAGAGCACGACCTGGGCGCCGGCAATGTGCGCCTGTTCGATGAACTCCCCGAGCGCCTGCACGCCGCTGGCATCGAGCAGGGGCACGAGGCGCATGCGCAGGATGATCACCCTGGGCGACTGGCCGACACGGCGCAGCGTATCGAGAAGTTCGCCGGCGACCCCGAAGAAGAACGGCCCGGTGATGCGAAACACCTCGACGCCTGCCGGCAAGGCATCGCGCTGGTGGACGTCCTCGGAATCGACATCGGGGTCCTGTGTGCCGCTGGCATCGACTTCGACCGTTTCGGCCATATGCGTCATGAACAGCAGCGACGCCAGCGTGACCCCGACGCCGATCGCAACGGTGAGATCGACCAGCACGGTGAGGCCGAAGGTGAGCAGCAGCACAGCCCGGTCGCTATTGGGCATACGCAGCAGGGCGATGAACCGCTCATACTCACTCATGCCCCAGGCGACCATGAACAGGATCGCCGCCAGTGCCGTCATCGGCACGAAGGCCATGAGCTTCACCCCGAACACGACGAACAGCAGCAGGAAGACCGCATGCATGATCCCGGCGACCGGGGTCTTGGCCCCGGACCGGATGTTGGTCGCCGTGCGGGCGATCGCCCCGGTAGCAGGAAGGCCGCCGAACAGGGCCGAACCAAGATTGGCGACACCCTGACCGATCAGTTCCTGATTGGAGCGATGCCGGGTTCCGGCCATGCCGTCGGCGACGACCGCGGAGAGCAGCGCCTCGATGCCGGCCAGAAAGGCGATGGTGAACGCCGAAGGCAGCACGGCGTTGAGCTTGGCGAGAGAGATCGCCGGCAGCGCAGGCATCGGCAGGCCGGCGGGAATGTCCGGAAAACGAGAACCGATCGTGTCGACCGGCAGCTTGAGCACGGCAACGGCGACCGAACTGACCACCACCGCGATCAGGAATCCGGGAAGCTTGGGCGCGAACTTGCGCAGGACGATGATGATCGCCAGCGCGCCGGCGCCGACCGCAACGGTGGCGGCATGGATGGTCGATATGGCCCCAAGATAGGCCTGCCATTTGGGAATGAAGTCGGCCGGCACCTTGTCGATAGCGAGCCCCAGAAAATCCTTCACCTGGCTCGAGGCGATGATGACCGCGATCCCGGCGGTGAACCCGGTCACAACGGGATGGGGAATATATTTGATCAGCCGTCCGAGACGGAAAACGCCGGCGGCGATCAGGATCAAGCCGGCAAGCAGGGTGGCGACGAGCAGGCCATCATAGCCGTGCTGGGCGATGACGTTGAAGATGACGACAACGAAGGCGCCGGTCGGGCCGCCGACCTGAACGCGCGACCCGCCAAGCGCGGAGATCAGGAAGCCGGCGACGACGGCCGTGACGAGCCCCTTGTCGGGCGATGCGCCGCTGGCGATGCCAAGCGCCATCGCCAGCGGCAAGGCCACGATCGCAACGGTCAGGCCGGCTATCGCGTCACGCCAGAAAGTAGCCGGCGCGTAACCCTCGCGCAGGACGGTCACCAGCTTGGGCGTGTAGGAGGCCGTCATGGTTGAGTTTCCCTGGCGACCGCCTTGTCATACAGGATCGACTGGCTGAGCCCGATGCGTTTGCCGTCAACCCTTTCGCTCAGGCGGACGCCGCGCCCGGTTGCTGTGCTCGGCGCGTTTTCCCCGATGATCTCGATGCCCGCCCCCTCGAGCGCGGTGATCACTTTCACCAGCGTATCGACCACCCCGCGCACCTGCCCATCCGAGGATTCCATGCGCTGAATGGTTGGCAGGGACAGTCCGGCGAGTTCAGCGAGCTGGCGCTGGTCGAGCCCGAGAAGGGCACGCGCGGCGCGCATTTGCTGCGATGTGATCATAATGGCCTCATGATGTTTAATACATCAAAATGTAGGATTAACAATTTAATGTGCGGTTGTATATATGCTTTATGCCATCCATTGAATCATCTTCTGCGGTCGTCAGTCCCGCAGATGCCGCGAACGCCGGGCGTTTGCCGGTGAACGGCATTGGCGTTCATCTGCGGCTTCTCCCGGCCTTGGCGGAAGATTTCAGGCCAGGGGATTTCCGGATCGTGGTGACGTTCCATCTTGCCGATGGAACTCTTGGCGAGGCCGAACTCAAACCCCATGAGGCGGCCGGTCTCATGTCGGAACTCGCCAAGGCCATCGACAGAGGCAATCATGCGGCATCGGGCATCACGCCGCGCGAAGCGCGCGAGAACCGTCATGCCTGATCGCCGCATCCGAAAGTCTTCGTCGCGCTTGCGACCGGAAACCAAAAATCATCGCGTCGGAGCCGTCGCCAGCGCGCTTCCGCAAACCGCTGACCGGGTCCGGCGTCCGAGATTGTCGCCCCGCTATGGGCCTCCCGATCCCGCCAGCGATTGAAACGTCACTCCCTCCCCCATCATCAGACCAGAGAGGCACCGACCGCATGACCATGACCCTCACCCGGCCGCAAGCCGCCATCAAACCCGGCGCCCTGCTGCATGAGAATCTCGATACGCCGCAGCTGGTGGAACGCGCCTTGCAGCGCAGCGAAGGTCTCATGTCCGAACATGGCGCCCTGGTGGTCGAGACCGGCAAGCACACCGGGCGCTCGGCGCAGGACAAGTTCATCGTTCGCGACGCCGAGACCAAGAACGATGTCTGGTGGGGGGCCTCGAACAAGCCGATGACCGGAGAAGCCTTCGAAAAGCTCCGCGAGGATTTCACCAGGCATCTCGGCACGCTGGACGAGGTGTTCGTGCAGGATCTCTTCGGCGGTTCGCAGCCTGAATATCGCGTCGGCGTGCGGATCTTCACCGAACTGGCCTGGCATTCGGCTTTCGTGCGCACCATGCTGGTGCGGCCGACCGCGGACGAGCTGCGCGACTTCCAGGCGGACTACACCATCATCGACCTGCCGAGCTTCCGGGCCGATCCCGAACGGCATGGCTGTCGTTCCAAGACGGTGATCGCCATCGACTTCATGAACAAGCTGATCCTGATCGGCGGCACCGGCTACGCCGGCGAGATGAAGAAGGCGGTCTTCACGATCCTCAACTATGTCCTGCCCAGGCAGGGCGTGATGCCCATGCATTGCTCGGCCAATATCGGCCCCGACGGCGACACCGCGATCTTCTTCGGGCTTTCGGGCACGGGCAAGACCACATTGTCCGCCGACGCCTCGCGCACGCTGATCGGCGACGACGAGCATGGTTGGTCGGACACCGCCGTCTTCAATTTCGAGGGTGGCTGCTATGCCAAGATGATCCGCCTGTCGGCTGAAGCCGAACCGGAGATCTACGCCACGACGCGGCGCTTCGGGACCATCCTCGAAAACGTCGTCATGGATCCCGAGACCCGGACGCTCGACCTTGATGATGCCTCGCTCGCCGAGAACAGCCGCGGCGCCTATCCGATCCATTTCATTCCCAATTCCTCCTCCGAGAACATGGGACCAGTGCCCAAGAACATCATCATGCTGACGGCCGACGCCTTCGGCGTGCTGCCGCCGATCGCCCATCTCACGCCCGAACAGGCGATGTACCACTTCCTGTCCGGTTACACGGCCAAGGTGGCGGGGACCGAACTGGGTGTGACCGAACCCGAAGCCACTTTCTCGACCTGCTTCGGCGCCCCGTTCATGCCGCGCCATCCCAGCGTCTATGGCAACCTGCTGCGCCGGCGCATCGCCAAGGGCGGGGTCGATTGCTGGCTGGTCAATACCGGCTGGACCGGTGGCCAGTACGGCACCGGCTCGCGGATGCCGATCAAGGTGACCCGCGCGCTGCTGGGTGCCGCGCTGTCGGGCAAACTCAAGCGGGCGGAGTTCCGGATCGACCCCAATTTCGGCTTCGCGGTGCCGATCGCGGTGGAAGGCGTCGACAGCACGATACTCGATCCGCGCGCGACATGGGCAAAGGCCGAAGACTATGATCAGGCGGCACGCGGCCTCGCCGACCGTTTCCGCCGCAATTTCACGCAATTCGTCGCGCATGTCGACGAGAGCATCCGGGCTGCCGCGCCTCCCGGGATGTTTAATGCCTGATCTTATGCGCTCTCCCTTTGACACATTTGCAGAAGAGACAAAGTCCGCCACCTCGCCTGAAGCCGGCCCGGTGACCACAGCGGTCATCCTGCCTGCTTCGGGCTGGACGGCAATCTCGCGTGGCTTGCGCGGGCGCTGTCCCCGCTGCGGCGAGGCGCGCCTGTTCGGGCGCTTTCTCAAACCCATCCCGCGCTGCGTGCGGTGCGACCAGGACTGGACGCACCAACAGGCGGATGACTTTCCCGCCTATGTCTCGATCTTCGTGACCGGGCACCTGATGGCGCCGCTGATCATCGCCCTGGCCCGCGACGCGGACCTGTCCGTATCGGCCATGGTGGCCATCGTCCTGCCGCTCGCCATCCTCCTGATGATCGGGCTCCTGCAACCGGCCAAGGGCGTCATCATCGCCGTGCAGTGGTGGTTCGGCATGCACGGCTTCCAGAAGGAGCGCCCGGGACAGAGCCCGGACGACGCCGAAGCATGACGATAGAATTACGCACGCTTGTCCCAGGCGAAGTCGGCGATGCCGCAAGGCTGTGGGACGCGTGCGGACTGACCAGGCCCTGGAACGATGCCGCGGCGGATGCCCGCAAGGCGCTCGATGGCCCCGCCTCCACGATCATCGGGGCCTTCGCCGGACCACGCCTGATTGGGACGGCGATGTGCGGATGGGACGGGCATCGCGGCTGGATCTATTATCTGGGCGTCGATGCCGATTTCCGGCGCTGGGGGATCGGCCGCAAGCTCATCGGGCACTGCGAGGAATGGCTCGGCCGGTTCGGCGCGCTCAAGGTCCAGCTCATGGTTCGCGCCGACAATGCAGATGCTGCACGTTTCTATGAAGCGATCGGCTATGATGAAGACGCATTCCGGTTCTTCTATCGCCGCATCACTCGCGAGTGTCATCGCGAGCAGCAATCCGAAGCACCCTGAACGGTCTGGCCGAGTGATGCTTCAGGCCTGCGGCCGGTGGCGTCTGGCAACCTGCGCGGCTGATCCGAGCCGGTGGTACTTTTTCAGGCAGACAATATTTGGAGTAACAGGCCTTGCCACAGAGCAGAGTCATCGCACGTTACGAAGACGCTATTGCAACAGGACAGTTGCGCCCCGACGACGCACAGCGCCAGGTCGCGCTTCGGTTCGGCAAGGCTGTCACCGATCTGGAAATGCAGGCTCAGCGGCCTGGTCTCCTGGCCCGGATTAGCCGGCGCAAACCCGAACCCGTCCGCGGCGTCTATCTCTGGGGCGGCGTGGGGCGCGGCAAGTCGATGCTCATGGATCTGTTCTTCGATTGCGTCGACATTGCCGACAAGCGGCGCGTCCATTTCCATGAGTTCATGCAGGAAGTCCATGATCGGCTCCGCGTCGAGCGCGCCAGGGAAACCGGCGACCCGATCCTGCCAGTGGCCGATGCGATTGCCAGTGAAGCCCGGCTGATCGCATTCGACGAGATGATCGTCACCAACTCGGCTGACGCCATGATCCTCTCCCGGCTGTTTACCCGGATCATCGGCACTGGCGTGACCGTTGTTGCGACATCGAACCGGCCGCCTCGCGATCTCTACAAGAACGGCCTCAACCGCGAACATTTCCTGCCGTTCATCGCGCTGCTGGAGGACCGGCTCGACGTCCTTTCGCTCGATGGTCCCACCGATTATCGCCTTCAGCGCCTGGGGGGCTTCCAGACCTGGCATGTGCCCAACGGCGATGCCGCGACCGAGGCTCTGAGCCGGTCCTTCTTCCGGCTGACCGATTTCCCGGTTGAAGACCGCGAGCATGTTCCTTCGGAGACAGTGCCGATCAAGGGCGGCCGGGAACTGTTCGTCCCCAAATCCTTGAAGGGCGTTGCGGTTTTCTCGTTCAAACGCCTGTGCGGCGAGCCGCGCGGCATTCCTGACTACATGGCCCTGGCGCATCGGTATCACACCCTCATTCTGGTCGGTATTCCTGTCCTCGACGCCAACCGGAAATCGGAGGCGACCCGGTTCAAGACCCTGATCGACACGCTCTACGAAAATGGCGTCAAGCTGCTCGCGTCGGCTGATCGTGATCCCGACACCCTCTACTGCGCATCGGACGATGCGTTCGAATTCGAGCGGACCATCTCGCGTCTCAATGAGATGGGCTCTCGCGATTATCTCGCGCGTGGCCATGGCGTGAGCACCGACACGGAGAGCCTGCCGCTGGCTCAGATCCGCCAAGGTTCCGATCGCGCCAGTGCGGCAACAGAGGATATGCCGACATGAAGCCGAAGCCCAGTTTGAAGCCCACTGTCCGCAACAGTGAATTCTACCGCCATCGGCTCGACGCCTGTCTCGCCGAGGCTCAGGCGGCCTCGCTTCCGCTGGTCAGGGAACGCTCGCTGCGCGCGGCTGCCGCCTGGAAGGACATGTATGAGAAGGCGCAGCTCTTCGAACAGCGGTCGGGTCGCTGAGACAGGCCTGACCACCATCTCTGGGTGGTCCGCCATCCGACCAGTTCCGATCCCGATCGGGCGCGGACACTTCGCGCTGCTCCTCCCATCGGCTTCCTTCAGATGACCGATGAGAGAAGGTTCGTGAATTATGATGAGTCCCGCATGCCCGTGACGTGCCGGTCCTGGATTTCTGTCCCGTTTGAGGAGGGTCCCTGTGGTAATATTTGCGATCATTCTCATCTCCCTGCTGTTGCTCGTGCTGTTTTTCGCCGTGACCGTCGCGGGAGGACGTGCCCATGACCGGCAGAATGCACGCCGCAACAGCGAGCGCCACGACAAGGACAATTCGAGAAACTGACGCTTGGTCAAGCCGCCACGCCCAGGGGCTTCACGTGGTTCGTTCGACGCGGGAACGATAAACGGCATCATGAACCACCTCCCATAATTTGAGGATCTTCCGACTGAACGGGAGTCGCCTGCGATGAAGGCGGCACCCTGCCCAAGAGCGACAGACAAAAGGCCGCCACGCCGGGGGAAGCGTGACGGCCTTTCCCGCATGCGGCGGGCGGTCCAGGGGCTTGTGGCGCCGCCCGCCGCGCGGATCAGCGCGAGACCGTGACCTTGCTCGTGGCCGCGTTCCCTACTGCCGATGCGCTGATGCTGTTGCCCGAGATGCCAATCCGGCTCGTCGAAATATCCGGCGACGTGACTGTATAGGCCGCATTGGTAACCTGGGCCGTGACAGCGCCGCTATTGGTCTGGACGCTGCTGATGCCGGACGCCGGCAAGCTGCCGAGCGAAGCCAGCGTCACCATGTTGGTGGCGCTGTTGCCATAAGCGGCCGCCGAGACGCTGTTGCCGGTCACGCCAAGGCGGCTGTCGCTGACCCCGGCGCTGCCATAGCTGACCGAGACGGTCGGGCTCGCGACATAGGCCGACACCCCACCCGCGTTCATCTGGACGTTGGACAGGAGCGCGGGCGCCATGGCGCTGTTGAGCGCGCCGGTGGTGATCGAGGCGAGGTCCGGCGTGCAGTCGTCTTCGGCCACGCCGCTTACGGCGAGCATATTGGTCGCCATATTGCCGCGGGCCATGGCCGTGGTCACATTGCCATCGACGAGGCTGGAGGCATCGGACGAGGCGTGCGCGCCGATGCCATAGGCGCTGGTCGCCTGCGCACCGACAGAGGCATAGTTCGACTGCTGGTTGAGCAGGCCGGCGCTGGCGCCGCCCTGTACCGCCGAGGTCAGTGCAAGGCTGTTGGCCGCATTGTTCGCGACGGCCTCGGCCAGCGTCTCGTTGCCGCTCGCCTCGAAGCTGGAGCGAACGAACGACACCGAGGGATCCACGGACTGACCGGTCGTCACCGCCGTCGCGCTGACGCTACCATCGGCGATCTGGTTACTGGCGAGGACATGATCGCCCATGACCTGCGAGGCATAACCGACATCCACCAGCGCTGCCGCAGGCTCCCCGCTCAGCGATCCGGCGCTAAGCGTGTCGACCCCGAGACTGTTGGTCGCATCGTTCATATGGGCCCGCACCACATTGCTGTTGTTCGACAGGAGCAGGCTGGAATCGACCGCTGCCGTGGTCACTCCAAGCTGCATGTCGGAGACGGCATCGACATTGGTATAAGCGGCCTGGGTCGAGGACAGAGCCGATCCAGGCGCCGGCTCCTCGGCACCGCCCAGCGTCGTAGCGGCAATGGTCAGGCTGTTGGCCGCGCCGTTGCCGAGCGCCGAGGCGGTCTGGCTGTTGCCGGTGACCTTGAGCGCGGAACGCACCGCGCCGTTGCCGGCGGTCGCATCGAAGTCCCCATAGGCAGAGGCCTTGACCGCGACGGGAAGCTGATAGCCACCCCGGATCTCCTGGGTATTGGCCAGGGCATAGTCCGCCGCCGCGCCGACGCCGTAATCGAGCATGCCCGCCTGCGCATTTTCATGACCGCTGGCATTGGTCAGGCTATTGGCGGTGATGGCCATGCTGTTGGCGACCTCATTCTCGGTCGCGCTGGCGGTGAGGCTGTTGTCCGAGACGGTCAGGCTGGAATCGACCACATCGCCCGCAGCGGAAAGGATCGCTCCCGCGCGATTGCCCGCAGAGCCGACAGAGGCGCTGACCACGCCCTTGCCGAGTTGAAGGCTATTGAGATCGGCCGCTGTCGCAAGGCTGTTGGCATCGAGCGACAGCCCGTTCGTCGCCACATTGCCGCTGGCTTGCGCCCCAGCGCTGTTCCCCGTGATCGTGGCGTTCGATCGAACGATGCCGGTATCGACAGTAATCAGGGTCGCCGTGTCCGTCGCCTTTGCGGTGACGCGAGCCTGATTGAGCTGATCATTCTGGACGCTGAACGGCGCGGTGACGGTCATGATTCCATCGCCGTCGACCAGCGCGGTGCCGACCGGACCTTCCCCGCCGAAGCCTTCGCCGGCATCGACCACATTGGCCGTCACCGACAGGAGGTTGCCATCGGCGCGATTGGCGGTCGCCACCGCAATCACCGCATTGTCGCGGGCATCCAGGTTCGCCTCGACCGCATCGCCGGTGATGGCGATGCTGGCTCCGCCCTTGGCGAGCCCCTTCACGGGAATGGCTGCGGCTGACTGGACATTGGTGATGTTGGCGACGGCGCCGCCATCCCAGGCATTGTTGGCGATGGCATCGGCCGACAGATCGAGACCATTGGAAGACTGGTTGCCATAACCTGCCGCGACCAGGCTGTTGTCGCCATTGGTCACGTCCGAGGCGAAGGCGGTATCACCCACCTTGACGGCGAAGCCGCCATTGGCGCTCGCCGCCACGGCGCTGCCGACCCGCTGGTCGGCCAGCACGGCATAAGCGGCATTGACCGAAGGGTCGCTGGCATTGGCCTCGACGATCGAGGGCATGCCATAGCTCGCCGCCGCATCGAGCTGGACGGCGTCGATACCCAGTGCATTGCTCGCGCTGTTGCCATAGGCGACGGACCGCTGGAGATTGTCGCGCACATCGAGATCGCTGCGCGGGGCATCGGCGACCTTGAGCGCCGCCGTGCCGCTGAAGCGGGCCGCGACGGCAGCATCCCCGCCGACCGACTGGTCACTGACCACGCCGGCACCGGTGCCGACGGCAACGCCGGTGAGCGACAGGGTATCGGCAGCATCATTGGCCAGCGCAACGGCTTCCTGGGTGTTGGTGCTGACCGCAGCGCTGCTGTCGACCAGATCGCCAAGCCGCGCGCGAATACGGGAATTGGTGGTGGTGGCGGACACGGATGCGCCATCGGTTGCCTGGCGCGTGACGATGAGGGCCGGCGATTGCCCGTCGGTGCCGTCCGATCCGGTCGCCAGCCAGGTGCCGCCGGTCGCCGCTTCGAGATCGCGCGCATCAGGCGTCAGGGCGGCGCTGGCGCTATTGGCCCTCGCGGTGGCGCTGACGGCATTGCCGGTGACGGCGACGCTCGATCCATCGACCGCGCCAGTGGTTTCGACCAGGGGATTGGTCGCAGTGGCGCTGACCGGCGACCAGTCCTTGCTTTGATCGGTCACGATGACCTGCGCGCCGGTCGCGTCGATCCCCGGCGTGGGATCAGGCGTGGCGAAAGCGGGCGTGGCCAGCGAGCCGGCAAGGGCGAGAACCGCGCCGCCCATCAGGAGGCGCTGGCGGCGGGTCGAACAGGAAGATGCAGTCTGTTTCATGGGAAAATCCTTGTCTGAAGTTGTTCGAGAAACCGGGCATGCGGGTGTCGGGTGGGCGCCTCCTTTCGTGCGAGGGAGGAGACGATCAGCCAATGCGCAGGCGTGCGAGCCGCTGCAGGCCGGCGCCGGCGCGCTGGATGGCGGGATCGGTGGGACCGGGACGCCAGACCGGCGAGATCGCCGCTGCGGCGATGCCCTGCCTGGTGAGCGCGGCGGTCAGCGCCGCAATCCGGCGATCGGTCAGCGCCGCGCGCGCCTTGGGATCGAGCGTCTCACTGTCACGGGCGAGCAATGTCACGAAGACGCCGCCATGCTTGGCCGCCGCGACGATCCGGTCGATCGCCGCTTCCGCACCGCCCTGCAGGCTGTCGACACCGGTCTCGAACAGAAGCGGCACATCGACCGCCGCGCTGTCATCGCCACCGCCGGCAGGGCCGTTGAGCGCCGGACCATCGGCGGCGAGGCGCTGCCGCAACGTCGAGGTGGCCGCGATCCCCTGCACGGACGGCGCGAGTGGCACGCTCGCCGCCCAGCTTGCCTGGCTCATGCAAGGCTCGGGATCGACCCTGGCCACCGCGCCGATAAGGCGCATCGTCGCTTCCTCGAGCGCGGTGCGGATACCGAGCTGGAGCGGTTCCTGACCCTTGGCGCCGATATTGATGTCGAAGAGATTGGAGCCGAAGAAGCGGAAGATGCCGAAGCCGGTCTCATAGCCGGTGAACTGCTTGGTGAGGCTGACCGTGCGCACGACGAGCAGCGAGCGGGTATCGACGATGCGCAGATCGAGCGCGACGCTCTGGGTATAGGTTCGCGCCTTCGGGCCGACCGAATTTACGCCGGTTTCGATGCCGCCCGACCGGATGTCGTAATTAAGTTCGGTGATGCCGCCGACGATGTAATAATCGGAAGCCGCTATGCTCCCGCCGAAATAGGGCAGCCAGGGCACGACCTGCCGCCCCGACGGACCGGCAAGATCATGGACCTTGCCGTCGCCCAGTTGCCGGCGGTCAGCATAGGCCAGTTCGCGCTCGGCGATGACCGGATCGAAGCGCTCGGCGATCCGCACCGAGCCGCGCAGCTTGCCGAGCGCAGACGCCACCATGAGCGCGCCGCCCTGGGTGATCGCATTGCCTTCGTTGACCGAATATTTGCCGGTATAGTCGCGCACATCGCCGACCGCGATGACCGGCGGCTTGTTTCCACGCGATCCGAGCCAGCCCGCATAGCAGGCAAGCGCCGCGTCCATCGGCGTGCGATTGTCGCGCACCGGCGGCCCGACGACGATCGGTTCCTCGCCGATCCCGATCCGCTGCTGGGTCATGCTGGCGCAGCCGGGCAGCGCCAGGGCCAGGAGCGGCAGCGCAACCCCTCGCACGCCCACACCCCGCAGCCCCATCCTCTTCCCGGCCAGTTCCCGGCGGCCCGCCGTTGCCACGCCCATCAGTTGAGCGCTCCGAACGTGCAGCCGGTGGAGCCGGTGACGCTGGCGCTCTGGGCGCCGCTGTTCGACTGGGTGGAATTGAGCGCCTGCCAGGCGGTGCCATCGACCGCGACCGTCGTCCCGCCCGAGACCGAAGCGGAGACGAGGCCGCTGTTGCTCTGGCCCGAGCTGCTGCTCCCGGCGCCCTCGACACTGCTCGAACTGCTATTGCCCTGCGCGCCGGAGGTCGCGCCGGTGGTGGTCGGCGAATGGGCGAGCGCCGTCTGGCTGTCCACATTGCCGGTCGCAGTCGCGGTGACGCCGCAATTATACTGGCGCTCGATCGTCGTCGTGTAGGTCGGGCTCGCATAGCCGCCCGCGCGCCGCTTCTCCATGATGTCGAGGATCGCGGCTTGGTTGGCGCGGTCGGCCGAGGTGCGGAATTGCCAGGCGGCGCTTTCGCCATAATTGTTGGCGAGCGCCGGCGCTGCAAAAACGAGCGCGGAGAAAAGCGCCAGAGTGGCTCTTCCTCCTGGTGCAGAAGAGATCATGAGCATCATCCCCCGAAGGGCCGCGGCACCGTGCCGGGGCTTCGGGGGCCATCAAGAGAGCCATGAAATCAGCGGAGGCAACAGCGCGTTGCGGGCGTAAAAGACCGGCGTGGAAAGACAGGCAATGGCGTAGGAAGCAAAGAGCGGCGTGGGCGGGGCTGCGGTCTGGCCGGATCAGCAAAGCATCCTGGTCAATGGCCTCGATCTGCGCGAGTGTCTGGCGATTCGCTGCCTCAGAGCGTCACGCCGCGCCGGGCGATCGATCAGGGAGGATGGAAATATCGCGGAGCGTCCTGTGCAGGGCGCCGATATTGACGGGCTTGGACAGGATGGGGACATCCGCCAAACCACCCCCGGCATCGACGGCATCATAGCCCGAGCAAAACAGGATCGGCACGCCTCGTTCGCGCAGTTCGCGAGCTAAGGGATAAACAAGTTGCCCAGCGATATTGATGTCAAGCACGGCTGCATCAATGATCGCTGTTTGCCCCGCCAGCTTCCTCGCTGACTCCAGCGACGAGGCCGGCCCGATGATCGACCAGCCAAGATCTTCAAGCCCGGAGGAGAGTTCAAGGGCAACGAGCGCTTCATCCTCGACCACCAGCACGCACCGCGCTGAAGCGTCACTTTGCTGGCGCGCAGGCTCTGCTGCCGGGGCGCCTGCGGCGGACCGACGATTCTCGAGCGCATCGAAGCAATCGTTGAGCAATATGGTGACCCGCAAGCCCGAAGGGGCCCAGTCGAGTCTGAGGTCGCCCTGGAGCTGGTTGCGGATCACATCGTTGAGGAGCCGGCTGCCGAACCCCTTGGCGCAGGGCGGAGCCACGGGCGGCCCGCCGGTTTCGGTCCAGCTGATCGCGAGCCGCCGATCGCTTTCCATCACCCATTCAACCGCGATCTGGCCACTCGCGTGGCGAAGCGCGCCATGCTTGACGGCATTGGTGGCAAGCTCATGCATGACGAGGCTCAGAGGCTGTACGGCATTGGCCGCGAGGCGGATCGCCGGCCCGGCCACGATGCTCTGGCCGGGCCTGGTGTAGGCTGCCAGCTCATCCGCGATCGTGCGGTCAAGATCGGCGCCCTGCCAGGCGCCTTCGGAGAGGAGACTGTGTGCGCGCGCCAGGGCGGACAGTCTTCCCTTCACGGCTTGAGCATAGTCCGCGATCGTTTCAGCCCGGGTCAGAGAGACCAGGGCCTGTGCGACCGCCAGTGCGTTCTTCGCGCGATGATCGACTTCGCGGGCCAGCAGCTGACGCGCTTCTTCATTGCGTTGGCGTTCGGTGATGTCGCGCAGGATGACGGTCGCCAGATGGTCATCACCGATGCGAACGTGCGAGATCGAGGCTTCGGCAGGGAATGCCTCGCCATTGGCGCGCAGGGCATTTACCGCGCCGAGCGCACCCATGCGGCGGGTCGTCGCGCCGGCCTCGCGAAACTGGCGAATGAACTGATCGTGCGTAGAACGGAATTTCTCGGGGATGAACCGGGTAAGTGGCTGACCGAGGACTTCATCGGCAGTTATGCCGAACATGGCTTCCGCGGCCGGGTTGAACAGGACGACCCTGTGCCGCGCGTCGACGGTGATAATCGCATCCATGACGGACTCGACGATGCCTGCGAGCCTGGCTTCGGTCTCTCGTATCTTCCTGTCCATGCCGTTTGCCCCGCCTCCGCCAATGGCCTCGCTGATCCTCTCTTCGGGCCCGTCAGAACTCTCAATCTTTCAGAAAGCCGATGGCTCCGGGAAGAGCATCCATCAACGATGAACAATCAATAAAACAGACTATATTGGCTTATTGATGTTCTGCATATCATAATTGCATGAAGCGTTAATCATCCCGAGCGAAGGATGGGCCATGACCCACTTGATTCGCTGTCGCGCCGCCGCCTCGGAGATCGCCACATTGTTCGATGCAAAGCCCGATCCGGCACTTGACTGGTTACCGACCATCTGGCCGGGCGAGAAGGCGATCGTCGTGACATCGGGCGCGCGGGGACGGCACCTGCACGCGTTGCCCTGGGGCCTGCCAAGAGACCCGATCAGCCGGACGCGTGGCGATCGGCCGCGAACGACGCTGTTTGCGCGCGAGATTACGGGTAACAGCCGCGCGCCCCTTGGGCTGGACCTGCTCGAGCGTTGCCTGATTGCGGTCGAGGATGTCGCCTATCCCATTGGGGAGAAAGGTCATCGCACGCGCAGCTGGTTGGGACTTTGGGACGTGCCGATCTGCGCATGGGCGGGCCTGTGCTCGCCTGATCCGGCGACCGGCGGCTTTGCCGGCATGCTCACCGTGGCCAATGCGTGCGCGGATCCGGTCAGCCAGACGATGCCGATCCTGCTGCCGCCATCGCAATGGGACGCCTGGCTCGCGGGTGCTTCTTTGCTCGCGCTAGAGCAAGCCTATGACAATGACGCCTTCTATCTGGAGCGCACACCAGAAGTGTGGGCGTCCGGCGATGTTCCAGAAGACTGAACCGGCGGTTCAAGCCGCAGCTTATGGCTTGGTCGGCGATAGAGGATTGCGCCATCTCGTCCAGGACGGATGATCGCCAGCCATGAGAGGCTCATGCTGCGAGAGTTGATCGAGCGCCTCGTCGCAGCAGAAACCGATTTTATCCACCAGATGATTGAACGCCGGGTCGGCCGTGCTTCCCATTGCCTTGAGCGCGGCGATCTCCTCCGCCAGCATCGTCATCAATCGCATCGATCGTTGCGGCATTTTTTGGCAGCCTGTCCTTCTTGCGCGACCTGTTCCCGTGGGGACTTGTTTCGGTGTCCATGATAGGGTCGTGATGGCTGCCCGTCATCCCTTTGGACGTACCGTGCCGCCAAAATCATGCACCGTGCACGATCCGTTGCCGGATCAGGAACCGTTGCCGCGCCTACGCCTCACAAACCCCCGATCACTCATAATGAACCGCTCCACCATAGGAGCGATCAACCGTTCGACTGGCACGGGATCGGACAAGCCATTCTCAGCCGCATGAGCGCGGGCATAGTCGGCAAGCTGCCGGAACAGCGCGCCCGGGAGTTCGACCGTCAGCTTGACGGGCTTTTCCTCGAGGATCGGCCCCAGACGCAGCCGGCTCATGGCTGCGCCCCCTGAACAGGCTCGAGCACAAGATCGCGGGTGATCACCACCCGGATCGCAAACCCCGGCCGCACGGTGAGCGTCGGCGGTACATTGATCTCGCGCTGCACGACCTGCCGCCCGGTCTGGTTGATCGTGTCCTGCATGCCGTAGCGCAGCGCACGGGTGAGTTCATCATCGCCTTGGGCCACGAGCTGCGTGCCGGCGCCGAGCAGGGTCGAGACCATCGCGGCCTTGAGCATATTGCCCCAATGATAGTTCACCTTGTCCTGAAGGCCCGACATGCCCGCGGCATCGGCGCCAGGCTGGCGGTCGAGCAGGATCGAGCGGCCACCGGGCAGGATCAGCCTATCCCAGGCCAGCAGCACGCGGTTCTGCCCGGCCGAGACCTCGCTGTCATAGTCCCCGATCAGCCGCGAGCCTTGCGGGATCAGCAGGATGCGCCCCGTCGCGCTGTCATAGACATTCTGCGTCACCTGGGCGGTGATCTGGCCCGGCAGATCCGAACGGATCCCGGTGATCAGCGCGGCCGGAATGACGCTGCCCGCCTGCACCATGTAGGCCGAGGCCGGCGCCATGATCCGCTCATTGCTGACGACGGCGCGATTGCCTCCATTCTGGAGGAAAGCCCGTTTCGCGGCCTGGCCGGTCGGTTGGGCAGCCGGCGCCGCGCCAGCACCATCGCCCGCTGAGACCGCGCGGGCCGTCTGCGCACCATCGCCAGCGTTCGCGGCAGAAGCAGAGCGCGCGCCTTCAGCGCCAAGGAACAGCTTGCTGGCTCTCGCCGATTCCCGCTCCTGCATCACGCGCTGGCGAGCCTGCTCGGCGGCGGCGAGACGCGGATCGGGCTGTCCCGCGGCCGGCCCCATCGGCGGCACCGGCACGCTCTGCCCATTCTGCTGCGCTGACAATATCGGCCGTCCGAGATCGCCCGGCATAGGCTGGCCGAGTTTCGGCACCTTGTCGTAGCTCGCCGGCGCGGCGGTCACGACATCGGCCTTGTTGCGGCTGTCGGTATCGACGAGATTGACTGCGGGGGCATGATGGACCGGGCGCAGCGCATAGAGCAGCGAGCCGCCGATCCCGATCCCGGCGACCATGCCGATGACGGCAAGGGCCTTGCGCGACAGGCGCGTGACGCGCGGCGGTGGCCCCGCAAGCCGAAAGGCGCCGGGATTGGCGGGCTGCGCTACGGTCGCCTCCCGCGCCATCTCACCCGGTCCTTCTTCCCGTTCCGGCCGGTTCATGACGCCCTCCGCGCAGGGGCGTCCTGCCGCTCGATCGTGACTCGCTGCTCACCCTTGCGGGTGGCGAGCCGCAGTTCGGCCGCATCGAACAGCCGGTCGACGATCATGTAGCGGCCGGAGACGCGGTAGTTGACGAGTTCGGCATTGCCGTCGGCGCCGCGCACGAAGAGCGGCGGCATGTCCCCGGTGGCGACGCCATCGGGAAACTCGATCATCACCTGGCGCCCGTCGTCGAAGACATGGGCGGGCCGCCAGGACGGTTTGTCGCCGGACAGGCGGTAACGGAAATTGAGCCGCTCCATATCGATGCCCGAGGCGACCGGCGCGCCGCGTTCGCGCTCGGCATTGGCGCGCCGCAGCGCGATGAGCTGGTCGGCGGGATAGGTCCAGGAGACCGAAGCCATGTAGGTCGAGGCGGTCGCGCGCAGTTCGAGATGATAGGTGCGCCGATCGGTGTTGATGACGAGGTTGGTGCCGATGTCGGCGCGGGTCGGCTTGACCAGGATATGCACGCGCTTTGCCGATCCGGCCCCGCTCACGGTGTCGCCGATGATCCAGCGCACGGTGTCGCCGGCCGCGACCGGTCCCGATCCCACCAGCTCCTCGCCGTCCTGAAGGGCGATGTCGGTGACCTGACCGGGCGCGGTATAGACCTGGTAAAGGGCGCCATCGGCATAGGGATATTGCTGGATCGCGTTGAAATAGCCGCCCTTGCTCGGCTGCACGCGCGCGGCCGCATTAGCGGCGGTGACGCGCGTTCGCGGATCGGCGGGTTCACGGGCGCTGGCGGAGGATTCGAGGGGCTTCAATTGGCCGGGAAGCGGGAGCGGCGTCGGTACGCTGACAACCTCTACCGCCCGGCGCGGTTCGGGCGCCGGGGTGGCCGCGACCATCGGCGCGGGCGGCGCCCTGCGGCTTTTTGCCTCGGCGGCGGCACCCAGGGACAGCAGCGAGACGGAAGCGAGCAGGCAGAGCAGCGCACCGGAGCGCGCCCTCGCGGGAGACAGGCAGATCATGGGTTGAGTTCCTTCGACCAGTTGAGATTGGCGACAAAGACCCCGAGCGGGTTCTTCTGGAGGGCCTGGGGATCGCGCGGGGTCTGGACGGCGACGGTCAGGATCGCAGACCAACGCGCGGTTTCGGCAAGGGCGCCATCGACATAGCGGCGTTCGGTCCAGGCCACGCGGAAGCTGTCGTTCGAGGCGCGGATGACGCTCGACACCTCGACCGAGACCTGGATCTTGCCCAGCTGTGCGAACGGGTCATTGGCGCGGGCATAATCGTTGAGGAACAGGGCGCCCTTGTCGGTGGCGAAGTCATAGGCGCGCAGCCAGTTCTGCCGCAGCACGATCCCGTCGGCGGGGATCGAGCGGACATTCTCGATGAAGCGGGCAAGATGGAACGCGATCTGCGGGTCGGTGGGGCGATAGTCCGCCGTGGCGGGCGCGACCTCGCGCGCCTCGCCGAGCTTGTCGACCTCGACCACCCAGGGAATGATCGTGCCGCGCGCCGATTGCCAGACGAGGCCGCCGGCCAGACCGCCGGAGAGCGCCAGGCAGCCAAAGAAGGCGAGCCGCCAGTTCTTCGCCTGGACGCGCGCGGAGCCGATGCGGTCGTCCCAGACCTGCGCCGCGCGCTGATAGGGGGTGACGGGGTCGGGCGATTGCCCGTAACGGATCGATGGTCGCTTGAACATTGCGTGTCAGTCCTTCTGCGAGAGGTCGGGACCGGCGCCGCCGCCATGGCTGTCGCCGCCCTTCAGGGTATGAGCGGCCATGGTGGCGCCCTGGGTGATCGCCTGCCGGCGCTTCATCGCCGCAGCCCAGGCGGGCGGCGCGGCCGCGGCGGATCCGGTGCCGGATGCGGCGGCGGAAGCCTGCGCCCCCGCACCGGCGGCGGCGCCTGAAGCTGCGCTTCGGCCATCGGCATAGCTTTGCTTGAGGCTTTGCGCGGCGCGGCGCAGCGGCGAGACCACCGCGCCGCCGCTACTCTTGCCGACATTGGCGAGGCCTGCGCCGACCGCCGCCGCGCCCGATCGTCCGGCCGCGCCAGCGCTATAGGCACCCGAAGCAGCGCCAGCCGTGCGGGCCATGCCTGTGGCGGCGCTGCCTGCCATGCCCATCGCGGCGCCACCGGCGAGGCGGGCTCCCGCCACACCGCCGCCCAATGTCGCGCCTGCAGCCAATGCCGTTCCGGCCGCGGCGCCAGCGCCCAACTGAGGGCCACCGGTGACGATGCCATTGGCAATGCCGGGGCCGAAGATGCCCAGACCAAGCAGCGTCAGCGCGGCGAGCGCGATCGCCATCACCTGTTCGACGGTGGGATCGGCGCCGACGCCTGCGGAGGTAAACTGGCTGAACAGGGTGGTGCCGATGCCGGTGATAACGGCCAGGACGAGGAGCTTGATGCCCGACGAGATGATATGGCCGAGCACCTTCTCGGCCATGAAGGCGGTGCGCCCGAAAAAGGCGAAGGGGAGCAGGACGAAGCCGGCGAGCGTCACCAGCTTGAACTCGATGATGGTGATGAAGACCTGGATGGCGAGGACGAAGAAGGCCAGCACCACGATCAGCCAGGCAATGAGCAGCACGAGGATCTGCACGAAATTGGTGAAAAGGCCGACCGGTCCCAGAAGATCGGCGGTAGCGTCGAGCAGCGGCTTGGCGGCGGTGAGGCCGGTCGCGGCGACGGTGCCGGGCTTCATGAAGTCGGAGAGCGCCATGCCGCCGCCCGAGGCCTTGAGCCCCAACCCGGCGAAGCTCTGGAACAGGATGTTGGCGAGGTTCGAGAAATTGCCGATGATGTAAGCGAAGACGCCGATGTAGAGCGTCTTCCTGACCAGACGCTGGAGAACGTCCTCGTCCTGGCCCCAGGCCCAGAACAGGGCGGCAATCGTCACGTCGATGACGATGAGGGTCGAGGAGAGAAAGCCGACCTCGCCACCGAGCAGGCCGAAGCCACTGTCGATATAGCTGGTAAAGACCGACAGGAAGCTGTCGATCACGCCGGTATCGTTCATTGGGGCTTATCCTCTCCAAAGAAATGGCGCCGCCGCGCTTCCCAGGCTGCCTCACAGCCGCTGTCGGGCATGGTGAGGGTGCGGCAGCGGGCGAGAGTGCGGGTGGCGGGACCGGGCGCAGCGCCAGCGGCCGCGCCAACCGCTGCGTTCCCCGCCAGCGCCCCGTTTCCCGGCCCACCGCTTTCCGGCCGCACCATCGCGATGCCGACCGTCACGGCCAGCATCAGGCCGATCATCGCCACGCCAAGCGCGATCCGGCCCGGCCGCCGCATCTCAATTGCCCCGGAAGCGGCGGAAGCGCTCACGGCCTTCCGCTTCGGTGGCGGCATCACGCGCGGCTTGCAGCGTCTGGGCCCGACCCTGCGCGGCGATCGCAGCCGTCAGGTCGGCGAGCTGCTGCGACTGGAGCGCGAGCAGCTGATTGCCGGCCTGGGAGGCCTGCAGCGCCCCGCTCGCCGACTGGCTCGCGCCGACCAATGTGTCGATGCTCGCTTTGGCCCCATCGATATTACCGACGACACCGGCCTGGACCTGGAGCGCGTCCTGAAACGCGCCGACGCTGTCCTTCCAGCGCTCCTCGGCATTGGCGACCATCTGCGCCTGCGAGCCGGTGAGGTTGGCGCCGTTGTAGCGCTGGGTGAAGGCGCTCTGGATGTCCTGGACATTATAGGCGATGCGTTGGGCCTGCCCGAGAAGCTGGCGCGTCTGCTGCACCTGTTGCTGCAGGGTCGAGAGCGTCGAGACCGGCAGGCTGGTGAGGTTCTTCGCCTCGTTGATGAGGCTGGTCGCCTGGTTCTCGATCTGGCGGATCTGGTTGTTGATCTGCTCGAGCGAACGGGCGGCGGTCAGCACATTCTGCGCATAATTGCTGGGGTCATAGACGATCCCCCCGAACTGCGCCTGCGCCGGCGTGGTGAGCACAGGCCCGGCCAGCGCGGTCAGGCTGACGATGCCGGCCAGCAGGGCCCGGCGAAACGACGGCGTCTTCATGGATTGAACTCCTCGGGATCGAGCGGCAGGAAGGGATCGTCCGGGTCGGACGGTGATGCGGGTTCGGGCAGAAGGCCGGCGGCCCAGTCGAGACCGCGATGCTTGAGCCAGCCGGCAGCGAAGCCGGCACGGCCATGGGCAGCGACCAGTTCGCCGATCACGCGCTGATCGGTTTTCGAAGAGGCCGCCGCAAAGGCGAGCGCCACTTCGCCCAGCCCCAGTTCGAACAGCCGGTTGCCGCGCCGCGACTGGCAATAATAGTCGCGTTTGGGAGTCGCCCGGCTCAATATCTCGATCTGCCGGGCATTGAGCCCGAAGCGCTCATAGACCTGGCGGATCTGCGGTTCGGCCGCACGCTCATTGGGCAGGAAGATGCGGGTCGGGCAGCTTTCGATGATGGCGGGCGCAATGCTCGACGTCTCGATGTCGGCGAGGCTTTGCGTGGCGAAGATGACGCTGGCGTTCTTCTTGCGCAGGGTCTTGAGCCATTCACGCAGCTGCGCGGCGAAAGCCGGGCTATCGAGCACCAGCCAGCCCTCGTCGATGATGATGAGCGTGGGGCGCCCGTCGAGCCGGCCTTCGATGCGATGGAAGAGATAGGCGAGGACCGCGGCGGCCGAGGCCGCGCCGATCAGCCCCTCGGTCTCAAAGGCCTGGACACAGGCCTCGCCCAGCTGCTCGGTCTCGGCGTCGAGCAGCCGTCCCCAGGGACCGCCGACGCAATAGGGCGCCAGCGCCTGTTTGAGCTCCTGGGCTTGCAGCAGCACCGCAAGCCCAGTGAGCGTGCGTTCTCCAACGGGGGCGGACGCCAGCGACGTCAGAGCGGTCCAGAGATGCTCCTTGGCGGCGGGGTCGATCGAAACGCCTTCACCGGCCAGGATCGCGGCCAGCCATTCGGCGGCCCAGGCGCGTTCGCCCGGCTCGTCGATCCGGGCCAGTGGTTGCAGCGCGACGCCGTCGCCGATATCACCTTCATGCAGCGCGCCGCCGAGATCCTGCCAGTCCCCGCCCATGCCGATCGCGGCGGCGCGGATCGAGCCACCGAAGTCGAAGGCGAAGATCTGGGCTTGGGGGTAGCGGCGGAACTGCATCGCCATGAGCGCCAGCAGCACCGACTTGCCCGCACCGGTCGGGCCGACGATCAGCGTATGGCCGACATCGCCGACATGGAGGGAAAAGCGGAACGGGGTCGAGCCTTCGGTCTTGCCATAGAGCAAGGGGGGAGCGCCGAAATGCTCATCCCGTTCCGGCCCCGCCCAGACCGCGGACAGCGGGATCATATGGGCGAGATTGAGGGTGGAGATCGGCGGTTGCCGGACATTGGCGTAAACATGACCGGGCAGTGATCCGAGCCATGCCTCGATGCCGTTCATGCCCTCGATCGTGCAGGTGAAGTCGCGGCCCTGGATGACCTTCTCGACCAGCCGCAGCTTTTCCGAAGCGAGGGCTGGATCGCGATCCCAGACGGTGACGGTCGCGGTGACATAGGCGATGCCGGCCGCGTCCGCGCCCAGTTCCTGCAACGCCAGGTCGGCATCGGCCGCCTTGTTCGACGCATCGGAATCCATGAGGACCGACTGTTCGTTGGTCATCACCTCCTTGAGGATCGCGGCGAGCGACTTGCGCTTGGCGAACCATTGCCGCCGGATTTTGGTCAGCAGTTTGGTGGCATCGGTCTTGTCGAGCATGATCGCGCGGGTCGACCAGCGATAGGCAAAGGCCTGCCGGTTGAGTTCATCGAGCAGGCCGGGAAAGGTCGCGGTCGGAAAGCCGGTGATAGTGAGCGTGCGCAGATGATACTCGCCCAGCATGGGTTCGAGCCCGCCGGTCAGACCCTCGTCGGTGAGCAGCGCATCGAGATAGGCGGGCGTCTCCGGCACGCGCACGCGCTGGCGCTTGGTCGATACCGTGCTGTGCAGATAGGTGAGCGTGGTGCCGTCATCGAGCCAGGCAACCTCGGGCATGAAGCCCTCGACCAGATGCAGGACGCGATCGGTGCGGTCGATGAAGCTTTTGAGAAGTTCATGCGGATCGACGCCGGAACCCGACTTGCCCTCATAGAGCCAACTCTCCGCGCGCGCGCCATCCTCGGCGGGCGGCATCCACAGAAGCGTCAGATGGTAGAAGCTCTCGTAATGGGAGCCTTCCTCACAGAACTGTTCGTAGCGTTCCTGATCGACCAAGGCGGAGACCGGATCGGGAAAGGCGCTGTCGGGATAGTCCTGGGCGGGCACGCGGCTCGCCTCGACGAACACCGCCCAGCCCGAACCGAGGCGGCGCAGCGCATTGTTGAGGCGCCCGGTCACCGCGACCAGTTCGGCTGGTGTCGCGCTGTCGAGATCGGGTCCGCGGAAACGAAGGCTGCGCTGGAACGATCCGTCCTTGTTGAGCACCACGCCCTTTGCCACCAGCGCGGCCCAGGGCAGGAAATCGACAAGGCAGGCGGCCTTGGCGCGATATTCGGAAAGGTTGATCATGGCCGCATCCAGACGGGATATTTGAGGTGACGGCGGGCGACATCGACGAACTGGGGATCGCGCCGCGCGGCCCAGACGGCGAGCGCATGACCGATGGCCCAGAGCGCGAGGCCCGCGAGCCAGAGCCGCAGGCCGAGGCCCAGCGCGCCGGCGAGCGTGCCGTTGACGATGGCCAGGCTGCGCGGGGCGCCGCCCAGCAAGATGGGTTCGGACAATGCCCGATGGACCGGCGCCAGGAACCCCGGCACCTCTTCTTGCCCAGCCTCCATCATACCAGCGCTCCGCCGCCGAAGGAGAAGAAGGAGAGGAAGAAGCTCGACGCCGCAAAGGCGATCGACAGGCCGAAGACGATCTGGATCAGCCGCCGGAACCCGCCCGAGGTATCGCCGAAGGCGAGCCCCAGGCCGGTCGCGATGATGATGATCACCGCGACGATCTTGGCGACCGGGCCTTCGATCGATTCGAGGATCGACTGGAGCGGCGCTTCCCATGGCATGGACGAGCCCGAGGCATAAGCGGGACTCGCGAGCGCAATGAGGCCCATGCAAAGGGCGAGAGGTGCAGCGCCAAGCCGATGGGCGGGACGGCGGGACAGATCGATCATGGTTTTTCTCCGATGTCGGGGGTTGCGGGCGTGAGGCGGTAGTCGCCGAGGGCAGGATCGAGGCCTTCGACGCGCATGAGCTGGGCGAGGCGCCGCCCGGTGCCGTGCCGGACCAGCACGGCGACGAGATCGATGGTCTCGGCGAGCAGCGCCTTGGGCACGGTCACCACGGCTTCCTGGATGAGTTGCTCCATGCGACGCAGCGCACCCACGGCCGTGTTGGCGTGGATCGTGCCGACCCCGCCGGGATGACCGGTGCCCCAGGCCTTCAAAAGGTCGAGCGCTTCGCTTCCTCGCACCTCACCAATCGGGATGCGGTCGGGTCGCAGGCGCAGCGAGGAGCGCACGAGGTCGGAGAGCGACGCGACGCCATCCTTGGTGCGCATCGCGACGAGATTGGGCGCGGCGCATTGCAGTTCGCGCGTGTCCTCGATCAGCACCACACGATCGGAAGTCTTCGCGACTTCCGCCAAAAGCGCGTTGGTGAGCGTGGTCTTTCCGGTGCCGGTGCCACCCGCAACGAGGATGTTGAGCCGGTTGGCGACGCCAGCGCGCAGCACCTCGGCCTCGGCACGAGACATGATGCCCGCCGCGACATAATCGTCGAGCGTGAAGACCGCGACGGCGGGCTTGCGGATCGCAAAGGCCGGTGCGGTCACGACCGGCGGCAGCAGGCCTTCGAAGCGCTCGCCGCTTTCCGGCAGTTCGGCGGAGACGCGTGGCGATCGGACGTGAACCTCAGCCCCGACATGATGGGCGACGAGGCGGATGATGCGCTCGCCGTCGGCAGGCGACAGGCGCTCCCCGCTATCGCTGATCCCTTCGCCGAGCCGGTCGATCCAGAGGCGGCCATCGGGATTGAGCATGACTTCGATGACGGTAGGATCGGCGAGCCATGCCGCGATCGACGTGCCCATGGCGGTGCGCAGCATCCGCGCGCCGCGTGCATGGACTTCCGATCTCTGGCTGGCTGCGCCCATGACATATCCCCGTTCGAGCGCGCTGGCGATGATCCGCCCGGCGCGATGGGGATGAGTAAGAGACGCAGAAAGCTGCGCGGTTCAACAGCGCGTTGATCGCAGCGAAAGCCAGCGCAAAAAGACAGGCAGTGGCGTACAGGCCGGTCAGGACTTCCCTTGTCCGGCCGCCCCGCAAGGCACCAGCCAGCGCGGTCTGATTCGCGACAATTCGGAATAGAGCGCGTTGATCAGCAGCGGGTCAGATCCGACTGGCGAATAGAGACCAACGATACGCGGCTGCTTGTAGAGATCGTTCGTTCCCTGACCGGTTGCATAGAGCGTGGCGCGCATATTGCCGATGGCAAGGATCGCATTCTCGATCGTGGTCTGGTCGAGTTTGCTCGGCAACGGCAAGGCAGTCGCAATGCTCTTACCGCTGACGCCGAGCGACTGGACCGTGAGCGTCCCGGTGACCCGTTTCGCTTCAGCCTCTGCCCCGATCGCGGACAGCCCCGCCAATGTGAGGCCACCCTGCAGGGACAGGATGTCAGCGGAGAGACGCAGGCCTATCCCGACATAGACCGGCACTGTTACCTGTTGATAATGACCTTCCGCGAATTTCTCGGCTTCCGCCTCCAGGAAACGGGAGCGTGCGAGAGCAACCTCCGCAGGAGCCACAGACTGTAGGGCCGCCTGCATGCCGGTACTGTTGGAGATGACAGCATCATAACCGATGATCTTGCCGCCCATCGGCAAGGGATCGCTGAGCGCAACCGGAACGCTCTGAGTCTGGCCTGGCACCGTCACACGTTTGCGGATGTAGAATATTTCGGGAACCGCATCGGCCTGAATATAGTCAAGCACGGCCTTATACTGGCCGCCCTTACTGGTGAGCGTCGCTGGACCGAACGTCAGGCTCCCCTTCGTCTGGTCGAATGTCGCGACCGCAAACCGGATCGTCTGGTCTGGCAGTCTGCTGAGAACATCGGCGTTGGCCGTCACATTGCCTCCGCCAGATGTCTCCGTGCAGCTGTCCGCACCGCTGGCCTGATCGACCGGCAAGGGATCAAGCGGAACATAGCCATAAGCCGAAGCCTTCTCGCCCGGTGTTTCGATCCGGCCAATGGAAGCACAGCCTGTCAATGTCGACAGCAAAGGCATGACCAATAGAATCGCGGTCCTTTTCATGATTTTCCTCCCGGATATGTAATGGACGACTCGATCTTCATCGCTCCAGCATATTGTCGATGCAGACGAGCGAGCAGGCGTTTCAGCGCCGGATTGGGGTTATCATCCAACCAGCAGGCAAAGCTGGTCACATATTCGGGTCCGATCGCGCCCGTCAGTTCATGAAAGACGGTGCCCGCATACTGATCGCCGAGCATGGAATCGAGGCAAAGGCAGATACCGCGTCCTGCACCGACCATGTTAATGACGCCCCGCGTGCTGATGTCATGGATGACGATGGGCGGTGAGACCTGGAGCGGTGCGAAGCGATCCTCCAGCAGTTCGCGGATCGCATCGCTGGGATCATAGCCCGACACGAGAAACGTCTCGCCGATGAGATCCGGCCATTGCAGCAAGGGACGCGATGCAAGCGGGTGCTTGACCGGCAGGCACAGAATAATCCGTTCCGTCCAAAGCGGGGCGCTCAGTCCCTGAAAATTGGCGGGATTTCCGCGAACGATGGCCAGATCGATCCGCCCGCTCGCCAATGTCTCGAACAACCGATCGTGCGACAGTTCGACGGGGAGATGCTGAATATCCGGATAGGCCGGATCGGCGGCAAATAACAATCGATGCAAATCCCCGTTCGCGACGGAGCCATGATAGCCGATGGCGATCTGGCCAGCCTTGCCATCTGCGATGCGTCGCACCGCTCCCACGAGTTGATGGAAGTCCTGGAGAATCTCTGCGGTATGCCGAAGGAATACGCGGCCAGCGGGCGTAGGCACCAGCCGACGCCTTTGCCGTTCGAACACTGGGCATCCCAGTTGGAATTCGAGATCCCGCACGCGCTTGTTGACGGTCTTGGGCAGCATATTGAGCGCGCGGGCTGCTTTTCCGAACGACCCATGCAACTCGACGGCCAGTGCCGTTTCGATCTGTGCTCGCTCGACGCCTGTCCGGACCGAGACCGGATCAATCAGGGCCGGAGGTTTGCCATCGGCCTCGATTTCCTGGATGATCCGAAGCATAGGCGCTATGCTGTTCCAGTCCGACAGGACAGGCAGAAGCCGGCACTATGGCCCGCTGCTCTGACTGCCCGAAAAACCTCGCTCATGGCCTCGTCACCAGTTCCATGATTTTGGGGATGGCGTGGGCGCGCAGCCGGTAGCTGCGTGTCCCGGTCTCGATGAGGTCGGCCGGAAGCCCATGATCCTCCAGCCCGTTGCGCAGATGGCAGACATAGACCTTGATGACATTGGGGGATTTCGACGCAACGCCCGCCGACGAAGCGAGAACCTTCTGATCCACGAACACGTCGGGTTCCTCGATCATTCGCAGCAGGATGGCGGCACCCGGCCGTCCGGCGCGATGGATGCGGTGATGAATGCGCGTCTTGACCAGATCGCGCCAGCATTCCGAGAATTTCCGGTCGGGATGCGTGAGTTGCTCTTCGAAGGCGGTCGCGATGTTCCGGATATTGGCCAGGACATCCTCTGAAGGCTGCACCTCCAGAGGACGCTTTCTTCTCTGACGCGCCGCAGTTTTTTCCTGTTCTATCCGATCAGCCAAAAGGGTTTGCGCCAAGGTCAGAGCATCGGCCGCCACGCGCACGAGTTGCTTGATCTGGTGCAATTCCTGAGATTCGGTTGGTCCTCTGTCAGCCACCCTATGTTCCCGCCCCATCCAGATAGGCGGCCGCTTCCCTGCCCGCTGCGAGGCTGGCCGCCTTTGATGGAGCGAAGGCGCCATTCAACGCCAACGCAGCGATGATGCCGACAACGCCGAGAAGCTGGAGCAAGAGGAGCGCGATGATGACCCGGCTTCTCCCCGAACGCTCTTCTTTCGCGCGCCGCTTGGACACCTCGAGTTCGATGCTAAGCCGCAGGAGAAGACTTTGAGCATCGTCGAGACGACGACCATAGCGTTGATCGAGGCCAGCGACATAACCGTCGACCAGCGTGCATATATCGCGTGAAACGGCGAGCCGGGTCTCTCGCGCATCATCGATCAGGATATCCGCGATCAATTGCTCCGTGCGGTCGGTCGAGACGCCAGCGGCGGCCAGTAGCTGCCCCAACCCGACATAGGGGTTCGCCCCTGTCTCGGCGCGGCCCTGCGTGATCTTGCCTTCCGCTATCGGATCAAGGCATCCCTGCATAAAGGCGGCTTGATCACCGCCGCCCGTCGCGGTCGCGCGATCGAACGGGTCCGAACTCAGCCGGGACATTTCAGCGCCAGCCGGCGATCAAGCAATTGGGAGCGTTGTTCCAGCGTGAGCGCTGCACCATGGGTCGTCTCGATCTCGGCATAGACGTCGCAGGCCTGCGCGCTATTGGCTGGCCCCATGTCGGTCAGGGCTTGTCCGAGCGCAAACAGGTCGTCGATGATGAACGGCGCATTGGGAGCTTTCTCGTAGAGTTCGAGAAAGAGTTGGGCCGCCTGCGCGTGCTTGCCCTGTCCCTGAAAAGCCCGGGCAAGCTGAAAGCGTGCCTCGCTGGCGCGGGGGTCGGAAGGCCAGGCCGCGACGAAACTATCGAAAGCAAGCTCGGCCCTCGGCCAGTCCTGCCGCTCGGCATAGAGCATCGCCTGTTCAAAGCGGTCGTCAGCGCTGAGCGGCTGCGCGGCGGGTGCGACCGGCTGCGGAATAGATGCCGGCGGCGGCGCAGGTGCGGCCGCCTGGCGTTCCACCGCATCGAGCCTTGCCTCGGTATCGCCTTTTATGGTCTGCACCTGGGCCATGCCGATGACGAGCGCGCGGTGATCCTGTTCCTGCGCGGAAATGAGTCCGGAGAGGGCCCGCTCCAGAGCAGCGAGCCTGCGATCGAGCTGCATCAGGGCGTCGATCGATACAGGCTGGTCTGATGCAGCGCTCGCGGCTCCCCTGGCTGATCCTCCTGTTTCGAGTAGCCCCACCTTCTGTTCGACCTGCCGCAGGCGCTGCTCGATAGCGCCCAGGCTTTGCGCATGCGCCACGCCCGCAAACGACAGCGGCGCGAGCACCGCCGCCGCCCATTGAAGCGCAAGGCGTTTGCTCGGGAGCCAAGGCGAAAGCTGGTAGCGCATCAGAAGCGGAATCCCACGCCTGCGCCCATGATGATCGAGCGCATCCTGTGCGAAACGGTCTGGCTGGTCCCGCCCTGGTCGAGCGTGAGCTTCGAATTGGCGCCGAGATATTTGGCGTCGATGTTGATGTAGATTTGCTCGTTGATCGCGATATCGGCGCCGACCTGTGCGACCGGTGCGAGGCCGCCCTTGATATCCGCCGAATAGGAAATCGCCAGTGTCACCACGCGATTGGTGAGGACTTCTCCCGCCTTTTCGCTGTAGAAATTGGCATAGGACAGACCCACGCCCACATAAGGCCGCAGCAGCTTCGAAGCCGGCATCAGATGATATTGCAGCATGGCCGTCGGGGTGATCAGACCGGCAGAAACGAGCGTCCTGCCGTTGCTGTCCTTTATGTCATAGGGCGCGCCACCAAGGGTCAGCTCAGTCGCGAGGTGATCAGTCATGAAGAAGGTGAGGCTCGCTTCACCACCCGGCGCCGCCTTTGCCTTTGCGGAGACCGGCGTGCCGCCCACATCGACCGTGACGACACTGCTGCCCGTGCGCAGGACATAACCGCCCCGGATCTTGATCAGCACGTCGCCGGGCTCAGCCCATGCGGGTGTCGCTAAAGCCATAGCGGCCAAGGCCGTCAGTACGAAAGTAACAGGACGCATCTTCAATTTCCCCTCATGGTCTGGACAGGCCGCCGGGAAGACCGAGAAGGACGGTCTCGCCACGGCGGTTCTGGCTCTGGCTTGCCTCGCCGCTGCCGGTCGCGATCGGATGCTCCCTGCCGAAGGAGGTCACGAAAAGCCTTTGGGGTGCGACGCCCCGCGCGGTGAGGTAGAATTTCATGGTGGCCGCGCGCTTTTCGCCGAGTGCGAACTGCTGCTCGCGCGGCGCCAGTTCATCGGCATGCCCCTGGAGCGAAGCCCGCACCTCCGGGTGGGCGCGCAACCACTCCGCCTGCCGGTCGAGAATTGCGCGGGCGATCGGGGTCAGCTCGGCGCTGCCTCGCGCGAACAGGATGCGGATCGTGCCCGCATAGCGTTCGAAATCCTCTATTGTCGCGGGCGTCTCGACGTCCCGTATCTCCTGGGCAGGGAGGTTGTTCTCGCGCGTGGCGAGCGGCTCAGGCGGCGGTCCCTGAAGTTCGAACAACGGCGGCGGCAGTAATGGCTGCGTCGGCCGCTGACAGGCGGCGAGCGCGCCACACAGCGCGAGGCAGGCCAAGCCGTGAGCCGCGGGTATCCACCGAACCCTCATGGCCGCTGCCCCGACCAGGCCGGCTCCGAGGCCGCTGCGCCGGTTGCAACCGGCTGCTGTACTTTTCCGGTCAGATCGGTCAGCCAGATCGTCGGCAGCATGGCGCCAGCGGCGGTGCGCTGGAACATGATGGCACGCCCGCTCATGCTCCAGCTCGGGTCTTCGTCGCGGCTGCCCGATGTGAGTATCCGCTCTTTGGATCCATCGGGTTTCATGATCCCGATGCGGAGCGCTCCACCGTCGATCTGCGTAAAGGCGATGAGGTCGCCGCGCGGGCTCCAGACCGGCGAGGCATGTCCGCCTGCGCCAAAGCTGATGCGACGCTGATCGCTTCCGTCCTGCGCCATGACATAGAGCTGAGATTCGCCAGATCGGTTCGACTCGAAGACGATCCCACGCCCGTCCGGTGCAAAGCAGGGACTGGTATCGGTGCCTGCGCCACTGGTGAGCTGGCGCATGTTGCCACTGGCCAGGTCGACGGCATAGATATCGGCCTCACCGTCATGGGCGAGGGAGAAGACGATGGTTGCACCGTCCGGTGAGAAACGGGGAGCTGACGGGACGCCAGCAGGGACCTTGAGCGCGGCCGTGGAGCCACTGTCCAGATCGGCGACGACGAGCCTCGGTGCAGCGACGTCGACATAGGACAGGAAAACGATGCGGCGACTGCCTGGCCCAAAGCGGGGCGTCGCGACCAGTTCCTTGCCTTGGGTCAATTCCGTCGCGTTCGCGCCGTCATAGTCCATCGACACCAATCGGGTGCGCTGGCCCGGGATCGCTCCGTCCTGTGTAGAGACCAGCAGCCTTGTGTCAAAATGCCCCGGATCGCCGGTGGTAAATGCAAAGACCATGTCGGCGCATTTATGGGCGGCGCGCCGCCATTGCGCGGTCGCCACGATGATGCGCTGCGAGGCTTCGACATGGGCACCGTGTAGATTTGCGCTGAGAATTGACCCGGGAGGGGCATAATTTCCACTGAGAAGTGACCCATGTTCTGACCTTCCCCCTGGCTGCCTGGTCGGGGGACATTGGAGTGATCGACATGGCTTTATTGAGCGTTATCCGGCGCTGGCACTTTCGTGATGAGATGCCGATCCGGGAGATCGAGCGACGCACAGGTTTGTCGCGCAACACGATCCGCAAGTACCTTCGTGCCGGGACAGTTGAACCCAAGTTCAAGGTTCCCGAGCGGCCGAGCAAGCTGGACCCGTTCGCCGAGAAGCTGTCGGGTTGGCTGCGGATCGAGGCAGGCAAGTCGCGCAAGCAGAAGCGCACGGCCAAGCAGATGCACGCCGACCTCGTCGCTTTGGGATATGAAGGATCCTACGGCCGGGTGGCGACGTTTGTGCGGGGCTGGAAGGCGGACCGGCAGCGTGATGCCCAGACCAGCGGGCGCGGCACGTTCGTGCCGTTGGTGTTCGAGGCTGGTGAAGCCTTCCAGTTCGACTGGAGCGAGGACTGGGCGGTGCTTGGTGGTGAGCGGGTCAAGCTGCAGGCCGCCCACACCAAGCTCTCGCACAGCAAGGCGTTCATCGTTCGGGCTTATCAGCTGCAGACCCACGAGATGTTGTTCGACGCGCTGACCCAAGCGTTCCGTGTGCTTGGCGGCGTTCCCCAGCGCGGGATCTTCGACAACATGAAGACTGCAGTCGACCGGATTGGTGTCGGCAAGGCGCGACAGGTCAACGCCCGCTTTGCCGCAATGGCCAGCCATTACCTGTTCGAGCCCGAGTTCTGCAACCCAGCCTCGGGGTGGGAGAAGGGACAGGTCGAGAAGAACGTGCAGGATGCGCGTCGCCGATTGTGGCAGCAGCTGCCGAGCTTCCCGGATATCGATGCGCTCAATGCCTGGCTCGAGGAACAGTGCATCACGCAATGGGGCGAGATCCAGCATGGCGGCTTGCCCGGCACCGTGGCCGACGTTCATGCCGCGGAGGTGGACAGCCTGATGCCGCTGGGGCGGCCCTTTGACGGATTTGTCGAGCACACCAAGCGGGTATCGCCGATCTGCCTCGTGCACTTTGAGCGCAATCGCTACAGCGTGCCCGCCTCGTTCGCCAACCGGCCGGTCAGCGTCAGGATTTATCCCGAGCGGATCGTCGTGGCCGCCGAGGGTCAGATCCTGTGCGAGCATTCCCGGATCATCGACCGGTCCCACCACACTGGCGGGCGGACGGTCTATGACTGGAGGCACTATCTGGCGGTGATCCAGCGCAAGCCGGGAGCGCTGCGCAATGGCGCACCGTTCGCCGAGATGCCCGAGGCCTTCAGGCAGCTGCAAAGCCAGCTCCTGCGCCGCCCCGGCGGCGATCGGGAGATGGCCGAGATCCTGGCGCTGGTGCTGCAGCATGACGAGCAGGCGGTGCTTTGCGCAGTCGAACTGGCGCTTGAGGCGGGCGTTGCCACCAAGACCCACGTCCTCAACCTTCTCCACCGCCTGACCGACGGGAAGGCACCTCCAGCATCCCCGATAGATGCGCCTCAGGCGCTGCGCCTTGCTCAGGAGCCTCTGGCCAATGTCGGGCGCTATGATGCCCTACGCGATGGAGGGCTGCGTCATGCGTCATGATCCTGCCAGCGCCGCTGTTGTTGTCATGCTCAAGGCGCTGAAGATGTACGGCATGGCCCAGGCGGTCGGCGACCTTATCGAGCAAGGCGCGCCGGCCTTCGACGCGGCCGTGCCGATCGTCTCCCAGTTGCTCAAGGCCGAGATGGCCGAACGCGAGGTTCGCTCGATCGCCTACCAAATCAAGGCAGCCCGGTTCCCCGCCTACAAGGATCTGGCCGGGTTCGACTTTGCCGCCAGCGAGGTCAACGAAGCACTGGTCCGGCAACTCCACCGCGGCGAGTTCATCGATGGTGCCGATAATGTCGTTCTGATAGGCGGGCCCGGCACCGGCAAGAGTCACATCGCGACCGCGCTCGGCGTCCAGGCGACCGAGCATCATCGCAAGAAGGTCCGGTTCTTTGCCACAGTCGATCTGGTCAATGCCCTCGAGCAGGAAAAGGCCATGAACAAGGCGGGCCAGCTTGCCGAGCGCCTGCTGCGCCTCGACCTCATCATCCTCGACGAGCTGGGCTACCTTCCGTTCAGTCCATCAGGCGGTGCACTGCTGTTCCATCTGCTCAGCAAACTCTACGAGCGCACCAGCGTCGTCATCACCACCAATCTCAGCTTCAGCGAATGGGCCCAGGTATTCGGCGATGCCAAGATGACCACCGCACTACTCGATAGGCTCACCCACCACTGCCACATCCTCGAAACAGGAAATGACAGCTTCCGCTTCAGGGCCAGTTCCGCTGTCCCCAAATCCAGAAAGGAAAAATCACCGGCTTGACCTACGTCCCGTACAGCGGGACATAACTTCCACCCGGGTCAATTCTCGATGAAAATCCCGGGTCAATTCTCAACGCAAATCTACAGTCACGATGCTGCCGGTGATATCGTTACCGACCGTGACAATCGCGCCACCTGTCGCGAGCTTTCCCGCAGAGCCTCCACTCGTGTAGGAAGCCAGGAACGAAGTAGTTCCGGCGCTTTGTCCAGTAGCGACAAGGTAGATGGTACCGGTCAAAGCGTCGCGGCTGAAAGTAAAGCCCGCGCCATATTGAGCGTTGAGGAAATTCACCTCAGACTGGGTATAGCCATCATCCACTGTCTGGCCGGAAAAAGTGCCTGACGTGGTGGTTCCGGTGAATGGGAAGACGTATGTTCTCGGCGCCGTTGCGGCTGTCCCCGCCTTACCGATCAACGCCGTGGCAGTGCCGTTCATCGTCTGATCGCTGGCAATGGCGGCAGTGGTCGCGAGGTTGGTGCCCGACAGCGTAATTGCATTGCCAGTGCCGAGCGTTTCATTGCCCGCCGCATTGGCTGCGAGGCTGTTGCCGTTCGAAGCGATGCTAGAGCTGATCAGGCTGCCGCTGATCGCGGTGCTGACATCGGTGCTCCTCGTCTGGCTGGAGAAGCTGTTGGTCAAGCCTGCCTGCACGCTGGTGCCAGACGCGACCGATTGTGCATTTGCCACGGCAAAGGCCGAGTTAGCGGTCGACACTTCGTCGCCAGCAACGCTTGCCGAGGGGACTTCGGTCCCCAGCGTGTTGATAGTGGTGGCCGATGCGGTGATGGCGTTGCCACCCCGGTTGGCCGCCGCATCGGCAAGCACGCTGTTGTTCGAGGCGGTGATCGCCGAGCTGCCGGTCACATCGCCGGTGATCGCGTTCGACACGATCGGGCCGTCCGAGCCTGCGCCGCCGACCTGCGCCACGATCGTCTGCATACCGGTGGCGACGGTCACATCCTGCTGCGAGGCGATCGCGGCAACCGTGCCAGAGGACGGCGTCGCCAGGCTGCCCGTCGCAATGCTGTTGGCGTCGATCGTGGTGGCGTTCGAAACCTCGTTGCCCCGCGCCAGCGCCTTGGCCGAGTTGCTGTCATTGGCCAGCGTCGAGCCGGTCACATTGCCGGTGACCGAAGCGAGATAGCCTGCGGTGCCTGCTGCATCATCGACCGAAGCGGTAACGGTCTTGGCGCCGGCGGTTGTCACCGCCAGTTCCTGCCTCGAGGCGATGGCATAGCCGGCAACGGCGGAAGTGTTGGGCACTTCCGGATCCGGACCGGCAGCTGCCACATAGGTCTGCCCCGCTTTGGCCTGACCATCAGACTGACCTGCGAGGGTAACATCATTGCCAGAGATCGCCTGGCTGTTGGAGCCGGAGTTGGCGACCGCAGTGGCAGCCTGGCTGTTGTTCGACAAAGCGACCGTGCTGCCGGTGAGCGCCGTGGTGGACGGCCCCGAACCGGTCGAGAACTTGTCAAGCGAGGACACCGAGGCGGTCAGCGAACCGTCGAGGCTCGACTGGGCCACGCCGATGGCGGACGAACCACTCGTGCTGTTGACGCTGGTGTCGAGCGCGGTCACGCCCGAGTTCAGCACACCGGTAGCGCTCTGGCTGTTGCCGGCGATCTTGGCAGTGCTGCCCGACATGCCGTGATCGATGGTGATGCCCATGTCGGTGCCATCGGTCACCGTCGCGGCCGTGCTGGCGTTCTGCTGTGTCAGGGCGATGCCGATGTCGGTCGTGCCGTCGACCTTGGCGCCGGTCGTTGCACCAGCTGATGAGGCCGTTTGGGTGGCATAGCCCGAGCCGGTGACGTTGTTGAGGTCACCATTGACTGTCAGGGTGGCGGTGTTGGCATAGCCGGTCGCCGTCGAGGCATTGCCGGTCGTCGCCGACGAGCCCACCGTCACCGTGCTGTTGGTCAGCGCGTAGGCAGTCGCGTCGTTGTTGTTGACGGTGGCGTTGACCGACCCTTCGGTATTGCCGTTCAACGCCAGCCCTGCAGTCGGCGTGGAATAGTCGTTGAACTCCTGCTGGACGCTCACCGAATTGGTCGAGGAAGTCGTTTCCGACGGTCCTGCGGCCAGCGCCTGTGTTGCGCCCAACGTGGCGAGCAGCGCCGTACTTGCGCCGGTCATCAATACCGAGCGCATTCTCCTGGAACGTGTGGACATGGCAATTCTCGATTAAAAAATGAAGGCGCCAGCGTTTCTGAATCGCGGAGCATGTGCTGGAAAAGGGCCGGGGAAATCCCCGCGCCGGATCGGGCGCGGGGTTCCCGCAAGAAGTCCGGCGCGCGCCCGAAGACACGCGCCGGACTTCCTTTTACGGACGCGCCACTGTGACGTTCACGTTGGTCCCACTGATAGTGAGCGTGTTGGTCGCGCTGTTGCCATAGGCCGCCGATGCCAGGCTGTTGCCGTTGATCGACAGGCTGGCATTGGTCACGCCGCCGGTGTTGCCGGCACCGGTCGCCACCGCATTGATCGCGAGAGCGCCGGTCGTGATACCGGTGGTCGCATTGATCGCGCCGGTGTTGCTCTGGTTGCTGGCGATCGCCGTCGTGGTCGGCACTGCGCCCGTAGCCGGGCTGTTGAGCGCCATCAGGGTCAGCGAGTTGGTCGCGGCGTTGCCATAGGCCACCGAGACCGCGCTGTTGCCGTTAACAGTCACCGCCGAATTGGTGACCGAAGCCGCCGTTCCGAGGTTGTTGAACGAGGCTCCATAAGTGACGTTCGCCGCCGCCGTGATGGCGCCGGCATTGCTCTGCTCGTTCATCACGGCGAAGCTCGCCGAGACATTATCATCCCGCGTTGCGGTCAGCGAAGCGGAGCCACCAGCACTCGTATTGGCGAAGCTGGTCGCCGATGCCGAGAGCGCGTTGGTGGCGTTGTTGCCGCCGGCGCGCGCCGAGGTGCTGTTGCTGTTGAGCGCCACCGAGCTGCTGTCCAGCGGGCTCGGATCCGTTCCGGTGGCCGCATCATAGCCAGCCAGAACGACATCCGCCTTGGTCGTGGCATTCGCCGTGACCGCACCGCCGCTGCTCTGCAGGTTCATGACGCCCGCTGACGCCGTGTCGGAATTGCCCGACAGGGTCAGCGAATTCGTCGCCCGGTTGGCAAGGGCCGTCGCAGAGGTGGCGTTACCGCTGAGATCGACCGTGCTCTGGTTGATGCCGTTGGTTGCGAACTGGGGTTGTGCCGTCGCGCCGCCGTCATTGTTCCAGATATTGGTAGTCGCCGTCGCGGTGACCGGGTTGGTGGTCACCAACTGCGAGTTGCCGACGACATAGTCAGCAGCTGCACTGTAGGTGGTGATGGTCCCCCCGAGCGAGGCGTTGGCACCGCCAGCCGTTGTCGAGGACAGGCTGGTATCGGCCGCAACAATCATGCTGTTGGTCGCCGCGTTGACCGTCGTCGACGCCGTATTGCTGTTGTTGTCCAGCGCCAGCGTCGATGTGCTGTTTCCGGCAGGCGCCGCAGCGGTCATCGTAGAGGTCGCGGAGAATGCAGCACTGCCCGTTGCCCGCTGAACCGACTGCAAGGCACCATTGGTGGAGACGCTTCCGCCTTCTAGCGCCATGCTGTTGGCGGCGGTGTTGCCCATGGTCGTTGCCGACTGCGTGTTGCCAGAGACGGACAAGGTGCTGCCGGTGATGTCGCTGGTGGCGTCCACTGCCGCAGGAGCGCCGGCGCCCAGCGTCACGATATCGTAGGTGCCGGTAACCGCTGTCGTTTCAGCGCCGCTCACAGTCTGGATGCTGGCGAGCGCGTGATCCGCAACTGCGGTGACCTCGGCCCCCGCAATGTGGTACGGCGTTGCGGTCGCACCACTGGTGGTGTCCGAAGCCAGCAACGTGCTGCTCCCGGTCACGTTGACGCTGTTGGTCGCGGCGTTGCCGGTGGTCGCGCCGGAGATGGCATTGCCGTCCACCAGAACGCTGCTGTTGGCGATATCCCGACCGACGGTGGCGTTTGCGCCACTGAAGCTGGAGATGGTCGCGCCGAGGGCACCCGAGTTGGTCTGGTTGTTGGCCAGGGCCGAGGTGGTGGTGACGTTGGTTGCATCGAGCGCAATGCTGTTGGTGCCGCTATTGCCGGTGACCGTCGAGCTTTCTTTGTTATCGGACACCGAGACCGTGCTGGCGCTGACATCACTCAGTGTCGGGCTGGTGACGCCTGTCGCCGACACGCCGAACAGAGCGCCGACCGTGCTCGAAAGCGCACCGGTGTTCGCCTGCTTGCTCGAGACAGCCATGTCCGCCGCAGCGACCCCATCGCTGTTGGCCGAAGCCTGAGACGAATTGCTGACGCCATTGCCTCGGGTCAGGTTGGTCGCACTTGCTGCCAGAGCATTGGTTGCGCTGTTGCCCTTGGCCGATCCGCTCGTGCTGTTGCCATCCACGGTCACACTGCTGTTGGCAATGTCGTTGCCAACGGTGACAAGCACACCGCCGGCGGCAGGCGTACCGGTCTGACCGATATAGGCGGTCGCGGTGCCGTTCATGGTCTGGTCACTCGCGATAGCAGCGCTGGTGCCCAGGTTCGTACCCGATAGCGTGATCGCATTGCCAGTGCCGAGCGTCGCATTGCCTGCCGCATTGGCCGCAAGGCTGTTGCCGTCCGACGTCACGCTCGAGCTGGTCAGGCTGCCGGTGATCGCCGTGCTGACCGAGGTGCTCTTGGTGGGTGTGCCGAAGCTGTCGACGAGGCCCGCCTGCACGCTGGTGCCGGAAGCCACCGACTGCTCGTTCGCCACCGCGAAGGCGGCATTGGCGGTCGAGACATTGCCGTTGATGTTAGCCGAGGCGACTTCAGTGCCGAGCGTGTTGATGGTAGTAGCCGAAGCGGTGATGGCGTTGCCGCCGCGGTTGGCCGCCGCGTCGGCAAGCACACTGTTGCCGGACGCGCTGATCGCGGAACTACCGGTGACGTCACCGGTGATCGCATTGGAGACGATCGGCCCATCCGAGCCTGCGTCGCCGACCTTTGCTACGATCGTCTGCGTGCCGGTGGTGACGGTCACGTCCTGCTGCGAGGCGATCGCCGCGACTGTGCCGGTGGATGGCGACGCGAGGCTACCCGTCGCAATGCTGTTGGCGTCGATCGTGGTCGCGTTCGAAACCTCGTTGCCGCGCGCCAGAGCGCGAGCCGAGTTGCTGTCGTTGGCCAACGTCGAGCCGGTCACATTGCCGGTGACAGTGGCCAAATATCCTGCGGTGCCTGCCGCATCATCAACCGAAGCGGTAACGGTCTTGGCGCCAGCGCTGGTAACCGCCAGTTCCTGCTTCGAAGAGGTGGCATAGCCACCAATCGTGGCGCTGCCGCTGCCTGCGCTCGCCTGGCCGGTGCTCTGGCCTGCCAGCGTCACGTTATTCCCGGAAACAGCCTGGCTGTTGGAGCCCGAGTTGGCGACGGCGGTGGCGGCCTGGCTATTGTTGGTCAGATCGACCGTGCTACCCGTGAGCGCCGTGGTCGACGGCCCCGAGCCGGTCGAAAATTTGTCGAGCGAGGACACCGAAGCGGTCAGCGAACCGTTGAGGCTCGACTGCGCTACACCAATGCCGGACGAACCGCTCGTACTGTTGACGCTGGTGTCGAGCGCGGTCACGCCCGAGTTCAGCACGCCCGTCGCGCTCTGGCTGTTGCCGGCGATCTTCGCGGTGCTGCCCGACATGCCGTGATCGATGGTGATGCCCATGTCGGTGCCATCGGCGACCGATGCCGTCGCGCTGCTGTTCTGCTGCGTCAGGGCGATGCCGATGTCGGTAACATCCACAACGGTCGCGCCATTCGTGCCGGCATTGGACGAGGCTGTCTCGCTCGCATAGCCCGAGCCGGTGACATTGTTGAGGTCGCCGTTGACCGTCAGGGTCGCCGTATTGGCGTAACCGGTCGCGGTCGAGGCGTTGCCAGTCGTCGCCGACGAACCTACGGTCACCGTGCTATTTGTCAGCGCATAGGCGGTCGCATCATTGTTGCTGACCGTCGTATTGACCGACCCTTGGGTGTTGCCATTCAGAGCAAGGCTCGGCGAAGACGAGCTGTAGTCATTGAAGCCCTGCTGGACGCTGATTGATTGGGTCGAGGTCGTCGTATCCGACGGCCCTGCCGCCAAGACTTGAGTCCCGCCCAATGTGGCGAGAAGCGCCGTACTTGCGCCGGTCATCAATGCCGAACGCATCCTTCTGGAATGTGTATTCATGGAATACTTCCTTCGAATTGTTAAAGACATGGTTAATTTCGTTAAATGTGCAGGCCCCCTGCCTCGCCTTTGCCTCCCCTATTTCCTGATCTGAATCCGCGCGATTTCCTGCATTCCAGGGGCTCCGCGATGGATGGATGTGTCGGCTTTGTCGGGCCGCCAGGTGACGGTGACGCCGGCAGGGGTAATGCCGCGATTGGCGAGCGCGGAAACCACCGCCGTGAGGCGCTGGTCGATCAGGCTGTCGCGCTTTGCGGGATCCCAGTTCTCCGTGTCTCGGGCCGTGATGGTTACATCGACAGCGCCTTTGGCAGCTTGCTGAACGATCTGGTCCAGCAGCGCCTGAGCGTTGCCCGCGAGGGTTATGTCGCCAAATTCAAAGCTGATCTGGAGCGAGGATCCTCCAGATGATCCGCCCGACGCGCTCAGGTCGTTGAGCGTTGCGCCGGAAGTCTGCGCGGGTTGGGCGACAACGGTCTGAGCGGGAAGGATCGGTGTAGCAGATGCGGCAGGCGTATTCTGTCCAATGGGGCGAACCAGCGAGCGTCCTCGCAGTTCTTCTGCCGAAAGGTCCGGTATTGTCGCCTGCCGCTGCGCCATACAGATGGCCGGATCGACCTTCGCCACGGCAGCGATAAGCTTCATCGTCGCTTCTTCGAGCGCGGCGCGGACGCCGAGTTGCAGCGGTTCCTGCCCTTTTGCGCCGACATTGATGTCAAAAAGCGCGGTGCCAAAGAAACGGAAGACATTCGCTCCGATCTCATAACCGGTGAACTGCTTGGTCAGGCTGATGGTCTTGATGACTTCAAGAGATCGTGAGTTGACGATGCGCAAATCGACAGCGACGCTTTCGGTGAAGACGCGCGCCTTGGGACCGATATTGTTGATCTCGATCTCGCCACCACCCGAGCGGATGTCATAATTCAGCTCTGTGATGCCGCCGACGATGTAATAATCGGACTTGGTGATGCTGCCGCCGAAATAGGGCAGCCAAGGCACGCGATTGCCGTTGACCTCATGGACATCGCCATCACCGAGCTGACGCCGGTCGGTGTAACCCAGTTCGCGTTCGGCGATGGTCGGATCGAACCGCTCGGCGATCGCCAATGGCCCGCCAATCTTGCCCAGCGCGGAGTAGACCATCAGGGCGCCGCCCTGGGTGATCGCATTGCCTTCGTTGATCGAATATTTGCCGGTGTAATCCTTGACGTCGCCGACCGCGATCACGCGGCGCGGCCCGTTCTGTGCAATGAGCTGGTCACCAAAACAGGCGAGCGCCGCTTCCATCGGCGAGCGATTGTCACGTACCGGCGTTCCGATGGGCGTTGGTACTTCACCCGGCGCCAGGCGTTGAGCGTCGAGGCCCGGATGCAGCACCGCACAGCCAGAAGTCATCGCCGCCAGCGCCAGAAGCGCGGCCGACCTGCCAAGATATTTGCGGCGTTGAGAATGACGCAACATGCTGATCATCTCCCGCCGTCAGTTCAACGCACTGTACTGGCAGGCAGTGGAGCCAGTGACTGAAGCCGTCTGGTTGCCTGAGTTGGTCTGCTCGGTGTTCAGCGTCTGGAAATTGTCGCCGCGCACGCTGGTCGAAATGTCGCCAGAGGTGCTCGACCCGACTGTGCCGCTATTGGACTGGTTTGCGGTATTGCTGCCGGCACCCGACGCGCTCGCCAGCGTCGTCGTATTGTCATTGCCGGTAGAACTGGACGAATGCCCGGTCGTGCTCGGCGAGTTGGCGATGGCGCTGGTCGAGGACTGGTTACCGGTCGCGGTGGACGTTACCGAGCAATTATACTGACGATCGATATAGGTGTTATAGACCGGCGCAGCATAATAACCGTTCTGCTTCTTCTGCCGAAGATCTTCGAGATAGGCCTTGTTGACCTTGTCCGCCGTGGTCTGGAACTGCCAGCCGACATTCTCACCGACGTTGTTGGCGAGGGCGGCCGTGGGGGACAACAAGGCGAGCACGAGCACACCCGAAATCAGGGGTGACGTTTTCATAAGGAAATACTCCGGAGAGACGAGAGGAAAGGGCCGGGACGACCGGCCCTGCGGGGCCGAACGTCAGATCGGTACGCCGAAAGACGGCGGATCCGATGAAAGCTGGCGGGACGATCCTTGCTCCGGAACAGGATGCGGGCGCGCTTCTGATGGCTCGCCTCACACCCCATCCAGGCGTCCTCTCCCGTGGACACTTTGAAACGCGAAGGATGTGCATTGCCGGTTGAGTGACGAGGCATGGCGCGGTCCGTGCCGTGGCGCGGTGCGACCCGACGCCATGCCTCGCCTTCCCGTGGTGCGACCCGAGGGAACCGGCTTGAAAGGATAATGGCCGGGCAACGGATCTCACGAGAACCCGATGGGCTACCTCCCGCAGCCGGCTCAAAAGAATGGAAGGCGCGAGAGCGATCACCGGAACAGCTTCCAGCCCGCCCAGAGCACAGCACCCCAGAAGAGGATTGCAATCGGGATGCCGGCAACTACCAGTAGCGGAGCCAGCGGACTGGGCTTGCCATCGTCGTCCTGGCGTCCCCGAAAGAAACGGTACGGATCGGGCGCCCCCCAGGGAGAGCCTTCATGCGCACTCAGCCGAGCCTGTTCATGCTCCGGTCCAGCCGAAGCATGGCCGCGCCTTTCGACGTTCATGCGAACGCCCTCCAAAGTTCGATAAGGCCCCACCAGAGCAGACCGCTCAATGGCACCGCTACGAGTATCCCGCGGAATGTGCTCCTGCCATCCGGCCAGTCTTCCGGCGGCGCATCAGGATCAGAGGCTGCGACCAACCAGGCCCAGCGCTCGTCATGGCAACGGCGATCATCACCGGTCATAAGCGGCTCCATGAGAGATGACGGGGTTCTCCGGCCAACTGCCGCCCGAGGTCGCATCGGAACACTCGCCGTTCGGCGCACGTCGCCAGGTTCTCAGAAGCGATGGGCGCCCCCAGTGATAGCCCTGCTGCCAGCGCCCGCCTGCAGCGAGAACGATATCGGCCTGCTCCTGCGTCTCGACACCTTCGACGACGACAGCGGCACCCAGCGCCTGCCCGATACCGATCAGATGCGGCAGCATCGCGCCCTCGGCGGCGGAGACCGCCGCCCTTCGTACGAAGAAGCGGTCGATTTTCACGAAGTCGGGCGAGAAAGCGAGGAGTTGCCGGATCGAGGCATAGCCCGTCCCGAAATCGTCGAGCGCAATGCGGCATCCCAATCGGCGCATACTGGTGACGAAGCGAACCGCCCCGGACACGCTCGGCATCGCCGCAGTCTCGGTAATCTCCAGTACCAGCCGGCGCGCCACATCGGGCCTCGCGACAAGGCGTGATTTTATCTCATCCCACCATGCATCGTGGCGAACGGATTGCGCCGAGATATTGACGGCAAGAATGACATCCGGAGTCTGCTCCAGTTCATCAATGACCCGCGAAACGACATAATGATCAACGACCCGTGCGAAACCGAGCCGTTCGAGAGCCAGGAAGACGTCGCCTGGCGGGTGAGCCTTTCCGTCATCGTCGAGCAGGCGAACCAGCGCCTCACGATAGAGGACAAGCTCCGGCCCGGCCGCGTCACATACAGGCTGCCAGGCGAGCATGAGTTCCTGCCGCCCCGTATCGTCGGCAGAGCCAGAGATGATGCCGGACAGCAGCCCGGAGACCAGACTTACATCGCTACGATAGCGATCTGACCAATCGCTCCGATCGTCAGGCCAAGCCCCACTAAAGCCAATGTTGCAGGCGCCAGATTGCCCGGCCTCGAGTCCATGCGCCTGCATGAGCGCGCCGGGAATCTCCCATCGCCCGCTGACCCAGACGTGAATGAAGTGCCCGGAGGCTTCGATGGAGAGAAGAGGTGCGAGCCAGCAAAACTTGTCCAGCCATACCCGACAGGCATCGGGAAGTGACCCGGCTCCCAGTGCTTCGACATTCCAGATCAGGACATCGATCTCGCCATTTGCCTCGGGGACGACGATGCCATCGGCGCGAAACAGGTCGACCAGCATCCGCTGGACGCCTGACAGAGCAGCTCGCGCCCCTTCTTCGCCATAGGCGCGACGAATATGGGCGTAGTTTTCGATGCGGATCGAGAAATGAACGGCGTCGCTATCGGATAACCGCTTGGGACGGCGCAACATATGCACGTTGCCGGCAGTCCCGCCGTTCCCCTCCAGATTGTGCGCCACATGGACCATTCAGACCCCCCGAAACCCGTCGGGTCGAACCGGCGAGTCTGTGACGGTCTATCCAAAACTGTATCAAAGGGCAATAGAGCATTCGCGCCATTCGCGTTTCGGCGATCTTTTTTGCGCTGTTAACCAGCTCTCCGAGAGATGTCGGCACAGGGGCGATCTTCGTAGTTTCGGTCGAAACTTGGAAGTTTTCCGATTTAGCCGAAGTATCGCGGGTATATTCGCCGAATTCATGATAGTCGAACGGAGCGTTAATAGGGTCTGGCTCGTGGCTCCTTGGGGTGGAGCTGGGTCCGCTCGATGACCGCCCCCACATAGACTTAGTTTTCCACATGCGCGCCGCGATTTCGCGCTCTTCAGGTCCCATTGCGCCTGTGTAGATCGCTGTGGTCTTGATATCGGCATGGCCCAACCAGCGCTGGACGAGAGTGAGGGGAACGCTTGCCTGGATCGCACGAATGCCGAAGGCATGACGCAGCCCTTTCGGAGTAGCGTAGGTTCCCCTGATGCCAGCGGACTGCATCACCTCGCAAATGCGCCGGTATCCGGTCATGCGCGACCAAGGCCACAAGGGTGAAGTTCCGTTCTTAACCTGCCCCAGCCAGCGGCGAAGCAGCTTAAGATATTCCGGTGGCAGCGGGATCGCCCGAAATACACGTTTTCCCCGCTTTTTCAGGCACCTAATGATGACGTGCTCGGCTTCAAAGTCGATGCTGTCGCGGGTGAGGGACAAGGCTTCAGAGATACGGCATCCGCTGAATGCAAGCATCCAGCAAAAGCTCTGCACCTCGATCGAAGTGCCCTTTGCCGATTTTACAAATGAATCGACTTCTGATGAAGTCAGATATTTTCTCTGACCATAGCGATTGAAGACTGTCCACGGCATCTGTTCCCGGCTCCCCATGCTAGATTTTTCTCGGGGCGCTCTAACTGCCGGAGCCTTACCAAAACTCCCATTCGGCTTGGCTGATACAGTTTTGGATACAGTGTAACTCTGATTATCCCTATTTTTCATCATCTTACTCCTCCATTGGTGACGTTCCTCCCGCTGACGCGCCCTGGTTGATCCCCAGACTGGAGCCAACCGGTTGAACCTTGGCACAATCAATCGGATTTTACGTCACACTTGCCGGTCGACGAACCTTTCGGTCGGTCACCGATGAGGCATGGAGGGACTGACGAAGGGGTGAACCACGCACCGAACCGGGACGGATCGGGCGAGAAACAGGATCACGTCATCTGAAATCGCGCTTCTACAGGATGTTGGGCCGTTTTATGAACCGGTAGGGTCGGCGTTCGTGCGATCCTCGGCAAGCTCTTCCCTGAACCGGGGACCGAGTTCCATGCGGCGGTTCAGCGTGTCGATGAAACGCGTCCAGCGCTCCCGGCCCTGGGCATGGGCGGCCTTGACCGCGCCATCAGGGAGGGGTGGCGTCGCACTGAGCCAGGAGCGGATGAACAGGGCCAGCGTCTCGTTGGACAGTTCGACATGCCATTCGAGCCGCTCGACATCGCGCGTCAGGCGATCAAGACGCCGACTGAGCGAGGCTTCGAGCCGATCGGCTGCGTCGGGGGAAAGGAACGAGACCAGCGCCGCTTCGATGATCGCGGTCTGCGAGGCCTTGCGCCTGCGTGCATGGTCGGCAAGCGCCCGGGCGAGATCGGCCGGCAGGCGCACGCTGCGCTTGACCTGACCGCCGCTCACAGGAGCAGCCCGTCATCGGGATCGAGCGAGGCGTTGCGGGCGTTGCGGCGCATCAGCCGGTCGGCCTGCCGCCGCGCCTGCGTCGCGTCCTCCTGCGCGTCGTTGCGATCGAAATCGAACTCATTGGCCTTCGGCGTGGAATCGGGGGCAATATTCTCATGCGCCCCCAGCTCCGGCTCCTGCCGTATGCCGGCATTGGCCGCATCGTCCGTGGCTTCAGCCTCACCAGCGTCGACAGGCGCATCGGTCGCAACACCATCCTCGCCCGCCTTTCCGGTCGCTTCTTCGGTCTGGGCCGCAGGCGGCGGCAGAGGCGGCGCCTCCACCGGATCGAGCATGGTCCAGTCATCCCGAGGCCGTAGATCGGGCGCAAGGGGTTTGGGCTCGGGCGGTGGCAGGAGCCGCGCTTTGAACCGCGGATCGAGATAGTAGCGCGCCTTGGCCGCCCGGACCGGCGCGGTGCTGGCGACGAAGACGATCTCCTCGTCCTCGGAAAATTGCTGGATCTCGCCGGGGGTAAGCAAGGGCCGCGCGGTTTCGGTGCGTGAGACCATGATATGCCCCAGCCAGGGCGCGAGCCGGTGCCCGGCATAATTCTTCATCGAGCGCTGTTCAGTCGCAGTGCCGAGCGCGTCGGACACGCGCTTGGCGGTACGTTCGTCATTGGCGGCGAAAGCGACACGAACATGGCAATTGTCGAGGATGGCGTTGTTCTGGCCATAGGCCTTCTCGATCTGGTTCAGCGATTGGGCGATGAGGAAGGCCTTGATTCCATAGCCTGCGACATAGGCAAGTGCGCTCTCGAAGAAATCGAGCCGGCCGAGCGCGGGAAATTCGTCGAGCATGAACAGGAGCCGCTGGCGCTGGCCCTGCACTGTCAGTTCCTCGGTCAGCCGCCGGCCGATCTGGTTGAGCATCAGGCGCACCAGCGGCTTGGTCCGGCTAATGTCGCTGGGCGGGATCACCAGATAGAGCGAGACCGGCACGGGGGAGGATACGAGATCGGCGATGCGCCAGTCGGAAGCCCCGGTCACCTTCGCCACGACGGGATCGCGATAAAGCCCCAGGAACGACATGGCGGTGGAAAGCACGCCCGAACGCTCATTGTCGGACTTGTTGAGCAGTTCCTGCGCGGCCGCCGCCACGACCGGATGGACGCCGGCCTCACCCAGATGCCGGGTCGCCTTCATCCGCCGCAAGGTTTCCTCCACCGGACGCCGCGGATCGGAGAGGAAGGCGGCGACACCGGCGAGCGTCTTGTCGGCCTCGGCATAGAGGACATGGAGGATGGCGCCGACCAGCAGCGCATGGCTGGTCTTTTCCCAATGGTTGCGCTTTTCCAGACTGCCTTCGGGGTCGATCAGCACATCGGCGACATTCTGGACGTCGCGCACTTCCCACTCGCCCTTGCGGACCTCGAGCAGCGGATTGTAGCCGTTGGACAAAGGATTGGTGGGGTCGAACAGCAGGACGCGGCCATGCGCCGCACGAAAGCCCGCGGTCAGCGTCCAGTTTTCGCCCTTGATGTCATGGACGACGCAGCTGCCCGGCCAGGTCAGCAGCGAGGGGATGACGAGACCAACGCCCTTGCCCGACCGGGTCGGCGCGAAGCAGAGCACATGCTCGGGACCGTCGTGGCGCAGATAGCGTTTCTCGTGCCAGCCGATCACCACGCCGTCGTCGGCATAGAGCCCGGCCTTGCGGATCTCCTTCTCCGTCGCCCAGCGCGCCGAGCCATAAGTCTCGGATTTCTTTTCCTCGCGCGCGCGCCAGACCGACATGGCGATCGCGACGACCACGGCAGCCATGGCGCCCGAGACCGCGATGAAGGCGCCGGTCTCGAAGATCTTCGGCGCATAGGCGTCATAGGCGAACCACCACCAGAAGAAGGCGGGTGGCGGATAGATCGGCCACGGACCCAGCCAGAACCAGGGCTGCCCCAGTTCAGGCTGATAGGCGAGCGCAGCCGCCGTCCACTGGGTTGCAGCCCAGATACCAAACAGGGTCAGGGTGATGACGGCCAGCACCTGGCCCCAGAGGATTTTGGTTGCAGACATGGTCGATCCTCGAAAGACAAATGAGGATCGGGACCGCGATTGACGGAAGATTCAAGCATGGAATGCTACCGCCGCACTCTGGCGTAGAAAGACAGGGATCGGCGTAATGCAGGGATCGCAAATGTCCCTGCAAACAGATTGTCGGGCCAGATTTCCATGGCCCCGCTATAATCGACAAAGATGCTGTTTCAGGTCGAGTGATGAAGAAAGCTGGCCGCACCGTTACCGCAGGAAGAACTGCACCGGCACGACCAGTTCCAGCGTGTCGCCGGGTTTGTCGTCAGGAGGCTTGGGTAGCGGTTGAGCTCGCCGGGGCAAGGCCAGCGCCTCCCGGTCCAGATCGGAAACTCCGGACGATCGCTCCAGCGCTACGGACAGCACCTTACCCTGCCTGTCCATGACGAAGCGGATATAGGGCACACCCTGCTGGCGTCTTGCTTCGGCCAGCCTCGGATAGCGGCGATACCTGTTGAGCTGCACCAACACCCGCCCTTCCCATGTGTCCGGGCCATTGCTCGACACGCGCGGCGCGGGCGGCGCCGGCGCGGTCCTGGGGGCGGCCGTTTCCGGTTCTTTCGGGGCCGGATCGGCGGGCTGCACGGTCGGTACGGGCATCGGCGCCGTCACCGGCGAGATCGGGATTTTGGTTGGCTCGATCCGCTCGATTTTAACCGGCTCCTGCTGCGTTTCCTTCTTCTCGACTGGCTTGGGCGCATTTTTCGGTTCCGGGGGCGTATCGTCCGGCGCGGCGGGCGGCTTGAGGTCCATGACCGTCAACGTCGCCTGCTGCGGCCGTTTGACGTACGTGGTCGATATGGAGATCAGGAACAGCGCAGCCACGATGCCGTAAACAGCCAGCGAGCCGCCAATCCCGAACAGCCTGTTGCTACGGGAAGAAGAATAGCCATGCCGTTGGATCCGGTGACAGGCTGGCTGTGTATCGGGCATCGGTTGCATAGCGACAGAGTGCGGTTGATCGCCACTGTCGCTATGGGCATCATTGAGCAGCATCGAGTGCTCCACTCCGGGCAATAGCAGCCGGCCGCCGGTTCGCCCGTCGCCTGCTGCTACGGGACGCACGCTTCCTCCACCAGATATAGACGCCGGTGATGGACAACATCGCCACGACCAGCCCGGTGACGCAGATGAGGATACGACCGGGCAGACCCGCGACCTGGCCAGAATGAACCGGAAGCATCAGCCCTGCGATCATATCCCCGGCTTTGCCCGCACCTGCTTCTTCGACCGACAGGATGTGGCCATCCGCAGCGGAGACGAAGATCGTCGAGGCGCCAAAACCTGCCTGATGGGGGCGGCCAAAGCGTATGCCATAGAATCCCTGCGCACGGGCGGCATAAATCATGGCAACGGGATGATCCCAGTGGCGGCGAGCCGCCTCGCCCTTCGCTTTTGCGAGCGCGTCATTCCAATCGAGCGTCATGGGCGGCGCGGTCGGTGGTGCGGGCTGATCCCATATGCGCGGGCTGGTCGGCAGCAGGGCCGACAGGACCGGGCGGAACAATTCGCTGTTGAGGTTCAGGGAAACGCCGGACAGCGCAAGCAGGAACAATATTGCCAATAGCCACAAACCGCAGGCGCGGTGCAGGTCGAGATTGAGGCGATAAGGCCCGGCACCGCGTTTGATCGTCCAGGCCAGTTTCCACTTCTTCCAGAAGGGACGGCCGCGCGGCAGCGTGAGAGCGAAACCTGCAAAGCAATCGAACATCCATGCCAGCGCGATGCCGCCCATCAGCCACGCGCCCCAGTTGCCGGGCATGGTCAGCGAAGAGTGCAGCCTGTAAAGGAAGGGGATGAGGCGGAGCCGATCGAGGCCGAAGACGCCATTCATGCGCCTGCCAAGGATGGCGCCGGTGCCCGGGTCCACGAACAGCTGATCATAGGCGAGAGCGGTATCGCCGCCCCTGGAGCCGACAAACGCCTGGGCACTCTCGCCCGGCGCCGAGGGAAAGACGAGCGTGAAAATCTCAACAGCAGGATCGGCGTGTTCGATCGCCTTGGCGAGCCGCGAGGGCGACAATGACTGACCCGTCCGTTCGATATGGAACAGGCTGGGATTGAGCCAGGCGTCCAACTCGGACTGGAATGCCACTATGCTGCCGGTCAGTCCGGCGATGACGAGAAATCCCGCGATCGCCAGATCGACATATCGGTGAAGGATGACCAGCAGCGCGCGCATGGCCGGCGCCTAGAATCCCATTCTGGCCGTCAGCATGACATTGCGCGGATCACCGAAATAGCTCTGGCGCGACCAGCCCTCGATGCGGGTATAATATTTCTTGTCGGTGAGGTTTTCGCCCGTCAGCCGCAGGCTGAAGCGCTCGCTGAACTGGTAGCCGATCTGGGCCGAGAGCAAGGCATAGGCTTTCTGCTTCCATTCGAGATCGCCGGACCCGGCATAGATCCCGCTGCTCACATTGACGCCGCCGCCCAGAATCAGGCCGCGGCCGGTTTCCTTGCTGAAATCCCGCACGGCCCATAGCTTGAGATCATGCTCGGGGGTTCCGGGCGCGAAAACCAGGCCGGGCAGTCCTTCATCGGCGGTCAGATACCGAGTCCGCGTATAGGCATAGCCCAGCGTCACATTCCATCCGGTCGCGGGTTCTCCCACGACCTCCGCCTCGAAGCCCCGACTGCGCACCTTGCCCAGCGCCACCGACGCATCCGGATAGTCCGGATCGGTCATCGCCCGGTTACGGTCGATGATCTGATAGAGCGCCGCATGGCCGGTCAGCGCGCCGTCCAGGAACTGCCCCTTCAGTCCCAGTTCGTAGAGAGTGCCAGTGCGGGGCTTCAGCAGATTGCCGTCCCGATCGACGCTGGTCTGCGGAACGAAGGTCGCTGAATAGCTGGCATAGGCTGACAGCTCCGGCGTGATGTCATAGCTGAGCGCGGCATAGGGCACGAGCCGCGCCGATGCCTTGCTGTCGGCGCTCTGCCAGTTGGCCGACCCTTTGTACCAGCTCAGGCGGCCGCCCGCCGTCAGCGTCAAACGATCAACCAGCTTGAAACGCGCATTGGCATAGAGGCCCGTCTGAATGGTTCTGGAGGTCGTCGGCCCGTCATCCTCGAACGCAGGCTCGGGCGTCGTCGGATCGGGATTGAAGATGTTGCGGGTGATGACCGGTCCATAGATCCAGCGCGTGTAACTGCTGTTACGGCTGTGGTTGACGCCGATCACAAGGTTGTCGGCGCTGGTGAACAGCGTCGGCAGCGTCAGGCTGAGATCGACGGCCTCGTCACGGGAATGCCCGTTGCCCGCGATCTGCTGGATATCGACGTTGCCTGTCGCACGGTCGATATAGCTGTCGGTAAAGGCGCCCGACTTGAAATTGTAGGCACGGTCCGTTCGGTCGCCGCGCAGCCGGATCATCCCGCCATTGTCCAGATGATGCTCGACATCGACGAAATAGCGCTCGGCATCGTCGCGTTTGCGATCCCAGAGCGAGCCCATATAGACGCTGCGCCGCCCCATATAGAGGCCCCCGTCATCATAAGTGGGCAGGCCGAAGATCGGCCGCGAGGGGCCGCCCTGATGGATCGCGCCGACAGAAACGGTCGTGTCCGGCGTAATGTCATATTCCAGCGTGCCGTAGAGCACGAGCTTGCGCGCGAAGACATGGTCCATGTAGCTCCCACGATCATCATAGGCCGCGACAAGGCGGCCACGCAGGCTGCCGCTGGCGTCCAGACGGCCGGTCACATCCAGTTCGCCGCGATAGCGATCCCATGAACCGGCCTGCGCCATGATGTTGACATGCGTATCGGCGAGCGCCCGCTTGCGCACCAGATTGACCGCGCCGCCCGGCTCGCTGCTGCCCTGGAACAGCGCGGCGGGGCCACGGACCAGTTCGATCCGGTCATAGAAGGAAATATCGAAGCTGTCGGTCGTCCACGCCCCCTGCGTGTCGGCCGTCTGCAAACCATCGACCTGCAAGGTCGTGATGTTCATGCCGCGGGAGGTGAAACCGAAATTGCCGAGACTGTATTGCACCACCTGAACGCCGGCGACCTGCTTCAATCCATCGGCTACGCTATTGATGTTGCGGTCTTCGATCTGCTGCCGCGTGACGACGCTGACAGAATTGGGGATTTCCTTGAGCGACTGTGCTTGCCGGCCGATGGTGACGGCTTGCGCGGCATAGGATCCCGTTCCCTCGCTCGCCAGCATGGCGTCACCGCTTCGGGACGTGCCGGCCGCGCCCTCGACCTGCACCGGGCCGAGCTGGATGGCGTTTCCCGACGATTGCGGCGCCGTCTCGATCTGGACGCCGTTGCCCACGAAGCGGAACGTCAGGCCGGTTCCCGTGAGCATCTGGCTGAGCGCCTCGGCCGGGGCCAGCTCGCCCTTGACCGCCGTGCTGGTCTTGTCCTCCGTGACCGCACCTTCCGCCGTCACCTGCAACCCGGCCTGACGCCCGAAAATCATCAACGCCTGGGCAAGCGACTGCGACGGAATGTCGAAGCCGCGCCGTGCGCTGGCGCTCTGCGCCGCTGCCGGCGTGGCGACCAGGCCGGCCATCGCTGACGTCGCCATCAGGACTGCGCCCATTACCCCAAAGCGACGCCCGCGCCGCTCAGCACTCGCAAAACCCCCGAACATTGCAATCTCCACCTCATGTTACCGGCGCAGTTGCGAAGCATTTGCAATGCGCTCTCGAGGGCAGGATGCTCGGGACGGGCGCTTTTCCAAAAAAAGTTGAAATTATTTCGGGCGGGCGGTCCTGTCCGCTGTGCTTCGCGGACAGGAGCCTCAGTTTCCGCTGACGATCAACAGCCACGGCGTGATGCGCGTGATATGCCCGCCATAAGGCCGCACGATCATCTCCAGAGCCTTTTCGGGGTCTTTGACGTTATAGATGCCTGTCACGCGCCGACCGGCAAGCCGGGCGTCGTTGAGGACTATCCGGCCGCCGAACCATGGGCGGATTTCGTCGACGACGCTGCCGATCGTGCGGTTCTCGGCCAGCGCCTCGCCTTGCCCCCATCCGCCGACCAGTTGCGGCGCGAGTTTGCCGGTCTCATCGTGATGGGCGCCGTCGATACGAACCCAGTCGCCGGGAAGGAGGTCATGGGTAGTGGCAGGCACGTGCCCGGGATCCTCCACCCGCACATGTCCCCGCGCTACGGCAACGCTGGTAGTATCGCCCAACATCCGCACGTCGAACTTTGTGCCCAGCACGGTCGTCGTCACCTGTCCCGCCTCGACCCGGAACGGGCGAGAGGGATCATGCGTCACATCGAACAACGCTTGCCCGGAGAGCAGGCGCACGACGCGCCCGCGATCGCTGTAATCGACGGCGATGGCGCTGTCCGGCCCAACCTGCACCATGCTACCGTCGGCCAGACGCACCTGTTCGACGTGCCCCGCGCCCGTGATGTGATCCGCCCGCAAATGCAGGCTGACGATTGGAAGCGCCAGAACGATCGCGCATGCGGCAGCTACGGCCCCAGCGGCGATCTGGATGCCCCGCCTGCGCTGCTCCGGCGAGCGGCGGCGTGCAGATCTCCGTCCCCGGCGCTGTCCATTGCCAGGCAACGAATAGGAGCGCCAACCGGCAGGCGCGCGCCCGGCCACCTCCATGGTTTCGCACATATCGGTCCACGCTTCACCGTGGAGCGCATCGGCGCATAGCCAGTCCGAAAATTCGGCTTTCAGCGCCTCATCGTGCTCCTCCTCGCGGAGACGGACATACCAGTGAGAGGCGTCCCGGCGCGCCTCGGCCCCATCAAGCGCCATGGCCTGCGCATCCCACACCAGCCTCGGGAAGAAGCGCATACAAGGCGGGCGCTGGTGGCGGCTCATAGTGCCTAGATGCTTTTGCGCTGCGGTTTTCCAAAAGAATTTTGTTCGCGCCTCTCATTCCATGCCCCGTTTGCGCCGTTCGTCGCAAAGCTGCATCGCTTCGGTCACCAACAGATGTGCCAGCGACGTAGAAATACCGAGCCGCGTTGCGACTTCGCGCAGCTTCATGCCCTCGAAATGATACATTTTGAACGCCGCGATCTGCCTTTCCGGCAGGGCGTCCACCAAGTCCATCACCAGCCGCAAGTCATCACGGGCGATAAGTTCCGCTTCTGCCGACGGCGCCTCGTCGGGCAGCTGCGCGACGGCAGCCGTCATATCACCGCCGATGATCTGACCCTCGTAGCGGCTGCGACGTGCTTGCGCGAACACCAGATTGCGGACGATCCGCTTGAGATAACCCAATGGCTCGCGGATGGGTTTGCTGGCCGGTTGCCGGTCGAGCAGCAGCCAGGCGTCCTGCACGATATCTTCGGCCACGACAGGATCGCCGGAGAGTCGGCCCGCATAGGATATGAGCGACTCCCTGTGCGACTTGTAGAGGCTGAGAGCAATCGGCTCCGACTTCAACGCCACATCCTCGAACACGCGAAGCCCGCGCGCAGGAAACAAAGGCCTAGTTGCGAGCGATTATCAATAACCATGTAGCGGCGGCGGGCGGATTACGCAATGCTGAACGTTGGCATTGGCGGCGGGATTGATGGATTCGAACAGCAGTACCCACCCATGTTTCGCGCGAGGACCCGTGGTCAGCGTCCAGTTATCGCCCATGATGTTATGGACGATGCGGCTTCCCGGCCAGGTCAGCAGCGAGGGGATGACGAGACCAACGCCCTTCCCCGCTCGCGTCGGCGCATAGCAATGCACATGCTTGGGGCCGTCATGGCGCAAATAGTGCTTCTCATGCCAGCAGCAGCGTAGGCTCCTGTACGAAAGCTTCAGGAAAACATCAGGCTGGCGTTGCGCTGAGCCAGTCCATCGGCAACAACAATCCCTCCGGTCCAGCGCCCCAATGGATCCTGATAGCGGAACTGCATCGCTTTGAGGATTGGCCCGAAGCGTTGCCTCAGAGCCGCAGCGCCAGGCTGGACATGCACATTGGCCACATAGCCCGTGCAATAGGCTTCAGCCGCGATGGGATAGAGGAGAGCCGAACAGATGATATCGCAGATCTGGATACCGGCGTGGTTCTCACTGTGTCCGAAGGTCGGCAACTCGAGAATGCGCGTATAAACAGTCGATGAAGCCCGAAACTTCTGGGTGAAGACCGAATGCGCGACATTCACGTTTTTGAGATGGTCGCGACTGTCTGCAATGCAAAACCCAAGAGTATCCTCAGTCGACAGGAACTGGTCAAAATAGGTGTAAAGCCCCTGGATCGAGGAGGTGTAGACGGACTTGCCATTGAAAGGCTGTCCGAGCGCCTTGATCCAGATCCGGGCAATCAGGCGCACACCATGACTCTGCAGCATGGCGAGTAACTGATCGAGAAAGCCCGTTGCGTGGCGGCGCTGGTTGCGTCCCGATCGTGTCAGGTTGCGCCGAAGATCCCCGCCCTTGATCTCAGGGATGATTCGGTCGAGATGGTTGGAGGAAGGGTAAGGCAGGCCTGGAAACCACCGGCGCTTGAGATCAAGGAAATCCTGGGTGACGGCCTCGAGCCGGCTGGCGTCGATGATCAGTGCGCCGAGCACGAGAACCGGCTGGTCATTTCCCGCAGGCAGGGGCGCCGCTGGCAGTCCTCCAAGATCCCCGGATTCGTCGACGTACAAAATGTGCAATGACGAACCCCCAAAACAGCTATGGCCACCGTGAGGTGGCCATAGGATTTGCTGCCCGACGAATCGGGACAGCGATTAGCGTTGCTTCCGTTTAAATGGTCCACAGTTATCCAAAAGTCAAGATTTGCCCGTATTTCCACGCCACCGCCGCCCTGAGAGGCGTTGGCAATGCCGTCCGTGGCGTTTGGAGGCAAGGGTCATGGCTGGACCTTTTTGGCGAGAAAATGTATGGATATTGTCATGACAATGCCGTGATCGGTGCGGCGATGAAGGACAAAGATGATGGCGCGGGCAGAGCGGCACGAGAGCGGGCGGACGGCGCGCAAGGATGATGTGATCCAGATCCGGGCGATGGCAGGCACCAAGGCACTGCTCAATCGCGCAGCGGCGATGCGTGGCCAGAAGCTCTCCGAGTTCATGCTGGAGAGCGCGCGCCGCGAGGCGGAGAATGCCTTGCTCGACCAGCGCAGCTTCTTCCTCGACGATGAAGCCCATGAGGCCTTTGTGGCGCTGCTCGATGCGCCGCCTGCGCCCTCGTCGAAGCTCGTCGACCTGATGGCGCGCAAACCCGCCTGGGATCACTGAAGCGCTAGCGCGGGGATTATATGCCGGAACTATCGGTCACTGCGCCGGCGCCGCTGCGTGCCGATCATCTGGTTGCCGACTTTTCGTGCCAGACCCATGAGGCGCTGGACCACTGGCTGCGTGAGCGGGCGCTGACCAGCGAGGGGCTCTCGGCGCGAACCTATGTGATCTGCGCGCGCGACGAGCCGCAGCGGGTGGCCGGCTATTACACGATCACCACAGCCCAAGAGCATCGGGCGGTTCTGCCCAGCGCGAAGCCGCGCAAGGGGCAGCCGGACAGGGTGCCCTTGCTGCTGATCGCGCGCCTCGCGGTCGACGCCCGGTGGCAAGGAATGGGTCTTGGCGCCGATCTCCTCGCCGACGCCTTGCGCCGCTGTCTTGCCGCGTCGGGCATCGCGGGCGCGCGCGCCGTCATAGTCCATGCAATGGACGATGCGGCTGCGTCCTTCTACGAACGCTATGGCTTCTGCCGCTCGCCGCTGGGTGAGTTGACGCTCGTCCTGCCAATCGAGACGGTCCAGGCGATCGCCGGTTGAAACAGGATCATAGTCCGATCCCCCGACCGCGCCCGAGCGACCAGTCCACGCCGCCGCCAGGCTGCATGGTTCCGGTGATATGCTGGCCCAGATGCTGGTCGAGCGCCGGCCGCCAGGGCACGAGCTGGAAGCCCACCGCGTCGTCGATCATGGCGAAGCGCCCCGAAGCCAGAGTGACGCGCTCGCGATAGACGCCGCTCACATAATCGCCTGGCCCCGAAGGGCGATGGGCAAGGCCGGTGCGCTGCGCGATGGCGTCGATCTGCTGCTCGATCTCCTTCTCGCGAAGCGTCGCGATCAGATCACGCGCGAACAGGAAACCGGTCCCGCGCCGCTGGGCGAGCCCCTGGGTTTCGAGATGGCGGGCGCGCGCGTCCATCGCGTCGCGGACCTCCTGCCCGAACCCGTTGCCGGTCGCGACGGACTCGCGCGCGATGAGCTGACGGTCGAGCCAGGTCGCACCCGGCGCTTGTACCTGCTCGGCCAGCGTAAGGTCGGAGCGCGTCGCCAGCGACAAACGACTAATGCCTTTCACGTCCTGCCAGACCCGTGTCTCAACAATCGCACCGGCTTTGGCGTCACCGGTCATGTCGATGTCGCCGAAGCGCAGATGATGGGTGCGGCCGTCCGCGCCATCGATCACGGCATAGGCCGAGCCGGCCAGTTCGTCATGAAGGCCGCGCTCGACCAGCCGACCGATGATCGGATCGGCCGGCGTCGCCTGATGCAAGGCGATGCTGGCGGGATCGAGCGCGCGGGCCTGCCCCTGCATCGCCCGATGCATGGTCTTGATGATGTCGGTGCGGATCGAAAGATCGCGCAAGGTCTGCTCCGCGTCGGCGCGGAGCGTCCAGACTGCCGGCCCCTGATTATTGGCGAGACCCAGCCGTTCGAGCTTCTGCGCCCGCCCGATCAGCAATCGGTGCATCTCCGGATCATCGCCCGTCTGGGGGCGCAGATCGACGACGCCCGCCATCTCCTGGGCCATGCGCTCCAGCCGGCGATCGAGGCTGGTCCAGCGATCGGCGTCGACTTCGCGTTCGAGTGCGCTCCGGATATCCTGCTCGCTGCGCGGCCCCAGTTCCAGCGTGACGCGGGCCTGCGCCCGATCGCGCATACCTTCGCGGATATAATCACGGTCGATGACGAGATCGGCGCCGGTGTCGTCCACCCCGCGCAGCAGCACATGGATATGGGGATTGTCGGTGTTCCAGTGATCGACCGCGACCCAGTCGAGCCGGGTACCGAGATCGCGCGCCATGTCGTCCATCAGCTCGCGGGTGAAGGCACGCAGGTCGGCCATGTCGGCCGCATCCTCCGGGCTGACGATGAAGCGGAAATGATGCCGGTCCTGTTCGCAGGTGTCCGCGAAGGCCTTGCCATCGGCGGCATCACCCCGCGCATCGAACAGACTGGCGTCGCGCCCGTCGCGGGTAACGCCGTCGCGCTTCAGATAGGCGATGTGCCGGGCGAGCGGCGCCGCGCGATAGCGGCTGCCACTGTGCCGCACGACGCGCGCCTTGATAACGACGCGCCGGGCGTTGGCGGGCGAACGTGCATTGAGGCGAGCGATACGGCCGCGGCCATGACGCCCGGTCCCACGCCCCCGCGACGGTCCTTTGCGGCTATAGCCCGCCTTCGCGGCCGCGCGCTTCACCTGGGCCGCGAGACTCTGGGCCTTGCGCCCTACCCCCCTGCCCGCGTCCCCGCTCCTTCCCGGCCGCACCTCGAAATCATCGTCGCCGATGATCACAGGAGCCTCGCAGATGGCGGTGCCACCCGCTGACGCTTTGCATTGACGCGATAATTCCGAAAACGCGCCACCCGGGGCAATGCCGAGCCACCCGGAAAAATCCCACAATCCCAACCACATAACGCCCCACAGGTGGCGTCCTTTTTATCTCGCCTTCCCTTTTTCCCTTCAATTCCTGTGACTTGCCTTCCTTTCCACCACACTACGCCCTGCGCCGAATGACGCCTGCGAACGCCAGCGCGGCTCATCGCTCGCTGCTCCCCGAGACGGGCGCGAACAGCCCATGCGAAGCGAGGGTGGAGGCGCGTGAAGAGCGCATGGCAGACTGAGAGGGTGGAGCGGAGACAAGCCGTTCGGCCTGCGCGGAAGGTGCTGCACCGGATGCCGCATCGTCGCTGTCCGGTTCGCCATCGCCGCGCAGCACGAACAGCGTCGCGCTGCGCCAGGAGGGCCCGGCCGGTGCGATCGGCGTGCGCGAAACTACCGTCAGATCGGCCGACGCGGCGACGCCGGATGTGCCGACCATCGGCGCGATCTTCGCCACATAGGCGATCGTTTCGGCGGGTAGCGAACGACCACGCTGGCGCCAGTCGTCGACGCGGCCCGGCCCCGCATTATAGGCGGCGAGCGCGCTGGACAGATCGCCATAGCGGTCGACCATTTCGCGCAAGTATGCCGCACCGGCGAGGATATTGGCGCGCACGTCCCAGACATTGCTCCCCAGCCCATAGCGCGCGGTCAGCGTGCTCCAGGTGCCGGGCATGAGTTGCATGAGACCCATCGCGCCGACCGGCGATGTCGCGTTCGCATCGCCGTTGCTTTCGACGCGCATCACCGCCCATATCCACGCTTCGGGAATGCCGAAGCGCTGCGCCGCCTCGGCAACATGCGGGGCGTAAGGATGCGCGGCGATGGAGGCGACCTGCGCCGCCGCCGTGCCGGGCACCAGCAGAGCGATGACCGGGAAGAGGAAGGAAGCCGTGCCGGCAAGGACCGATGCGGCAGTGAAGCGAATGGCGCGGCGATGGCAGCGCGAAGCGAAGCGAGGCTGCATCGTCCTATTCCGCTTTGGGACGCCGCAGCCGCGGCGACCAGAGCAGCACATGTGCGTCACCGTCGCGATGGGAGCGCAGCAGATTGGCGCGAACCGGGCGCGAGAAGGACGGGCAATCGAGCTGGAGCGCGATGAAGCCGCCGGCCTTGCCGTCATGGTTCCAGCCGGAGCCGACCTCCAGCCCGATGCCCTCGGGCGCAGCGTCGTCGGCGAGATGGATGCGCCAGTCGGGCGCGCGGCCGTGGCCGGTAAAGCCGGTCGGCACGAGCCGCAGCGGCACGTCGAGCGTGAGCGTCAGCAAACGCCCGACGAAGCCGTCGCCGGATTGTTCAAAGCTACCGATCTGCATGGGACTTCTCCTTTTGCGTGGGGAAATGGTCTGAGCGCGCGCTACCGAAGCGCCAGCGCAGCGGCGCGTTCGGCGTGTCGCGGGTGAGGATCGGCGTCGCGCGGCCGAGCAGGCCCGCAGCCGGAACGGCCCCAAAATAGCGCCCGTCAAAACTGTCCGGTGCGGCATTGAGCAGGAACAGCTCGCCATCGCGCAGCACATGGCAGCCGCGCCAGACCGGCAAGGGACGGCCGTGGCTGTCCGCGGATTTCGCTGTCGCGACGCGGCGCCCGTCGATCGTCACCGTCGCATCGCGGCGGCAGATCAGGGCACCGGGCCGCGCGGCGACATGCTTGAGGAGCGGCACGCCGACAGGCAGATAATGGCGCTGCGCCATGATCCGGCCAAGCGCGGGCGGCGGCATGACGGCGACCATGTCGCCGACCGCCGGTTCGCGCAGCGGATTGATCGCATAGAGCCCGATCGGCGCGCTGGCGCTGGCGTTCCAGAGCAGCAATTTTGGCATGGGCAGGATGAGCGTGCTCACCGCCATGCCGATCGCCACGCCGGTCAGATGCGGCACATAATAAGAGAGCGGAAGGCGGCTCATTGCCCCAGCGCCTTGCGCTTGAGCCATGCCTGATGGCGCTCCATCGTATAGGCGCGGAACGGCTCGCCGGCGGAAAGCCGGTTGTGGACGTGGCGCCAGTGATCGGGCGCGATATCGCAGGGATCGAGGCCTTCGGCCTCGACCTGATCGATCGCCTCGATCACGGTGCGTACCCTGGGCCAGCCCTGGATCGAGAGCAGCAGTTCCCCGCCCGGCCGCACGAAAGGCACGGTGGTATAGGGCTCACCGCTGCGCACCGCGCGCAATATGTCGATGCGCGAATGGACGGTGCCATAGTCGTTGGCCGACCAGCGCACGAACGCGACGACGGCATCGGGCCGGAAGGCAAAGATGCGTGTCTTGCGCGTGAGGATGCGTTCGCTGGCGATCCGGCCGAAGCGTATCCAGTGCTCAAGCCGCTTCTCGATCCAGATCAGTTCGATCTCGGTGCGGTCATGGCGAAGCGGGACGGCGATGCCCGAAGGCACGCGCGCGCCGGGCGGCGGCTGGGTCATGGAAGGTCTCCGGAAAGAGGCGGTGCAGGGAGAGGAGGTGCGCAACCGAACGGCAGCGCCGCCGCGATGCGGATGCTCGCGCGGCGCGCCATGTCGGCGTCGATTTCGCAGCCAATGGAGCGCCGGGCGGTGGCGCGGCAGGCCTCGCCGACCGCGCCGGAACCTGCAAACCAGTCGCCGACGTGACCGCCCGGAGGACAACTGTTGCGGATCAGAATTTCGAGCAGGCCGACCGGCTTTTGCGTCGGATGGATGGCACGGCCATGACAATTGCGTGCATAGATGACCGAGCGCATCAGCCGGGGACCGCCATCCTGGCTCACATAGCAGCCGGCATCGATCTGCCCGGTATGCGGCGGACGATGCTTGCGCCGGGCGGTGCGCGCCGTCGCGTCGGATGTCGTCTGGACGTCATTGTAGATGTCCGACCAGCGCGCATCGTCGCGATAGAATTGGACGATCAGTTCATGGACACGCTTGAAGCGATCGGCATGAAAGGCGCTGCCATTCTGCTTTTCCCAGACCAGTTCCTGCGCATATCGCAGCCCGGCAGCGCGTATCTCGGCGCCGAGCGTGAGGAAGCTGCGCAGCGAACCGAACAGCCAGAGCGATCCTGAAGGCGCGAGCGCATTGTGCGCGAGTGCGAGCCAGCCCTCGACACGCCGATCCCAGCCCAATGAGGTATCGTCATAGGGCGGGTCGGCCAGAATCATGTCGAACGGCGCATGAGCCGGCATGAGGACGCGACAGTCGCTGGTCAGCAACGTCATGGCTGCGCACCCGCATGGCCTTGAAGAGGAGACTGACCGTTGCGCCAGTCTACGATTAAAGGACAACCAGTCTCCGGTTTAAGGGGAAGATCAGTCACCGATCACCCCCAGTCTTCGCTTTGCCGAAAACCGACACATTCGAACGCCGATCGTCCACAAACCGGCAACCGGTTAGCAAGAGTCCGAAGGACTCTATTGTTAGCACCGTTAGAAGGGGCGGATTCGTCGCAGATTTCCTGCGAGTCGCGCGGGCTTGAGGTTTTTGATAGGCCAAGCGGACGGTTTTCAATCGGCCAGGTCGCGCGGTTTTTAATAGGCCATGTCTCATGGCCGGTTATCCACAGGCCTGAGCTTGAGCCGGCGCATGGCGCGGTCGAGCGGATCAACCGGGGCGGCGACGAAGTTCAGCCGCTCGCGGCCGAAGCCATATTCGATGGTGAGGATATAACCGGGAAGCGCCTGTCGGCGGACGATACCGCGCACCTCGAACGCGAATTGCTTCAATGGCGAGAGCGCACCTGACTTGAGATGCAGATGCGCGATGTCGAAGCTCCAGCCGCCAGGCTGATGACCGCCATGCTTGCGCACGATGCGGTAGAGCCAGCGTTCCAGGCCACCGGTGAGATCGAAATAGGCGCGGTCGATGGTCAGCACGAGCGCGCGATCGACGACGCCAGCATAGAACCAGTCGGGCAGGATCAGTTCGATGCCGAGCGGTCGCCCCTGGCCATCGGCCAGTTCGCGCCATTCGTTGATCCAGGAAAAGCGATGACGGCGGCGCTGGTGCTGCTGGCGGATCGACGTGGCGACCGTGGTGGACTGCAGCCGGTCCAGCGCGGCCTTCAGGCGGTCATAATGATCGCGCCCGATGCTGCGGCCTGTGAAGGCGAGGATTTCATGGGGGGTCGTGACCATCAGCCGTGAGGTCGGGCGGCCGGCATCGCGCGCTTCGACGATCTGGCTCGCCGCCCAGATCAGGACATCCGCGTCCCAGATGGTCGCCATCCCGTGTTCCGGCACCGCCTCGACCGAGATCCATGTCTCGCCCATCCGGAAATCGATGGGCGCGGTGCGTTTGCGCTTGGCGAGGCTGAAGAAGGGCCAGGACATGAGATCCTGCGCATCGCGCGGGGCGATGTCGCCCGGCACCGACCGGAACAGGTCGAGCTGGGCGCGTTCGCCGGAGAGGGGGGAAACGGCGCGCGACATCGCCGGTCAATCCTGCCGGAACCGGCGCTGCGCGGGCAGGACGGTGCCGACGCCGGGATCGGAGGTCGATTTGCGCGTTCCCCGCGCCGCCCAGGCGTCAAGATCGTCGATCGCATAGACGATGCGACCGCCCAGCCGGCGATAGACCGGGCCGGTGCCAAAGCAGCGATGCTTTTCGAGGGTGCGGGGAGAAAGACCGAGATGCGTCGCGGCATCGGGGGTCTTCAGATAGCGCGGCCGCACGATCGCGGCCGGATTGGGCTCGGCGAGATAGCGTGGGCGAGCGGCGGTGGGCTCGGGCTCCATGATCGTCCTCCTGACAAGAGCCGGCAGCAACGGCGCTGACCGGCGATGAGGAGGGCAGGATTGGCGAGCGCGATGGCGTCGAAGAAGGGACAGACAAAAAAAGAAATTATGTCCCTATGGGCCGCCCAGCAGGGTGCGATATCCTCCTTCGACGAGTCGCATGGCCTCGGCGAGCCAGCGGCGCAGGCGCTTGCGCTCGGCGCTGTCGACCCAGTCGCCTGACGTAATGCGGGCGCAGGACGGATCGACGAGCACTGCGGCCATGTCGCGCAAGGGAATGCCAAGACGCGCGCCATCGAGCAGGCGCAGGAGGATATGGAGATGCGATCGTCGTGCCAGCGTATCCCAAAGCCCTTCGGGAGAAGGCTCCCGCATCTCGCCGCCGATCCGCGCCATCAGCCATTGGGCGGTGCGGGCGCGTGTACGGTTCGACGGCTCGAAGGGCAGCAGGATCGAACCCCAGCGATCCGCATCGGGCTCGATGCGCAGATGAACGATCGTCTCGCGCTCGCCCATCATGGCATGGAGACCGTCCTCGCCCTCCTCGACGATGGTCAGGCCCTGCAACCTGCCCAGTTCGATCGGCGCCACGCCGGCGAAGAGCGCCGGCATGCGGCCGATCAGCACGGTGAAGCGATTGACGTCAGCGCGCCAGATGATGCGGCGGTCAGGTGCCGGCCGGGATGGATCGACCAGGAAATCGCAGCCCCCACCGCTGGGCGGTGACGGCTTCCTCCTTTCGATCGGGATTTTTCCGGCGGGCGATTTGATCGAAATCATGGTGGTATGCAGGATTGCGCCGCAGAAACTCGAAAGCGGCGATGCCGATATCGGCATTGTCGGGAAGACGCGCGGGTTCCTCCGCGCGCCAGGCGTCGGCTGGCGACATGGTCCCCTCCCTTATCTTTTTGGGAAGGCAGGCTATCGCGTCACGGGAAAGGCGAATAATGCGCCTCGAGGCGTCAGGGACGCTACGGGAAGGACTGTTTCAGTCCTTTTTCGGCGATTCGCTACGCCGCATTTCCAGTGCGGCCAGTTGCCGGTAGCCCACCTCGGTCATCCAGCGGGCGCGAGCAAGGTGGGCCTCATGAACCTGATGTGCGCGGACGGGCTCGCGCGCGGCGTCGATTCCGAACAGGGTTTCCACTGTGTGCTGCCAGGACGTGCCCGGCGCCTTCTCCGCATCGAGCAACTGGATATAGGTGTCGAGATGCGCGAGATCATAAGCGGTGAGCACATCACTGCCCGGCGGAGTGTCCTCGAAAGGCACGATCGACATGTGCAGACATCCTTCCCTCACCCCAAGGCTGACGCGTCATGCCGTGCGCCACGCGGCCAGACGCGTGCCATTTCCTCGCCTCTGTGAACCATCCATTTTGGATCGATTGATTTTAGCGCCTTGACAGCGCCCGGACGACTCTTTCGCCGGATGCTAGTTTTCACGGATTTAGAGAGGGTTAAGGCCTCGAACCCGGTGGCCAAATTATTTGTCGATGACGTGAGGGGAGCCTCGCCGGCGTCTCGCGCGAGTCGCCTGACTGCCATCGCGATCAGGTTCAGCAAGAAAATCTCCAGCCTGGCCTCATTCTTACTGGCAGAATCCACGAGAGCCCCTCCCGATAGCCATTGTCGGTGTTGGGAGTTTCTCTAATCTCCGTCGCCAAAAAGCTGAGCTTTTCGAGTTTCTTAGCGGACCGCATTTTGTCGGTAATTTGCGGACTGGGCCAAAAATGTTGGAAGAAGGCGAACCGACGTGAAGGTCGCGCTTCGCTTCGATCACGGCAACAAGCGGGAAAGAGCTCAAGAACCGTCGCCGAGTTCGGTATTTACCGACATAATCCGTTCATCTTCCAACAACGACAGCCATGCGGCACACTGGCTTTCAGCGCGTCATGTAGAGAATACTCCGTGGTTAAATACTCTTCAAGAGTGCGTGTTTCCGGTCATGGAAATCCGGGAAACCTTTGCCGCCAACCTGCTCAAATATCGGCGAGCTGCTCGCTTGTCGCAGGAAGAACTTGCCCATCGAGCGCAGATAGATCGCACCTACATCAGTGCGCTGGAGCGGTGCGTCTATGCCGCCAGCATCGAGGTGGTCGACCGGCTTGCACGGGAATTGGGCGTAGAAGCTTCTGATTTGCTGGTTCGCTTCTCCCCACCCGGTCATGAGGCATAGCGCCGGCCACGCTCTGTCATCATCCTGTATGAATTGTCCCGTGCATTGGGCGTCAGCCATATCGATCTGGTGCGGCCCGACGATTGACCTTGAACGCTGCACGCGTCGGGGCGCCACCCGGCCGGTGCCGGGTGGCGCCCTGTCCGGCTCAGTCCCGCGCGCGGCGGGTCTGCCGGTTCCAGACCAGATCATAGCCGCCGTCTTCTGCTGCGAAGAGCTGCGCGAAGATCGGGGCGACGAAGCTGGGATCGTCGAGCTTGACCGAGAGATAGGGGCGGTCGTCGCTGGTCCGCTTCTCCCAGGCGGCGCCCACTTCGGCGTCTCCCACATAGATGCGGTGGCTGGGCGCGTTGCCGCTGGCCTCGCTGTCCGGGACGAAACGAACCGCCTTGGCCTGAAGCCCGAGCGTGACGATGTCGCCCTTGAGTTCACCCGAGACCTTCTTGAAGCTGCCGATCTTTGCCATTGCCTTTGTTCCTTTTGCTTCGAGCCCGCGACCATCGCGGCCTCGATGCGCAAGGGGAGCCGGCAGGCGACGGGCGCCGCAGCCTTCGGCCCGCAGCGCAGCGAAGGACGGCCGGCTGCCGATTTTCTTGGATCCGCGAGGAACGGCGGCACGCCGGGGGAAGAAAATGGGCGGAAGGCCGTTGCGGCAAGCCCGTCGAGCGGTACGCGATCCTGTCGGCATGACGCGCATCGAACCGAGGCCGCTCTGGCGCGGGCGGGCAAAGGCGCCAACAGGCTGGCGATTCCGGCATCTGGAGGTCGGGTAACCAGGAGACAACGGATGCCCCGGTACATGGGTTAAGCCTTCCTTGGCACCGGACAGGGACGCCCGTCGCGTCCAGCCACCGCGTCACTGTGGAAGACATCGGGCCTGCCGCCCGGAATGCAGCCAATGACCGGCCTGTCGGCTTTGCCGCGATCCCTCCGTGCCCTCTCGCGCCGCCTTATTCGGCGGCGGGAAGCGATGGCATCATGGGCTGCTGAACCTGTCCGCCCGGCTCGAAGCCGGTCAGCCGGGTCCAGGCGGTGCCCGCGATCAGGGCGGCGCCCAGACCGCTCAGAATGGTGAGCGTCGCACCGGGATCGATCGCGAGGCCCAACACACCATGGACGGCCTGATAGCCGGCAATGCCCGCTGGCAGGACGAAGAGAAGCGCAAGCGCGAGCCGCAACAGCGGCGAGCCCGACAGCGCGAAGAGCAATTGCCCGGCGAACAGCGTCGCGAACCCGGCCGCAAAGCCGGCAAGGATCGCGGGCGCATAGCCGCAGCCGGCCCCGTGCATCCAGAAGGCAAGGCCGATGCCAGCGTAGAGGGGCAGTGCATAGACGGCGAGGCTGAAGAGCAGCCAGAGCATATAGAGGCCGGCAAACAGGCCGAGAACGAGAAAGATGGTCATGGATAGCGTCCTTTGCATGACGAATGATCGTCGGACGCGCCCGCCACCACCTCCACAGCGCTTGTCTTGCAAGAAGCAACATAGCGCCTGAAGGGCCGAAGCGAAACAGATATTGCGTCGCTTCGACAAGGCAGGGTCGCCTTTTCGATCAGGAAAAGGGATCATATTCGCGGACCAGTTCGGCCGGATTGCCGTCGAACTCGTCCCAGGGCATCACCGCATAGCCATTGCCGGTCCGCACGATGACCATGATCGTCATCAGCGTCTTGGCGAGGTTCCAGGCGAGCGACTGGGCGGTCTTGAGCGGCATGGACTATACTCCTGTCGGAAGGAGCGGAAGACCATCCTCCGCTCGACAGGTGCCCCGCCGGCCGGGGGCTGGCCGCAATCACCGCGCCGGGACATGTCCCAAGCGGCCGCACGCTTGCGTAGCGGACCCCTTGCGGGTTGATTGAAGGAGGCCGGACTTCGGCCACAGGGATCAGCGCCGACACACGAGCGAGGTTGGACTTTTGCGTTACGGGCAGGCCCCATGCCGCGCCGCCCGGTCGCTCGCTTATGGCGCAAAGAATCTGATGGTCAGCACATGCGCGAGCCGCGTACAGATTCAGGATGACCGCATGACCAGTTCAGGGAGACAATGGGCTTGCCGAAATCCTTATCTTGCGAGATTGAAACCAGGCTGGCCGAATTCGACGAGCTGATTGCGTCACCGAAAGCGAACGAGAACGCCATTCAGGCATTTCTCGAGGCGAACACGATGTTCATGCCGACGCCGGACATGCTCAACCATCGGGTCCACATGAACAGCGTGATCGCCAAGTTTCCCGTCGGCGAACGATCGACCGATTATGCTTATCTGACCAAATCCAGCATCGAGTGGCGCCTGGTGCTGGTGGAACTGGAAGACAGCAGCAAGCCGATCTTCAAGAATTCCAGCAAGAATGTTGCCTTCAGCACCGAATTCAACGACGCGGTCGCGCAAGTCGACGTCTGGCGCGACTATGTCCATCAACATCCCGATCGCCTGCGCGACAAGCTGCGTCCGTTGATGGTGCCTGCGCCGATGGCGCAGCACCGGCTGTCGGTCCGCTACGTGCTGGTGATCGGTCGCTCGGCGGAATTTGAGCATCATGATGCACGCAAATTGCGGCTAGCCGGTTATGGCGCCGAACGCGATCTCACCATCATGACCTACGACACCATCCGCCGGGAGGTCGCGGCGGGGCACAACAAGCCGAAAGCGGTCTTGCGCGCCAATAGCCGCGGCTATCGCCTGCAGTCGGCAGAAGCGATGCCGACGATCATGTTCGCGCATATGAGGCCGGCTGAACTCGAGCTATCGGACATCGCCGAAGCCGCCCTGCGCGCCGAAGGCTATGACATCGATGCCTGGAAGCGGAACGAGCCGCTGGTCTTTAACGATAAATGGACCCGCGATTCCGAGCCGGCCCTGTATGAATCCATGCATCCCGCTGTCCAGAAATTCATGGCGCGGCAGAAGAAATCTCGGCCCGGCGGCCATTCCGGTTGAACGGCCGCCGGGCTTTACAATGGCGATGCAGAACCAAGGGCAAGGTTCCGGCCCCACCCGAAGGCGGGGCCGCCGCAGGCCCTGGGGGTCAGGCCGGCGGATTCCAGATGATGACCTTCTTCGTCGGATCGTCGCCCGGCGCGTTGGCGATATTGCCGTAGATGGGAGCGTCGAACTCCGGCGCCATCATCGACACCGAAGTATATTCGGCGCCGGTGGTCTGCGAGAAGCGGTTCCAACCGCCGCCCAGCTCATATCCGGTCTTACGGCTGAAGATGCGGTAGTCGGGCTCGCTGTCCTTCACCTTGCGGCCGTTGGGGACGATGGCGATCGGGGCCTGGACGGTCAGGGTGGCGAGCATGCCCTCCATGCTGCCGTCATTCTTCACGGTGAGGTTGGCGATCGTGGCCATGACGAAAACTCCTTGTGGTTGCTCGGGGACCATCCCCGATGGCGCCCACAGGAGAGACCGGATGCCGACGTCACCGGAGCGTCAGCGCAGGGGAACCCCTTGCGGGTTGACGGAACAAGGCGGCCGAGGCTCGTATCAGGCGACAAAAGAGGGGTTGGTCTCCAGCAGCCCGGAGAAAGTCCGCTGTGGCCATAGCCGACCTGTCTGAAGATCGGTTGCAGTGGCGCATGCCTATCGCACGCCTCAGCCCCAGAATTGCAGGCCTTCCCACCGCCGCCCCAGGGGCATCGCATCAGCCCGCCGCGCATCAGGCGCGGCGCGTCGCCAGGTTGCGGCGCAACGCTTTCCCGCAGACCTTCGGCGATCGTACCGCTGTTCGTGCCGCATCGGGTTCGGCTGCATCGCGCCATCGCCATGGGCCGGGCCGGACGATATTCGGGAAGATCCGCTCAGCCCGGCCGCCGGAACGCCTCACGGGCGCGCTGCGCTTTCGCGCGGGTGACGCAGCCTTGCGCATGATCGTTGATGAGGCCCATCGCCTGCATGAAGGCATGGACCGTAGTCGGACCGACAAAAGCCCAGCCGCGCTTCTTCAGATCCTTCGACATCGCAATGGACGCAGGCGAGGTTGAGGCGAGATACGGGATATCCGCGCCCTGCGGCTCGAAGCTCCAGACATAGGCAGCAAGCGATCCGGCCTCGCGCACGAGGTCCTGCGCCCGGGCGGCATTGTTGATCACCGCCTCGATCTTGCCGCGATGCCGCACGATGCCCGCATCCTGCAGCAGGCGTTCGACGTCGGCCTTATCGAAGGCCGCTACGCTGTCGATATCGAACCCGTCAAAGGCCGCACGAAAATTCTCGCGCTTGGTGAGAATGGTCCGCCAGGACAGGCCGGACTGGAAGCCCTCCAGACTCAATTTCTCGAACAGGCGGCGATCGTCATCGACCGGAAAACCCCATTCGCTGTCGTGATAGGCGATATAGTCGTTCGACGCCGCGCACCAGAGGCAGCGTGGTTGCCTATCAGGTGGCGTGAACAGGACGCTCATGTCGTGTGACGCAAAGGGGCATCCAGACGCAGCGCCGTGGTTTTGCGCATGCGCCTCACCCTCGCGATCACCTGTGTCACGCGCGCAGGCGACAGGTTGAACTGGCGACCGAGCGCTGCATAACTGGCGCCTTCGCTATGAAGCCTTTCAAGCTCGGCGTTGCGAGCAGCCTTGCCCGTCATCGAAAATCCCCTGCTAGAGTCCGCCAGCCCGTGCGGCAGATATATGAGATAGGGCATCGACGTTCATGAGCGCAAGATTTTCGTTCTTGTTTCGTTTCAAATTCCGGATCACCCGGCCCGTTTCCGGAAATCCCAGACGCGGATGCCGAGCTTGCGGGCCTTGTCGGCGAGATTGTCCTGGATGCCGGTGCCGGGGAAGACGATCACGCCCTTGGGCATGTCCGCCAGCATCACATCGTTGCGCTTGAACGGCGCGGCCTTCTTGTGCCGGTTCCAGTCGGGACGGTACGGATCCTGCGGCACATTGCGATCACGTGCCCAGCAGGCGGCGATGCGTTCTCCGCCGGTCGAGGTCGCGCCGTGCCTGAGGATCATCGTCGGCAGTTGCTGATGGACCTTATCGAGCACTTTATAGATGCGCTGGTGATCGTTGTAGTCGGCGCCGCAAGTGAAGACGATGCGTACTCCCTCGGGATCGAGCAGCCGCTGCTTCTGATAGCCGCGCTTCTCGACATGCTTGCGGCTGTCGAGCACCGCCGAGGTCAGCGCCTTGTGGTTGACCATCGGCCCGGAACGGGGAAGCCAGGGTTTGCGCAGATGGATGCGGAACTGGTCGGCGGCGGCATCGCGGAAAAACTCCATCGTGTCGCGGCGTTCGATCATGGTGATGCCTTCGGCGATCGCGCGTTCCAGCTCGACCGACTTGACCTCGCTGCCATCCTGTTCGCGCTGCATGCGCTTCTGCGCCTGTTCATTGTCGTCAAGCTCGCGTTCAACACGTTCGCCGGCGCGGTGGAAGACATTGACGATGCCCCAGGCGAGATCCTCAAGGTCGGGTTCGATTCGCGTGTCGATCAGGCAGGAGACCAGGGCATCGAACATTTCGGCGACCGCGCCGCCGGCGATGCGGTCGTCGGGCAGCGGGCGATGATCGGGTTCATCATCATAGGGCCGGTAGCCGTAAAGCTGCATTTCCTGAAGGAGATAGGCGGTGGAGCCGGGCTGCGGATCCTGGGGCTGGTCATCATGCGTCATCGAAAGTCTTCCGTGCCTGTCAGCCGCGCCTCTCGCGGCCTTCGTGGCGACGGCCAGCGGCGGGCGGAACGGGACTGCACCGCAGCCCCTGGGGTGCGGCCGGAGCAAAGCGGAGGATGGCGCAGCGGGGGCTATTTTGCCTCGCGATGCAAAGGGGCTTCAGCCCCGGCGGAAAATAGCCCCCCGCGCAGCCATTGCCGTCCCGGGCCGACTGCCGCAGTCGCCCTCTCCCGAAGGCCGGTGGCGTGGCGTCTCCTAAAGGCCGGAGCCGATGGCGATGATCCACCAGCGCAGACGGTGATCCGCTGCTCCTCAACCGAGCGTCAGGAAGCGCGCGGCATCCTCGGCCCGCAGTTGACCTCGAAGCCCTGCCGCCAGACGCTCCCGCCCGAAGGCCATAAGGTCGTCGTTGAAATCGCCGAGCCTCGGTTCAAGCGGCACGATCTCGATCCCCGCCGGGATCGTTCGCTGGGTCAATGTCTTCAACGCCCCCGCGCCGGCAGGATCGTCGTCGCGCGCGACATAGAGGCGCTTCAGCCCTGCCGGGAACAGGATGGCGGCGAGATGGGCGGCGGAGAGCCCGGCGATCGCGGGCATCACCGGCATGACCTGGCGCAGCGACAGCATGGTCTCGATGCCTTCGCCGGCCATCATCACCGCGCCGGCACGCCCGAACCGCACCCCGTTTCCGAGCAGGTCGCCCATGGCGCGGCGGGGATAGGCGACCGGCGCCTTGGCGGAGCCGTCGAGCGCGAGCCAGGTGCGATGCGCTCCGGTGATGCTGCCATCGAGATCGGTGACCGCAGCGATCATCGCCGGCCATGCGGGACGAACATCGGGGAGGTCGTCGTCCGATGCCCGATACCAGCAATGCGGATGGAAGCGCAGCGCCTCGCACCCCGTGAGATTCGTGATGTGCCGGGACGCGAGATAGGTTCGGACCAGGCTGCTGCCGATCGGCTTCGATCCGCCATGAAGCCGCCGCGCGGCCTCGGGCGTTCCGGTCGGCGCCTTGCTCCGTCTGAACGGCTCGTTCTCGACCGGCGGCGGCATGGGCAGGCTCAGGAAATGCCGGGCCTCGTCGAGCGTCTCGCGCAGGCTGTGATGCGAGCAGGCCGCGGCGATCACGTCGAGCAGGTCGCCATGATCGCCGCTTTGCGCATCGGTCCACTTGCCCGCCGCCCCGCGCCCGTCTGGGGACGCGGAGAGACGGACATAGAGGCTGCGTCCCGGCGTGTTCCGCACATCGCCCACCAGCCAGTAGCAGCCTTCACGATGGCCCTTCGAGAGATAATGGCGACACACGGCCTCGGCGTTGTCGGCAAGAGCAACGGCAATCTGGCTGGCCGGACTTGTCAGCATTTTGGTGGGCATCATGGGGCTCCTCAGGCGGCCTTGCGCCCGGAGATCCGCTCGACCGGGAAACGATCGAACAGACGCTCCAGCACGCCGACGCCGACAGCCCCTGTCGGCACATAGAGCTTCAGCTTCCACGAGACGATCTCGGAGATCAAGCCCATGGATTTGAGGCGCTCGACGCCCAGATCGTTGAAGCCGGTCAGTTCGATCCGCCAGTCATTCATCGCGCGAACGCGCTGGAGCTTCTGGTTCTGCGCCAGAAGCAGCGCGGCTTCGCCCGACATCAGCAGCGCCATGGCTTCATCGCCCGTCAGCTTGACCGGGCCGTCATCATTGGCGACGCGCGCTGCCCAGGCCGGAGAGACGCGCCGACCGATGATCCGCTCGCCGTCATCGCTCTGCAACCGGTAAACGCGGGTCGATTCGTCCGGGAGCAACTTCCAGATCGGTAGCAACAGGCCCGAGACCATATGCAGCGTCGAGACCTCATGACTCGGCAAGCCGGCAAGCTCGGCTGCCCAGGCAGCGCTGAAGGCATCGCGCCCCACTTCCTCCCAGTGGCCGGCAAGCAGCATCTCGGCCGGGATCACGCTGTCGGTGAGTGGCCAGACCAGGCGCACGCGCGCATGGATCGCACCGTCATCATCGGTCACGCTGCGCGCCCGGCGCTGGATCGCGGCCTTGCCGGTCCTGGCATTCACCAGCAGCTTCGCGCCGCTTGTCTCGGCCTGTGCGAGGGCGTCGGCCAGCGACAGCGGGGTCAGCCGGTCCTTGCGCTCGATCGTCAGCAGCGCCGTCTGTGCGCCGGTGCCTGGATGAGTGTAGATCGGCGCGCGGCCGACGACGCGGAAGCTCTCGGCCTGCAAGGTCTCGAGGCCCACCTCATAGCTTCCCGACGCCTGCGCCTGTTCGATCCGGGCAGTGAGCAGACCTTCGAACGCCTCGAACAGCAGGTTCTGCATCGCGACGGTCAGCGCCAGCATGCGGTTCAGGAAGATGTTGATGCCGGGCAGCTCATCCTTGAGCCCGCCATCGCTGTCGAGCAGTGACAGGCCGGTCGCTGCCTCGAAGCGGGCGAGCGAGCAGCCCTCGACCTTGCCGCGCGCGAGCAGGACATAGAGCTGGCGCAGCGCATCGCGCGCATACCAGCTTTCCAGATTATCCTCGGGACGGAACATATTCTGCCCGCCGGTCTGGCGCTGGCCGCGCGTGATCGCGCCCAGCGAGTCCAGACGCCGGGCGATGGTCGAGATGAAGCGCTTCTGCGCCTTCACATCGGTCGAGACCGGCCGGAACAGCGGCGGCTGCTTCTGATTGGTGCGATTGGTCCGCCCGAAGCCCTGGATCGCGGCGTCCGCCTTCCAGCCCGCTTCGAGCAGATAATGCACGCGGCGGCGCTGGTTCACCGCGCCGAGATCGGCATGATAGGACCGGCCCGTGCCGCCCGCTTCGGAAAAGATCAGGATGCGCTTCTGATCGTTCTGGAAGGCGTCGGTCTCGAGCAGCGCCGCCGAGGCCGGACGGTTCTCGACCGCGAAGCGCACCGTGCCGTCGTCCCGCTGCTTCGGCACCACGCGCCGCGAGCGGCCCGTCACCTCCGCCACCATCTCCGTCCCGAAATGCTGCACGATCTGGTCAAGCGCACCGGGAACGGGCGGCAGCGCGGCAAGCCGCTCGATCATCGCATCACGCAAGCGCACCGACTCGCGGTTGACGATCGGATTGCCCTCCGCGTCATGGACCGGCCGGGACGAGAGATTACCCTCGCCATCGGTGAACGGCTCGTAGAGCTGCACCGGGAAGCTGTGCTGCAGGTAGGAGAGAACGCCGTCCCGCGGCGTGATGTCCACCGACACGTCATTCCACTCGTCGGCGGGGATTTCGGCGAGACGACGCTCCTGCATCGCTTCGCCGGTCGAGACGATCTGCACCACGGCGGCATGGCCCGCCTCCAGATCGCATGCGATGCTGGCGATGACAGCGGGCGTCTGCATGCTGGTGATGAGATGATTGAAGAAGCGCTGGAGCATGCCTTGGTAGGCCGACTTGGCCTGCGCCTTGGCCTGACGGTTCAGCGTGCCGTGACTGGCGCTGGTGACCCCGGCGGCTTCGAGCGCGGCGTCGAGATTGTTGTGGATCACCTCGAACGCCGAGGCATAGCTGTCGTAGATGCGCACCTGCTCAGGCGTCAGCCGGTGCTCGAGCATCTCATATTCGACACCGTCGAAGGATAGCGAACGGGCGGCATAAAGCCCGAGCGCCTTCAGATCCCTCGCGAGCACCTCCATCGCCGCGACCCCGCCATTCTCGATCGCGGTGACGAACTCCCCGCGCGTCGCGAACGGGAAGTCGTCGCCCCCCCAGAGGCCCAGACGCTGGGCATAGGCAAGGTTCTGCACCGTGGTCGCGCCGGTTGCGGAGACATAGACGATGCGGGCATTGGGCAGTGCATGCTGCAGACGCAGTCCGGCGCGGCCCTGCTGCGAAGGGGCGACATCGCCGCGTTCGCCCTTGCCGCCGGCGGCATTCGCCATCGCGTGCGCCTCGTCGAACACGATCACCCCGTCGAACTCGGTGCCGAGCCACTCGACGATCTGCTCGACCCGTGATTTCTTGCCGCCGCGCTCAGCCGAGCGCAGCGTCGCATAGGTCGTGAACAGCACGCCCTCGTCGAGCCGGATATCGCTGCCCTGCTTGAACCGCGAGAGCGGCGTCACCAGCAGGCGCTCCTGACCGAGCGCGGTCCAGTCGCGCTGCGCGTCCTCTAGCAACCGATCCGAGACCGATAGCCACAAGGCTTTGCGCCGGCCCTTGAGCCAATTGTCCAGGATGATCGCGGCAACCTGCCGGCCCTTGCCCGCGCCGGTGCCGTCGCCGAGGAACCAGCCGCGCCGGAAGCGGACACTACCCTCGCTATCCTCGGGCGCGGCGGTGACCACGTCGCAGGTGGCATCCACCTTCCAGGCGCCCGACATATGCCCGCTATGCGCTTCGCCCGCATAGATCACGGATTCGATCTGCGCGTCGGAGAGGATACCCAGCGTGGCGAGTTGCGGTGGCAGATGCGGCCGGTAAGAGGGCCTGGGCGGCGCGACGGAGGCCATCGCGGCGGACTGGACCAGCGGGGTCGGATGCGCGCCCGCGCCCGGAATCACGAGCGACTGGAGCGCATAAGGCTCATAGATACTCTCGCCGAGCCGGTCGGCGGGCGGCGTCCAGTCGATCGTCTTATAGACGAGTTCGACCGCTTCGGCCTCCGGGACGGCGGGAACCGAAGGTGTGGCCGTGATCGGTGCTTTCGCCGGAGCGCGCGAAGCCGATGCGGTGACCGGCAGGACCGCTGCCGGCGACGGCGTAACTGGTGCCCGCGGCGGCACGGTCTCCAGCACCCAGCCAAGCAGCGTGGCGGTATCGGCCGCTATGCCCGTGCTCGCCGGCAGCACCGTGGGATCGTCGGCCGGGAGCTTGTCGATCACGGTCAGCCGCGTGTCGATGGTCGTGCCATGCTTCGCATAGACCTTGCCGTCGATCGCGGCGGTGAACACCACGCGCGCGGACGCCTGCAACGTTTCGAACGCATCGCGCCAGGCCGGCGCATCGGGCGAACAGCTCGCGCCCGTGATCGCGACCAGCCGGCCACCCGGTTCGAGCCGGGCCAGCGCCGATGCGATATGGCGCAATGCCGCGTCCTTCATCGTGCGGTCGACATGCGCGACCGCCGAGAACGGCGGGTTCATCAGCACCACGCTCGGGCGCACGACGCCGGGCAGCCGGTCGTCGATCGACGCGGCATCATGGTTCGAGACGGCGATGCCCGGAAACAGAGCCCCAAGCAGTTCGGCGCGGGTCTCGGCCAACTCGTTGAGCGTGAGGCCCGCCCGCGCCAGCAGGGCATGGACGGCGAGCATGCCGGTGCCGGCCGAAGGTTCGAGCACATGATCGCCGGGCACGAGCACCGCGGCGACCGAAGCGACATAGGCAAGGCCGGGCGGTGTCGAATATTGCTGGAGCGCATGGGAGGTTTCAGAGCGGCGGGTGTGCGTCGGCAGCAGGGTGGCAATCCGTTCGATCAGCGCCAGCGCGCTGGCGGGCGCACGGCCGATGATCGTCTGGCCATAGCGGCGCAGGAACAGGATCTCGGCGGCCTCGCAGGCATCATAGGCGTTCTTCCAGTCCCACGCGCCTTCGGCGTCGGTCCCGCCAAAGGCTCGCGACATCGCCGCGCGCAAGGTTGCGGCGTCGATCGGTCGCCCGGCCTCCAGGCTGGGCAGGATGCCACGCGCGGCGGTGAGCAGGGCAACGCCCTGCGAAGCGAAGCCGGATGGAGCAAGGCCGGGTGCAGCCGCGAGGGGCGCGGCGCGAAGCGCCGCGTCGGACAGGGTGTGGGTCATGGGGGCAAGTCTCCGGGAGAGCGCGAAAGGGCGAAGCCCGCCGGACGCTCTCTCTAAGCCCGGCCGGGTTCCCCCTTCCCGGCCAAGCCTCTCCCTCTCACCCGGGCTCGATATCGAGGTCTTCCTCGACGCCCAGCGCCTTGAGCCGCGCATGATCGTCACTGCGCACGATCTCATAGTCGTCTGACCTGTGCGTGAAATGACCGGCCCAAACTTCGCCGAGTGTCGCCCAGACGCCATCAGGCCAGACGGCAATGTCGTCGCGGTGATAGGCTTGCGTGTCCTGGGTCATGGTCGTCTCCGTTCTCGTGCGGGACAATCCCCGCAGATGCCGGAAACAAGGGCCGGACGAGACCGTCACCGAGCGTCAGAGAGGGGAACCCCTCGCGGGTTGACGGACATGAGGCCGTACCTCTTGCCGGACGTCGGTCAGGCGGGATGGAGCCGTGCAGAGGCAGATGACCATGCCCGAAGATCGTGAACATGGCGGTCGCTTCTTCGCCTGAACCCGCCATGGGAAGCGGTGGAATGGCAGATCGCGCCCCCGGCGTCGCTTGAGCAGCTTTGGAGTAAAGGCTGCAAGGCGTTGAGCCAGGGATGAGTCGTGGAACCGCGACGCTATTGCGATTCGCTCGCAAAAATTGTAAAGTCCGCATCGTGCATGAAGGACGGAACCGTGGATCGACAGGGCGGGACTACCAGGCCCTTCGTCGAAGGGCGGAAATTTGACACATCCCGGTTTGGGGTGATTTTTCTGACGCTCGCACTCCACGGGGTGCTGCTCGCCGCCATTTCCGCAGCCTTCCACGTCGTTTTTCCGGGCGAAGTTCAACCGTCGCGGCAGCCGCTTGTGTTCGATCTTCAAAGCCATGGTTCGGCCCCTCGTCCTCAACCGGACGAAGGGATAAAGGGGACGATCGGCCGCACAGTCGCTCCGCGACCCTTGCCGCGATCCATGCCGGCCCCGTTGCCCGTTGCAAATACGGTCGGATTGCAGGCCCTGGCCGATCCACCGCTCGAGCCTACGGCCAATACGGATTCCGTCGATGTGGACGCTTATCGTCGCTCGCTGCACGACCGGATCGTCGCAGCCCGTGTCTATCCGGAAGCGTCCCGGCAGGCGCGTGAAGAAGGCAGTGCCCAGATCGCCTTCGTCCTGCACCGTGACGGGACCGTGTCCGACCTGGAAGTGGTGCAAAGCTCAGGCCATCGCTCACTCGATGCGGCAGCGCGCGATGCCGTGAGCCGGGCCGAACCCTTCCCCGTCATTCCTGCCGCACTTCCCGATCTCGTCGATATCCGCGTGCCGGTGGTCTTCGTTCTCGAACGCACGTCCGTCAGACAGGTCGCGAGCCGGTGAGCCAGAGCAGCCGACATTGGGGCCGACACGCCGGCCTTCATCATATTGGCTTGCGCCAATGGGTGCGTTCCAGGCTCGGCGGGCGGGCGGACGCGGACGATATCGCACAGGAATCCTGGCTGCGTGCGGGACCGGCCCTGGCGCGCGGAGGGATCGACAACGCGGAAGCCTATCTGAAGCGTGTAGCGTCGAACCTGATCGTCGATGATGCTCGCCTCACCAGCAAGCGCACGGAAATCATCTGCGATGCTCCCGAAAGGTTCGAGATCGCCAGCTCTGAGCCAAACGCTGAAGCGTTGCTCATCGAGCGGGAGCGGATGCGTTTGCTCTCGGAAGCGATCGACGACCTGCCGCCACGTTGCCGCGACGTGTTCCTGTTGCGCAAGCAGGAAGGTCTCTCCAGCATCGAGATCGGCAAACGGCTCGGCATCGGCCGCAACATGGTCGACAAGCATCTGCGATCCGCCATGATGCTCATCGCCGCCCGGATCGGGGAGGCGGAAGCGTGACCGGGACGCCCCTTCCAAAAGCGATCGCCCAAGCCGCGAGCGACTGGATCCTCCGCCGCGAGGAGGGCCTCAGCGCGGTCGACGAACATGCTCTGGATGCGTGGCGCGCCGCTGACCCTCGCCATGAGGACGCGCTCCGCCGCATGGAGGCGCTCTGGTATGATCTCGACCGTTGCGTCGAAACCCGACCGGTGGCCGCAGCCGTCACGCATCCGCGCCGCTTCGTGAGATGGTCCCAGGTGCCATGGGCCATCGCGGCCAGCCTGCTCCTGCTATGGCTCGGTCCGGGCGGTCACTGGTTCGCCCGCCTTGGCGCCGATTATGTTACCGAACCCGGCACCGTGCGAACCGTCGCGTTGGCGGACGGCTCTCAGGTCGTCCTCGACAGCGACACGGCTATCGCTGTGCATTTTACGTCAAGGAAGCGGGCGGTCAGGTTGATCGGCGGCCGCGCGCTTTTCGCTGTGGCGGCAGACAGGGACCACCCCTTCGTAGTGGAAGCTGCGAACGGCAGCGCGACAGCGTTGGGCACACGCTTCATTGTGGCGACCGATGGGACCACAGCCTCTGCGGTCGTCACCGAACATAGGATCGAGGTTCGGTCGGGAAATACCAGCAAACGCCTGGGGCTGGGCGACGCGGTCGACTGGCAGGATGGCGAGGTCGGCCGCGTCCGGGCAGTCGATATCGATGGTAGCCAGGCCTGGACGCGGGGAAAACTCGTCGCAGCTGGCATGCCACTCACCGATGTCCTGCGCGAAGTGGGACGTTATCGGCGCGGTTATGTCCTGGCCCTCGGCGAGGCCAAGACGATCCGGGTCAGCGGGGTCTTCGACCTTACCCGGCCTGACGATGCGATCGAGGCTGTCCGCAAAAGCCTGGGACTTCGCGAGACCCGGCTTACGGATCGGCTCATTCTGCTGCGGCGCTGATTTTTTGAGCGCGACACATACCCAAATCGGAGACCGTCCCGTCTTTGCTATTGAGTGTCGGTCGCATGTCGCGGCCGGCCGCAATATTCGGGGGAATGATGATCCGTCCAGCGTCCGCGCTCGCCTTGCTGCTGTCCACGTCGCTTGCTGCCACACCAGCCCTTGCCCAAACGACACAGACCACATCTGTCTCTGCCTATGCCATCCCGGCTGGCCCGCTCACCGCTGCGCTCAATCGCCTCGCGGAAGCGAGCGGACTGCAGATCTCCTATGAAGCGGGGTTGACCGAACGGCTAGCCACATCCGGTGTGGAGGGACGAATGAGCGCCGAGCAGGCGCTGTCCCAGCTGCTCAAGGGCACGGGGCTTTCCTGGCGCTGGCTGGACGGCCGGACAATTACCGTGGTCCGCGCATCCCGTGCCGCACTGGCGCTCGAGCCGGTTCTCGTCAGCGCGACGCCCGCTGCCGACGATAGCCGCAGCACCGCTTCCGAAAGCGCGGAGGGACGCTCCGCCCGCAGCAGGCAAGACATCATTGTGACGGCCGTTCTGCCCGACACCGCTGCGATCAGTGGGACCAAGCTTGCCATCCCGCTCATCGAGACGCCCCAGTCGATCTCGGTCATCGATCTCGACGAGATGCGGATGCGCAATGTCCTGTCGGTCGGCGACGCGGTCGCTTATAGCGCCGGCGTCTTCGCCAATGGCAAGGGCAACACCTATGGCGGCGATGCCGTCGCGGTGCGCGGCTTCGGCAATGACGGCACGACAGGCGCCGCCATCAACACCTATATCGACGGCCTCCGTCTTGGCGGCACCGGCTATGTGACGGCCGGGCTCGATCCATGGCTCTATGAGCGCGTGGAGGTGGTCAAAGGACCGGCATCGGTCCTGTTTGGCCAGTCGGTGCCGGGCGGACTCATCAACATGATCAGTCGCCGGCCACAGGCGGAGTTCGGCGGGGAACTGCTGCTCCGCTACGGCAGCTTCGATCGCAAGCAGGTCGGTCTCGACGTGACCGGCCCGGTCACGCAGGACGGCAGCCTGCTCGCCCGCTTTTCGGGGACGGCTTTCGAGACCCATGACATCTATTCCTATTCCGACAGGAAGCGCGTCATGGTGGCGCCTGCGCTCACCTGGCGGCCGGACGAGCGCACCAGTCTCACGCTGCTCAGCCATTACCAGCATGACGATTTCGCCGGATCGACGCTGAACTGGCTGCCGACGATCGGCACCATCATCGCCAACCCTTATGGGCAGGTGTCGCGGACGCTCTTCACGGGCGACCCCAATTACCAGCGCTGGGACCGCACGACGGCGTCGATCGGCTATCAGTTCGAACATCGTTTCAGCGACGCTGTCAGCTTCAACCAGGCGCTACGCTTCACGCACAACCGGCTCGACAATCAAAACACATACATCTCGCGCCTGACCGCCGATTTGCGCACCGCCAACCGGCAGGCCTTCGGACTTCTCGAGCATTCGAACGATCTCACCGTCGACACCCGCCTCTCGGCCCGGTTCATGACGGGCGGTCTCCAGCATCAGCTTCTCGGCGGTGTCGACTGGCAGCTGCTGAAGAGCGACACCTTGCGCGAGTTCGCGGTCGCACCGACGCTCGACATCTTCGCGCCAGTCTATGGCCAGACGATTCCTCCCCGCGTACAGTTCCGCGACCAGGCCTATCGCAACGAGCAGACCGGTCTCTATCTCCAGGACCAGATCGCCCTCGATCGCTGGCGCCTGCTGATCGGGCTTCGCCAGGACTGGGCATCGGGCCGCACGCGCGACAATCCCAGCGGTCTCAGCCAGACGCAAAAGGCTGACGCGCTCACCAAGCGCGCAGGCCTCCTGTATCTCTTCGACAATGGGCTGGCCCCTTATGTGAGCTATGCGGAATCCTTCACGCCGCAGGATGGGACGGACTGGCAAGGCAACGCTTTCGCGCCCGAACATGGTCGACAGGTCGAGGCCGGGATCAAATATCAGCCCAAGGGTGGTCGCAGCTTCGTAACCGCATCCATTTTCGACCTGCGCCGCCGCAATGTTCTCACCACCGATCCTGATCATCCGGACTTTTCCCGCCAGACCGGAGAGATTCGCATGCGCGGTTTCGAGGTTGAAGCCAATGTCGCTCTTGCCAAGACTTTCAGCCTGATCGGCAGCTACACGCTGCTCGATCCGCGCGTGACCAGCAGCAACGACAGCGTGAGCGGCATCAATCCGGTGACGCGGCAGATCGAGGACCGCGCCCAGCAGGGGCTGCGCCCGATCGCCGTGCCGCGCCATACGGCCGCTCTCTGGCTGAACTATGATGCGCCGGCCGGGGTCGGCGCCGGAGCGGGCCTGCGCTATGTCAGCGCGAGCTGGGGCGATGACGCGAACCTTTCCCGCGTACCGGCTTACGTCCTCGTCGACGCTTCGCTCCGGTTCGAACTCGGGCACTGGATCACCTCGCTCAAGGGCCTGCAATTCTCGGTCAAGGCCAACAATCTGCTCGACAAGACCTATGTCGCGTCCTGCAGCGGGATCGACCGCTGTTATTACGGCCAGGCGCGCAACGTCACCGCCGATCTCTCATGGCGATGGTAGATCGGCGCGGGCCATCGCGGGGTGCAGTGCTCGGCCGGACGATCGCAGCGCTCGGCGGCGGCTATCTGCTGGCAAGCCTGTGGGCGTCGCTCCTCGCCATCGCCCTGCCGGGCCCTGCCGTGGAAGCAAGCCTTGCTGCCTCGCTGTCGGCCTATATTCTGTTCGTCCTCGTCGCGCTCTGGGCCTTTGTCCCCAGGCGCGGCTGGACAGTCTGGGCAAGCGTCGCCGGCGCAGCCACGGCCCTGTTTGCGCTGGGCAGCATGGTCGGCCGATGAAGGACAGTTTCCGGCAAAGCATGGCCTTCCTCCATGGCTGGGCAGGCCTTATTCCAGGCTGGCTGCTCTATGCGGTCTTCCTCACCGGCTCGCTGACCTACTATCGGCAGGAGATCACACAGTGGATGCGGCCGGAGCTGACGGGCGTGACCGCCGATCCCAGCGCAGTACCCCATGCGCTCGCATGGCTTGGCGAACATGGGCAGGGGGCGACCCTGTGGCGCATCGACCTGCCGACACCGCGCACTCCCGTCACCGAAGTCCTGTGGAAAGGCGATGGCGGCTTCGCCTCGCAGCTGCTCGACCCGCGAACGGGCGGTCCACTCCGGGTGCGCGAGACCATGGGCGGCGACTTCCTGTTCTATTTCCATTTCGATCTCAATGCGCCGGGCAGCGGCGGCCGCTGGCTGGTCTGTTTCGCGGCGATCATCATGCTGGTGGCGCTCATCAGCGGGATCGTAACCCATCGCCGCATCTTCGCCGACTTCTTCACCTTCCGTCCCCGCAAAGGACAGCGCAGCTGGCTCGATGCTCATAATGTCGCGGGAGTCGCCGCGCTGCCCTATCATCTCCTGATCAGTTTCACGGGGCTAGTCGCGCTCATGACGATGTTCATGCCCTGGGGCATCGACAAGGCCTTTTCAGGCAATGTCAGCGCGTTCCGTAGCGCACTTGCGGAGCAGACGCCGATCACCTTCCCAGCGGGCCCCAGGGCGCCGCTTCGGATTGATGCGATGCTTACGGACGCGCGCAGCCATTGGCACGGCTCAGCGCCGGGGCGCATCCTTGTCGAGCATCCTGGGACAGCTGACGCCCTCACGACGATCGAACGGGCCGACCGCGATAGCATTTCCTATGATCTTGCCTGGCGGCGCTACCGGGCAGACGGCGCGCTCATCGACGCGCATGACAACAGCGGGCCGGCCGTCGCCGCCTATCAATGGCTCTACGGCTTTCACCTGGCGCGTTTCTCGAGCGAGGCGATGCGGTTTCTCTTTTTCGCATCGGGTCTGCTCGCGACCGCCATGATCGCCACCGGCCTCATACTCTGGGTCAAAAAGCGCGCGGCGCGCGAGGATAGTGCAGAGAATCTTGCCGCGCGGATCAATGTCGCGGTAATCGCAGGCCTGCCCATCGGCGTCGCATCGCTGCTGACCGCCAATCGGTTGATCCCTTCCGACTTTGCAGGGCGCGCCAGTCTTGAGGGGGCAGCGTTCTTCCTGGCCTGGTTGATCATGCTGGTCCATGCGCTCTGCGTTCGACCAGCCCGCGCATGGCGGCAACAAGGGGTCGTGCTCGGCATTCTGTGTCTTGCCACGCCTTTCATACCGATCGAACCGACCGGTATTGGTCTTCTTGCCTGGATAGCGCGAGGCAATGCAGCACCATTAATGGTCGATGGGGCGCTGCTGGCGGCTGGCCTGCTGAGCCTTTCGGTGTCCCTCTTTCGGCCCCAACGCGCGTGAACGGCGTGATGCAGATCGGCGTGGCGTTTGCGTTGCTACTTCTGTGCCTGTCGATGAAGCGGCACCAGCGCGACGTCATCGGACGGACGCTGCAACCATCACTGTCGCGCTCGTGCAGGCGGACGGGAATATTATTGCTTCTTCTGTCAGCAGTGCATGCCTGCATCGGCGGCGCCATGGCGATCTTCGCACTCTTGGGGAGCGCCAGCCTGACGATCGTCGCAATCGCTCTGCTCCTGCCTGTCTGCGGAGTTCTAAGAAAGCGATAGTTCCGACCAACAGCTGTTCGCTTAGTGCTGACGAAACAAAGTCGAAAGCCGCGACATAAGGCTGGCTCTGACCGGCAGGCATAGAAAAAGCCCGTCCCGATAACCGGGACGGGCTCCGCTCAGGCGGGAAGCATGGCGTGTCGGGCGGGATCGATCACGAAACCGTGTCGTCCGGCGCTATATTCGGCGCAGGGCACGAGCCAGGCGCGGGTTTGCAACGCATCGCGCCGACCACCATTCGCGGCGATGGTCTCGACGAAACCCGGATGCTGTTTGGACGTGACGGCGGAGATCACCACCCAGTCCGCCGCGTGTTCGCGCTCGAACCGCTGCCGGCCACGGGTGAACGAATCCTCGGCGCTCAGCACTCGGCCATGGACGGCCTCCCAGGCATCGGGTTCCCAGTCGCGAAGCGTCCGGTCGGCAGATCGTTTCTCCCGGTCGGTGAAGAGGTCGGGGAAGCCGACCGCCACCCGCGCCCAGTCTCCGTCTTCCTCATACCACCCGCCCTTGATCCGCAAGGCCGGATGCAGCGCGGCGTTGCGGGCGCGATCGAGCTTGAACCCGCCATGCGAAGCGGTGGAATGGCAGACCACGCCTTCGGCATAGATGGTCGCGCCCTGCGACAGGCCCCAGGGCGTCGAGACACGCAGCCGCACCTCCTTGCGTCCCAGGGCTTCGCGCTGGGTGAGATGGCGCGCGACATCCTCAACATGCGCGCGAAAGCCCGCGGCATCAGGCACGATGCCCTCGCTGCCATAGACATCGGCTTCGCGCCATTCCCCGATCGGACGCCGCAGCCGCCATCCCGACGCGAGACGCAGACCCGATGCGCCCGGCAGCGCGATATAGGCAAGGTCGCCGACCCGGGCCGCGAGGTGCCCGTCGGCGCTGGTGCCATAGTCCGGAAGGACCGCGCTCATGCTACCCTCCTGTCGCCATAAGCCAGCCTTGGCGCATGGTCGGGACCGTAACTGCGCGTTCGCGCGAAGCTCGGATCATCGGCCTCGTCGACCAGATACTCGGTGACCTCCTCGGCATAGTCGGCGTCGATCACGGCCGGATGGACCGGAATCAGTCCCACGGCGTTCCGGTCACCGAACACCACAGCGTCAGCGGCGCGCATGGCCGCGCGATGATCGCACGCATCGACCGCCACTTTGATCCGGATGGTCGCATAGACATGCACGAAATGACGCAGCCTGCTCATGCCGCCCTCCCGAGCCGAACGGGCGGCACGACGCTGTCGGGGGTCATGACCTCCTCCATGACCGCGCCATGATAGCGATGCTCCGCGGCCCAGGCCTCGGCCGCAGCAAAGTCGGGCGCGAGATGGTGCAGTTCCTCGCGGCCATCGCGGCGCGACAGGATACGGACCATGCCGGCCTTGGGCTGGTCGGCGATCTCGAACCGAAGCTGGCTGGTGACGGTGTAGATCCGGCGGACCACCATGGTGATGATGCCTTGGCTGCCATAATTGCCGAGATGGAGCGCGAAGGTCGCGGGCGACGCAAAGCGGCCGGAATGACCGGCAGACCGCTCGACCAGACGCCCCATGCCATTCTCATCGTTCCAGGCGCGCAATTTGCGTGTGAACCTCTGGGGCGGACGCGGCTCGCCATTGGAGAAAGTGATCAGGCTGCCGAGCGGCGCGCTGTCATAGATATGCTGTGCGGACATTTTTATGCTCCTTGAAACGCGAAAGCCCGGCGCATGGCCGGGCTTTCGAGGGGGTGGTTGGGGAAGGGAAAAGGATCAGGCGGACGCGGCGCGCGCGAGCCGGATGGCGGCCATGGCGGCGCTGAATTCCAGACCGCGAAGCTGCTCGTCGAGGTCGAGCGTCGGGATCAGCGCGGCGCAGGCCTGGCGGATCTGCTCGTCGCTGACCGTGACACCGGCGGCATCGGTGCCCTCATAGGCCTGCTGGATATCCGCCACCATGGAGCGGATCTCGGCTTCGTCGAGCGTCAGCACGGGATGCTTGCCGTGCCCGGGCGCACAGCCAGGATCGCCATAGTCGGCGCGGTCAAGCAATTGCGCCTCCATCTCGTGGGTGGAACTCCAGAAGACATGGCCCGCCGTCACGACGGTGACACTGCCACCAAAACCATCGGGCTGCATCCTGGTGCAGGTCCAGGCGGAAGTGATGACGACATGATCGAGGGCATCGCAACGCCGCACGATCGGTTGGAAGATATGCGCCTCGTCCAGATCGGACAGGTCGAGTTCCAGTTCGACGTCATCGGGACCGGCCTGGGCCAGTCGATCCCGCACAAAGGCGGTGATTTCTCCCTCAACGATGGTTTCGGCGGCAAGCAGTGTCTTTGCCTCCGCAATGTCGAGCGAGACACTGCTCGACGCACCTTCGCTGGCGAAGAAATACAGCGCGTCGCCATCAGCCTCATGCTCGAACATGGCGGTGAGCAGGGCCAGTTCGAGCGGCGTAATCGCTCCGGCGGGAATGCTCGGGCGCACGACGGTCGGCGAATGGTAATCAGTCATGATCGGTCTCCAGATATGCAAAAGCCCGGCGCGACGGCCGGGCTCGGTGGTTAAACAAGGTGAAGGGGGGCGCCCGGCTACCCCCAGTCGAAGACGGGAAGTTCGTCGATCTCGTCTGCATCGCGGTCGAAGTTGATATATTCCGCGCCGAGCGAGCGGGCGTGCGCCATGATCGCGGCAAGATCGTCCGGTACATCCTCGCCGGGTTCTTCGCTGGCCCAGACGGACCAGCCATAGGGCGTCGACGACGCGATCACGTCCGTCCTGTCGACATAGCTGCGCGCATCAGGCGAGAGGTGCGCCGTCGAGCAATCGAGGAAGAGCCGCAAAGGATAGATGGCGGTCATGGTCCTTCTCCCGCTATGGGCGTCACCGCAGCGGGTTGCCGCTCCGGATCTCCGGTGGCGAACGGATCGACATCGCGATGGATCGGCTGCGCCCGGCCCATCCAGGGTTCGGGACGGATGCAGCGCACCCAGTCCGCAAAGCTGGGAATGAACCCGAGATCTTCTCGAACGTGCTGTTCGCCTATCTGCCGGACCGGAACAACCCGGCCTGTCGACACGGTGACGGTCGCTCCGAAGGCCCTCTCCAGTTCGAATATACCCTGAGCGTGGTGCCGGAGCGCACGATGACGGAAATCCGCTATGATCTCCTTGGAGGGTTGATCGAACCACTGGTGCAGGGCCAGATAGTCTTCCGGCACGCCGCCCCATTTGCGAACCGAAGAGAGCGCGTGATGATAGCAAGGTCCCATCGCTTCCTCCTCACCAGCTATAGGCATGATGTTCGGACGACATGAACCGCTCATTGTAGTCGAGCGTGATCGTGCCGGCGGCGACGTCGAAGGTGAATTCGCCATAAGCCCCGTCCGAATTTTCCCAGCCATCATGCTTCTCCTTGAGAAGGTCAAAGGCCATGGTCTCGAGCGCCAGTTCGGCACTGTGCTGCCGTTCGACAGGCTGGGTTTGTCCATAGGGAAGATCGAGGCTCAACACCTTGCCGTCGGGCAGCGCGACCTGCGCGTCACCCTGATAGGCGGTGATATCCTCGATCTGGCTGCTATCGCCTTCACCGTCGAAGAGCACGGTGACGCGCGTGATGCGGGCTGAGGCGAGGAAGGCGAAGAGCCGGGCCTTGTTGTCTGGGACGAGCGCGGCGGCGGCGGCTTCCCAGAGGGCGTATTTCGACATGAGCGCATCCATGTCGATGGTGGGCTGAGTGGTGTCCGTCATGACGGATCTCCTGAACGGCGAAAGCCCGGCGCTGTGACCGGGCTTTCTGGAAAAAACGGGACGGTGAAAATCGGGGACGGTGCGTCATTCGCGCAAAGCCCCGTTGGCGATGTCAGCGATCCATTCGGCCGCTTCGTCGAAATCGGTGTCATCATCCTCGACGAGCCGGGCGAGCGCCACGGCCCCCTCACGGCCCAACTGACCGAGACGGTGCAAGGCGGCGTGCAGGATGGGCGCCAGACGGTCGGCGCTGGCGGTCTCAAGATTGGCAGCAGACATGGGTCGATCCTTCAGGAACGAATGAAAGAAAAGACGGGGCAGCGAATGCCACCCCGCCCGGACGCTCAGGCCGCTTCCGGCAGCGCCTCGCCATCGTCATTGTCGGCAGCGGTGCCAGCCCCGTCCAGCTCCTCGTCGAGGAAGGCCGGAAGCGCTTCGGCTTCCTCAACCGCAGTCGGTTCATCGACCGCGAGCCCATCGACCAACGCCGGCGTGCGCATCGGCTCGGGCAGCCAGTCGCCATCCTCGAGCAGCCGTTCGGCCTCGCGGGCCATGTCGGCCTTCTTGAGATGGTCGATCATCTCCGCGAACTTCGCGCCCTTGGCCTCGGCCACATCGGCGATGATCCGCTGCTTGGTGACGCTACCGAGATAGCCCGCCACCGTCGGCCGCCAGCCCGCGCCGACCAGGTCCAGTCCGACCGCACGGGCAAGGACATGACTATGCTCGACCCGGCGCTCGATGCTGCTCTTCGAGATGCGGCCATTGTCGTACTTGGGGACCACCTCCTGCTGGGCATTGAGCACCCGCGAGGCGCAATGCGCGAACAGCGCCGCCTGCTCATTGCCGTCGAAGGCGAGCAGCACGTCCCACAGATCCTTGTCGGAATCCGGAAGCCGGTCGGCCCAGCGCTTGTGCCGCTCGGCGATCGCCCGCGCCGGCGCGCTGTCGCGCAGCCCCGTCGTCGAGAAACCGAACGACGCTTCATTGAGCGAGATCTGCAGGCAGGACTCGCGGGTCGAAGAGTAGAAGCAGTCGAGCACGAAGGCGTGCAGCACCGCCGCGAAGGCCGTCGAGGGCGACTGTGCGAACGCATCCTGCAGCGCCAGCGTCCGCCAGGCGGTGAGTTCGGCGACGAGCCGGTCGGGCAGCGGCTTGACCACCTCACCATCCTCATCGCCGTCGTCATTCGACGCCGCGCCGCCCACACCACCAATAGCGACCACGTTGGAGACGGCGGGGCCAGCCACGCCTTCCTCCTCATCGTCACCATCAGCACCGGCACGATAGTCGGCATCGCCATCGATACCGGCATCCGTCTCGCCATCGGCCTCGACCACCGGCTCATCCTCGGGACGGACATAGCCGCGCTCGACCGAAAGCGTGCCGTCGACCTCGATCGACAGGAACGCGCCGGCGATCGCCATGTCCTGCGCCTCGAAGGTCATCGGCCGTTCGATCAGAGCGCCGATCGCGGCATCGATGGCCTCGATACGCGCCTGGACCTCGTCGGGAACCTCGGGCGCATCGGCCCATTCGGCTTCCAGCTCCTCGATCTCGGTCTGGAGCGTGGCGAGCCGTTCTTCCTCCTCACCGGTCATGGCAAGTTCGACCCCGTCGATCTCGCGCAGGCCGTTAGTCACGCCCCAGGGCATGTCGACGGCGGTCGCGACCCATTTCCAGCCCTCGGCGGCAATGGTCTCGCCTTCGGCCTGAAGCTTCTCGCCGACCAGACGATCGAGCAGCGCGGGATCGGTCAGCCAGCCGCCATCATCGGGTTCGAACAGGTCGCGCATCACACAGCCGCCCGCCGCGACATAGGCCTCGACACCGATGAAGCGCACCCGCTTGTCGCCCGCGCGCACCGAATTCTCGGTGAGCTTCTGGCGGATATAAGCGCCCGACTTGTTATAGCTGTGCGCCAGCATCTCCCAGACCTGTTCCTGGCGCGCATGATCATCGGAGACCGCGAAGGCCATGAGCTGCTCGAGCGTCATGCCGTCCTCGGCATAGATGTCATGCAGCGTTGGCGAGACCCTGGCGAGGCGCAGGCGCTGATTGACGACCGCCGGGGTCACCAGGAAATGCGCGGCGATCGCTTCCACGCCCTCGCCCTTGTCGACCATCGCCTGCATGGCACGGAACTGGTCGAGGGGATGGAGCTGCTCGCGGAAGGTATTTTCCGCAAAGCTGTCTTCCTCGGCCGATACGGCATCATTGGCCGCCTTGACGACGCACGGGATGGGCGCGTCCTTGGCGAGCCGCTTCTGCTTGACGAGGAGTTCGAGCGCACGGAACCGCCGGCCACCGGCCGGCACCTCGAACTGGCCGGTCTCCTGGCCCGCCGCGTCCAGGATGGGCCGCACATTAAGGCTCTGAAGCAGGGTGCGCCGCACGATGTCGGCGGCCAGTTCGCCGATCGACACGCCGGCCTTCACGCGCCGGACATTGGATTGGGACAGGACCAGACGGTCGAACGGGATGTCGCGCGAGCCGCTGAGGATGATCTTTTGAGGCGCTTTGGCCATGGGTTTTCTCCATGACGGGCCGCCGGAAGACTCTCTCCCGGCTCCCAGCCCGTCACGAAGCCCCGGCTTCCCTCTTCCTCTTCCGGGCCTGCCACCGGCAGGCCCGTGTCGCTCACCCCCGACACCACCCGGCGCCCTCACAGCATACCGGCCAGAACCAGAACTGCCGCCCAGCACAGGAGCGCTCCCAGAAGGATGACCAGCAGCGACAAGCCTGGCGACAGGCGGGTTTCATGGACCCGCGCCTCATAATCTGCGGCGTCCATGTCGGGTGTTGCTTCCATCACAAGCCAGGCCGCGACAAAGGCGCGCAGGCGGGCAATGACAGGATGCGAAGAGGTGGTTTGGGTCATGGGGTTCTCCATGACGAGCGACCGCGAGACTCTCTCCCGGCTTCCTGCCCGTCACGAGACCCGCAGGGATCCTCTCGCTCTTGGGCGCCGCCGCAGGCAGGCCGCCCACGCCCCTATGCTCGGGCGCATGTCGAGCGCTGTTCACGGTCTGACGGGCATGTTGCTGTTGCCCGAGCGGGACGGACCCGCCAGACGAGCCTGATGATCATTCGCGCCGAAACACCCGCCGACATCTCGTCCATTCGCGCCCTGACCGAAGCCGCCTTCAAACATGCCGAACACAGCAGCCAGACCGAAGGCGCGATCGTCGACGCGCTCAGAGCTGCCGGCGCGCTCACCCTCTCGCTTGTCGCGGAGCAGGATGGCGAGATCGTGGGGCATATCGCCTTCTCGCCGGTGCTGATCGGCGGCAAGGATCTGGGCTGGTTCGGCCTGGGGCCGGTATCGGTCTGGCCCAACCGCCAGTGCGGTGGCATCGGCAGCGCCTTGATCCGGGAGGGATTGCAGCAACTTCGGCAACGGGGCGCGGCGGGATGCGTCCTGCTCGGCGACCCCGCATATTATCGTCGCTTCGGGTTCAGCAGCGATCATGCACTGCATTATGGCGATGTTCCGCCGGAATATTTCCAGTCGCTGATCCTGTCAGGCGAGCCTTGCGCGGGCGAGGTTTCCTACCATGAAGGCTTCGCCGCGCACTGACAGCGCCGTTGAAGTCAGCCTTGGCGAGCGCGCGTCAAGGCACGGCGGCGGGGGTATTCATCGCAAGTCGATTGCCAGAATGTTCGTTATTTGTTCTCATGTCCACATGGAACGAATCGAACGACAGGAACTGTCCGCCATCTTGCTGGCGGCGCCGGGCTGGGCACCCGTTGGGCTGACGATGCCCGATAAACATATGCGTGAACGGGCCGCCGATACGCTCGCGGCAACGATCATCGAGAAACTGGAAGGCGTGCCCGCGCCCGATATCAATCAGCTCAGGCTTCCGCTCTGAGCCTTTCGGTGCCCACAGGCGCGGCATCGAACACGCCCCGCCGGACCGCAAGACGATCGGAGAAGGTCACGACGTTGGTCCGTCCATCCGCGTCGACCTGGGTGAAGCGCAATATGTCACCCTTGAGGATTTCGATCGTCACCGGCGGCAGTTCGTCCAGCGGATCGTGAAAGGTCTGACGGTTTTTGGGCATCGGCGCGACTCCAGCGGAACGACGGTCCCTCCATAGCATGCGCCGGATCGGGATGCTCAGCGATGTTCCTCGGGCACATCCTCCTCATGGCCCTGCCAGACGATCCGATCGCCTTCATAGATGGTGACGAACCCGCGCCCGCGCACAATCGGCGCCGGCGGCTTCGCCGAGAAGTTCAGGCATCCGAAGGTGTCGACCGTCGCCGAAAAAGCCAGCGGCTTGCCCGCCTGCATCAGTACCCGGTCGCAGGTGCCAGACGGACGCTTAACCCGCCTTTTCGAGAGACCAAGCTGGAAGGCATCATAGGCGCGCACGTCCCAATCGGACGGCGGCGACCAGTGCCGGCAGTATTTGCAATAGCGCGGGGTCGGCGAGCCGTTGTCCTCCTCGTCGAGCGCCGGCCCGCCATTATGCCCGACACGGGCGCGCGGATCGCTCATGGCCCGCGCCCCTGTTCGAGCCAGGCGCGCAGGCGCTGGCGCATCACGCCGATCCCGGCGTTGATTTCGGTGATCTCGGCATCGGGGGTGATGCAGCGCATCTCGCGAAAGCCTTCGAGGAAGGCGCGCATGACCTTGAGGTAGAGGCCGCCACCGACCAGCGCGACGTCAGTGAAGGGCCGCGTGCCATGATAGCAGAGGCTGGCGATCTCGCAGCCGGGATGCGAGCCATAATTGTCGGGCTTGTTCGGGCTCGGCGGCCGTGGCCAGCGCATCGTCATGCCACCCGCGATCATACGGTCAGCGAGATCGGGCGACAGCCGCGCATCATAATCCTCGATCGGCCGGTCGCCCGCGCCGAAGCCGTAGCGCGCCGACAGGAAGCTGACGCGCGCGAGCTTGCGATCGGGATCGACACTACGCCAAGTCTGCCAGAGCGGCCCGTCATAGCGCTCCCAGGCCGGCATCCATCCCGGATCGTGCCGCTTGGTCGCCGAACAGGCGAGGATGAGGAGGCGATGCGAGAAACCGGTGGCGCGGGTATGCGGCAGATCGACCCGCACCACCCGAACCGGCTGCTGCCGCTCTGCTTCGGCAAGTCGGCCGATCAGCGCGATATCGGCATCGGTGCAGACGCCCCGGACCTGGAAGGTTGTAAGACCATCGGCGTCGACCGGCGGCACTGCGTCGATGAACAGGATGCCATGCCCGAGATGACCGCAATATTGGGGCGCCTCGACTGGAGGGAAGCCGGGTGCGGGCTCGATCCTGCGCTGGCCGACCCGCTTGAAGGCGTCGCCGAAACGGACAGGAGTCGCTATCATGCGCGCCTGCGGACGCGCATGATATTTCCACGGCGGCCGTCCCGGATCGACCTTGCCGATGCGGATCTGGTGCAACAGGTCCGAGAAGCTTGAGGGATCGCCCGGATAGGGACAATCCCGCCAGGCCCGTCGGATCGTCCGGCGCTGTGCTTCGGGAAAGGCGAACAGGCTCGCCCGTGCCGAGCGCCAGACGGCGGCGCGCGCGTCCCGCCGGTCCTGCTGCTGGCGGGGCCACCATTCGGCCCGGCGCGCCATCTCCTCCTCGACGCTATGTTGCCCTCTGGCGATCAGATCGGCGAAGAGTGGCAGCGCCTCGCGCTCGCGCCGCTGCTTATGGGCGAAGGCGGCGCGTTTGCGCGACGTCTCCTCATAGGCGGTGGGCCGGGGCCATTTGGCGAAGCGCATCACGCACCACCTTTCGCGGCCCGGGAAGCCCGATAGAGGATGCGTTCGCCTTCAATCAGCGAGCCGGCGCGGCGGGCGGCTTCGGCATAGACCGAAAGCGGAAACGCGCCTTCGAACAGGGTGTCGCGCTCGATGCCGAGACCAAAAGGCAGCTGGATCGCCTCCATCTCCTCCAGCGCAAAGCTACCCAGCTCCGGACAGCCGAAACCGAGGTCCGCGAGGCCGAAGAAAATGTCGTCCTCATCCAGCTCGGTCGCGAGCCAGGTGGCCGCTCCGACCGGATTGAAGAAACGGACCACCGGCACCGGATCGGGTGCCCGATCGCCGCGACGAAGCGCTTCGCACCGGGCAAGGTCGTTGGCGCGAAGCTGGTCGCGTAATTCTGGGGTGAGGAGGATCATGCCGCAGCCCTCCCTTCGAGCGCCATGGCGCAGTCGGGATCGGGGTCCGGATCGTCGTCATTGGCGGCGAGCGCGGATTCAGGCCGGAAGGCGAGCAGATAGTCGGCCGTCTTCGAGGCAGCACTGGCGGCGCGCAGGATGGCGCGATGATCGTCCTTGAGGATTTCAAGCCAGGAGCCTATATAATCGGCGTGTCGGACGGTGGGTGCGATTCCCAGCGCAGCGCAGCAGTAAGCTGCTGAAATCTCTGCAATAAGTTCTTCCCGCGCATAGCCGGGCGATCCGAAGATACCACTCTGATCGCGATTGAGACGCGAGGGGTGGCCGACCCAGTGCGACAGCTCATGCAGCGCCGTCCGGTGCCAGTTCACCGGCTCGAAATAATCGTCCGGCCGTGGCACCTGCACATAGTCATGGCGCGGGGAATAATAAGCCATTGCTCCGCCAATGCGGAAATCGGCACCGGTTGCTGCGATCAGCGCCTCGGCCTGCGGGAGGATCAGCCCTTCGGGGATCGGCGGCGGCGGTTCGCAGATATGGGCGGGAAGCCCGTCGCATTGCTCGACCGAAAAGACGGTGAAGCTCTTGAGGAAGGGGATGCCGCCCGAAGGTTCGCGTCCTTCATTCTCGGCGCGACGCCGCTCTTCGCCGGGGATGAAGCGGCGAGTATAAATGATGCCGACGCCATGCTCACCCTTACGCACCGAGCCGCCGAGCGCGATTGCCTGCCGGAAGGTCAGGAAAGCGTGTCCGGCAAAGCCGCGTTCGACGACGGCGTTCCACAGCGTCAGGATATTGAGGCCGCTGTAACGCCGGTTGCTGACGGCATTGTAGGGCATGCCGATCGCGGCGCGGGACGAACCCCAGGGCTGAACCCAGGGCACGCGCCCGGATTCGAGTTCGGCGATGATGCGGTTGGTGATCTGTTCGTAGAGGTTCACCCGTTCGGTCGTCGAGCGGGTGCGGCGTGAAGATGCCATGGCCTGTCTCCGCGGCGGGCCGGCGGCGAGCCTCTCTCGCCACCCTCAACCCGTCACGGCCAACCGGCTTTCCTCTCCCTCTATTGGGGCGTTACGGGGCGCGAGCCCCGTTCGAAGGGGTCCGGGGAGACTCGCAAAGCGTGGCTGCCCGGCAGGGGAAGGCTTTCCCCTTTAAGCCCACGACAAAGAAATTCTGGAAACTTTCATATTTTGGAAGTATCAAGAACTTCATGTCCTCCCTGGCACAGCAGATTAAGGCGGCAGGTCTCGCCGATCATATCCTGAGCGAACGCCAGTTGGGACGCTTGCTCGGCGGCGGCGATGCGCGGCGTTATGGTTTGGTCAATCGCGCGCTCAAGGATGGCTCGCTGCTCCGGGTCAAGCGCGGCACCTATCTGCTAGGATCACGCTATCGCAGCGAGATGGTCCATCCCTTCGCGATCGCGCAAAGTCTGCTGCCCGGGAGCTATGTCTCCTTCGAAAGCGCGCTCGCTTATCATGGCTGGATTCCCGAAGGTGTCTTCGTCACCGCCAGCGTCTCGCCGGGGCGCAAGACGCTGCATTATGAGACGCCGGACTTCGGCCCCTTCGATTTTCACCCGCTCGCCATCGCCGACTATCGCTTCCTGACCGGCGTTGATCGGACCCCCATCGGCAACCTCACGGCGTTCGTCGCGCAGCCCCTGCGCGCGCTGATGGATCTCGTCGCGCTGCGCAAGCAGCCATGGACCGGGATCGACTGGGTCATCGAGGGAATGCGGATCGAGGAAGACAGGCTTGCCGCGCTCCGTCGCAAGGACTTTGCCAAGCTCCAACCCGTGTACAAGCACAAGGCAGTCAACGCCTTCCTCGCCGCGCTGGAAAGCACCGTACTCCCGGCCAGAAAGCAATCACCAGCCCATGATTGACATCATCAAGGAAAAGCTGCGCCGATATGAAGCGGTCAATGCGCTCGAGGAGGAGAATGCCGTCAAGGAAATCCTCCAGGAGATCGCGCTCTATGCCCTGTGGCGCGGCGATTTCTTCGACGTCGCCTTGTTCCAGGGTGGCACCTCGCTGCGCATCCTGCATGGCCTGCCCCGCTTTTCGGAGGATCTGGATTTTCTGTTGCGCGTGCCTGACCCGGATTTCGACTGGTCGCCCTATCTCAAGATACTGGTCGAGGTCTTCGAGCAGTTCGGGCTCAAACTCGACGCGCTGCCCAAAGCGAAGATGGACAGCGCGATCCGGCAGGCCCTGCTCAAGAATGATTCGATCGCGAGCCAACTCGACCTGTCCTTCGCGGGAACCGGCAAACCCCGGACGATCCGGATCAAGCTGGAGATCGATGTTAACCCACCCACCGGCTCGTACGAGGATGCGACCTATCTCGACTTCCCGGCCGATCATGAAGTGCGCCACCAGGATCTGCCATCCAATTTCGCACTCAAGATCCATGCCCTGCTCTGCCGCGGCTTCCTCAAGGGCAGGGATTGGTATGATTTCTCCTGGTATGTCGCCAGGGGAACCGCGCCCAACCTCACCCTGCTCCGCACCGCGCTGATTCAGGCTGGCCCATGGGCAGGAGACGAGAGCATCGTCGTCGACATGCCCTGGCTCAAACAGGCGCTCGGCGACACAATCGCGAAGATCGACTGGAACGCGGCGGCCGAGGATGTACGCCGCTTCCTGCGCCCCGCCGAAACCAAATCGCTCGACCTATGGAGCGAGCGCTTCTTCCTCGCCAAGCTTGACCGGTTAACCCCTCTTTCGAGGGAGACGGACAATGCATGACTGCCCACCTCCCAAACAAGCGCTCGAAGCCTGGCTCAAAGCCTATGGTACGGTGCGCGGCGGCAATTACGGCCATCTCCTGCTCGAGCAGCAGCAGGAAATCGATGACGAGTTGATCACCGCGCTGCGCCCCTATTTCGAGTCGGCGCATCTCGATGCCCGGGAATATTTCCACCGCAAGATCGGCATCAGCCTGCATCCCGACGGTGCGGCGGCGCCTGTCATCGCCTATCCCAACTGCCTGCCGTCCAAGGCGCTCAGGGGCCTGTTCGGGGAAGTGATGGCCGGCCTCGTAACCGAGGCCTATCAGGAAGACTTTGTCGGTCAGCATGCCTGGCGCGTGCCGATCTTTCTGTTTCGCGAACATGATGATGTCGAGAAATATCTCTGGGCGCTGCGCTTCGATCCGGAACGTGTGCGGGAAATCTATGGCCGCCACGGCACAGATTTTGTCGGCATCGCCTTGAATGGCGGCGGTGAAGTCATCCGCGTCATTGCCGGCGAAGCCAAGTGGCGAAAGACGCTGACCGAATCGGCGGTGGCGGCGCTGCTGCACGGCAAGAAGGTGCGCAATCCGGACACGAACGAACTCGAGCATAATGGCAAGGGGATCTGGTTCGAGATGAACCGGGACACAGCCATCCCACATGGCCTGCGGCAATTGCAGTTCCTGCTCGAACAGCGTGACCGGGAAGGCCATGCGGCGACGATCGTATCGATTGACCGTGCTGTCATGCAACTCGGACCACAGCCCGAGCGAACCGACCTTGTCGTGATCTGCGGCAATGGCGCCGCCAAACGTGAGGCGAGTGAGACCGTCGTGGGCTGGGAGGAAAGGCCCGCCGATTACAAGGCCGGACGGGATCTGCAGGTTGTCGAGGTCATTCTGGAAGATGGCGACAGCCTGATCGATGACCTCTACGCCCTTCTCTGGAGTGAGGGCTGATGGCTGCGCTTGACGAAGAACGCCTGGTCCTGGCCGAACAGATCCGGCAGGCCCTCGCAATCGAGAACGCGCTCACCCGGCCCCAGGCGCGCGCCTATGTCCGCTGTCTGCAGACGACCTGGCAGGTTCCAACGATTGGCTGGGGCGACCGCGAATCGGCAAGTCAGTTGAACGACGCGCGCCGGCTTCTTCACGCCGCCCATATATTCAGCACAATCGAAGGCCGAGAATCCCCCCGAGCGGTCGATTGCTACCGGCGAACGGGAGAAATTCTCGAATGGCTCTCGCGGGCCGAGGATGGCGTGCGCGGCATCGTACCCATCGAACTTCTCGCCGCTGCGGCGTACCAACTAGGCGGTTTGCCCGCGATGGCGTCGGGGCTGCTGGATCAGATCGAGAGCGAGCATGAAGGTGTCCGCCTCTATTCCGCCTTCCTCCGCGCGGATTTCGACAGGGTCGTGCAGCGGAGCGCCGCCTTTTGGCGAGCCAATCCCGGACTGACGAGCGCAGACGCCGAGAACGCCATATTCGCCGCCATGCACGGTGAAGACGATACGCCCGGTTTCCTGTGGACCGTGACCGTCGAACTGGTGCGCTCGCTCGGCCTGATCGCCGACAGCCTTCGACGCGGGGACGATGAGCGTTTGGCGCCCGCGATGGCCAAGCTGCGAGCGTTGGACGACCTTGCCAACCAGCTGTTCAGCCATGATGCCGCGCTGGTGATCGGGCTGATGCGACAGGTTGCAGACCGCTATGTCGCCGCATCGATTTTCACCCCGCTGCGGCGCCTTGCTGCCTTGCGTCCGGAACGCACCGACCGGCTGCTACGCTATGCCCGTGACCAGTTCAGCCGCAATCGGGGCATCCTATGGACGTCCCATCTTCATGGGATTGAACGGCTTCTTCGGGAATCGAGTTTCGCGCTTTGCACCCCCACGGGGTCAGGCAAGACGCTTGTCGCCAATCTGGCCCTCATCAAGGAATTGCTGCTCAGAGCGCCGGACGGGCTCGGGCCATTGGCGCTCTACATTGTCCCTTCAAGAGCGCTCGCTGGCGAGGTGGAAGCCAAGCTCAGTTCGGAGTTGCGTGGCGATGTCATCGTCACCGGTCTCTATGGCGGTGCGGACTGGGGGATTACCGATGCCTGGCTGACCAGTGAAGAGCCGGTGGTCCTGATCGCCACCGTCGAAAAGGCCGATGCCCTGCTGCGCTATCTGGGCAAGCTGCTGATCGCGCGGCTCTCCCTGCTGATCATTGATGAAGCGCATCAGGTCGTGCCCGAAGCCAGCGAGGCGACGGCCGTCAGCTTTTCCGACCACAGCAATCGATCGCTCCGCCTCGAGAACCTTGTGTCGCGAATCCTTGCCCAGCGCCCGGAAGTCACCCGGATTGCGCTGACGGCAGTAGCGGGCGGCGCATCCGGCCCGGTGGCGCGATGGATCGAGGGACATGCAGAAGCCAAGGCGGTCGGCGTCCGATACCGCAGCACGCGGCAGGTGATCGGTGTGCTGGAAACCGCGCCGGGATCATCCGGGCAGATCCTGCTCGACCTCATGAATGGTAAGCCGCTCTATCTGCGGGGCCAGGAGAACCCCGTCTATCTCCCGCTTCGTTTCGCGCCCATGCCCCTGCTGGCGGCGCAATGGCGTAACAGCCTCAATCGTTTCAACAGCCTGAGCGTCCTGTGGACGGCTCTACATCTGGCCCGTGAAGAGCAGCGCATCCTGATTTCGGTCGCGCAGGAGCCCGAGCAGACGATGCGCTGGTTCAGCGAGGCACTGGCCCTCGGCGCCTGGGAAGCGGTCGTCGAATTCGAGCGGCCGGAAGGATTTCTGGGCGACCGCTTCGATGAAGCCCGTGCCGCATGCCTCGATTATTGCGGGGCCGATTCTTTCGAACTGTTCCTGCTCGATCGTGGCATCGCCACTAGCCATGGCCAGATGCCGCAGCGGCTACGCCGCCTGATGGTCGAGATGATCGATCGGAAAATCTGTCCAATTACAGTGGCGACGGCCACGCTGACCGAAGGTGTCAATCTCCCGTTCGACCTTATCTTTCTGACTTCACTCAAGCGACGCTCCTGGGATCCGGTCGAGGAAGCCCCGATCGTCGCGCCATTCTCTACATCAGAGTTCCGCAACCTGGCTGGTCGAGCCGGGCGACCCGGCGCCGCACGCGGTATCGAGGGTATGACGCTGGTGGCGTTGCCGACACGGATTTCGACGACGTCGAATTCGACGAAGCCGAAGGCGCCCAGACCCGTTCAGGAACGCCAACTTCGCGAGTGGACGGCCGAGTATCAGGAACTGACCCGCAGATTGCTCGCCGAGGAACAGGAAGCCGATGCGGCCGAAAGCCCGCTGGCGCTGCTATTGACTCGAATCTGGCGCAAGGCGAACGAATTGCTGCGAATAGCGCCGGACGCTTTCATGGACTGGCTGGAGCGAACAGCTCCGGGAACCGTCAGCGGCGATGCGGGGACGGGAGCAAGCGATCCGACATCGCGCCTCGCCGATGCGATGGATGAACTCGACAGCGTGCTGCTGACCGCGCTTGCCGAGACGGAGCGCGATGAAGAGGGGGCGATGACGCCCGCCCGCGCCGAAGAACAGTTACGCGCGCTTTGGGCAAGGACATTCACGGCCGTCGCGGCCGAGCAGGAGGCGTGGCTGGAGGTCGCATTCATCCGTCGCGGCAGTGGGATCATCCAGCATATCTATCCCGACGCTGGCGAACGGCAGCGCCTCTACCAATATGGATTCACGCCTTGGGTGGGTCGGCGTTTTGAGGCGGTTGCGGCGCAGATCCTGGCCTCGATTGCCGGCGCGGTCGACTATGGTGCGCTCGACGCCGAAGGGCGGATCGACCTGTTCGAGCAAATTGGCAGCCTTCTCGAGGGCGATAAGGGATTCGGATTCCGCGTGCGCCCTACCCTCGGTGATCAGGCGCTGCTCGATCAATGGAATGACGTGCTGGGCTGGTGGATGAACGAGCCGGGCGCCAGAGCTCCGGACGCGGAAAGCCTGCGCGCGTGGCAACGCTTCGTGGCCGACAATCTCGAATTCCGGCTGGGCGTCGCGATTGGCGCTGTTGTCGCCAAAGCCTGGTCCGATGGCGCGCCTGACGCCGTGACCACGCCGACGCTGGCGGACTGGAAGCAAACGACCGGCTTGCCATGGTTCGGCTTCTGGGCGCGAGAACTGCTGCGTTGGGGCACCCATGATCCCTTCGTTGCCTTCTGCCTTTCGCAAGGACTGGCGCGGACCAGAGAAGCAGCCACGGCCCGGCGCCTGGAATTCGATGCATGGATCGAGGAAGATATCGATGAGCCGGACAGCGAAGATCGCATCGACCCTCAACTCTTCCAGCGCTGGCAGGCGAGCTTGCCGCGACGGGAAATGCCCGAAACAGCCCCGGAGTTATTCAACGCTGACCTCACCGGTACGAATGGCCATCGGCAACGATACGCGGTCATACCCGTGGAGGAAGGTGAAAGAATGCGCTGGCTTGATCCCGCCGGCTTTGAGCTTGCTGTTTCGAATGGAAGAAAGCCGGACGGCCGGGGACCTTTCCGGAGCGATTTCGAACTTCGCACAACAGGAAAACAGGCGGCCGTGATCCGCATCTTCCGACCGGTTTGAGAGAGGTCAGACACGCAGATGAAGCTGTTTTTGCAGGATCAACTCGAGGCAATTGCGGGGGCGCTCGGTGACACCGACAACGGCCTGCAGAACAGTGAAATCGGCTTTCTGCTTCAGTCTGCCAAAATGGTCGATCCTGGCCAGAGCACGAAACGGTTACGCATTTATAATGCGTTCGCGGAAAGTCAGAACAGCAAGCGCAATAGGACCCATGTGCTGGAGTTCATCCGGCTCGCGATGAGTCCGGCACGCTACAGCCGCGAACCCCATCGCTTTGAACCGATGCGCGCTGCGCTCAATCAGGCGCTGGCCTTCGCCGGTCTTGTCGTTGACGAAACAGGCGCACTGAAAAGCGTGGCGCAGGCGACAACTCTCCCTGAAGCACAACGCCGGGCGCGGGATTTGCGGACGGACCTGGAAGGTCGCGGTGTTCACCCGGACGTTCTTGCATTTTGCAGGGCCGAGTTATTGGCCGACAATTATTTTCATGCTGTGCAGGAAGCCGTGAAGAGCGTAGCCGATAAGATACGGCGCCTGACCGGCGTCACTGACGATGGCGGCAGTCTCGTCGATCAGGCGCTCGGCGGGGTATCCCCGATGCTGGCGATCAACTCCCGATCGACGATCAGCGAGAGAAGCGAACAGAGCGGCTTTGCCAATCTCGTCAGAGGCACGTTTGGCATGTTCAGGAATCCTACGGCGCATGAGGCGCGCATCCATTGGGAGATGACCAAGGATGATGCGGAGGATTTGCTGACGATCGTGTCGCTGATCCACCGCCGTCTCGACAAGTCGACGCGGACATCGCAACTCTAAGGGACAGGGAATGCCGACCAGAGGCGACCTATTGGGCTGACTGGTCAACGAATGGCGGGCGCTCCCTGTCTCCACTGCAATCCAGGGAGATGGTTGAACTGAGTGCATCCGTCTGCGGGGATGCCCAGCCGCCGATGTCTGTTCGCGGCCAGGCCACTTTCCCGAGTCGGAAGCGTCACAGAACCGCGTCGGAGTTTTTTTCGCACGCAGCGGCACGAGCGGGGCTCAAGCAAACTACGCCATTCTTTCCGCAAAAGTGATTCCGATATGATTCCGGAGGGCGAATTTGCTTCCGGATTCCGGGCACTAAAAAGCCCTCTAACTGCTTGAGTTAGAGGGCTTTTAGATGGTTGCGGGAGTAGGATTTGAACCTACGACCTTCAGGTTATGAGCCTGACGAGCTACCGGACTGCTCCACCCCGCGTCACTGAGTATTTGGCGTTGGCGCCAAAGACAAAAAAGCTGCCGCTCGGTTACGTCCGGCAGCGGCTGATTTGACATGTGAATGGGTTTTACCTCGATATGCGCCGGCTTCAATGCCTGGCGACGACCTACTCTTCCAACGCTTGAGCGTTAGTACCATTGGCGCAGTCCGGTTTCACGGCCGAGTTCGAGATGGGATCGGGTGGGGCACAGACGCTATGGTCACCAAGCAATGAAGCAGGCGCATATCGGGTTTTTAATCGATGCATATTTAGCGTTGTTCTGGCCGGAGAGTTCGTCCGCCTGTCAAGGCCAGCAAAGCTGTCATTGATGGTGGAATTCTCAAGCATGAACAGAGTTATTAGGACTGGTTAGCTTCATGCGTTACCGCACTTCCACACCCAGCCTATCAACGTGGTGGTCTACCACGACTCGATGATACCTAATCTTGAGGGAGGCTTCCCGCTTAGATGCTTTCAGCGGTTATCCCGTCCATGCATAGCTACCCTGCTGCACTCCTGGCGGAATGACAGGTACACCAGAGGCATGTTCACCCCGGTCCTCTCGTACTAGGGGCAACTCCTCTCAAGTATCGACGCCCACGGCAGATAGGGACCAAACTGTCTCGCGACGTTCTGAACCCAGCTCACGTACCACTTTAATTGGCGAACAGCCAAACCCTTGGGACCTGCTCCAGCCCCAGGATGTGATGAGCCGACATCGAGGTGCCAAACGATTCCGTCGATATGAGCTCTTGGGAATCATCAGCCTGTTATCCCCGGCGTACCTTTTATCCGTTGAGCGATGGCCCTTCCACGAGGGACCACCGGATCACTATGACCGACTTTCGTCTCTGCTCGACTCGTCAGTCTCGCAGTCAGGCAGGCTTATGCCATTGCACTCTAACAGACGGTTTCCAACCGTCCTGAGCCTACCATCGCGCGCCTCCGTTACTCTTTAGGAGGCGACCGCCCCAGTCAAACTACCCGCCACAGAGGGTCCCCGAACCGGATAACGGTTCTGGGTTAGACATCAGAAAACAACAGGGTGGTATTTCACCTATGGCTCCACATCAGCTGGCGCCGATGCTTCAAAGCCTCCCACCTATGCTACACAATTCTTTCCTAATGCCACTCTGAAGCTGCAGTAAAGGTGCACGGGGTCTTTCCGTCTAACCGCGGGTACTCCGCATCTTCACGGAGAATTCAATTTCGCTGAGCATATCCTGGAGACAGTGGGGAAGTCGTTACGCCATTCGTGCAGGTCGGAACTTACCCGACAAGGAATTTCG
>NZ_OZ245867.1:3620000-4315000 GCF_965229225.1 Novosphingobium sp. | reverse complement strand
AAAGCGCTCGGCGCAATCGCGCAGCCCCGTCCACGGCAGGGCATCGAACACGCGGAAGACGGCGGCGGTATCGTCCTTGTCCCGCGCGACATCGGCAAAGTGGCGCAGCGCGGCAATCGGGCGCTGGCGCGGAGCCGGCCGAGCGGGGCTGTACACCGGCAGATCGGGGCGCAGGCCAATATAGTCGGCGGGGATCATTGCTTTATCCTTCCTTGGCGGAGAGCCCGGCTCCCATGGGGCGGCGGACATTCGCGGGCTTGCTGGTCGGTCTGCGCTCATTATGATGGATTGCTCGCAAAACTGGACTCGCATTTTCCATGCCCGCGCCCGTCCCTCCCCCCGCCCGGCAAACCGCCCCGAATCCGCGCAAACGCCCCAAACAGGCGCGCGCGCAAAACACCGTGGCGGTCATCCTTGAAGCGGCTGCTCGCATTCTCGAGGAACAGGGACTCGAAGCCGCCAACACCAACGCAATCGCCGCGCTCGCCGGGATCAGCGTGGGCTCACTTTATCAGTATTTCGGCAGCAAGGACGCCATCCTCGCCGAACTTGCGCGCAGCACCGAACTTGCCACGGCAGACGAACTGGAACAGGCGAGCGCGGCCATGGCCGGCCTGGCGTTCGAAGAGCAGGCGCGCACGCTGATCCACCTCGCGTTCGGGATCATCTACGCCCGGCCGCAGCTGGGGCGGATCCTTTCGTATCACGAGGCGCGCATGCGCAAGGATGAGGCGTTCGTTTCCGCTGGCGAACGCATGGCCGAGACGATCACCCGCCTGCTCGAGCAGAACCGCGCCGATCATGCCCGCCGCGATTGTGTGACTGCGGCGCGGGATGTGCTGGGCATCGTGGAGGGGATGGCGCTTTCAGCAAACCGGCGCGGCGAAGCCGACATTGCGCTGCTGGAACAGCGGGTGGCGACCGCAGTGCTCGGCTATCTGACCCATCCCGGCCCGGCCTGAGCGGCCGGCGCGGTCGGACCGCCGCCGGCCGGAAGTATCCGTGCCGAAGCGGCAGGAATTGGTTCGAGAGCCGCAGCATTTCTCCTAGCGCTTGCCCGCTATCACCGGCTAGACATCCCGGCGGGGGCGCAGCGACACAGTCGCGACTGGGCCAGACTGATTTAAATGGCAAAATGGAGAACAGTGTGGGTCTGGGAGAATCCTTGAAGGGCATCATTCGCAAGAGCGATACCTTGAATATCGTGGCGACCCAGTTCTACACCTCCGTTGTTCAGCCCTACAAGATCATCAACCTGGCCAAGGCAAAAGGCCTCAAGGTAGAGTACGGCGCTTCTGCGATCGACGTCTTCAGCGCCACGAGCCGCATCAGAATTTCCCGAAGCCATGCGATCTATCTGCAGGATGTGATTGGTAATTTTAACTATTTTTCGGAAGCTGTTGAAGCAGACGAGGCGGGCCTGATCGATTATTCCAGGCCCAATCTGCACCAGGTCAAAGGGTTCGATCTTCATCCGATCCGCTTCCCTTCGCTGGCGGAACCGACCGCCACGACCGAACAGTATCTGGGCTTTGCCAATCTCTCTGAAGGTTCGGTCGCGCTGGATCTGGGCGCCTATTCAGGCCTCACCTCGATCATGTTCCGCGAACTGTGCGGGACCAACGGACGCGTGATCGCTGTAGACGCCGATGAAGGCAATATCGCCGCGATCCGCGAAAACTTCGAGATGTATCGGGAGCGGACCGGCCGCAAGATCGAGTTGCTTGAAGGCGCGGTTTGGACCCACGGCAACGGAATCAGCTTCTCCAGCGAAGGCAACATGGGTTCGTCTGCCGTCGAGATTGTCGGCAACCGCGTCGGCGCGGCCAACCTTGTCCCCTCATTCACGCTTTCGGATATTGCCGATCGGTTCAGCCTTGATCGCATCGATTTCATCAAGTGCGACATCGAAGGCGGCGAAGGCGTGATCTTCACCGACGGCCCCTTTTTCGTGCGCTTCAAGCCGCGGATCATCGTGGAAGTGCACCCTGTCGGCGGCAAAATGACCACCGATGCCGTGCAGCGCGCCCTCTCGCCACATGGCTACCGCTTCCGCATGATCGAACAGGCGGGAGAAAGCCTGCCGCTGATGGAATGCTGGACGGACTAACGCACGTCATGAAAGCTGATCGGTGAGGCGCAGGTTCGGAAATTCCTGAGTCCGCCACCCTCGGGACGTTATCGCCGGGGCGCGCGCTGATAGGCGATTTTGCCGTCCACGATCGTCATGTCGACGTTCACCGCGCCGATCCTCGCCTTGGGGATCGTCAGCGGATCGGCATCCACCACCACGAAATCAGCCAGCTTGCCCACTTCGATGGACCCCATGTCCTTTTCGAGGAAGTTCGCCTCCGCGCTCCAGATCGTAAACATGCGGATCGCGTCCATCACGGGAATCGCTTCGCCCGGCTGGACGATCGTCCCGTACTTGCTGTCGCGGTTCACCGCCCGTGCGATCGAGAAGAATGGGTTGGTGGCGAAGTTCTGCGTCCCGATCGTATCGACCCCGCCCGCCGGATGCATGCCCTTCGCGATCAGCATCTTCAGCGGAAAGAACGCGACATCAGGCTCGGCGGCATTGGTCGCATCGAGCCGCCAGAGGAACGCGACCTGCATCGAGGGGATCACGTGGTCCGCCACCATGCGTTGCAGCCGCCGCTCGGTGCGCTGCGGATCGAGGCTGAGGAAGTGCGCGAAATGCTCGATCCGCAGGCGCGCATCGGCACGCGGCCAGCGCGCCTGCGCCGCTTCATAGGCATCGAGCACCATGTCCTGCGAACGGTCGCCATTGGCGTGGATCTGCACTTGCCAGCCGCGCCGATAGGCATCGCCGACCAGCGTATTGAGCTCGTCCTGCCCATAGGTCACACCGCCCACATTATCCGGCTTCCACGTGGTGGCCGAACCCTTCCAGTGCGGCCGGTAGACCGCCGAGGTCGTGCCCCAGACGCCGTCCTGAATGAACTTGATCGCTCCAACCTTGAGCCATTCGGTGCCCCCGCCCGGCGTGTAGCCCATCGCCTCGATCCGCCCGACCGGATCGGGCACCTTCGAGGAAGCGACCGTGATCCCGGCGTGCATCAGCGGCCCGATCAGGAAGTTCATGCGCACACGCGTCGGCAGGCGCCCTTCAGCCCTTAGCTCGGCCATCGCGGTATAGCTCGGGATGTCCGACATGTCCGAGACCATCGTCACGCCGCGCTTCAGGTAGAAGTCATCGAGGATGGCGCGGACTGCCTCCTTGCGTTCGGGCGCAGTGAAGGCGGGGATCATGTCCTTCGGCCAAGGCACCTCGGCATCGCGGATGATCGCGATCTCGCCATCCGCCGTCCGCTCGAAGCGCGCGGCAGAGCCGGCCGGGGGATCGGGGAAGCTGCGATCCAGCCCCATGATCTGGGCAGCCTTGTGGTTGATCAGGTGATCATGCGCGCTCCAGCGCAGGTCCACCGGATGTTCCGGGAAGGCGGCATCGAGCGCCTGACGCGTGGGCATCGGCTGGTTGTAGGTGCCGTTGCCGATCAGCCAGGCCCCCGGCGGCAGATGGGCGGCTTTCTCCTTCAGCCGTGCGATAACCGCCGCGCCGTCCTTAAGCGGCGGCACCTGGATATCGACGGTATGTGCCTCCACTTCCGCCATGCCGCCAACATGCGAATGGGCATCGATGAAGCCGGGCAGCATCGTGCGCCCCTTGAGGTCGATCACGCGCGTCCGAGGCCCGCGATAGCGACGAACATCGCCGACCGCGACAATGCGGCTGCCCCGCACCGCCACCGCACGGACCACGCGGCTCCGGCTGTCCACCGTCACGATCTTGCCGTTGAGGATCACCAGATCGACCGGCCTGACGCCCTTGGCTTCAACCTTGCCTGAAAAAAGCACCAGCGCCAGTGCCAGCGCCGCACCCCGGCCCCACATCCGTTCGCTCCGCATCTTGCCGCTCCCCAAAGCAGTATCCCGTTTGGCTGCAGTGTGGCGCGCGCAGCGGGCAAAAAGCAAGGCGCCGGAGGTTGCCCCCCGGCGCCCGCCTCAGACCGGCTGGCACCTTTGCAAGCGCCGGGCCGGTTCCCCCCGAACGATCAGAACTTGAAGCCGGCGGCGATGCCGTAGCGGCGCGGTTCCAGCGTAAAGACGTTGGTGAAGTTACCCGAGGACTGGTCGGTCACGTAGAGACCGGTCACCGAGTTGTCGTTGGTGATGTTCTGGATGAAGCCGCGGATGAACCACTTCTTGTCCGGACCATCGAGCTGGAGCTGAGCATTCAGCTGGGTGAACGACGGAACCTTGTCGACCACCCCGTTGAAGATCGTGCCATCCGAATTGCCGGTGAAGTTCAGGTCGAAACGCGGCGTCAGCGTCAGGTTGCCGATCGGCGCTGCATACTGCACGCCGGCCGAGAACTTCACGTTCGGCGCGCCGGGCAGCTTGTTGCCACGGATGTTGGTGGCGATACCCGACGAGTAGACCGTCACACCGCCGATGCCGGGCGCATTGCCAAGCGTCGGAGCGAGCGCGCTGAGCACGGCGCAGATCGAGTAGGCACCGGTCGAGGCAATGCCGCCGCCAGCCGGGAACGCCGTCGTGCCCTGAAGACCCGCACCGCCGGCAACGCCGGGGATTGCGCCGCTGTTGATCAGCGTGTTGGCCGTGTTCACGAAAGCATTCACGCCTGCGACGTTGCCCGAGTTCGAACCGACAGCGCAGTTCGCGGTGTTGGTGATATCCTTGATGATCACCGCATCCTTGCGGCCATTGCCGAAGTCACGCGGGTTCGAGAGGAACTTGTCTTCCGACACCTTGGTGTTGAGGTAGCTGAAGTTCATGTTGATCGTCAGCTCGCGGACCGGGCGGATGATCGCTTCGGCTTCCACACCCCAGATGTTGGCGCTCACGTTGTCGTTGACCGATGTACGGGCGACGATGCGCGAGAGCTGCAGACCCTTGTACTGGTAATAGAACCCGGTGAGGTTCAGCTGCAGCGCGCCATTGGCGAAGGTGTTCTTCGAACCGATTTCGAACGAGTTCACGAATTCAGGCGTGAAGCTTTCCGGAACCGCGAAGATCGGCGACAGCGGCGGGTTGATACCACCCGACTTGTAGCCGCGCGAGTACGAGGCATAGACCAGATTGTCCGGCGAGATCTGGAAGTCGAGCACTGCGCGGCCGGTGAATTCGCCGAACTTCACGTTGCGCACCTGGAACGGCTGGTTGCCAGGGATGGCCGAGTCCGCATCGTAGCCGGAGGCGAGGAACGGCGAGTCATAGGCATTGGCAATGCCCACCGGCGCGAGGAAGTTGAACAGCGTCGTGCGCGCCTTCACCGACTTCTTGTCGTTGTTGTAGCGCAGACCGAGGGTCAGCTTCACCTTGTCGTTGAACTTCCAATAAGCTTCACCGAAGATGCCATAGGTCGTCAGCCTGTAATCAGGCGTGTTGTTCCGATAGGTCGGCGTGGCGAGGTAGGCCGGCGGCGCACCGGCGCCAAGCGCCGAGAACGCGCCCACCACGCCGGCGAAGTAGTCCAGCCCGAACGAGTTCACATAGTAGCTGTTCTCGGTCAGGGTGTACTTGCCGTAGATGCCGCCGAGCAGGAAATTGAACGGACCGTCGAACTTCGAGTTCAGCACCGCTTCCGCTGTCCAGCTCTTGTTGTTCTGGACCGAACGGTCGAAGTCGAGCGGGGTCGAGGCGCAGACGCTGTGCCCGCCGAATACGCCGGTACCGGTCGGCTCGCCAATCGAGGTGCAGAGTGCTCCACCCGGGCCCTGCGGGATCAGCGCATTGGCAATCGGGCCAAGGTAGCTCTTGAGGCCAGGCCCGAGCAGGCCTGCACCTGCCGCAGCAAGGGCGCTGAGGCCCGGCGTGAAGCCCGAACGATCGGCAACGGCGTTGTTGTAGTCCTGCTGCGAATCGACCTTGACGTTCTGGTAGTTGCCTTCGACGCGCAGGCTGAACTTCTCACCAATGTCCTGCTTGAGGACGCCCTGGAGGATGGTTTCCTCGGTGAAGTAGCTGGGCTTGAAATCGGTGTTGACGACGCGCGGATCAGCCGGGTTCACCTCGTTGCGATAGACCTGCGGGCCATAGATGCTGCCCAGCGCGAAGGCGGTCGGCAGGCCGCGGATCGCGAAGAATTCCCTCGAGGTCAGCACGTTGGCGAGCAGCGCATTGCCGTTGGTGGTGCTGGTGCCGCGCGTGGTGTTGAGGCAGCCCAGGATACCGGTCGGATCCTCCTGGCAGTACTGCTTCTGGATGCGCATGCGGCTGTCCTTCTCGCGGAAGTACTGGCCCATGAGGTCGATCGTGGTCGACGGGGACGGCTGCCAGGTCAGCGAGCCGCGGAACCCGTAGATGTCGCGGTCATCGATCTTGGAGTTGTCGAAGAGGTTCTTGGTGTAGCCATCACGCTTCAGGTAGAAGCCGGCGGCACGCACCGCGAGCGTCTCGCTCAGCGGCACGTTGATCATGCCGCGCACGCGGATCGAGTTGTAGTTGCCGTATTCCGCATCACCCGAGGCGCTGAAGCCGTTGAGGTCAGGCTTGGCAGTGCGGAAGTTGACCACGCCCGAGGTCGCGTTGCGACCGAACAGGGTGCCCTGCGGACCACGCAGAACTTCGACCTGCTGCAGATCGTAGAATTCGCCTTCGAACAAGCGGGTCGCGAAAAGCGGCGCATCGTTGATGTGAATCGCGGTCGCGCTGTCGCAGGTCACGCCGGTGCAGAGGTCACCGATGCCGCGGATCGTGAAGCTCGATGTGGTGAAGTTCGTCTTGGTGAAGGTGATGTTGGGCAGCGAAAGCTGCAGATCGAGCGGGTTGCGGATCTGCTGCCTGTCGAGGTTTTCCTTGGTGAACGCGCTGATCGCGATCGGCACCGTCTGCAGGCGCTGCGACTGGCGCTGCGCGGTAACGATGATTTCCTGAACACCCGGGCCGGTATCGCCACTGGCTGCGCTCTGCGCGAACGACGGCGTTGCTACGGCTGCTGCGCACACACCTGCGAGCAGGGTAAGTTTGCCCCTCATATCAATATCCTCTCTCTTCAGCGGACGCCCATCATTTTTGAGGGTCGACCTTCTGCCTACAGAACATAGCGGAACACTAGCGTTGTCAACCGCTCAATTAAATTTTGCCCATTCCGTAGCGGCAGGCTGCACCAAGGTGTGACCTGGCAGCAACCCTCTGCCGGCGGAAATGGTTGGAATCGCGAATCAACTTCGCACAATCGCATCGCGATGTGATGCGCCTTCTTGCATATCACATTATGATGTGAGATATGCGCTGTATGTCCAGCGAACTCATCGACCGCATCCGCCACCTCGTCATCGAGGGCGGAATGTCCCGCTCCGGCCTCGCCCGCGCGGCGGGGCTTCATGCCAACACCCTGCGCGATGCGGGCTTGCCCGGCTGGAATCCCACCGCCGATACGCTCGCCAAGCTCGAACGTGTACTGAGCGAGAGCGACGACACCCCCGCGCTCGTGCCCATCGAGGAAATCATCGACGAGGCGCGCAACGGGCGCATGTTCATCCTGGTCGATGACGAGGACCGCGAGAACGAGGGCGACCTCGTGATTCCCGCGCAGATGGCGACCCCCGACGCGATCAACTTCATGGCAACGCACGGCCGCGGTCTGATCTGCCTCACCCTCACCCGCACCCGCACCGAACAGCTCGGTCTCGAACTGATGAGCCGCAACAATGGCACGCGCCACGAAACCGCCTTCACCGTCTCGGTCGAGGCACGCGAGGGCGTAACGACCGGCATTTCCGCCGCCGACCGCGCCCGCACCGTGGCGGTTGCCATCGACGCTTCGAAGACCAGGGACGACATCGTCACCCCGGGCCATGTCTTCCCGCTGATCGCGCGCGATGGCGGCGTGCTCGTGCGCGCGGGCCACACCGAGGCGGCTGTCGATATCTCGCGCCTTGCCGGGCTCAATCCCTCGGGCGTGATCTGCGAGATCATGAAAGACGATGGCACGATGGCGCGGATGGACGATCTCGTCCCGTTCGCGCGGCGCCACGGCCTCAAAATGGGCACGATCCGCGATCTCATCGAGTATCGCCGCCGCCATGACCATCTCGTCGAATGCGTCGATCAGCAGCCGTTCCATTCGGACTACGGCGGCGACTGGACGATCCGCACTTATCGCAACAAGATCGACGGCGTAGTCCACCTCGTGCTGCAGAAGGGCGCTGTCCGCGCTGATGTGCCGACGCTGGTGCGCATGCACGGCATCTCGATCCTCTCCGACGTGCTCGGCCAGCCAGGGCCCCGCAAGCGCAGCCTGCAGCGCGCGATGAGCGAGATCGGCAAGGCCGGCGCGGGTGTGATCGTGCTGCTCATGCCCGGCGGCAGCGAGCACCTCCAGGCCGAGATCGCGGGCCGCACTGGCGACATGGACTTGCGCAGCTATGGCATCGGCGCACAGATCCTGGCGGATCTTGGCATCCATGACATGATCCTGCTCACCAATTCGCATCGCAACATCGTCGCCATCGAAGGCTACGGCCTCAACATCGTCGGCGAACAGCCGATCACCGCGGAGTAAGCGCGCATGGCAAAGTTCCTTATCATCGAAGCCCGCTTCTACGATCACCTCAACGATATGCTGATTGCAGGCGCGCGTGCTGCGCTCGAGGCCGAGGGGCACAAGGTCGACGTGATCACCGTGCCTGGCGCGCTGGAAATTCCTGGGGCGATCGTGTTGGCAGATACGTCCGGTCAGTATGACGGCTTTGTCGCGATCGGCGTGGTGATCCGGGGAGAGACCTATCACTTCGAAATCGTCGCGGGCGAAAGTGCGCGCGGCGTTATGGCGCTGACGATGGACGGCCTTGCCGTGGGCAACGGCATTCTCACCGTAGAAAACGAAGCTCAGGCACTCGTCCGCGCTGACCCGGCACAAAAGGACAAGGGCGGCGAGGCGGCCAAGGCGGCTCTTGCCCTGCTTGCCCTGCGCACAAAATTCGCCTGACCAAACTGATAAGGCGATCCGGCGAATCTTGCCGGATCGTGCATCCTGCACCTGTGGGCAGGATTCGGCCCTGCAATCATTAACATTGCCTGCTGCGAGGCTAGGCAAAGCACCTTCGAAACCGTGCAAGCCTTTGGTTTGCATGATGGCGTTATGCCCTCCCCACGCTGCCCGGAAAAACGTCGCCCGGCAGCAAAAAGCAGGGGAGTATCGTAGTCATGTCTATCCGCATCCGGAGTCGCCGTGGCGGCTTGGCTCTCGCTGGAACGGTGACCATGCTATTCCTGCTCATCGGCCTTGCGGTGCAGCACATCCGGGTCGGCGGCACGGTGCAGAGCCGCATCGACAGCGTGACCGGCTTCACGGCCGATATCCTCCCTCCCCCGCTCTACATTGTCGAACCGGCCCTCAAGGCGCGCCAGGCCATCGATGATCCGGCGAATCTCGCGCAGAACCGCCAGGATCTAGCCGAGCTCGAGAAGCAGTACCGCGCCAGCCTTGCGCGTTGGACGGCGGACGATGTCGATCCTGCGCTGACGGGTGAGCTGCGCACGTCAGTGGCAAAGGAAGCGGATGCGTTCTGGCAGGAGGTGAACACCGTGCTGCTGCCTGCACTCGGGCGTAGCGATGCGGCGGAGGCAGAGGCCAGCAAGCAGCGGCTCGATGCGATCTTCGCGCGCGAACGCAGCGCGATTGTGCTGCTCACCGAGCACGCGATGGCCGCACGCGATGCGCTCGTATCGACCAGCACGACAACCATCTCTGCCTTGCTCGTGGTGATGGCTCTTGCGGGCGCCGGCACGGTCGCACTCATTCTCGCCGCTGTGCGCGTGCTCAGCCGCCACGTCCTCGATCCGCTTGCGGGAACGGCAGAGGTTATGTCCGCGATGGCCGCCGGCGATCTCGATACAGGCCGGCGCACTGATCACCGCGCCGACGAGATCGGCGATATGACCCGCGCGATCGAAGTATTCCGCCGTGCCGCCAGCGCGCAGCGCGAGGATGCCGAGAAGCAGGCCATCGTCGTCACGCGCATGGGAACAGCACTCGACCAGCTCGCCGAAGGCAATCTCGTCCACCGCATCGAGCCCCACTTCCCCGCCGAGTACGAGGAACTGCGCGGTGCCTACAACGCTGCTGCCGAACGGCTCGACAGCGTGCTTGCACGCGTCGGCGGTACGGCCAGCAGCGTCAGCACCGGTGCCGCAGAAATCCGCAGCGCTTCCAGCGATTTGGCCAACCGCAACCAGAACCAGGCAGCCAGCGTGGAGGAATCGAGCGCGGCGATGCAGCAAGTAGCCAACCTCGTTTCCGCGACCGCAGACCGCACCCGCGAAGTCGAGTCCGAGATCGGTATGACCACGCAGGACGCCGAGGCCGGTGGCATGCTCGTCAGCGAGGCGATGGCGGCGATGAGCGCCATCGAGCGCTCGTCGCAGGAAATCGGCCGGATCGTCAATCTCATCGATTCTATCGCCTTCCAGACCAATCTGCTCGCGCTCAACGCCGGGGTCGAAGCTGCGCGCGCCGGGGATGCCGGCAAGGGCTTCGCCGTCGTTGCCACCGAAGTGCGCGCGCTTGCCCAGCGCAGCGCCGATGCCGCGAGCGAAATCCGCGCGCTCATCGCAACCAGTTCGCGCGAGGTTGCCGGCGGCGTCTCGCTCGTTGGCCGCACCGGCGAAGCACTCAATGCCATGGTCGGGCGCGTCGGGCACCTCGCCCGGCTGATGGGCGAGATTGCGCTCGCCACGCAGGACCAATCCACCAGTCTCGATCAGGTCAGCGCGACCGTCTCGGGCATGGACGCGATGACCCAGCGCAACGCCGCCATGGTTGAACAGACCGCCGCCGCCGCCCGCTCGCTCGCGGACGAAGCGGGCGAACTGGCTGCGGCGGTTTCGCTCTTCCGGACGTCCGCCCGCACCACCGCCGCGCGGCCCCGTGCCATAGCCGCCTGAAAGGGCGCGGTTCAGCTTGCTTTTTCCCCGTTCCTGACATAGGGGCCGCACGTCCGTGCCGGGGCATCGCTCCGGTGTGGATATCTGCCATGGCATTCGGCCCGGCAGATGGTTCGGCCCCTTGCCCCGGGTCCGCATGGTGCGGAAGCTCGGTGAAAGACCGGCGGAGACAACCGCCTGGCCGGAAACAGCGATAACAGGACTACCAGCAATGGCATCTCATCCCACGCGCGACGATTTCGCCGCGATGCTCGACGAAACCCTCGGCGGCGCCGCCAATGGCGGCTTTGAAGGCCGGGTCGTCAAGGGCACCGTCACCGCCATCGAAAACGACAAGGCCGTCATCGACGTCGGCCTCAAGAGCGAAGGCCGCGTGCCGCTTCGCGAATTCGCGATGCCTGGCCAGCCGCACGGTCTGTCGGTCGGCGATGAAGTCGAAGTCTATGTCGACCGCGTCGAGAACGCCGACGGCGAAGCGATGCTCAGCCGCGATCGCGCCCGCCGCGAAGCCGCTTGGGACAAGCTCGAGAGCGAATTCGGCGAAGGCAAGCGCGTCGAGGGCGTGATCTTCGGCCGCGTCAAGGGCGGCTTCACCGTCGATCTCGACGGCGCCGTGGCCTTCCTCCCCGGCTCGCAGGTCGATATCCGCCCCGTGCGCGATGTGACCCCGCTGATGGATATGCCGCAGCCCTTCCAGATCCTCAAGATGGACCGCCGCCGCGGCAACATCGTGGTCTCGCGCCGCGCTGTGCTGGAAGAAACCCGCGCCGAGCAGCGTTCGGGCCTGATCCAGAACCTCAAGGAAGGCCAGATCATCGACGGCGTGGTCAAGAACATCACCGATTACGGTGCGTTCGTTGATCTCGGCGGCATCGACGGCCTGCTCCATGTCACGGACATGAGCTACAAGCGCGTCAACCACCCCAGCGAAGTGATCGCCATCGGCGATACCGTGAAGGTGCAGATCATCCGCATCAACCAGGACACGCAGCGCATCAGCCTCGGCATGAAGCAGCTTGAAAGCGATCCGTGGGATGGCGTGGCCGCCAAGTACCCGGTCGGCGCGAAGCTGCACGGCGTTGTCACCAACATCACCGAATACGGCGCCTTCGTGGAGCTGGAAGCTGGCATCGAAGGCCTCGTCCACGTTTCCGAAATGTCGTGGACCAAGAAGAACGTCCACCCCGGCAAGATCGTTTCGACCTCGCAGGAAGTCGATGTCATGGTCCTCGAGGTCGATAGCGACAAGCGCCGCATCAGCCTCGGCCTCAAGCAGGCGCAGCAGAACCCCTGGGAAGCTTTCGCGGAAGGCCACCCGGTCGGCTCGACTGTCGAGGGCGAAGTCAAGAACGCGACCGAGTTCGGCCTGTTCATCGGCCTCGATGGCGACGTCGATGGCATGGTCCACATGTCGGACATCGCCTGGGGCATCTCGGGCGAGGACGCGCTGGCGCTGCACCGCAAGGGCGAGCAGGTTTCGGCCATCGTGCTCGACGTCGATGTCGAGAAGGAGCGCATCTCGCTCGGCATGAAGCAGCTTGAAAAGGGCGCTCCGGCGGCTGGCGGCGTTTCGGCCGGCGGTGCTGGCTCGCTCCGCCGCGGCGAAGTCGTCACCGTCACTGTCCTCGAAGTCCGCGATGGCGGCCTCGAAGTGCAGGCCGGCGAAGACGGCGCGACCGGCTTCATCAAGCGCACCGACCTCGGCCGCGACCGCGACGAGCAGCGTCCGGACCGCTTCCAGGTCGGCCAGAAGCTCGATGCCATGGTCATCGGTTTCGACCGTTCGAAGAAGCCCAACTTCTCGGTCAAGGCGCGTCAGCTCGCCGAAGAGAAGGAAGCCGTGGAGCAGTACGGCTCGTCGGAAGCCGGCGCTTCGCTGGGCGACATCCTCGGCGCCGCGCTGAAGGCCAAGCAGTAAGCCTTTCGCCGCAAGGCAAGGCAAACCAAAAGCCCGTCCGGAGCGATCCGGGCGGGCTTTTGCATTGCGGCGCACACTCCGCTAGGCTTTGGTGCAAAGACGCCCGAGAGGACCCATGACGCTCGAAGTCCACCAGTTCGCCTGCCTGTCAGACAACTACGGCTATCTCCTCCACGATAGTGCGAGCGGCGAGACGGCGTGCATCGATACGCCGGACGCGGAGGCTTACCTGCGCGAGGCGGCGGCCAAGGGCTGGACGATCACCCAGATCTGGAACACCCACTGGCATCCGGACCATGCGGGCGGCAACGAAGCGATCAAGGCGGCAACTGGCTGCAAGATCATCGCCCCCGCTGCAGACGCCGCCCGCATCGCAGGGATCGACCGCACCGTCGTGCAAGGCGATACCGTGCCCTTCGGCGCGCATTCGGCCCATGTGATCGACGTGGGCGGCCACACGGTCGGCCACTGTGCCTATCACCTCCCCGAAGCGGCGATCGCCTTCGTCGGCGATGCCGTCTTCGCATTGGGCTGCGGGCGCATGTTCGAAGGCACGCCAGATCAGTTCTGGGCCAGCCTCAGCCGCGTGAAAGCGCTCCCGGGCGAAACCACGCTCTATTGCGCCCACGAATACACCGCCTCCAACGCGAAGTTCGCCCTCCACGCCGATCCCGAAAACGCTGCGCTCGCCGATTATGCGGCAGAGATCGCGGACAAACGCAGCCGCAGCGAGTGGACCGTCCCCACCCTGCTCAGCCGCGAACTCGCCACCAATCCCTTCCTGCGCGCCGATGATCCCGCGCTGCAGGCCCGCTGGGGCGGTGCCTCGCCCACCGAAACTTTCGCCGCGCTGCGCAGCGCCAAGGACAATTTCCGCTAGATGCCGCAGAGCACCGACACCACCCGCCGGATCACCCGCGTCACCTCGTTCGACGTGGCGGAGGAAGCCGGGGTCAGCCAGTCCACCGTCAGCCGCGCGCTGGCAGGGGACACCTCGATCAGCGAGCCCACGCGCCAGCGCGTGATCGCGGCCGCCGCCCGGCTCAACTATCAGGTCAACGAGAACGCCGCCCGCCTGCGCCGGGGCAAGACCGGCACGCTCGCGGTGGTGATGATTTGCCGTGCGGGGCAAGACCGCAAGGATCTCAACCCGTTCTACTTCGCGCTGCTCGGCAGCACTTGCGCCGCCGCCTCCGCGCGCGGCTACGAAGTGCTCGTCTCCTTCCAGGATAGCGCGGAAAATTTCTGGGGCCATTACGAGGAGCGCCGCAAGGCCGATGGCATGATCGTCATCGGCACGAGTGAGAACACCCCCGCGTGGGACTATTTCGGCGAGCTCGACCCTGCCACCAGCTGGGTCTGCTGGGGCGCCCCCAGCGATGCCTTCCCGTGGGTGCGCAGCGACAACGAGGCTGGCGCCGCACTCGCCGTACGCCACATGCTGGTGCGCGGATACGAGAAGATCGTCTGCATCGGCTCGGAAACCTCCCCCCAGCGCCAGTTCAAGGAACGCTACGACGGCTATGCCAGCGCGATGCGCGATGCGGGGCGCGAACCGGTGCTCCAGCGCATCGAACGCGGGCTGGCGCGCGAGGAGCAGGGCAGCCGCGCGGCTGCCATGCTGGCGGATAGTAGCCAACCCTTCGATGCGATCTTCGCCGTCAGCGACGAAATCGCCCTCGGCGCGCTCAAGGAATTGAGCCAGCGCGGCTATCGCATCCCGGACCAGATCGGCATTGTCGGCTTCGATGGCGTGCGCGCGGGTGCATGGTCCACCCCGCCGCTCACCACGATCGAATCCGATTTCGAAACCGCCGGCGCGCTCCTTGTCGAACGGCTGCTCGCCTCGATGGCGGGCGAGCCCGAAACCCCGCGCCGGGTGCCCGTGCGCCTCGTCGTGCGCGGCTCCACGCGTCCCTGATCGCCAGCGACTCCATGCGCAGCGTCATCAGGCTCATTATCTACACCCTGCTTATCGGCGGCGTCCTTGCCGTGCTCGGCAACTACCCTGAAACCCGCGCACGTCTTGGGCTCCAGATCGTGCTGTTCCTCGCGGTGGCCGGCTACATGCTCGTCCTGATCCGCCAGGGCAGGCGCGTGAACCTCGGGGTTGTCCCGGAAGTGCTCTATTGTCTCGCCAGCGCCTATGTCGCCTTGGTATCCTTGCTCCGGCTGTCCGCATTCCACTGATCGGCCCGGGAACCCGCACAACGTCAGGACGTCCATGAACATTGCCTTCCTCGCCTGCAGCACCACGCTGCCCGGCGCCCCAGATCGCCGCGCCGATGCCTTCGAACATGACCAGCAGATGGCCGCGCTCGTTGCCGCGCTTGCTCCGGGCGAGGCCGTGACGGACATCGACTGGCAGGCCCCGCTCGAAGCCTTCGCCGCCTTCGATGCCGCGCTGATCGGCACGCCGTGGGATTATCAGGACAATCGCGAGGCCTTCCTTGCCAAGCTCGATGCCATCGCCGCGCTCGGCGTGCCGGTGTGCAACGCGCCCGAAGTGGTGCGCTGGAACATCGACAAGGGCTACCTTGCCGAACTTGGCACGCGCGGTGTCGCCACCATCCCCACCCTGCTGCTGGACAATCCGGGGCGCGCGGAAATCCTCGCTGCCTTCGATCACTTCGCCTGCGACCGCGTGGTGGTGAAGCGCCGTGTCGGCGCGGGGGCGGAAGGGCAGTTCGATTTCACGCGCGACGCGCCGCCCGCTGCCGATTGGCGCATGGGCCATGCCGCGCTGGTTCAGCCCTTCCTTTCAGGCATTGTCGAGGAAGGCGAGCACTCGCTGATCTTCATCGACGGCCAGTTCTGCCATGCCCTGATCAAGCGCCCCGCACCGGGCGACTACCGCGTCCAGTCGCTTTATGGCGGCTGGGACACTGCCGTCACCCCGGCTGCGGACGACCTCGCCACCGCGCAGGCGGTGATCGCCGGCCTCCCCTTCCCGGCACCGCTCTATGCGCGCATCGACCTCGTGCGCGGGCCCGAGGGGCACCTGCTGCTGATGGAAGCGGAGCTGATCGAGCCGTTCCTCTATCCACTGCAAGGCCCGGAACTGGGGCCGCGCCTGCTCGCCGGACTGCGCCGCCTGATTACTGCATCTGTGCCTTGAACGAGATGGTGAAGTTGGGCGGCGTCCCCGTGGAACGCGCCATCGCTCCCTTGGGGTTGATGCAGATGAAGTTCACCGCCGGGTCATAGGCTGAAGTCGGTGTATAGGTGCAGCCGGCAAAGGTCGTCGGCGCACTCGCGGCGTTCGAATACCTGATGTCGTTTGTCGCATTGAAAGTCAGCCCGCTTGTCGGCGTTCCTTGCGTGAACGTGGGCGTCGCAGCAGTGCCGACAAGCATCTGATTCGGCAGCGAATCGATCAGCAGAACCGTGTTGCTGTCCACCGCAGTCGGTCCGGTGTTCGAAACGAGGATCGAATACTCGACAATCGAGCCGGGGATCATCTTGGGATTGGTTGAGCCGTTGATCGGGTCCGACAGCACGCTCGATGTCTTCACCAGCGTCAGGGTCGCGTTCGACGCGCGGCGCGTGTTCGTGATCGTGCACGAGATCACATCGCCCATTTGCGGCGTGACCGTACCGCCCACCGCACCGGGCAGCGTGGTCGAGGAGCCGGTGAAGGCATTGGTGCACGTCATCGCCGAGTTGTACTGAGTGAGGCTCGTGGTGCCCGCGCCCACCTCGGTGAAGGCATAGGCCGTCCCCGCCGAGACCAGCACTTGCGGTGTCGTCCCGTTGTTTACAGTGGCACTGGTCCCAGTGGTGGTCGTCGTCGCTACGGTGGTCGCATCCTGGTTGATCTGCATGATGAATTGGTCGGTGCTGAACCGCCGCCCGCCGGTTCCCAGCACCTTGGTCAGCTGGAGATGCGGGAACACCGTGTTGGTAAACGTGCAGGTGACAAGATCGCCGAACTGCAATGCGCCGAAGCTGAAATTGGTGGTGATCACGCCGCTCGGCAGCGGTGTGCTCGAACTTACCGAATTGGTGCAGGTCAGGCTCGAGCGATAGTCTGTGAGCGGGTTCACGCTGCCCGATGCCATCGCTTGCGTCAGCGTGAGCGGCAGCGCCGATGCAGTCGTGAGCGTGGCTGCCGTGAACGGCCCATTTCCAGTCCCGCTCGACGTACCGCTTGCCAGCGTCGCACCGCCCGAAGTCGCATTGATGGCAAAGCTGAACTGGTCTGCCGCCGCCGCGCGCGCGCCGGTCAGTTGCAGGTTGAGCCGGATCGATGCGAACCGCACCGCAAACATCACGCCCTGCAGGCCGCCGCCGACGATCGTGGTCGTGAGCGAGGTCGGCGTGCTCGAGCCCACGATGTTCGCGCCGACGGTGCCGGCCACACCCCCGATGTTGAAGGTCGCTGTGCCAAGCCCCGAGCTCGTGGGATAAGTCGAGCCGCTGATCGGCCCGGCATTGTCGAGCGCGACCCAATTGCCGCCATTGGTCTGAAAGCTGAGCGATTCGCCTTCGTTGGAGGATTCGCCGTCCGCAGCCACAAACATGTAGCTGGTGATCTGCGAGACGCCGGCGGGCGGGGTCAGCACGATGTTGGAAATCGCGGCCGTCGTCGTGCCGCCCGCGCTCTGGTATAGGATCGGGCGGCCGCCGATGCCGAGGAACGCGGTATTGCCGATCGCCGCGCCGGTCCAGGAAGGCGCCGCAGCACCCGTGATAGCAGCGCCGCTGATCTTGAGCGTGAAGGACATCACGGTGCCGTCGGGCAGCGTGTAGGACATGGCCTGCCCGGCGGTCGAGCGCGCGGCCGTGTCGTTATAGCCGGTGAAATCGAGCCAACAGTAGGAGTTCCAGTTGGTCGGGCCGGTTGACCCTTGCGATGTGGCGTAAAAGCAGCTCGCCGCCTCGGCGCGCCCGGCGCCAAAGCTCAGCATCAGCAGCGCCAGAAGCAATGCCGCAAACTGCCGGATTTGTCCGCGGCTCATGCCTCGCACCCAGTCCCAATCCTCTTCATGAGAGCGGACCTAGGCGAAAACCCTTAGGGTAAAGTTAACCATGCCCCGCCCCGCAGGCAGGGCATGGAATCAGTTGGCGAGGCCAGCGATGGCACTGTCGACAAGCGCCTTGTCCGCGCTGGCGCCGTGGTGCTGGGCGATGAGCTGGCCGGCCGCCGCCGCCGCCGCCGCAGCAGCGCGGGCGCGCAGTTCCTCGACCGCAGCGCGTTCCGCTGCGGCGATCTTGTCGGTCGCCATCTTCTCGCGGCGCGCGATCATTGCGGTCGTATCCGCTTCGGCCTTGGCGATGATCGCCTGGGCTTCATGGCGGGCATGCTCGACCATCGCGGCGGCATCTGCCTCGGCGCCGGCGATCTTCTTCGCATATTCGGCGCGCAGCGCCTCGGCTTCGGCACGCAGGGCCGTGGCAGCATCAAGCTGTGCGCGGATCGCGACAATCTTGGCATCGAGCCCGCCAGCAATCGCCCCCGGAACCTTCTTCCAGATCACGATGGCAATGAATGCGGTCATCGAGAGCGCGACCCACATGCCCGGGGTCACGAACCCGAACGCAACCGGTTCGGCATGCTCGGCCCCATGTTCAGCGACTGCGTTTGCCGCATGAGCGAGCAGAGCGAGCTTAACCATGGAGAACGTCCTTCACCGCCGCGCGTGCGGCATCGGCCGCAACCGTCAGACCCGCAACACGGGCAGCGATATCGGCAGCGGCTTCGGCCGCCACGGTTTCGATTTCGGCCAGCGCACCTTCGCGAGCCGCGGCAATCCGCGCCTCCGCTTCGGCCACGCGGGCTTCGGCACCAGCACTCGCCGTGGCGAGCCGGGCTTCGGTAGCCTTGGCCCCTTCGGCCTTGGCTGCAGCGATCAGCGCCTGGGCTTCCCCGCGCTGCTTGGCAGCTGCCGCCTTCCACGCATCGTCCTGCGCCTGCGCCTCGTGGCGCGCGGCTTCAGCAGCGGCGAGATCCGCGGCAATCTTCTGGTCGCGGCCTTCCATGGTCTCGAGAACCTTGGGCGTCATGCCCCGGCCGACGAGGAAGAAGACGGCGCCGAAAATGACCAGCATCCAGAAAACCTGGCTGGAATAGGTCGCGGCTAGCTGCGAAATCTGGGGCATTGGGGTTCCCGGCGATCAAAACGCTGAAAAACAAGGGAAGGGCCGGCACTCCGGACCCGTGCCCGGAGCGCCGCCCTTGCGCATGGTTCAGGCGACGAAGATCAGGATCATCGCCACGACGAACGAGAGCAGACCGAGAAGTTCGGCGGCCGCGAAGCCGATGAACAGACGGCCCTGCTGGCCATCAGCCGCACCCGGGTTGCGCAGCGCGCTCTCGAGGAACGAACCGAAGACGTTACCCACGCCGATGGCGGCCATGCCGGCGCCGATCGCAGCGAGACCCGCACCGATGAGCTTGGCGCTTGCAGGTTCCATGACTTAAACTCCCTTTTCTCTCAAAATCAGATGGATGGATACTGTACGAAGAAAACTCAGTGCAGATGCTCGGCGTCGTTGATGTAGAGCGACGTGAGCAGCGCAAAGACGTAGGCCTGGATGCCGGCGACGAGGATTTCGAGCGCGCAGATGGCAACCATCAGGATGAAGCTGGGGATCGAGACGAGCCCCATGAAGAACGCGCCGGCATTGGCGCCGCCGATCACGAAGCTCGACAGCACTTCGAGCAGCACGTGCCCGGCCATCATCGCCACGAAGAGACGCAGGCCAAGGCTGAACGGGCGCACGAGGAACGAGACCAGCTCGATCACGAAGATCAGCGGAATCATCGGCAGCGGCGTGCCATGCGGCACGAAGAGCGAGAAGAAGTGGAAGCCGTGCTTCCAGAACCCCACCACCAGCACGATCGAGAACGACAGGATGGCGAGCACGCCCGTCGCGGTGAAGTGGCTGGTGAAGGTGAAGGGGTGAATGCCGACAAGACCCAGCGGCAGCAGGCCGAGCAGGTTGGCGAACAGGATGAACATGAACAGCGAGAACACGTAAGGCAGGTACTTGCGCCCTTCCTTGCCGACGTTCGCCGAAAGCATGTTCTCGATGAAGCCGGTCATGCTCTCGACCATCATCTGCCAGCGGCCGGGGACGAGCTCGCGCTTCATCCCGCCCAGCATGAAGGCATAGAGCACCACTGCGGAAATCAGCATCCACAGCGCAGAATTGGTGAACGCAATGTTGAAGCCGCCAAGGGCCCAGTGATCGGTGCCGAACAGCGGCTCGATCGTGAACTGGTGCATCGGATCAACTTTGGCTTCGGTTGCCACGCGCGAAAATCCCGTTTCCCAGAAAACCACAAAAAACTTATGCCAAAACGGCCTTCCAATGCGGCCCCCTCGGTCCAGGGGGTCAATCGGAACGCCGGTTCGCAATCCGGATAATGTTTCTGAAGGCGACTGCGATCCCGAGGAACAGCATCACCATCAGGCCCCAGTGGCCGCGTCCGACGAACCAGTCAATGGCCACGCCAACCGCTGCACCCCCGATCATTCCCCCCAGCAGTTCGGCCAGAACACGATTGCCGAGGCGGTATCCCGCATCGGCACCTTGCTGGCCGCTGCGCGTCCGCTCCGCCTCGATGGCCTTTGCCGCGGCAAGCCGCGCCTCAAGCGATGCGATCCGGGCATCCGCGCCGATAGGGTCCTCACGGTCAGGGTCGTCAACCATGCCAGCCTTCTTTTCGCCTGAAACAGCGCAAGGGGCCTGGCGCGGGAAACGGTCCCCCGTCAAGGGCACCGGCCCTTTAGGAAGGGCGGCTTATCAAGTCAACCGCGGCGGAAGCAGCTGTAAACCGCAGATTTGCGGCATGTGCGAAGACGCGCGCCGGATCATCGACCCGGCGCGCGCCCGAATTTGCCGCATTTTTGCCTCAGGGGCAGCGCGAATCGCGCAAGGGGGGCGCGGAGGTGCGCGTCTGCCAGCTGCCATCGGGGCCCTGGTACTTCTCGCCTGGCTGGGTCTGCGAGATCAGCAGGCAGCCAGACGTCAGCGCATATTCCTCCACCGTCGCGTGGGCGGCGGCGGCCTTCTCGGCATAAACTGCCTTGCGCTTGATATTGAGCTCGTCGATCACCGCCTTCAACGAGGGCGGCGGCGGCACGACATAGCCGAGGTAGCCATCGACCTTCTCGCCCACCTGCCCGGCGGCGCGCGCGGCGGCATAGGCAGGATCACGCTGGGCCAGCGCGGCGGCGGGGATCATGCCCGCCACGGCCAGCGCGGCAAGCGCAATCCTGAAGTTTCCAAATGTGCGTGCCATCTCAGAAAATGTCCTTGTTCTTGTCGATCGTCTGGCTGGCATCCCCGGCCAGGCGATAGACCACTTCCTGCTTGATGTTGATGTTGAGCTCGATGACGATCGGCTTGTCGGGCGCTTTCACGGTAATGCAGCCCCCCAAAAGCAAACAACTCAGCATCGAGCCTGCCACCATCACGGCCGCGAGGCACAATTGCCGCAGTCGTCTGCCTGTCCCAGCCATTCTGTTATGCCCCTCACCTTGGATGGGCCACTTGGTTGCAGGGTTGCTGACCAACGTCAATTGCTGGGTCCTTTTGGCTTGGGGCTGCTGACTTGGGGCTGAACGCCGCTGGCAGGTGGCTGCAAGGTTCCCGGCGCCAAGGTTCCCGGCGCCAAGGTTCCCGGGAGGCCACGAAACGCCCCTGGCGGCGGCTGCGGGTTCATCGAACTGATCAGGCTGTAGAACGGCGCGTGAATGTTGACGTTGAACTGGATTGGCACGCGCGAGACCTGCCGGGTGATGAAGTTCTGCTTGGTGTCCTTGCCCTGCTTGATCCCGGAGAACTCGACCCGCGTGATGACATCGCCCGCGAGGTTGCCGTCCATCCCGATCGTCATGCTCGAATAATCAAGCGATTTCAGCGCATCGAACGCGAAGTTCGCCATGGTCGAGAGGTCCTTGTAGGATAGCGCGCCGACATAGGACACGGTGCCGCCCGGTGGCCGCGAGACCAGCTGTCCGCCCGTGATGCGCCCGCCATTGGCATCGAATTCGAGCGGCAGGTGGCCATCGAAGACACCCGTTGCGGAAAGGTTCGCCAGTTCCATGCGTTCAAGGAACTTGGCCGCATCGATCCCTTCCATCTCGATCCGGAAGCGGCGCGGCTCGTTCACCGTCATGCGCAGGTCGCCCGGCGCCAGCTTCAGCTTGCCGCCAAGGAACGGCCATATCCCGCTATTGATGCGCACGACCTGCTCGGGCAGCAGTTCGATATCGACGACGCCGTCGGTCACTTCGATCCCCGGATTGGCCGAAGCCACGTGCAGGGTCTGGTGCGGCGCGGTGACCATGCCGATCAGATCGGTGAAGACCAGCGTGCCCGAAATGCCCTTTACCGGGCCGAACGCAGCAGAAAAATCAAGATCTTCGGTGCCGAAGCTGCCAGAACTTGTCAAGCGTTCGGCGGTCCAGTCGATCACGCCCTTCCCGCGCACCGTCCCCTCGGCATCGGCGACCACGCCCCGGAACTGCGGCGCCAGATCGCGCAGTTGCAGCCCGCCGACTTTGCCGGGCACGATCTTGCCCTTGTCGAACACCAGCCCATCTACCGCGAGATCGGCATGGCCGCGCGCGGTGGCGAGATCGTGGCGGACGGCCACCCGCAGCACCTCGCGCCGCGAATCCGGCTCGCGCAGCAGGGCCTGCGCTGTGATGCGGTTGTCCTTTAGCGTCAGAACCGCGTTCTCGCCGGCCAGCGTCTTGAACCGCGCAGGCGCAAACCGGTCAGCAGCGACGAAGCGCACGCCGCTCAGCGTCAGCACCCCGTCCGCATAGCGCCAGTCGCCTGCGGCATTGCTCATGTCGATCGGAACGGCGGCGAGCTTGGCGTCCACGCCATCAAACGTGCCCGTAAAGTCCCGGCCCAGCCGCGCCACCAGATTGACGAGGCGCAGGCGCGTCGCCGTATCACCCGGCCCCAGCACGACATCCGCGCCGCGCACCGTCAGCGTGCCGGGCCATGCAAGGCCTACCGGCCCCGTGTTCAGCAGCAGCGGGGTCTCACCCAGCCGCCCGCTCAGCGCGAGCGCATTGATGCCTAGCGCGGCCTTCAGCCCCTGCGGACCATAGCGCACGATAGCCTGTCCGCCCGCTGGACAAATCGTCAGCTGCCGCTTGTCGAGCATAAGCGCGCTCACTTGCAGGCTGGCGAACGAGGGCGTTACGCAGCGCGGCCACAGCGCAAGATCGCCGCGAGGCCCGATCGAGCCCGCAATCGGCAGGGTCAGCCCCCTCACCGCGCCGCCCGGGATGCCACCTGAAGCCAGCGCCGTGCCGGCAAAGCTGAGCGATCCGCCCGGCCCTTGCGCGATTTCGAGCAGGGGCAGCGCCATCATGTCTGCCCCGGCGCGATATTCGGCCATGCGCAGCTTGAGCGCTGGGCGTCCGCCCGCGCCAGGCTCCATGCGCCCGGTGATCGGCGGCAAGCCTTCGCCCGCCATCACGAAGTTGCCGGTAAGCGTGGGCAGCTTTTCGGGTTCCGAGGCGACCTGCAGGCGCGAGACCGAAAGCAGCGCCGCGCCGCTCCCGCCGCGCAGCACTGCGCTCGGCGCAACAAGGCTGAAGCGCGCCCCATCGCGGCGCAGCGCGATATCGCCGGCCAGCCGGCTGCCGCGTTCCTCACGGCCCAGCGCGCTGCGCAGGCGGGCGAGCAGCGGCGCGGCCAGCGTGCCTTCCGCCGCCGCTTGCGCCCCTGCCAGCGCCTTTTCGCTCGCGGCCCCGCGCGCAAGGTTGCGGCCGGAAACCGCCCCCCGGAAGACGAGGCTCTCCCCGCCTCCTCTCATGTCGAGATCGCCGTCGATCCCGAGCGAGCCCGCCGTCAGGCTCGCCGTGCGCACGCCTTGCGCCTCGCTCAGCAGATGGCCGCGCAGTTCGCCCAGCTTGAAGGCCAGCGCACCGCCCAGCGTGAGGCGCGCGGCAGCAAGTCCCGGCGCCGTCAGCGCGCCCGCTTCCAGCTTGCCCTTGATCGTCGCGCCGCCGAGGTCCTTGTCCCCCGCCACGTCGAGCGCGAGTGCCGATGGCCCGGCGGCCAGGGCCTTCCCGCAGGTCAGCCCGGCAAGCCGCACGGGCCCCGCAAAGCGAGGCCGACCGTCCGCCACCGAAACCGTGCCATAGCCCGACAGCCGCTCGCCGCTGCACCCGCCCGCCGCCACAGCGGGCATGATCGCGGCCATCGTCCCCTTGAAACCGTCCGCCAGATTGCCCGCGCCATCAGCCTTCACGGCAAGGCGGCCAAAGTCGGTTTCCAGCAATGCGCGGCCATCAACGATCCGGAGATCGAGATCTGGCAGCCCCGGCGCCGTGCCGGAGGGCGCATTGGCCAGCACCAGCTTGTCGAGCGCGCCGAAGCTCAGGTGGCCTTGCCGATATGCCCCGTAAAGCCTTGGCTGCTCGAGAATGATCTGCCCGATGCGTGGCCCCAGCAGACCATAGGCCATCCGCACTTCGGCGCGCGCGATGGTGAGGTCGGGATGCGCCGGATCGCCGATCACGATGTTCTTCAGGATTTGCCGATCCGCGCCGATGCCCTCGATCGCATAGCGACCGGGCAGGCCCATCTGCGCCAGCTGCCGGTCGATCAGGCCGCCTGCAATCTGCTCGCGCGCAGACCACAGCCCGATGGCCAGCGCCGCGAGAGCCCCGGCGGAGACCAGCGCAATCCTGCGGCGCTTGGCGCTGCGCGGTGCCCCAGGCTTGCCATCCGGCGATTCGTTCAGAGGCGCGGTCTCGTCCGGCATTGCCCGCCTTGTTGCCCAGCAGGCGGGCGGACGCAATGCCGCCGCTTGCGCCCTGCCGCCCGCGCGGGCAAAGTCTGCGCGTGATGGACGAACCGCCCAGCCTCTTTCCCCAGCCCGGTCGCGACAAGTCGGAGAAGGACCGGGTGCGCGAGGCCGGGTTCGATCCCTCCGGCCACCGTGCTCGCCTGAGGAAGCGCCTGCTCGAAGGCGGCGACGATGCGCTGGCCGATCATGAAGTGATCGAATACCTGCTGATGATCGCGATCCCCCGGCAAGACATGAAGCCGACCGCCCGCGTGTTGATACAGCGATTCGGCAGCCTTGCCGCCGTGCTCAACGCCGATGCGCCGACGCTCATGGGTGTGCCCGGTGTCAAGGACGCCGCCGCCGCCGCCCTCAAAATCGTCGGCATTTCCGCGCGCCGCCTTGCCCGGCAGACCGTCCGCGAGGAGCCGGTCCTTTCCAGCTGGCAGGCACTGCTCGATTATCTCCACATCGATATGGCGCACCTCAACCACGAACGCGTCCGCGTGCTTTATCTCAACACGCAAAACCGCCTGATCCTCGATCAGATCGTCAGCGACGGGACACTCGACGAATCTGCCATCTACACGCGCGAAATCATCGCCAAGGCCATGGCCATCGGCGCCGCCGCACTGATCCTTGTCCACAATCACCCCTCCGGCAGCCCGGAGCCCAGCCGCGCCGACATCCAGATCACCCACAAGATCATCGAAGCCGGGCGCCTGCTCGGTATCACCGTCCACGATCATGTGATCATCGGGCGGCAGGGCCATGTCAGCCTGAAGGCGAAGGGTCTGATCTGATGTGCGTTGCCGCTGCCGCCTTCCGCGCGCATCCGCGCTGGCGCCTCGTCGTGATCGGCAATCGCGACGAGTTTCATGAGCGCCCCACCGCACCCCTGGCGGAATGGGAAAGCGGCGTCATCGCCGGGCGCGATCTGCAGGCCGGCGGCACCTGGCTCGGCGTGAACGCCGCCGGGCGCGCCGCGCTCGTCACGAACTTGCGCGTCGAGGGTTATCCGCAGCCCCACCTCGCCTCGCGCGGCGCACTGGTGACGGACTGGCTGGCGGGCCGCGAACCCGCCGCGCCCGAAACCATGAACCCGTTCAACCTGTTCATGGCCGAACCTGAGAGCGCGTGGCATCTCACCAACCACCCCCGGCCGCAGCGCCGCGCGCTTGCGCCCGGCATCCACGGCCTCTCCAACGGCCCGCACCACGCGCCCTGGGCCAAGACCCGCGCGCTCGAAGCCGCACTGGGCGCATGGCTGGAGATGGGCGAAGACGATCCCGCCGCGCTCTTCGCCGCGCTCGCGGATCGCACCGAACTGGCCGGCGAAGGCCCGGACCCGCGCTTCTCCGGTGTGTTCATCCGCAATCCGCTCTACGGCACCCGCTGCTCGACCGTGCTCACCATCGCGGCAAACGGAGCCGCGCGCATCATCGAGCGCCGATTCGATGCCGCAGGCCAGACCACGGGCGAGACCGACCTCAGCTTCACCGCCTGACCCGCGCCCTCTTGCCTTCCGCCACCCTCCCTCCTAGCGGCAACCCCAACTAACCGCGCTTGAGGAGTCGTCCATGGTCCCCCGTTATGCCCGCCCCGCGATGACCGCGATCTGGGAACCGGAGGCGCGCTATCGCATCTGGTTCGAGATCGAGGCCCACGCGACCGAGAAGCTGGGCGAGCTCGGCGTGGTGCCGCCCTCCGCCGCCAAGGCGCTGTGGGACTGGTGGGCGACGAACCCGAAGATCGACGTCGCCGCGATCGACGCGATCGAGGCCGTGACCAAGCACGACGTCATCGCCTTCCTCGATTGGGTGGCCAAGGAAGTCGGCCCCGAGGCGCGCTTCATGCATCAGGGCATGACCAGTTCCGACGTGCTCGATACCACCCTCAACGTCCAGCTCACGCAGGCCGCCGATATCCTCATCGCGGACATCGATGCGCTGCTGGAGGCGATCAAGCGCCGCGCGGTGGAGCACAAGTACACCCCCACCATCGGCCGCAGCCACGGCATCCATGCCGAGCCGACCACTTTCGGCCTCAAGCTGGCGCAGGCCTATGCCGAATTCGCCCGCTGCCGCGCGCGCCTCGTTGCCGCGCGCGCCGAAGTCGCCACCTGCGCCATCTCCGGCGCGGTCGGCACCTTTGCCAATATCGACCCGGCGGTCGAAGCCCATGTCGCCGAAAAGCTGGGCCTCGCGGTCGAACCCGTCTCCACGCAGGTCATCCCGCGCGATCGCCACGCGATGTTTTTCGCCGTCCTCGGCGTCGTGGCCAGCAGCATCGAACGCCTCGCTACCGAAGTGCGCCACTTGCAGCGCACCGAAGTGCTGGAAGCGGAGGAATACTTCTCGCCCGGCCAGAAGGGTTCTTCGGCCATGCCGCACAAGCGCAACCCGGTGCTCACCGAGAATCTCACCGGCCTAGCTCGCGTCGTCCGCTCCGCCGTCACCCCCGCGCTCGAAAACGTCGCGCTGTGGCACGAGCGCGATATCTCGCACTCCTCGGTCGAGCGTTACATCGGGCCTGACGCCACGATCACCCTCGATTTCGCGCTCGCCCGGCTCACTTCGGTGATCGACAAGCTGCTCGTCTACCCCGAGCGCATGCAGAAGAACCTCGACCGCATGGGCGGCCTCGTCCACTCGCAGCGCGTGCTTCTCGCGCTCACGCAGGCTGGCCTGACGCGCGATGATTCGTACCGGCTCGTCCAGCGCAATGCGATGCAGGTCTGGCAGTCGGACGGCCAGCTCTCGCTGCTCGAACTGCTGAAAGCCGATCCCGAAGTCAGCGCGGTGATGAGCGCGCAGGAACTCGAGGACAAGTTCAACCTCGATTACCACTTCAAGGCCGTCGACACGATCTTCGCGCGGGTGTTCGGCAGCTAAGTCAGGGACTGGCCTTCCCCGCCAAAGCGCCCTAGCATGGGCCAACGCGGGGGAGGCTGGGGACAAAGCCTGATGAAAGTGTTTCGTTCGATCCTGTGGCTCGTGATCGTGGCCGCGCTGGCCGCATTCTCCGCCGCCAACTGGCAGCCGATCGAACTCGTGGTGTGGCAGGGCCTCGTGCTCGATACCAAGCTGCCCGCGATCATCATAGCAGCGTTCCTGCTCGGGCTCGTGCCGATGTGGCTGATCCACCGCACTACCCGCTGGCGGCTGCAGCGCCGCATCACCAATCTTGAAACCACGCTGGCCGGGAGCGCCTCGCTCTCCTCCACCCAGCTCGAAGCCCGGAAAGCAAGCGAAGCCTCATGAGCAATCCCGTCTATCTCGCGCTCGATCTGCCCCGCCTCGATGCCGCCATTGCACTCGCGCAGAAGGTCAAGGGCCATATCGGCGGGGTGAAGCTCGGCCTCGAATTCTTCTGCGCGCATGGCCACCACGGCGTGCATGAAGTGGCCAAGCTCGGCCTGCCGATCTTCCTCGACCTCAAGCTGCACGACATTCCCAACACCGTCGCCGCCGCGATGCAGTCGATCCACGTGCTCGAACCCGCCATCGTCACCATCCACGCCGCCGGCGGCCGCGCGATGATGGAAGACGCCAAGGCCGCTGCGGGCGAGCACTGCAAGGTCGTCGCCGTCACCGTTCTCACCAGCCTTGATGACGATGACCTCGCCGGCGTCGGCGTCCCCGGCGGCGCGCATGATCAGGCGCTGCGGCTTGCCGATCTGGCGCAGGAAGCCGGGCTCGATGGCATCGTCTGCTCGGGCCACGAAGTCGGCGCGATCCACAAGCGCTGGAAGAACGGCTTCTTCGTCGTCCCCGGCCTCCGGCCCGATACGGGCCATACCGCGGACCAGAAGCGCATCGTCACCCCCGGCGCCGCCCGCCGCGATGGTGCCAGCGTGCTCGTCATCGGCCGCCCGATCAGCCGCGCCGAAGATCCCGTCGCCGCCGCCCGCGCTATCGAAGCCACGCTCTGAGCCCTGCTGCCATGACGACCTACCGTATTGCGCAGCTTGCCGACGCGCCCGCGTTACGCGCCCTGATCGAGAGCGGCTACCGCGGCGACAGCGCTCGCAAGGGCTGGACCAACGAAGCGGACCTCCTCGGCGGCGACCGCACCACGCCCGCAGAAGTCGCCGCGATGGTCGCCGCACCCGAAAAGCGCGTGCTGCTTGCCGAACAGGACGGCGCGCTTGTCGGCACCGTCACGATCACCGATCTCGGGCAGGGCCTGGCGTACATGGGCCTCCTCTGCATCGATCCCGAGCGCCAGGCCGGCGGCCTTGGCCGCGCTCTCGTCAGCGAAGTCGAACGGCTTGCCGTCCGCGAATTCGCAGCCACCCGCATGGAACTCATTGTCGTCGACGTGCGCGAGGAACTGATCGCGTGGTACGAACGGCGCGGCTACACCCGCACCGGAGAGCTGCGCCCCTTCCCGCTGCCGATGGATGTACCCTTCCAGATGGTCGTGCTCGAACGCCTTATCGCCTGAAGCGCTCCTGTCATCGCGGTTCAGCCCCGCGAAAGCCCCCTCGCCCCACATGGGCGGCACATTCTCAAGGGGACCAACCGATGACGACTACCTCCACCTCGCTCCTGATGGCCGCCGCACTTGCCGCTGGGTTCGCCGTTTCCGGGGCCGCCTCGCCCGCCATGGCGCAGGCCGTTTCACCCGCCCCCGTGGTTGCCCCCGGCAATGCCGTGCTCACGCTCAGCGCGGATGGCAAGTCGAGCCGCACGCCGGACCTCGCCGTCTTCAGCGCAGGCGTCACCACGCAGGCCAAGACCGCCGCCGCTGCGCTCTCCGAAAACGCCGACCGCATGAACGCGGTGATCATCGCGCTCAAGGCCTCAGGCATTGCCGAGCGCGACATCCAGACCAGCAACCTCTCGGTGAACCCGGTCTACGGCCAACCGCGCGCCGATGCGAACGGCAACGTTTCCGGCGATCCGGTGATCATCGGCTACCAGGCCAACAACCAGGTTGAGGTCAAGCAGCGCAAGATCGGCAATTACGGCAAGACCATCGACACGTTGGTGAACGCCGGGGCCAATCAGGTCAGCGGCCCTTCGTTCCAGCTCGACAACCCCGATGCCGCCAGCGACGAAGCCCGCCTTGAAGCGATGAAGAAGGCCCGCGCCCGCGCTGAGCTCTACGCCAAGGCGGCTGGCCTCACCGTCAAGCGCATCCTCACCATCAGCGAAAGCGGCGGCTATGCCCCGCAGCCGATGGTCATGTACGCCCGCGCCGATGCGATGATGGCCAAGGCCCCCAGCCCGGTTGCCGCTGGCGAAGTGCAGGTCGCCGCAAACGTGACGGTCACGTTCGAACTGGGGCAGTAAGGCAGAGGCCCCAACCCGACCCGAATTACCTAGCTCTCGTCATTGCGAGGAGCGCAGCGACGAAGCAATCCAGAACGGTCGCACACAACCACACTGGATTGCTTCGCTGCGCTCGCAATGACGAAGGTGGACAGGCCGTACCTTCACCCCCTATCCGCACCGTCATGCCCGCCCCTAAAATCAAGATCTGCGGCCTCACCACCCCCGCCGCCGTCGACGCCGCGCTTGCCGCGCGTGCGGACTACATCGGCCTTGTCTCCTTCCCGCGCTCGCCGCGTCACCTCGCGCCCGCCGATGCGGCCACGCTCGCCGCGCGGGCCAAAGGCCGCGCCAAGGTCGTCGGCCTCTTCGTCGATCCAGCCGACGCCCTGCTCGCCGAACTCGTTGCCGCCGCGAAGCTCGATGTGATCCAGCTCCACGGCGAGGAAGACCCCGCCCGCGTCGCCGCCGTGCGCGCGGCCTTCGGCATCCCCGTCTGGAAAGCCCTGCCCGTCGCAACCCGCGCCGACGTGACGCGCGCGCAAGCTTTCAACGGCGCCGCCGATCTCGTCCTCTTCGATGCCAAAGCCCCGAAGGGCGCCGCGATGCCCGGCGGCCTCGGCCTCGTGTTCGATTGGACGCTGCTTGCGGCACACAAGGGCCCGCTGCCCTGGGGCCTCGCCGGCGGTCTCTCCCCCGCCAACGTCGCTGAAGCCGTCCGCGCGACCAAGGCGCCTCTGGTCGACGTCTCCTCCGGCGTCGAATCCGCGCCGGGCGTGAAGGACGAAGCCCTCATCCGTGCCTTCTGCGAGGCCGCCCGCGCCGCTTGACCTTCCCTTTAGCCCCGCGAATCTGGACAAGCGCGCGCCCCTCTGCCAAGCGAAGCCGCATGAACGCGCCCATCCCCAACAGCTTCCGCACCCAGCCCGACGCTCAGGGCCATTTCGGCCAGTTCGGCGGCCGCTACGTCGCCGAAACGCTGATGCCGCTGATCCTCGATCTGGAAGCAGAGTACCGCAAGGCGAAGGCCGATCCCGCCTTCCATGCCGAGTTCGATGATCTCCTCGAACACTACGTCGGCCGCCCCAGCCCGCTTTATTTCGCGCCCCGGCTGACGGAAGAACTCGGCGGCGCGCAAGTCTGGTTCAAGCGCGACGAGCTCAACCACACCGGTGCGCACAAGATCAACAACTGCATCGGCCAGATCCTGCTCGCCATCCGCATGGGCAAGACGCGGATCATCGCCGAGACCGGCGCGGGCCAGCACGGCGTCGCCACCGCAACCGTCTGCGCGCGCTTTGGCCTGCCTTGCGTGATCTTCATGGGCGCGACCGACGTGGCCCGCCAGGCACCCAACGTGTTCCGCATGAAGCTCCTCGGCGCCGAAGTCGTCCCCGTCACCGCCGGGGCCGCGACGCTCAAGGACGCAATGAACGAGGCGCTGCGCGATTGGGTCGCCAACGTCCAAAACACCTTCTACATCATCGGCACCGCCGCTGGCCCGCACCCCTATCCGGAGCTCGTCCGCGATTTCCAGAGCGTGATCGGCAAGGAAGCGCGCGCCCAGATGCTCGCCCGCGTCGGCCGCCTCCCCGATCTCCTCGTCGCGGCCATCGGCGGCGGCAGCAATGCCATCGGCCTGTTCCACCCCTTCCTCGATGATCCCAGCGTCAAGATGATGGGCGTCGAAGCGGCAGGTCACGGGCTCGACCAGCTCCACGCCGCCAGCCTTGCCGGCGGCCGCCCCGGCGTGCTCCATGGCAACAAGACCTACCTGCTGCAGGACGAGGACGGCCAGATCCTCGAAGGCCACTCGATCTCGGCGGGCCTCGATTATCCCGGCATCGGCCCCGAGCACGCCTGGCTCAAGGAAACCGGCCGCGTCGAGTACACCTCGGTGACGGACACCGAAGCGCTCGACGGCTTCCAGCTGCTCTGCCGCACCGAAGGCATCATCCCCGCGCTGGAACCCGCCCACGCGATTGCGGCGGTCAAGAAGATCGCGCCGACCATGGACAAGGACGCGATCATCCTCGCCAACCTCTGCGGCCGCGGCGACAAGGACATCTTCTCGGTCGCGGAGCACCTGGGGGTGAAGCTGTGAAGCAATTCGCAGCTAAGGATTTTGTTGGCGAACGCGCATGGGCTAGCCAGTTGCTCAGCGATTTCGGCGACGTGACCGTGCGGCTGCACTGGACCGATCAGCCCTATCGCTGGCACCGCAATACCGGTCCGGAAGTCTTCGTCGTCCTCGACGGTGAGGTGGACATGCATTACCGAGACGCGGCGGGAGAACACATCATCCGGCTCGCCGCAGGTCAGGGCGTGAGCGTGGAATCCGGGGACGAGCATGTCGCGCGCCCTGTCGGTGCCGCGCGCATACTCGTGGTCGAACGCAAGGATTCCGAATGACACGCCTCGCCTCAGCCTTCTCAAAAGGCCACCCCGCCCTCGTCTGCTTCGTAACCGCTGGTGATCCGACACCAGCCGCCACGCCCGCGATCCTCGATGCGCTCGTCGCAGGCGGTGCCGACGTGATCGAGCTTGGCATGCCCTTCACCGATCCGATGGCCGATGGCCCGGCGATCCAGCGCGCAAACCTGCGCAGCCTCGCCGCCGGCACCAAGACCGCCGACATCCTGCAGATGGCCACCGATTTCCGCGCGCGCCACCCCGATGTGCCGCTGGTCCTCATGGGCTATGCCAACCCGATGATCACGCGCGGGCCGGAATGGTTCGCCGCCGAGGCCGCCAAGGCCGGGGTCGACGGCGTGATCTGCGTCGATATCCCGCCCGAGGAAGACAGCGAACTCGGCCCGAACCTGCGCGCCCACGGTATCTCGCCGATCCGCCTCGCCACCCCCACCACCGACGCCGCGCGGCTCCCCGCTGTGCTCGAAGGCTCCTCCGGCTTTCTCTATTACGTCTCGGTCGCGGGCATCACCGGCAAGCAGTCCGCCGCGCTCGCCTCGATCGAAGAGGCCGTGACCCGGATCAAGCAGACGGCAGAGATCCCCGTCGCCGTCGGCTTCGGCGTACGCACGCCCGAACAGGCCGGCCCCATTGCCCGCGTGGCGGACGGTGTGGTCGTCGGTTCGGCCCTGATCGACCTCATCGCCGAACATGGCGAAAACGCAGCCGGACCTGTACGCGATCTCGTTTCCGCGCTTGCCAATGCCGTCCACAATGCGCGAAAGGTTGATGCATGAGCTGGCTAACCCGCGTCCGCAATTCGCTGCCGTTCTCGCCCAAGCGCGACACGCCGGACAACCTCTGGATCAAGTGCCCTTCGTGCAGCGAAATGCTGTTCACCAAGGAGTACGAGGAAAACCTCTCGGTCTGCCCACGCTGCGATCACCACGGCCGCATCGGCGCCACCGAGCGCCTCACCCAGCTGCTCGACGCCGGGTTCGAGATCCTGCCCGCCCCCAAGGTGCGCGAGGATCCGCTCAAGTTCCGCGATACCAAGCGCTACACCGATCGCCTCAAGGCCGCCCGCGCCGCCAACCCGCTGCCCGATGCGCTGACCGCAGCGGTCGGCAAGATCGATGGCCACAAGGCCGTCGTCGGCGTGCAGGATTTCGGCTTCATGGGCGGCTCGATGGGCATGGCCGTGGGCGATGCCTTCATCGCCGCGACCGAAGCCGCGATTGCGGGCAAGTGCCCCTTCATCGCTGTAACGGCGGCAGGCGGCGCGCGCATGCAGGAAGGCATCCTCAGCCTCATGCAGATGCCGCGCACCACCGTGGCCATCAATCGCATGCGCGCCGCGGGCCTGCCCTATATCGTCGTCCTCACCGACCCAACGACCGGCGGCGTAACGGCCAGCTACGCCATGCTCGGCGATATCCAGATCGCCGAACCCGGCGCGCTTATCGGGTTTGCCGGCCAGCGCGTGATCCAGGACACGATCCGCGAAAAGCTCCCCGAAGGCTTCCAGCGCGCCGAATACCTCCACGCGCACGGCATGATCGACATGGTCGTCAGCCGCCACATGCTGAAGGCCACCCTTGCGCGCACCATCGGCTACCTGATGGCGGCGCAGGCGGCGTAGACCCCTCCACCACCCGCTAAAGCGGATCAAGAAAGGTCCTCCCCATTTTCACGAAGTGCAAATGGGGAGGTGGCAGCCCGAAGGGCTGACGGAGGGGTAATTGCGCGACTTCGCCATTTCTGAAAACCAGCGCGTGCAGGCGCAGCTCGACCGTCTCGGCGCACTGTCCCTGCCCCAGGGCCGCCTCGGCCTCGATACCGTCCGCGAAATCTGCGCCCGCCTCGGCAGTCCGCAGCGCCGCCTGCCGCCGGTGCTCCACGTCGCGGGAACCAACGGCAAAGGCTCGACCTGCGCCTACTTGCGCGCCATCCTCGAAGCGCAGGGCCTCGTGGTCCACACCGCCACCAAGCCCCACCTCGTGCGCTACAACGAACGCATCCGCATCGCCGGAAAACTCATCAGCGACGAAAGCCTCGCCGATCTCCTCGAACGCGTTCTCGATGCCGCCGAAGACCTTGGCCCCAGCTTCTTCGAAGTCACCACCGTCGCCACCTTCCTCGCCTTCGCCGAGACACCGGCAGACGCCTGCGTCATCGAAACCGGCCTCGGCGGCAGGCTGGACGCAACCAACGTCCTCGAAAACCCCGCCGTCTGCGGCATCGCCACCTTGGGCATCGACCACGAGTCCTTCCTGCTGGTGCCGGAGGAAGGCACCCCCGCAGAGCCCCTTGCCCGCATCGCTTTCGAAAAAGCCAGCATCGCCAAGCCCGGCGCACCCTTGGTGGTGCAAAGCTATGCCGCCAGCCCACTCGCCAGCGTCCTCGCCACCGCGCGCCAGATCGGGGCGCCCGTCCAACTACGCGGCCGCGACTGGTGGGCTCAAGTGGGCGAGGCGATCAATTACCGCGACGCGCATGGTACGCTCGAGCTGCCGCTTCCCACCCTCGCAGGTGCGCATCAGGCCGATAACGCCGCGCTCGCTATCGCCATGCTGCGCCACCAGAGCGTCGTACCGGTCACCCCCGAAGCCATGGCCCAAGGCATCCGCGCCGCCCGCTGGCCCGCCCGCCTCCAGCGCCTTGGCTCAGGACCGCTCACCGCGCTCGCCGGTCAGCGCACCGTCTGGCTAGACGGCGGGCACAATCCCGATGCAGGCCAGGCCATCGCCCGCCACTTCACGGACTCAGCGCCGCTCCACCTCGTGATGGGCATGCTCACCAGCAAAGACCCCAGCGCCATCCTTCGCCCGCTCGAAGGCCGCTTGGCTTCGGTCTCCATCATCCCCGCCCCCGGCCACGAAGCACACACGCCGGAGGATTTCGCGCCTTTCACTGCGCTTCCCGTGGCAAGTTTCGCCAATGTGGCCGAAGCCCTCGCCGCGCTGCCGCCTGAAGGCGACGTACTGATCGCGGGTTCGCTCTACCTCGCGGGCGATGTGCTGAAGCGCAACGACGAAGCGCCGGACTGAAAAAAGGGGACTGTCCCTATTTTTCCGGTTCGGGCGCCGCCTTCTCCCGCGCCACCCGCATCCATTCCGCGCACACGAACAGCACCGCCACCAGCCCCGCCGCCGCCGTCCAGCGGAACACCGTCGCATAGCCGTAGAGATCGAACGCCTCCCCCGCGATCCCGCGCCCCAATGAGCCGATCAGGAACGTCAGCGACGACATCAGCGCATATTGCACCGCCGTGTAGCGCTTCGAGACGATGCCCGAGAGATAGGCCACGAAGGCCGCCCCTGCGATGCCGGTCGAGATGTTCTCGAACGAAATCGCCAGCAGCAGCCGCACCATACGCGGATCGAAGCCGAACAGCGCGAACAGCCAATGCAGCCCCAGCGTCTGCCCCACTGCATCGATATGCACCGCGCCCTGGGCCAGATCGGCATAGACGAAATTGCCCAGCATCGGCAGGATCGCGCCGATCAGGATCGTCGGCATCCGCCCCAGCCGCAGGAACAGATAGCCGCCCAGGCTGATCCCCGCGATCGTCATGAAAATACCAAAGAGCTTGGAGGCGAAGGCCACCTCGTCCTTCGAATAGTGCAGGAAATCGAGGTAGAACGGGAAGGCGAAGCTCGACCACACGTTGTAGCACAACGTGTAGGTCAGGATCATGCCGATCACCACCAGCACCCCCCAGCCGAGCCGCGCCACCAGTTCGGCCAGCGGCGAAATCAGAGCAACATAGAGATGGTTCGCAGCCGTCCGCGCAGGGGACACGCTGCGGTCAGGTTCGGTCAGCACCGCGCGGCCATTCCGCTTCAGCACATTGGTGGTCGCGGCCACCAGCAGCGGCACGGCCACCGTCGCCAGCACGATCAGCGGGGCATATTCGCGCGTGAAATCGCCCACCGAAGGGTGCTTCTCGCCCGGCCCCAGCGGGCTCAGCATCGTCACCATGAAGCGGATGATCGTGCCGATGGCCCAGGCCCAGCTCGTGCCGACAATCAGCAGCGCCAGCCACCGCGCGCGTGGTTCCAGTTCACCCGGCTGCGCCAGTGCCTCGTGCAAGGTGCCCTGCTCCGGCCGCGGGGTATCGGGCGCGCGCAGGGTCACGATGCAGATCAGCCCGATCAGCCCCGCCATCAGGCAATAGACCAGCGGCCACGACATGCGCCCTGCCAGCACGAGCGCCAGCGCACCGCCGACAATCGAGGCAATCCGGTAGCCGAACTGGTAGATCGAAGAGAGCAGCTCGACCGGCGTATCCGCGTCCGCCACATCGATCCGCCAGGCATCCACCGCCACGTCCTGCGTCGCCGAAGCCAGCGCGGCGAGGAAGGCGAACAACGCAAAGGTGCCGATGGCATGCGCCGGATCGGTCGCGGCGAGGCCCGAAAAGCCCAACACCATCGTGATCTGGCACAGCAGGATCCAGCTCTTGCGCCGTCCCAACGCCTCCAGCCCCGGCAGCGCCATGCGGTCCACCAGCGGCGACCACAGGAACTTGAAGGAATAGGAAAGACCGATCCATGAAAGCACGCCGATGGTCGCCAGATCGATCTTCACCTCGCCCAGCCAGGCATTGAGCGTGCCGATCAGGAGCGCGTAAGGCAGGCCGGACGAAAACCCGAAGCCCAGCATCGTGGCGGATTTGCGCGTCGCCAGCGCGATCATCAGCAGCCGAAAGCCCTTGGGGCGCGGCGGCTTCTCCGCTTCTGCTGTTGTCGATGCCCCGGTCGAAGCCATGCGAAACCCTTGTCCCCGCTTTCAATTTACCCTGCATGCTAAGCGGCAAATTGCGCTATGCCTAGCGGCGGAGAGTGATGAAATCCGGGGAGAGCCGCGAAATGGCCACCACTGAACGAGCGAAGCGGCCCACCGATGGCCAGCTGGAACTGGCCCGCCTTGTCGCGGCAGGCGCGGGCCGCAAGGGCACGGCAATCAGCCACGTGCCCGCCAGAGTCTATACCGATCCCGCGCACTGGGCGCGTGAGAAAGCGGCGCTGTTTGATCGCTTCCCGCAAGTCCTCGCGCCATCTGCCCTGCTGCCCGAGCCGGGCATGGCCGTGCCCCACGATGCCACCGGCCGCCCGCTGCTCCTCACCCGCGATACCGCCGGCAAGCTCCATGTGTTCATGAACGTCTGCCGCCACCGCGGCACGCGGCTGGTCGAAGGCGGTGAGGTGCAATGCGCCAAGCGGCTCGTCTGCCCCTATCACGCCTGGACCTACGGCACCGATGGCAAGCTCCTCGCGCTCCCGCGCCCTGATACATTCCCCGGCCTCGACCAGCCCGCATTGGGCCTGATCGAACTGCCCAGCCTCGAAGCCGGCGGCCTGATCTGGTTCGCGCCCCAACAGACAGATTTCGCGCAGGCGACCGAGATCAGCGCCGATTTCGCCGCCGCAGACCTTGGCGCGCACCATCTCTACGCCCGCCGCACGCACCGGGTCGCCTCCAACTGGAAGCTGATCATGGACGCGTTCCTCGAAAGCTACCACGTGCAGCGCCTCCACGCCCGCACCATCGGCCCCTATTTCAAGGATGGCGTGACGGCGGGCGACGAGGTCGGCCCCCACATGCGCTCGCTGGTCGGCCGCATGACCGAACTCGAAGGCCTGGATCTGGCCGACTGGCCCGCGTTGCGCCGTGTCGCCACGTTTGCCTACCAGCTCTTCCCCGCCACCGTCATCGTGATCAGCCCGGACTACGTGAACCTGATGACGATCATGCCGCAGGCGCACGATCTCACCCTCGTCGAGGACTTCATGCTGATTGCCGAAGCCCCGGCCACCCCAAAGGCCGAGGATCACTGGCGTCGCAGCTGGGAACTGCTCGATGGGCAGGTCTTCGGCTCCGAAGACTTCCGCGCTGCCGAACTCGGCCAGCAGGGCCTCGCCACCGGCGCGGTGCCCCAGCTCACCCTCGGCACGCTCGAAGGCGGCATCCGCCGTTTCCACGAAATCTGCCAGCGCGAAATTGCTGCACACGAAGAAGGGTGACGAGCCGCACGCGCGGGCGTAAGGGCAAACGATGGCATTCCCCCCCAAAGACAGGAGCGGCCGACCGGGACGGCCCGCGGCTCCTACCGGTTCTGGTAAAGGCACCGGCTCACGCCGCAACCCGGCAGCCCCTGCCCCCTACAAGATCCCCAAGCCGCGCCTGCCCAAGGCCGCCGCCGTGCCGCAGACCCGGGCCCTTGCGGAAGATGGCACCCCGCGCGAAGGCGACCGGATCGCGAAGCTTCTCGCCCGCGCCGGCGTCGCCAGCCGCCGCGAGATAGAGCGCTATGTCGCCGAAGGCCGCATCGCGCTCGACGGCGAGGTGATCACCACCCCCGCCACGATCCTCAAGAACCTGCGCGGTGTAACGGTAGACGGCAATCCCGTCGCCGCGCCCGAACCGCCGCGCCTGTTCATGTTCCACAAGCCCTCGGGCCTGATCACTGCCGAGCGCGATCCCACCGGCCGCCCGACGATCTACACCGCGCTGCGCAATGCCCTGCCCGAAGGCGCTGGCCGCGTGATGCCGGTCGGCCGGCTCGACATCAACACCGAAGGGCTGCTCCTCCTCACCAACGACGGCGAATTGAAGCGCGCGATGGAACTGCCCGCCAACGCCGTGCCGCGCACCTACCGCGCGCGCACCTTCGGCGATGTCTCGCAGATCCAGCTCGACGATCTCATGCAGGGGATCGAGATCGAGGGCATTCACTACGGCCCGATCAACGCCAATCTCGAACGCAGCGCCGGCCGCAACAAGTGGATCGAGCTGACCCTCACCGAAGGCAAAAACCGCGAAGTCCGCCGCGTGCTCGAACATCTCGGCCTCGAAGTCTCGCGCCTGCTGCGCCTGCGCTACGGCCCGTTCGATCTCGGCGAACTGCCGCGCGGCGGCGCTGAGGAAGTGCCGCAGGTCGTGGTCGAGCGCTTCCGCAAGGGCCTCGCCGGCGATCACGCCACCCGCGTGCAGCAGGCCGTCCACGCCGGAAAGGCCTATGCGCCGCGCGCGCCGAAACCGGTTGAGGAAGCCGCCAAGCCTGCAAGGCCGGCTCGCCCGCTGCGCGAGCCCGAACGGCCTTCGCGCGCGCGCGCCGAACGTGTGCGGCCTTCCGCCGATGCTGGTCAGTTTGTCGCCAAGCCTTCCGCACCCAAGCAGCCCGCGAAAACCTATCCCAACCGGCCCTATGCCAAGGCTCCCGCCGAGGCGCCGTCACCCGGCCCCGATCAACGCGCGCCGAGCAGGACGCTGCGCAGTTCGCCCAGAAAGCCCGGCGGGCGGCCCGGAGCCAAGCGCTGATGCTGCGGATCATTGCCGGCACCTGGCGCGGCCGCAAACTCTCGGCCCCGGCGGGCGACACCACGCGGCCGACCGCGGACCGTACGCGCGAAACGCTGTTCTCGATGCTCACCAGCCGCCTCGGCAGCTTCGAGGAGCTCACGGTTGCGGACCTCTTCGCAGGCTCGGGCGCGCTCGGCCTAGAAGCGCTTTCGCGCGGCGCGGCCAAGGCCGTGTTCGTGGAGCAGGACGCCGCCGCGATCCGTGCGATGCGCGCCAATATCGCCGCACTTCACGCACAGGCACAGTGCGACGTGCGCGCCGCCTCGGTCCTCGCGCTCGGACCCGTGCCCGCCCCGCTCGATGTGGTGATGCTCGATCCGCCCTACGGCTCGGGCGCGGGCGCTGTGGCCATCGATCGCCTGCTGCGTCTCGGCTGGATCGGCCCCGGCACCTGGGTCAGCCTTGAAACCCACGCGGACGAACCCGCCGGCGTGCGCGCGCTGGAAATCGATGCAGAGCGCAAGGTCGGCAAGGCAAGGCTGACGCTGATGCGTTTGGCGCAGGGTTAAGGGGGGTTAGATGGGGACTGTCCCCTCCCCGCACAGGTGGTCCCCGCTCACCCCGGACCGCGACGCCTGAAAAAAGGGGACTGTCCCCATTTTAACCCGCACGCGGCGCCATCAGAACGCCCACCAGCGTCACCACCCCTGCCGCTGTCAGCACAAGTCCCGTCCAAACCACGCCGCCATTGGTCGCCAGCCATGCCGCGCCCAGCGGCGCCAGCGCTCCGCCGACGATCCCGCCCAGATTGAACGCCAACGAAATGCCCGTATAGCGCACATCCACCGGATAGAGCGAAGGCAGCCACGCGCCGATCGGGCCATAGCACAGCCCCATCACGAACAGCGTGGCCGAGAGCGTCAGAAACAGCACCGGCAGCGATCCCGCCGCAAGCCCGCTGCCAAAGCCAAGGCCCACCAGCCCGGTCAGCGCCGCGCCCACCGCCATCACCAGGCGCGGCGAGGCCGCATCGGACCACCAGCCCGAAACCACGATGCCGATCGCAAACACCACGTCCGCGCCCAGCTGGATCGCCAGCACCGTCTCGCGCGGGTAACCAAGCTTGGTCGTCGCGAATGAAAGCGCGAAGGTCGTCGCAAGATAGAACAGCGAAAAGCACGCGATCACGCCCATCGTGCCCGCCAGCACCGCGCCGGGATGGTCGGCCAGCAGCTTGCCCAGCGGCACGCGCGGCGGCGGCGCGGCTTCGAGCGAAGCCTTGAACGCGGGCGTCTCGCCGATACGCAGCCGGATCCACAGCCCCAGGATCACCAGCAGCGAACTCGCCAGAAAGGGCACGCGCCAACCCCAGCTGAGGAAGTCCGATTCGGACAGGAAGAGCCCCAGCAGCAGGAACAGCCCATTGGCAAACAGGAACCCCAGCGGCGCCCCGAGCGGCGCGGCAATGCCGAACCGCGCCTCCATGCCCTTTGGCGCATTCTCGACCGCGAGCAGCGATGCTCCGCCCCATTCACCGCCAAGGCCGAACCCCTGGCCAAAGCGCAAAAGGCACAGCAGCGCCGGCGCCAACCAGCCCGCCACCGCATAACCGGGCAGGAAGGCCACCAGAAAGGTGGAAACGCCCATCAGCAGCAGCGAGACGACCAGCGTCGACTTGCGCCCGATCCGGTCGCCGAAATGGCCGAACGCCACCGCGCCCACCGGACGGGCAAAGAATGCGATCCCGAAGGTCATCAGCGCCAGCAGTGTCTGCGCGGCCTGGCTCTCGGCGGGGAAGAACAGCGGCCCGATTACCAGCGCAGCGGCGGTGCCGAAGATGTAGAAATCGTAGAACTCGACCGCCGTGCCGACGAGGCTGGCCATAAGCACACGCGCGTGGACCACGAACGGATTTGCAGTGTTCATATATCCCCTACCCCGGCTTCATGGGTGCCATGCCCGCTCGCTTCGGTTGGCGCAACCAGCCTCCTCCCCGCAGACTTGCACGCGCCGGCGAAGTTCCCTACTTGTTCCGGTGTGACGCTTGTAACCGCACCTGATTCAAACTGGCTCGAAGGCCTCAATCCCCCGCAGCGCGAGGCCGTGCTGACGACGGAGGGCCCCGTGCTCATGCTCGCGGGCGCGGGCACCGGCAAGACCGCCGCGCTCACCGCGCGCCTTGCGCACTTGCTGCGCTCGCGGCTGGCTTGGCCGTCCGAGATTCTCTGCGTCACCTTCACCAACAAGGCCGCGCGCGAAATGCGCGAGCGTGTCGGTCAGCTGATCGGGCCTTCGGTCGAAGGTATGCCGTGGCTCGGCACGTTCCACTCGGTCGCCGCCAAGATGCTGCGTCGCCATGCCGAACTGGTCGGCCTGCAAAGCACCTTCACGATCATCGACACGGATGACCAGCTACGCCTGCTGAAACAGCTCATCCAGGCCGAAGGGATCGACGACAAGCGCTGGCCCCCGCGCCAGCTCGCCGGCCTGATCGACCGCTGGAAGAACCGCGGCCTCGGCCCCAAGGACTTGGACGCGCTCGACAACGAGGCTTACGCTAACGGCAAAGGCGCAAAATTCTACGCCCTCTATCAGGACCGCCTGCGCGCGCTCAACGCCTGCGATTTCGGCGATCTCACGCTCCATATGCTCACCATCTTCAAGCAGCACCGCGAAGTGCTCGAAAGCTGGCAGGCCCGCTTCAAATACGTGATGGTCGACGAGTATCAGGACACCAACGCCGTCCAATACCTCTGGCTCCGCCTCCTCGCGCAAACCCGCAAGAACATCTGCGTGGTGGGCGATGACGACCAGTCGATCTACTCATGGCGCGGCGCAGAAGTCGCCAATATCCTGCGCTTCGAAAAGGATTTTCCCGGCGCCAAGGTGATCCGGCTGGAGCAGAACTACCGCTCCACCCCGCACATCCTCGCGGCCGCCGGCGGGGTCATCGCGGAAAACAGCCAGCGCCTCGGCAAGACGCTGTGGACCGAAGTGGGCGGCGGCGACAAGGTCCGCGTCATCGGCGTGTGGGATGGCCCGGAGGAAGCCCGCCGTGTCGGCGAAGACATCGAGCGCCTCGAACGCGAAGGCGCCCCGCTCAACCGCATCGCCATCCTCGTGCGCGCCTCGTTCCAGACGCGCGAGTTCGAAGACCGCTTCATCCAGATCGGCCTGTCCTACAAGATCGTCGGCGGCTTCCGCTTCTACGAACGCGCCGAAGTGCGCGACGCGCTCGCCTACTTGCGCGTCATCGCCTCCCCGCAGGACGACCTCGCCTTCGAGCGCATCTACAACGCCCCCAAGCGCGGGCTGGGTGACAAGACGCTGGAGAAGCTTCATCGCCACGCCCGCGCGCGCGGCATTCCGCTGGCCGCCGCCGCCATCGAGCTGTGCGATACGGACGAACTCCCCGCCCGCGCCCGCGCCACGCTATCCAGCTTGATGCGCAGCTTCATCGGCTGGCGCGACGGGATCGCGACGCTCACCCCCGCAGAACTGATGCGCACCGTGCTCGATGAATCTGGCTACACCGCCGCACTTCAGGCCGAGAAGAGCACCGAAGCCTCAGGCCGCCTAGAAAACCTCACCGAACTCGCCCGCGCGATGGAGGAGTACGAGACGCTCGGCGATTTCCTCGAGCACGTCAGCCTTGTGATGGACAACGACGCGGCGGCGGACACCGAGAAGGTCACCGTGATGACCATCCACGCAGCCAAGGGGCTGGAGTTCGACAACGTGTTCCTCCCCGGCTGGGAAGAAGGCGTGTTCCCCTCGCAGCGCGCGCTCGATGAAGGCGGGCTCGCGAGCCTGGAGGAAGAACGCCGCCTCGCCTACGTCGCGATCACCCGCGCCCGCAAACGCTGCACCATCCTCCACGCCGCCAACCGCCGCATCTACGGCCAGTGGACCAGCTCGATCCCCAGCCGCTTCGTCGGCGAACTGCCCGCAGACCACATCGAGGAAGAAACCACGATGAGCGGCGGCGCCTCGCTCTGGCGCGCGCAGTGGTCCGAACACTCGGACCCCTTCGCGCATGTCGCAAGCGCCAACCCCGCGCGCAACCTCACGCGCGGCCCCGGCTGGCAACGCGCTGCCGCGACCACCTACGACCCCGCCCCCAAACGCATCGCCGAACCCAGCCGCAGCGCCGCCAGCTTCGCCGCCAAACCCCGCACCGACATCACCGTGGGCACCCGCGTGTTCCACGACAAGTTCGGCTACGGCACCGTCGCCGCGCAGGAAGGCAACAAGCTGGAGATCGATTTCGAGACCGGGGATCGGAAGCGGGTGATTGATAGTTTTGTGAAGGCTGCTTGAGACCAATAACACTGATCCGGCTGCAATTCCCCTTGTCCAACGAGACCGACCCCACCATCGTTCGCCTCCGGCGCACCGAGGCCGGCACAAACGGAGAGTCTGGAATGAGAGCGCTTCCCTTACTCGCAGTTGCGGCTCTTGCCGGCGCTGCCTTCCCAGTATCGGCAAGAGCTGCAGGGATCACATACGATTGCGATACGGCCAGCCAGCACTTTTCCGAACTCGTACTCCCTGCACCGTCCAGCCCCTTCACGGTCACCGGCAATCTTCAGCTGCGCACAATCGCAGAGGTCAAGAAATGGGCCCCGCTTGGCCGCGTTGATATCGGCTCTGCTTTCCAGCCCGGTGCTTCCCCTGAAGCTTTCGCCGGTTTCTCGATGATTGCCCTGCCAATAGACAAGCGCAAGTCGCCAACCGGCGAGGAGGTTGTCCAGGCTCTGAAATTCACCAACCGGGGCGCGGAGGACGAGATGCTGCCGTTTTCCATGCTTAGCAAGCCAGGCACGGTCCAGTCGTTCAAACTGACCTACTCTGGCAGCGAAGTCACAGTCACGCTCGGTGAGGAAACACGGAGATTTCCGCTCAAGACGGCAGAGCCGGTAGTTCGGGTGATCTGCTCAACCGGTGAGTTTCTGTTCACCGACCTCGAGATCAAGCCAACGCTCTAAAGCGCCGAAACGCTCAGGAACCCCGGAACCGGACCGTTCCACTCGCCCGGCTGCGAAGGCAGCTCGGTCAGCACATCCTTGGGCGGACGCGGCTCGTCGCGCCGTGCGCGGGGTGCCCGCGCAGGAGTTGCTGCCGCTGCCGGTTCCTCCACCACTTCCGGCGAAACCTCGATCTCGGCCACCGGCGCCGCAACCTTGGGCGCGCGTTCCTTGCGCGGCGCGCGCTCGCCGCGCGGTGCCCGCTCGCGCCGACCGCTCTCACGCGGCGCAGCTTCTTCACGCGCAGGCGCAGCCGCCGCGTCCGCGCCATCGAGCGCAAACACCGGGATCTTCATCCCCGTCAGCTTCTCGACATTGGCGATCGCTTCGGCATCGTCGTCGGTCACGAACGTAAACGCCCGGCCCGTCGCGCCTGCGCGGCCCGTGCGGCCGATGCGGTGGACATAGTCATCGGGATGCCACGGCGTGTCATAGTTGAACACGTGGCTCACGCCCTTCACGTCGAGCCCGCGCGCGGCGACGTCGGACGCGACGAGGATCGAGATCACCCCGTCCTTGAACTTCTGCAGCTCGGCATTGCGCGCGTTCTGGTCCATGTCGCCATGGATCTCGCCGGCCGAGAAACCGCTCTGCTGCAGGCTCTTGGCCAACTCGCGCACCGTCGTCTTGCGGTTGGCAAAGATGATCGCGGTGCCGACATTGTCGGTACGCAGCAAGTGCCGCAGCGCTTCACGCTTGCCGCGCGTGGAGACATGCACCTTGTGCTGGGCGATATTGGTGTTGTTCGATGCGGGCCGCGCCACCTCGATGCTTTTCGGATTGCTGAGGAACTTGTCCGCCAGCTTCTTGATCACCGGCGGCATCGTCGCCGAAAACAGCAGCGTCTGGCGCTGCGGGGGCAGCTTCGAACAGATCGTCTCGATGTCCGGGATGAACCCCATGTCGAGCATGCGGTCCGCCTCGTCGATCACCAGCAGGCTGCAACCGTTGAGCATGATCTTGCCGCGCTCGAACAAGTCCATCAGCCGGCCCGGGGTCGCGATCAGCACGTCCACGCCGTCCTGCAGCGCTTTCACCTGATCGCCCATCTGCACGCCGCCGATCAGCAGCGCCATCTTCAGGTCGTGGTTCTTGCCGTACTTCTCGAAGTTCTCGGCCACCTGCGCGGCAAGCTCGCGCGTCGGCTCAAGGATCAAGGAGCGCGGCATCAGCGCGCGGCGGCGGCCATGCGCCAGAATGTCGATCATCGGCAGCACGAAGCTCGCCGTCTTGCCCGTCCCCGTCTGCGCAATGCCGATGATATCGCGCATCATCAGCACCGAGGGGATGGCCTGCGCCTGGATCGCGGTCGGGGTATCGTAGCCCGCGTCGAGAACCGACTGGAGCAATTCGTCAGACAGGCCGAGATCGGCAAATTTCATGGGTGGTGGTTTTTCCGAAAAGCAGATGCGTGCCAGATTGTCCGGCGCGCGGAAGGCCGGGCCTCGCGGCTCGCCATCGTGGCCCCGCGCCTAGTCCCAAACGGCCTAGAAAGTCAAGGAAAGTGGTTACGGAGGCCGCCGCCCGAACGTCAGTTTCCGTCAACCGGAACGTATTCGCGCACATCCTTGAGCTTACAGGTCGTCCCTGCGCGCGAATGGATGGCATCGCGGCCCACGCAAAGCTGGCCGTCCGTTGTCTTCGACATGTAGAAGCCAAGGTAGAAATCGCGCGCGCTGCAGGCCTTTTCGAGGCCCGCCGCCAGCATCCGCCGATCGCGCATGTAGAACATCAGCCGCCCATCGGTGATCGGCTGAACTGCGGCGATTCCCATTGCGGGCATGCACTTGCCCGTCTTGCGCTCGCGGAAGCGCACGGCGTTGGAGCGCGCCTGCGGCAGCATCGGCTGCATGATCGGCTGCATCGGCTGGAGCGGCATGATCTGCGGCGCCACTGCATCGCGCCCGGCATCGCGCGGGGTCACGCGGATGATCACGCGCTGTTCGATGCGGACCTGATCCCACACGTCGGGCGCGATCGGGTTGATCCCCGCAGCGCTTGTAGTCGGCGCGGAGGCAGGCGGGTTGACCAGCAGGAGCGTGCCCGCCGGCAACGCCGCCACGTCCCACACATCCTGCGCCACCGCCGCGTCATCGATCGGCGCAAACGCGCTCTCGCCTGCCGGGAATCCCGGCAAGGTCAGGGCGATGCTCGCAAAAAGATCGAATAACGTTGTCATGATGACTGCAACAGCAGTGTGGTCCCTCGAAACTCTTTTCCCGCCCCGACTCTTTTTCAGGCCCTGAAAGCCACCGGAGAATCGCCTGTCCCCGTTAGCACTTTTGATTGAACCCCGGCTTAACTCGCCTGTCAGAAAAAATGAATTGCCCACAACGCCCTGGCGGGATTAGCCCGGCAGGCGATGGCTGATATCGATCACACCCCGTTCCTTGCGGCAGCAGCCGCGCTGCTTGGCCCGCGCGGCTTCACGGCCGATGCCGATCTCATGGCTCCCTGGCTCACCGATTGGCGCGGGCGCTTCACCGGCCGCGCGATCGCCATGGCCTCGCCCGCCTCCACCGCCGAAGTCGCCGCGCTGGTGAAGCTTTGCGCCCAGCACCGCGTGGCCCTGGTGCCGCAGGGCGGCAATAGCGGGATGTCGGGCGGCGCCACGCCCGATAGCGGCGGCCACGCCCTGCTCCTCAGCCTGCGCCGGATGAACACGATCCGCGTGCTCGATACCGAAAACCGCATGGTCACCGCCGATGCGGGGGTCGTCCTGCAAACGCTCCACGAAGCGGCGGACACCGCCGGTCTGCGCTTTGCCCTCACCCTCGGCGGCAAGGGTTCGGCCACCATCGGCGGCCTCGTGTCCACAAATGCCGGCGGCACGCAAGTGCTGCGCCACGGCACGATGCGCGCGATGGTGCTCGGGCTCGAGGCGGTCATGGCCGATGGCTCGGTGCTCGATACCCTCACCCCGCTCAAGAAGGACAACCGCGGGTTTGACCTGAAGCAGGTGCTGATCGGCTCGGAAGGCACCATGGGCATCGTCACCGCCGCCACGCTGCGGCTCGAGCCGCGCATCGCGGGGCGCGCCGTGCTCTGGGCCGGCCTTGCCTCGCTCCACGCCGCCCGCGCGCTGCTGCTCCATGCCGAACGCCACGCCGGCGCCGCGCTCGAGGGGTTCGAGGTCATGCCGCGCCATTCGCTCGAAGCGGTCTGCGCCTACCTCCCTTCAGCCCGCCCTCCGCTGGCAGAGCCCCACGCCTGGCACGCGCTCATCGAACTCGTCGCGACAGACGACGCCGCTGCCGCCACCCTGCCCGAACGCGCCGAGGCCTTGCTGGCCTCCGCCTTCGAGGCCGGTCTGATCGCCGATGCCACGATCGCCGCCAGCGAAGCGCAGGCCGAAGCCTTCTGGACCTTGCGCGACAGCATCGCCCCGGCAGAGCGGGCACTGGGCCCCGCCGTCCAGCACGATATCAGCGTGCCCACGCACCTGATGCCCGATTTCGTCGAGCAGGCGGTTCCGCAGGTCGAGGCGGCGTGGCCCGGCACGCGCGCGGTCGGTTTCGGCCACCTGGGCGATGGCAACATCCACTTCCATGTCATCGCGCCTGCCGGGGTCGATCCGGCCACCTGGCAGCAGGGCGATGGCAAGGCGATCAGCGCCGAAGTCCACGATCTCGTCACCCAGTGGGGCGGCTCGATTTCGGCCGAGCACGGCATCGGCCAGCTCAAGCGCGACGAGCTTGCGCGGCTTGGCGATCCGGTCGCGCTGGCGCTGCTGCGCCAGATCAAGGCCGCGCTGGATCCGCACGGACTGCTCAATCCCGGCAAGCTGATTTGAATGGGCCAGTCCCGGCGTGTGACAACGCTGTTTCAGGCACTCTTGCGCAGGCTAAGGACAATCCCTAAACGGCCAATTCCCGCCGCAATCCCGCCGGCTCTGGCGCGTGCATGGCAACCAGTCTGACGGAGAGAATTTCATGGCGAGCGCGCCGCAAGCATCCCTGCCCCTGTTCTACAACGATCTCACGCCGCTCAACCTGCGCGATCATGCGAACTGGAAGGCCCGTGCCTCGCAGACCGCAACATGGATGGTCGGCCAGCATGCCGTGCCGCTGACGGTCGAGGAATTTCCGCAGGCCGCGCGCCACTTCCCGATCATCTTCGCTGCGGGCGACAATCCGGTGCCGCTGGCGCTGATGGGTCTCAACGAAGGCATCAACGTGTTTGTCGATGCCGAAGGCAACGTGGCTCCCGGTGCCTACGTGCCGGCCTATGCCCGCCGTTATCCCTTCCTCCTCGCGAAGCTGACGCAGGAAACCACCGATCTTTCGCTGTGCTTCGATCCCTCCTCGGGCCTGCTCGGCGATTTCCCCGAAGGCGAACCCCTGTTCAGCGGTGAGGAGCCTTCGGAAGCCACCCGCAACGTCCTGCAGTTCTGCGAGCAGTTCGAGCAGGCCGGCCAGCGCACGCAGGCCTTTGTCGAGGAACTCACCAAGCATGATCTGCTGATGGACGGCGAAGCCGCGATCCAGCAGCCCGGTGTCGAGCAGCCTTTCGTCTACCGCGGCTTCCAGATGGTGAATCAGGAAAAGCTGCGCGACATGCGCGGCGATGTCCTGCGCGGCTGGGCGCAGAGCGGTCTGCTGCCGCTGGTCTATGCGCACATCTTCTCGCTCGATCTGATGAGCACGATTTTCGGCAAGCAGGTTGAGCAGGGCGTCGGCCCCACGCCGCCGCTGCCGGCGTTCTGATCGCCAGTATTACAGATCAGATCGGTTGCTGTTACCATTCGCTACAATGCAAGCGGCAAAACTGCTTGCACTGTCGCAGTACGCAACCTATCTTCCGTAAGTCGCGGCGGGCTCCCCTCATGGCTCGGCGCGGCGGGTGCACCTGGTGCACCTCCTCCCTGAACCTTGGCCGCCTGGAGCAATGCTCCAGGCGGTTTTTTCTTGGATTCAAGGATTTATTCTGCCGCCGCGCGCCAGAAGCCGCGCTCGCGGCCCAGATCGGCGACCGCAATCGCCATGCGCTGGACGAGCGCTGCAACCACCTCGATCGTTTCATCGAGCCCCGGCCCCGGTTCGGCCAGAGCGGCGTCGAGGTAGGTCCGCCGGTCGATTTCCAGCTGCAGGCAATGCACACCGGCCTGCCGGCGGGCATGCCGCTCCAGTACATAACCGCCCGCGTATGGGCGGTTGTGCGCCGTCAGCCGCCGCGCCTGCCCCAGCGCGGCAAAGGCCTCCGCCACCAGCACGCCGTCGCAGGCCGCGCCGAACCGGTCGCCCACCACGAACTCCGCCGCCGGTTCACCCGCGCGCGCCGGCAACGGCGGCATCGAATGCAGGTCGATCAGCAGCGCCGCCCCCCAGCGTCCCCGCACGTTTTCGAGCAGGGCCGCCAGCGTGGTGTGATAAGGCTGGTGTACCCCTTCGATCCGCGCGGCGAGGTCATCGTGCGCGATCGGCCATTTCCACAGTTCACCCAGCCCCGGCAGCCGCCGCGGCACGAGGCCGAGCCCGCTGCGCGCGCGGCGCCAGGTTGAAGAAGCGACCGGCAGGGAGCTGGCATCCGGTGCCCCGCCGCCGACCATGTCCCAATCGATATCGTCGCTGGCGCGGTTGAGATCGATCATCGCGCGCGGCGCATGCGCCACCAGCAGCGCCGCGCCGGTGCGGTCCGCCACCGCGCGGCCGACCAGATCGACCAGCCGGTCCTCCAACCGCGGCGCGCTATAGGCAGGCTGGCGCATCCGCGAAACCAGTTCAGGCGGATAGCTGCGTCCGGCATGCGGCACCGCGATCACCACCGGCACCGGCGAAGGATCGCTCTGCCACACGGTGAAGGCAGGTGAACCCTCCAGACCGGGGACACTTCCTCCACTCGAGGCGGTGGCCCCGTTGAAGCTTGCGGCACTGTCGTGCGCAGGCGATTCGCCCGGCGACGCAAAAAGTCGATCCATGACCAAAAGCTGCAGGGGTTTGGCGCGTATGTCAAAGTGCTCCATGGTGCTTTGCAGGCCGGAAATCGCCCATCCCCGGCGCGGGTTCGGAGTTTGCCCTTTTGCGATTGCGATTAAGTCCCGGGAGCCGATCTGGACGGAATCTTAACCTGCACGGGTTTAGGCATTCGGATAAGGAATGCCGTCAGCTACGGCTCGCGGGCACAGAAGCCCAGGCTGACCGGGTCCAGGCAGACTGGCAAGACGATTGAAGGTGACCATGATTCGAATCCTCCTCGCCGAAGACGAAGAAGCGATGCGCACCTACCTCGCACGCGCGCTCGAGAACGCGGGCTACGAAGTGGTGTCGGTCGATCGCGGCACCGAGGCGGTGCCCCTGCTGGAACACCAGCATTTCGACCTGCTGCTGTCGGACATCGTCATGCCCGAAATGGACGGGATCGAACTCGCGCAACGCTGCGCGGAGATCAGCCCGGCCACCAAGGTCATGTTCATCACCGGCTTTGCTGCCGTCACGCTCAAGGCCAACCGCGAGGCACCAAGCGCGCGCGTGCTGTCGAAACCCTTCCACTTGCGCGATCTCGTGATGGAAGTGGAACGCGTCTTCGCCGATTCGCCGATGACCGGCAATCTGCGCTGACGTCCTGATCCTTTCCATCTTTGCGCGGCACATTTGGGGAGGTGGCAGTCCGCAGGACTGACGGAGGGGTAACTTCTTCCAATCGCACGGTCGGAGGAGTCAGAAAAACCCCCCTTGCCAGTCCAGCCGCCCAAGGCTAATGGGCTGCCTCTCCGAAGCGCTCCGGCGCAGCGGAAGCGTGATGGTGCGGGCGTATAGCTCAGTGGTAGAGCACTATGTTGACATCGTAGGGGTCGCAAGTTCAATCCTTGCTACGCCCACCATCGCTTCGAAAACCCCGCCTCGGCGGGGTTTTTTGTTGGGTTGCAGGCAGCGTGAACCAAGCTGCCCGCTTACAAGACCGCTCACCCTGAGCCTGTCGAAAGGTGCAGGCGCGACCTGTGCGCCTGATGCTTCGACAAGCTCAGCATGAGCGGGTCATGGGTGATCCAGCGGGCTTACTTGCCCTGCCAGTTGGGCTTGCGCTTCTCGGCGAACGCAAGGCTGCCCTCGCGCGCATCGGACGAGGTGAATACAGGCGCGATATAGGCCTCCTGCTTGTCCCACATGTTCTCCTCGGTCCACTCGTGCGAATCGCGCACGATGGCCTTCGACGCGATCAGCGCCAGCGGGCCATTGGCTGCGACGCGAGCGGCCAGCGCCTTGGCGGCTTCCAGCGAGGGGCCATCGGTGATCTCGTTGATGAAGCCCAGCGCATAGGCGCGTTCCGCATCGATGAAATCGCCGGTCAGCGCGAGTTCCATCGCGATGCGCGGCGGGATCTGGCGCGGCAGCTTGATCAGGCCGCCAGCCGCCGCCGCAAGGCCGCGCTTCGCTTCGGGGATGCCGAACTTGGACGCGCGGTTTGCCACGATCAGATCGCACGAGAGCGCCAGCTCCATGCCGCCCGCCAGCGCATAGCCGTCGACCGCGGCGATGATCGGCTTCTTTGGCGTCCACTGCGAAAGCGCGCCAAACCCGCGACCCGGCACGCTCGGCCGCTCGCCGCGCAGGAAGCCCTTGAGGTCCATGCCGGAGCAGAACGTGCCGCCCGCGCCGGTCAGGATCGCGCAGCGCAGGTCCACATCGGCGTCGAAGCGATCCATCGCCGCAGCGATTCCTTCGGCAGCCGCCTTGGTCATCGCATTCTTGGCTTCGGGCCGGTTGATGGTGACGATCAGGACGTTGCCGTCCACTTCGGTCAGGACTTCGGGTGCATCGCTCACGGCATCTCTCCTTTGATCGGCGCTTAATCGCTTGGTTAAATGTCTAGAGCCGCCCCCCCGCTGCTGTCCAGACCCAAACCGCGCGAATCCTGACGCGCCTTGCCCTTTGGTGAGATTGGACCGCTTGCGCGCCGCCAAGCGCCTGCTAAGGAACGCCAAATTTCTTTAGATCACCTCCCCGGGGAAGGCATACAAAACCATGGCAAAGATCAAGGTGAAGAATCCTGTCGTCGAGCTTGATGGCGACGAAATGACGCGGATCATCTGGCAGTGGATCCGCGAACGCCTGATCCTTCCCTATCTCGATATCGATCTGAAGTACTACGATCTCTCGGTCGAGAAGCGTGACGAGACGAACGACCAGATCACCATCGATTCGGCCAACGCGATCAAGGAATATGGCGTCGGCGTGAAGTGCGCCACGATCACGCCGGACGAGCAGCGGGTCGAGGAATTCAAGCTCAAGAAGATGTGGAAGTCGCCCAACGGCACGATCCGCAACATCCTCGGCGGCGTCGTGTTCCGCGAGCCCATCGTGATCCAGAACGTGCCGCGCCTCGTGCCGGGCTGGACCGATCCCATCGTCGTCGGCCGCCACGCGTTCGGCGATCAGTACAAGGCGACCGACACCCTCATCCCCGGCCCCGGTAAGCTGCGCCTCGTGTGGGACGGCGATGACGGCCAGAAGATCGATCTCGACGTGTTCGACTTCCCGAGCGCGGGCGTCGCCATGGCGATGTACAACCTCGACGATTCGATCCGCGATTTCGCCCGCGCCTCGTTCAACTATGGCCTCGGCCTCGGCTGGCCGGTCTACCTCTCGACCAAGAACACGATTCTCAAGGCCTATGACGGCCGCTTCAAGGATCTGTTCCAGGAAGTGTTCGAAACCGAAGGCTTCAAGGAAAAGTTCGCCGCCGCCGATATCGTCTACGAACACCGCCTGATCGACGACATGGTCGCCTCGGCGCTCAAGTGGTCGGGCAAGTTCGTCTGGGCCTGCAAGAACTACGATGGCGACGTGCAGTCGGACACCGTGGCGCAGGGCTTCGGCTCGCTCGGCCTGATGACCTCGGTCCTCATGTCGCCCGATGGCAAGACGATCGAAGCCGAAGCCGCGCACGGCACCGTCACGCGCCACTACCGCCAGCACCAGCAGGGCAAGGCCACGTCGACGAACCCGATCGCCTCGATCTTCGCGTGGACGCGCGGCCTGATCTATCGCGGCAAGTTCGACGAGACCCCCGAAGTGGTGACATTCGCCGAAACGCTCGAGCGCGTGTGCATCGAAACGGTCGAGAGCGGCAAGATGACCAAGGACCTCGCCATCCTCATCGGCCCCAACCAGCCGTGGATGACCACCGAGAAGTTCTTCGAGGCCATCGTCGAAAACCTCGAAACGGCCATGGCCGTCGAAGCCTGATTGGCATCAAACCGAGTTGAAGAGGGGCGGGACGATCTCCCGCCCCTTTTTTGTTGGGCGTCCCCGCCTCCCCCTTCGTCATCCCTGCGCAGGCGGAAAGCCAGAGCGCCAACGCGCAGCGCCAGACTGAAAAACGCCGAACCGGCCCCTTCACCCCAAAATAACCATTTGTTGCAGGTTTGGGCCTAATGCCGCAGCGTAACACCGGAAAGGTGAACGCGTGCTCGCCCTAGTCGCAATCTTCGCCATCTTCATTGCCAGCGCGCTGGGGCTCATCGCGCTGATCTGGTACTGGCTGCGCCAACGCGCGCTGCAGGAACCAAAGCCGCGCAAGCCGAAACAGGCAAAGCGCCGGAAGGCCGCGGATGATGCCGCCGAGCCCGAACCCGAACCCGAAGCCCTGCCGCAAAAAGTCGGCCGCAGCCGCATGATTTCAGCCGCTTCGCTGGCCGAGGCCGAGGCCGCCAATGCGCTGCCCGCTGCCCCCTATGCAGAGCTTGAGGAGCCGGGCGAGCCCGAACCGGCAGCCACATCGCCCGAAGCACCGGCCCCGCTCGCCGCCTCCACGCGGCAGGCCGTGGTGCTGCGCCAGCACTTCCCCCCGCACCGCGCGCCCGAAGGCCGCAGCTGGCTTGGCGGCACCCCGGTGCTTCCTGGCACAGCGGAATGGCCGGTCCATCCAGGCACCGGCAAGCCGCTCCATTTCCTCCTCCAGATCGATCTTGCCGAAGTGCCCGACGAGGCAGGCCTCGGCCTGCTGCCTTCCGAAGGCGCGCTGGCCGTGTTCCTCGATTGCAATTGGGGCCCCGGCGATGCCTTCCGGGTGATCCACGCGCAGGGCTATGCGGGAATGCCGTGGCACGCACTCGATGTGCCGCCGGGCCTCGCCATGGCCTATGGCGATGAAGCCGCGCTGGTCTGGCCCTGGGCACTCACGCCCGAGCACGGCACGCAGATCCTGCCCCGCTGGCCCGTCGTGCCGCGGTCGATCGCCCTGCCCGAATCGGACTCACCCCGCTGGCCGCACAATTCCGCCACCGCGCGCGCCCTGCTCGATGCGCAAGGGCAGAACGAACTCGCGCCAGCGCTGGATCACGCGGATTTTCATGGGCCTGATGGTCAGGGCTTCGAACCGCTGTGGTACGGCTATCCGCAGGACTGGATCTCCGTGCAGATCACCTCCGCCGCCCTCGTGCGCGAGGCGGACCGCGCATCGCGCACCGTCGTCCACGATCCCTACCCCAGCCTTGACGCGGACGAACGCGCCGCCCAGCTCAAGGCCGTGCGCGAGGAAGCGCAGGCCTGGTTCGATCACGCGCTCGGCAACCCCGCGCTCGCCCCCATCGCCCCGCCCGTGCGCAAGGCCTTCTGGGATTGGCTCGCCACCCACCGCGCCCTGGCCGAACGGGTGATTCCCGAGGCCGTCGAAGCCGCGATCGAGACGACGCTGCACGCCTCCCCGCAGGAAGCGGCCAAGTTCCCCGAAGAGATCACCGCCCGAGTCGCATACCGGCACGCCCTCGCCCGGCGCACACCCGAAGGCGTGATCGCCCCGCCCCCGGCGCGTCTGCTCGCTCCTGCCAGCGGCGAAGCGGAGCTGGCCCCAACGCACCTGCTGCTGCTCGAACTGCCGACCAACCCCGCCATCGGCCATCACTTCGGCGGCGGCGCACTGCAATGGTGGATCACGCCGGAGGACTTGGCGGACCGGCGGTTTGACGCGGTGGTGATGACAAGGACGAGCGCCTGAAGCACACCGGCCGCCCTTCCCGGCGCTGTATCACCAACCCCGCTCAGGCTGAGCTTGTCGAAGCATCATACGCAACCGCTGCGCCAGCACCCTTCGACAAGCTCAGGGTGAGCGGACTTGGGGTTGGCTTCTTGCAACTTATAGGCCGAGCAGCGACCGCAACCTGCGTATCTCGGCGATCAGCGCCGGTACATACTCGCGAGAAGTGGCAACAAAATCCTGATCCGCTGCATTGCCGCCAAGAAGATTGAGATCGCTGTGAGGCGTCTGAATGATACTGTCGCCCCCGAAATGATCCCGTCCTTCGACGAACGAAACCCACGGCCCGGCGGTCGCTCGCTCGCACCGCTGCTCGATCACGGCGATTTCCTCGTCAGTCATGCCACCCCTCACACCACCAACCGCTCCTCAAGCCGCGCCACCAGCGCCGCATCCGCGCCCAGCACCGCCTCCGCATAGGCCTCGAACGTCCCGTGCTCGCGCTCCATCGCGGCGAAGGCGCTCTCCAGAAACTCCGGCTGCACCGACATGATCGTGCGCAGCGCGTCATCAGTCATCATCGGGCCGAAGCTCGCGCGCACATTGGTTGCCGCCGCCGCGATCCGTGCCTCGGAATTGCCGGCCGTGTTCGTCAGGAGGTAGTCCGCCATCACGTCGTCCGCATGCACGCCCAGCAGCCGGTGGACGATAGCCGCGCCCACGCCGGTGCGGTCCTTGCCGGCAAAGCAGTGCAGCAGGCTAGGCCCATGGTCCTCGGCAAGGGTCTGCAGGTAGAGCCGGAACGTGCCCACCAGCACCGGGCGGAACGGCAGCTTGTCGTAAAGCTTCACCATCGCGGCCCGCGCATCGTCCGCAGTCCGCACGCCAGCAGCGGCCTCATCATGCACCGCCCTGCCATGATCTCCGGCCGTCTCGCCGGGGTAAAACACCACCTGCCCCGCCCATTGCTCATGCCGCAGACACGGAAACGAAGCGCGCTCGCTATCCCCGCGCAAGTCGATCACCCGCGCGATGCCGATGCGGTGCACCACATCGAGATCGTCCGGCGTCGCATCGAAGTGATGCCCCGAACGCCACAGATGCCCTTTACGCACCATGCCGCCCCGCGCGCCGTAGCCGCCATAGTCGCGAAAATTGTGAATGCCGCTCAGCGGCAGAACCCGGTCTTGCATGTGGCAGCCCCTGTCAGATCACCGCCCGCGATGCCAGCCCTTCAAGACGGCAACATTGCACCTCACGCAAAGCCTTCCGCCAGAAACCGCTCCGCACAGCCCGCCAGCATCGCCGCGCCGAGCGGCATCACGCTTTCATCCAGCATCATCCGCGTCGAATGGATCGAGCAGCAGCTCTTCCAGTCCGCCCCCTGCGGCGCCACGCCAAGGAAGAACATCGCGCCCGGCATCTGCTCCAGCACATAGGAGAAATCCTCCGCCCCCATGATCGGGTGCGCCATCCGGTGGAACCTGCCTTCACCGGCAATTTCTTCCGCCACTGCCGCGCCCAGATCGACCGCGCGCGCGTCGCAGATCGTCACCGGAAAGCCCGGAATGATCGCCGTCTCAGCGGTCAGCCCGTGTGCCGCAGCGATATGCCGGGCGAGCGTCGGCAGCGCCTCGTGCAGTTTTGCGCGCGAAGCGGGCGAAAGCGTGCGGATCGTGCCCAGCAGATGCGCCGCATCCGGGATCACGTTGTAGGCCGTCCCCGCCTCGATCTTGGAAACCGTCGCCACCACCGGGTCCGCCACCGAAAACTTGCGCGTCACCATCGCCTGGATCGCGCTGACGATCTCGCAGGCCACCGGCAGCGGATCCAGTGTATCGTGCGGCATGGAGGCATGGCCACCATCGCCCTTCACCGTGATCTCGAACCGGTCTGCCGAAGCCAGCAGCGGCCCGGCGCGCCCTGCCACGATCCCGTGCGGGCTGTTGGGCATGATGTGGAGCGCAAAGGCAGCGTCTGCCTTCGGTTCCAGCAGTCCGTCGTCGATCATGAACCGCGCGCCGTGGTGCCCTTCCTCGCCCGGCTGGAACATGAACTGCACTTCGCCGGCAATCTTGTCTGCCCGCGCGCAGAGCAGCTCCGCCGCCCCCGCCAGCATCGCCGTATGCGCATCGTGCCCACAGGCATGCATCCGCCCCGCGAACTGCGAGGCAAATTCCAGCCCGGTCTCCTCGGGCATCTCCAGCGCATCCATATCCCCGCGCAGCAGCACGCGGCGGCCCTCGCCTGCTCCGCCTTTGAGCGTCGCGACCAGCCCTGTCGTCGAAGGCCCCTCGCGCCACGTCAGCGGCAGATGCGCCAGCGCCGCGCGCACCTTGCCGGCGGTCAGCGGCGTGTGCAGCCCAAGCTCCGGCTCGGCATGGATCGCGCGCCTCAGCGCAGTGATCTGCGGCTCAAGGCTCCGGGCCTGCTCCAGCAGTTCGGCGTGCAGCATGGTGGGCTCCTATTGGTGATTGTGCGCCCACCATAAGCCGCGCCCCGCACCGCTGTCGAGGTTCCCCCTTGCGCAGGCGCGCGCAGCGGTTTAATCGCTCGATTAACGTACTTGGGAGAGTCTGACATGGCCGAAGCCTATATCATCGATGCCGTCCGCACCCCGCGCGGGGTGGGCAAGCCGGGCAAGGGCGCGCTGTCGCACCTGCACCCGCAGCACCTCGCCGCCACGGTCATGAAGGCCATTGCCGAGCGCAACAATCTCGATACCGGCACGGTGGACGACATCATCTGGTCCACCTCCTCGCAGGTCGGCAAGCAGGGCGGCGATCTGGGCCGCATGGCAGCGCTGGCCGCGGGCTTCAACATCAGCGCCAGCGGCACCACGCTGGATCGGTTCTGCGGCGGCGGCATCACTTCGGTGAACCTCGCGGCCGCCACCGTCATGTCCGGGATGGAAGACTGCGTCATCGCGGGCGGCACCGAGATGATGAGCTTCACCGCCGCCAACGCCGCTGCCGAAGCCAACGCCGGCTTCCCGCCGCGCCTGATGGGCTCGGGCAACAAGGCGCTCGACGAGATCCACCCGCAATCGCACCAGGGCATCTGCGGCGATGCCATCGCCACGATCGAGGGCATTTCGCGTGAAGCGCTCGATGCGCTCGCGCTCGTCAGCCAGCAGCGCGCCGATGTCGCGATCAAGGAAGGCCGCTTCAACAAGTCGCTGATCACGGTCTACAACGAAGACGGCTCGGTCGCTCTCGACCACGAGGAATTCCCCCGCCCCGAAACGACTGCGGAAGGCCTCGCCAGCCTCAAGCCCGCGTTCGCCGGCATGATGGACTTCGATCTCGGCGGCGGCGTTACCTTCCGCAAGCAGATCAACCGCCGCTATCCGGACGTGGAGATCAAGCCCGTCCACCACGCAGGCAATTCCTCGGGCGTGGTCGATGGCGCCGCTGCGCTCCTCATCACCTCGCCCGCTTATGCCGAAAAGCATGGCCTGAAGCCCCGCGCGCGCATCGTCGCCTATGCCAACCAGGGCGATGATCCCACGCTGATGCTCAACGCGCCGGTTCCCGCTGCCAAGAAGGTCCTCGCCAAGGCGGGCCTGACCAAGGAAGACATCGACGTCTGGGAAATCAACGAGGCGTTCGCCGTCGTTGCCGAAAAGTTCATCCGCGATCTCGAACTCGACCGCGCCAAGGTGAACATCAACGGCGGCGCCATGGCGCTCGGCCACCCGATCGGCGCGACCGGTTCGATCCTCATCGGCACCGCGCTCGATGAACTCGAACGCTCGGGCGGCCGCTACGGCCTCGTCACGATGTGCGCAGCGGGCGGCATGGCCCCGGCGATCATCATCGAACGCCTCTGATCCAGCCAAATAGCCCTCTCCCCTTCAGGGGAGAGGGTTGGGAGAGGGGATCGGGCATGAAGAATCCAGAAGCCTTCGCCGGTTACGAAGCTTTCGATTTCAACGATGGCCCCTATACGCGCCGCGTCTGGCGCAAGGGCAGCGGCCCCGCGGTCATCGTCATGCACGAAATGCCCAACCTCCACCCGCAAGTGCTGCGCTTTGCAGACCGCGTCGCGGCGCAGGGGATGACAGTCTATTGCCCCAGCCTGTTCGGCGAGGATGGGCGCAAACCCACAAAGGCCTACACCGTCGGCCAGATGCTCTGGGCAATCTGCGTGCGCCGCGAATTCAACGTCTGGGCCAATGGCAAGTCGAGCCCCATCGTCGACTGGCTTCGCGCGCTCGCGCGGCATGCCCACGCGACATGCGGCGGGCGCGGGGTCGGCGCGGTCGGCATGTGCTTCACCGGCGGCTTCGCGCTCGCGATGATGACCGAGCCTGCGGTCGTGGCCCCGGTCCTCTCGCAGCCCTCGCTCCCGCTGGGCAAAAAGGGCGCCGCGCGGATCGATGCGAGCGCCGATGAAATCGCCTGTGCCAAGCGCCGGTTCGAGGAAGAAGACTTGCACCTGATGGCACTGCGCTTCCCAAGCGACAGCTTCGTCCCCGACGCGCGCTTCGCCATGCTGAAAGAGACCTTCGGAGAGCGCTGCGTAACGGTCGAACTTCCCGACGCGGATGCCAACCCGGCAGCCCCCATTGCGCCGCATTCGGTGCTCACCTGGCACCTTATCGACGAACCCGGCAGCGCCACGAAGCAGGTCGAAGAAGACGTCATCGCCTTCTTCAAGGCCCGCACCGCCGCCTGATCTTCACTCCGCCGGCGCGATATCCTCCGCCGCATTCGCCACCACGCCCAGCACCGCCGCCCAGGCGTCGACATTCTGCGTCAGCGCCGCGCGGTCGATCTTGTCGAGCGTGTCATCGGGCGTGTGGTGAATGTCGAAGTAGTGCGTCATGTCCTGCGTCAGGTCGATCACCGCCAGTTTCTGCGCCTTGATCACCGGGCCGACATCCGCCCCGCCCTCGACCTCGCCCTTGCCGCGCACGATGCCGAGCGGCGCTAATGCTGCGGCCACCTTGTCCGAAAGCGCGGCATTGGCCGGCGCAAACTTCATCTCCACGCGCCACACCCGGTCCGCGCCCGAATCGCTCTCCATGGCAAGCCCGTGCCGCTCGGGATGCGCCTTGGCATAGGCTGCGCCGCCCGCCGCGCCGATTTCCTCCGCGCCCGCCAGCAGCACGCGGATCGTGCGCAGCGTCGGCCCCGCTTCCTGCGCCTTCAGCGCCGCCGCCGTCACGATCGCGCAGCCCGCGCCATCATCGAGCGCACCGGTGCCCAGATCCCAGCTATCGAGATGGCAGCCGACGAGGATCGGCGGCAGCGAAGGATCGCGCCCGGGCAGTTCGCCAATCACGTTGCCCGTCGGCAGGCTCTCGGCGGTCCGCCCGGTCAGCGTCAGCGCGAGGCGCAGTGCCTTGCCCTTGCCCACCAGCCGCACCAGCATGTCCGCATCGGGGTTCGATACCGCCGCGGCCGGGATCGGCATGACCCCCGCTGGCCAATTGGTCACGCCGGTGTGCGGATTGCGGTGGCTGTCCGTCCCGATCGAGCGAATGACGATTCCCATCGCCCCCTTGGTCGCGGCCACCGCAGGCCCCGCGCGCCGCGCCTGCCCGTAGGGACCATAGCCGCTGCCATCCTGCGCCGCCTTCATCGCGTGGTCGAGGAACACGATCTTGCCGCTCAGCGATCCCGCCGGCACCGCCTGCAGCGCCTCGAGCGAGGCGAAATAGACCACATCGCCGTCGATTCCGGCATCGGGTGTCGTCCCGCTGAAGCCCAGCGCGGTCACCGCCAGCTTCTGCGGCACCGGCGAGACCAGCCGCGCCGCGTCCGTCCCGCGCACATAGGCGCGCGTCATCGCCGGCTCGATGGCCACATTGCGGAACCCCAGCGCCTTCAGCTTCTCCGCCGCCCACGCACGCCCGCGCGCCTCGGCCTCGCTGCCCGCCAGCCGCTGGCCGACTTCGCTCGTCAGCCCCGCGATGAAATCCCACGCCGCATCGCCCTTGTCGGCAGCGGGCGCCGCCATGGCCGCACCGGGGATGGCCAACGCCATCAGTGCCAGATTGCGCGCGAAACTCTTCATCACTCAGCTCCTTGTCAAAGCGCGGCCCGGCGCGCAGCAGGCCCCTCCCCTATCAGAACCCCGCGCCCGGATCGACAAGGCGCCCTCGCCCCGCTTGCCCGCCAGCCCGCACCCCTGTAGAGCGCGCCGCAACCCAACAGTTTCGCATATCAAGGACCTCCGATGGCCGCCCAATACGCCTACGTCATGAAGAACATGACCAAGACCTTCCCCGGCGCGCCCAAGCCGGTGCTGAGCAACATCAACCTGCAGTTCTATCAGGGTGCCAAGATCGGTATCGTCGGCCCCAACGGCGCGGGCAAGTCGACGCTCATCAAGATCATGGCCGGGATCGACAAGGACTATACGGGCGAAGCCTGGCCGGGCGAGAACATCACCGTCGGTTATCTCGAGCAGGAGCCGCAGCTCGACACCAGCAAGACCGTGCTCGAAAACGTCAAGGACGGCGCGCGCGCGATTGCCGACATGGTCGATCGCTTCAACCAGATCGGCATGGAAATGGGCGAGGAAGACGCTGATTTCGATGCGCTCGGCGCCGAGATGGCCGAACTGCAGGACAAGATCGACGCGGTCGATGGCTGGACACTCGACAACCAGCTCGAAATCGCGATGGAGGCTCTGCGCTGCCCGCCCGGCGATTGGCCGGTCGACAACCTCTCGGGCGGTGAAAAGCGCCGCATCGCGCTCACCCGCCTGCTGATCCAGAAGCCCTCGATCCTGCTGCTGGACGAGCCGACCAACCATCTCGATGCCGAAAGCGTCAACTGGCTGGAAAACCACCTCAAGGAATATGCCGGCGCGGTGCTGATGATCACCCACGACCGCTACTTCCTCGATAACGTCGTTGGCTGGATCCTCGAACTCGATCGCGGCAAGTACTTCCCCTACGAGGGCAACTACTCGACCTACCTCGAAGCCAAGGCCAAGCGGCTCGAACAGGAAGAGCGCGAGGACACCTCCAAGCAGAAGGCGATCAAGGACGAGCTCGACTGGATCCGCGCCGGCACCAAGGGCCGCCAGACCAAGAGCAAGGCCCGCATCAAGGCGTTCGACCAGCTGGTGGAATCGACCGAAAGCCGCGTGATCAACAAGGCCCAGATCGTCATCCAGGTGCCAGAACGCCTTGGCGGCAAGGTGATCGAGGCCAAGAACATCTCCAAGGCCTATGGCGACAAGCTCTTGTTCGAGAACCTCTCGTTCCTCCTCCCGCCGGGCGGCATCGTCGGCGTGATCGGGCCGAACGGCGCGGGCAAGTCCACGCTGTTCAAGCTCATCACCGGTCAGGAAACGCCCGACAGCGGCACGATCGAGATCGGCCAGACGGTGCGCCTTGGCTATGTCGACCAGAGCCGCGATCACCTCGATCCGAAGAAGAACGTCTGGGAGGAAATCTCCGACGGGCTCGACTACATGAAGGTCAACAAGCAGGACATGAGCACGCGCGCTTATGTCGGCGCGTTCAACTTCAAGGGCCAGGACCAGCAGAAGAACGTCGGCAAGCTTTCCGGCGGTGAACGCAACCGCGTCCACATCGCCAAGATGCTCAAGCAGGGCGGCAACGTCCTCCTGCTCGACGAACCGACCAACGACCTCGACGTCGAAACCCTGCGCGCACTCGAAGAAGCCATCGAGAACTTCGCCGGCTGCGCCGTGGTCATCAGCCACGACCGCTTCTTCCTCGATCGCCTCGCCACCCACATCCTCGCGTTCGAGGGTGACAGCCATGTTGAATGGTTCGAAGGCAACTTCGAGGCCTACGAGGAAGACAAGCGCCGCCGCCTCGGCGACGCCGCCGACCGCCCGACGCGCCTCGCCTACAAGAAGCTGACGCGCTGACGGCTCGATTCGTTCATATTGGAAAGCTACAACATGAACGGATGCCACTGTCATGGTTCAGCCATAGGACAGCCCACGTGCTATACTCAGGAGACATGGGAGGCCCCGAGCGAGTCGGAGCCCCATGTAACCGGAGCCGGGACCATGGCAACGAAGTCCGTTTTGAAAAGCAGCGCATCCGCACTTCTTGCCCTCCTGCTGGGCACGGCGGCACTGTTGCCCGCCTCCGCCAGCGCGCAGGAACGCCCCGATCGCGGTGAACGCGGTGCCGGACGCATGGAGCGCTCTGCTCCTGCCCAGGCCCCCGCATGGCAGAACCGCGCCCCTGCTCCGGCAGCCGCGCCTTCCGGCTGGCAGAGCCGTCCGGCATCACCGCCGAGCAATGCCCAGCAGCCCGCCCGCCCCGCGCCGCCCGCCAACCAGGGTGGCTGGCAGGGTCGTCAGGCATGGCAGGGCAACAACGGAGACCGGGAACGCGGTGATCGCGGCAACGGCGTGAACCCCACCGGCCAGCCCGTCTTCGGTCGTCCGGCATGGTCGCAGGGCGGTCAGGCCCAGCAGCCCCGCACCGGGGCCCCGGCCTGGGGCACGCGCAACCCGACCTATGTCGATCCCAATCGCGGCAACAACGGCTGGCAGGGCAACAACGCCGGACGCGACAACGCCGAACGGGGTAACGACGGACGGGACAACGCCGGACGGGGCAACACGGCCGGGCAGTGGCAGAACAATGGGCGCGGCAACTGGAACCGCGACCGCGACGGCAACCGCAATGACGATTGGCGCCGCAACAACAACGGTGGCAACAACAACGGCCAGTGGAATCGTGGCGGCTGGGGTTCCAACGCCTCGCGCGATTGGAACCGTGACCGGGACCGGGATCGCGACGGCTGGCGCGGCAACAACGGCTGGCGCGGCAATGCCTGGGCCTACAACAACGGCGGGCGCGGGTGGGACCGCAACGGCTGGCGGCGCGACAACCGCTACAACTGGTCCGGCTGGCGCAACAGCCACCGCTCCGTTTTCAACCTCGGCTACTATTCGGCGCCGTGGCAGGGCTATTCCTATAACCGCTTCAGCATCGGCGTGGTCATCGGCGCCCCGTTCTACGACCAGCGCTACTGGATCGCCGATCCCTGGGCCTATCGCCTGCCGCCGGTCGATGGTCCCTATCGCTGGGTCCGCTACTACGACGACGCGTTGCTCGTGGATATCTACTCGGGCGAAGTGGTCGACGTGATCTACGACATCTTCTACTGATCCAGCCCGCCCGGGGAGCGCTCAGCGCTCCCCGGGTTTGCTTCCCGCAGTCCACACAAACCGCGCCGGTGCATCCGCCGCCGCCTCGGTCAGCCCGGTGAAGAAGCGGTTGAAATCGGCCGCTGCCTGCCAGTCCACCGGCGTGGAAAGGTCATCCGCCGGGTGGTGATAGCGCCGCTCGTACCAATCCCGATACCGCGCGCGAGAGCTCTCGTTATACGTCGCAAAGACGAAGCTCGTCCCCGGCACCCCCGCTTCCATCAGCGGCCAGTTGTCTGACCGGCGCAGCAGATCGCGCTCAGGCTCGGGGTCCTCCTGCACCGCAATCCCGCGCGCCTCCGCCACCTGCCGCACCAGTGCGCCCAGCGTGCTTTCCTTGAGGCCATGTACCGTCATCAGCTTCAGCGGATAGAGCGGCCGCACCTGATCGAGGTTGATCACCGCCGCCAGCGAGGCCAGCGGCACGGTCGGATGCCGCACGAACCAGCGCGAGCCCCACAGCCCCTTTTCCTCTCCGGTAAACACCGCAAACAGGACCGGCCGCTTCAGCCCCTTGCCGGTGCGCATCGCGGCAAATTGCTCCAGCAGCGCGACATAGGCAGCATCATCCAGCGTGCCGTTGTAAAGCCCATCGCCGTTCACCGGCTCGCCGCGCCCGTAACCGTCGAGATGCGCCGCGATCACGATGGCCTCTCCGGCAAGCGCCGGGTCGGTGCCCGGCAACAGACCCAGCACATTGGCCGAACGCGTCACCCGCCGCCGCACCGCCAGCGCAGCTTTCGCCTCGCCCAGCTCCACGCGCGGCAATTCCGCCCCCGCCGCGCCTGCCTTCAGGATATCGCCTGCCCGCGTGGTGAGCCGCGCCAGTGCATTGGGATTGAGCACGCCCTGAAGCCACGGCGGCCCAGCCTTCACCTTCACCGCATCCTCCAGCGGCATGACGCTGCGCGAATAGGCAAAGGGCCAGCGGATCGGCTCACCCGGCAGCCCCGGCGCCGCGATCAGCAGCATGCCCGCCGCGCCCGCCGCGCGCAGCGCCTTCGCCCGGTCGAACCCCTTCAGCCGCGCCGGCGCCGGGCGGCCATGGCAGACCACCAGCTGCCCCCTCACATCGCCGATCTCCTCCGCCGAGCAATAGCCCCGGAATGTCGCGGGTGCCGCCAGCGCCTTGGGTGTCGCCGCAGAGGGTGCCAGTTGCACCTCGCGGTTGAAGCGCAGCCGCTGCCCGCCGATGGTGAGCCGCGATGCCGCCTCATTCAGCCGCAAGTCCTCGAACGTGATCGGCTGGAACCAGCCGCCATCGGTGCCGACCGGCTTCAGCCCCGCCGCCGCAAAGCGCTTCGCGACAATCGCCGCCGCCCGGTCATACCCCGGCGAGCCCGTATCGCGCCCCTCCATCGCATCAGACGAAAGCTCGCGCGTCAGCGCCCACCAGGCCTGTGTCTGCGCATCGGGCAGCCCTTCGCCGGCTTGGACCGCCGTGCCCGATAGCGCCAGCAAGCCGCAAGCCACAACGGCCAGCCGGTTCAGCCATCCTCCACGCCGCATCAGCTTCTCCCTAGATCCGGTCCGCCTGCGCCACCGCGTCGCTCGCGCGAAGCGCGCTGACGATCCGCGTCAGGTGCGCCAGATCGCGCACTTCCAGATCCACTTCATACGTGTGGAACGGATTCTCGCGCTGGGTCATCTCCAGATTAACCACATTGGCGTGGTTCTTGGCAAATACGCCAGCCATTTCGGCGAGCGTGCCCGGCCGGTTATAAAGCTCCGCGCGGATGCGGCCCACCGCGCCGTCGGTCCGCGCGTCCCATGAAAGGTCGATCCAGTCGGCATCGATGCCATTGGCTAGGCTCATGCAATCGATGGCGTGCACGGTCACGCCCTGCCCCACGCGCCGCAGGCCCACGATGCGGTCTCCGGGCACCGGGTGGCAGCAATCGGCCAGCTTGAACGCCATGCCCGGGGTCAGCCCGCGCACCGCGATGGCGCGCTGCTGGCTCGGCCAGCCTTCGCTGGCGGGCAAGTTCTTCGCGCTGCCCGGCACCAGCGCTTCCATCACCTGCCGGTCATCGATCTTGGCGCTGCCGATGGCGACCATCAGCTCTTCCTCATTGGCGTATTTCAGCCGCTTGATCGCATCCGCCAGTGCCTTCTTGCCGATCTTGCTCGGCAGCCGCTCGGCGATTTCGTCATAGAGCTTGCGCCCGATCTCGGCGATCTCGGCGCGCTCCTTCTGACGCACTGCGCGGCGGATCGCGGCGCGCGCCTTGCCGGTAACGACGAAGGCCAGCCACGAAAGTTGCGGCTCGCTGCTGCGGCTCTTGATGATCTCCACCACATCGCCGTTGCCCAGCGGCGTGCGCAGCGGCACGTGCCGCCCGTTGATCTTCGCGCCCACCGCCTGCGCGCCCAGATTGGTGTGCACGGCAAAGGCAAAGTCGATCGGCGTCGCGCCCTTGGGCAGCTGGTGCAGCGCGCCCTTGGGGGTGAAGGCAAAGATGCGGTCCTGATAGATCGCCATCTTCGTGTTTTCGAGCAGCTCGTCCGGATCGTGGCTCGCTTCCAGGATCTCGACCAGATCGCGCACCCAGCCCACCTGCCCGTCCGGCAGCGCGCCCTGTTTGTAGGCCCAGTGCGCGGCAAGACCGAACTCGTTGATCCGGTGCATCTCCTGCGTCTTGATCTGCACTTCCACGCGCATCGCGTTGTTGTAGATCAGCGAGGTGTGCAGGCCCTTGTAGCCGTTCATCTTCGGCGTCGAGATGTAGTCCTTGAAGCGCCCCGGGATCATCTGCCAGGTGCGGTGCAGCAACCCCAGCGCGGTGTAGCAGTCCTCCGCGCTATCGGTCAGCACGCGAAACGCCATGATATCGGTGATCTGCTCGAAGCTCACATGGCGCTCGGCCATCTTGCGCCAGATCGAGAACGGGTGCTTCTCGCGCCCTGAAACCTCCACCTTCAGCCCCGCTTCCGCCAGCGTCTGCTTGATCGCCAGCGCGATGGAATCGACCTGCGCGCCCTCGTCGGTGCGGATCGCGGTCAGCCGCCCGGTGATCGTGGCATAGGCTTCGGGTTCCAGCTGTTCGAACGCCAGCAGCTGCATCTCGCGCATGTATTCGTACATGCCCACGCGCTCGGCCAGCGGCGCGTAGATTTCCATCGTCTCGCGCGCGATCCGCCGGCGCTTATCCTCGCTCTTGATGTAGTGCAGCGTGCGCATGTTGTGCAGCCGGTCCGCCAGCTTCACCAGCAGCACGCGCAAGTCCTCGGACATCGCGAGCAGGAACTTGCGCAAGTTCTCCGCCGCGCGCTCCGTATCGCTCATCGTCTCGATCTTCGAGAGCTTGGTCACCCCATCCACCAGCCGCGCCACTTCGGGGCCGAACAGCCGCTCCACCTCGTCCACGGTGGCCAGCGTATCCTCCACCGTATCGTGGAGCAGCGCGGTAATGATCGTCTCCTGATCGAGCTTCAGCTCGGTCATCAGGCCCGCAACTTCAACGGGATGCGAGAAGTACGGATCGCCCGAGGCGCGCTTCTGCGAGCCATGTTTCTGCACCGTATAGACATAGGCGCGGTTCAGCATCGCCTCGTCCGCATCCGGATCATAGGCGAGCACACGTTCGACAAGTTCGTATTGACGCAGCATCTCACCCATAGATGGCCCCGGCCCGGCGCTCCCGACAAGGGAAAATGCCTCCACCGGGCAAATCTTTCACGCGTCTGTTGCCAATGCGAGACCGCAGCGGCACGTAAGGGTGCAATGAGCGACACGCCCGACACACCCAGCCCACCTAAGTTCGTGTCGAGCGAAGGCGCAACATTCGAAGCACGGCTCAAGGCAAACCTGCGCACCCTCTCCTGGCTCGATGCCGGCCGCGTGCGGGTCTATGCCGCGATGATCCTCGTCGCCTACGTGCCGATGATGGTGAAGGTCTTCCGTGAGGCGACCGGCTCCGTGGGCAGCGATTTCCTCGCCTTCTGGGGGGCAGGCCGCCTCCTGCAGACAGGGCCGGCAGCGCGCGTCTACGATCTCGTGGCCGAACATGCCGCGCAGATGGCCGCCGGGACCGGCCAGATGGTCGCCTACGTCAATCCGCCGCCCTACCTGTTCCTCGCCGCGCCGCTGGGGCTGCTGCCCTATGCGGCGGCGTGGCTGGTCTGGGCGCTTTCCGGCTGGGCCGTGTGGTTCCTCGTCGCCCGCCGCGCGCTGCCAAACGCTGGCGGCGCGGGCACCCTCGTCGTGCTCGCCTTCCCAGCCGCCTACCTCGCCGCCAGCCACGCGCAGAACGGCTTCGTCACCGGCGCCCTGCTGATTGCCGCCGTGCTGACCCTGCGCCGCTCGCAGGCGCTGTCCGGCGCACTGTTCGGCCTGCTGGTGATCAAGCCGCACCTCGCGCTCCTCGTGCCCTTCTGGCTCGCCGCCGGGCGCAAGTGGACCGCCGTTGCCGCCGCCGCTGCCTCGGCCGCCGCGCTGTGCCTTGCCTCGCTACTCGTTTTCGGCATCGACACCTGGCGCGCCTACCCGCAGAGTTTTGCCGTCAGCCAGACCCTCATGGCGCAGACCTCCGGCGAATTCTTCCTTCGCATGTCCACGCCCTATGCGGCCTTGCGCGTCCTCTTCGGCACGACCGCCGCCCTCTATGGACAGGCGGTCATCACGGTCATCACCGGCGCGCTGGCCTGCCTCTACTGGCGCCGCGCCCCGTCAGACGAGGCCGCAGGTGCCATGCTGCTCGCCGCCACCGCGCTCGCCTCACCCTATCTCTTCAGCTACGATCTGCCCTTCCTGATCATGCCGATCGCCTTCCTCATCGGCATGGGCCAGCGCGAGGGCTGGCGTCCGTGGGAGAAGTTCCTGCTGGTGCTGATCTGGCTCTCGCCGCTAGCCACCCGCGCCGCAGCGCTGCCGCTGGGGATCAACCTGATGCCCATCCCGGCGGCGGCGCTGCTCTGGCTGGTCTGGAGCACTTGGGCCCCCGCCAAGGTGGGCGCAGCGCCAGAATAAGTTTCGCGCAGAGAACGCAGAGATCGCAAAGGACGGGAGAGAGCCTGCGGCGCAGCCGCCTTCCCTCCCTTCATTGCTTCACTTTGCGATCTCTGCGTTCTCTGCGCGAAATCCTATTCCCACACCGCCTCAGGCGGCAGGCTCATCAGGATCGCGTCGATATTCCCGCCGGTCTTGAGGCCAAACAGCGTACCCCGGTCATAGACGAGGTTGAACTCGGCATAGCGCCCGCGCCAGGTCAGCTGCTTCAGCTTGTCGTCCTGCGTCCAATCCATGTTCATCCGCCGCCGCACTAGCGCCGGATAGACGTTGAGGAAGGCATCGCCCACATCGCGGGTAAAGGCGAAGTTCGCCTCGAACCCGGCATCGTCCGCGCATTCGAGGTGATCGTAGAAGATCCCGCCCACACCCCGATGCACCTTGCGGTGGGGGATGTAGAAGTAATCGTCCGCCCAGGCCTTGAACTTGTCGTAATAGGCCGGATCATGCGCATCGCACGCCGCTTTGTAGCTCGCGTGGAAATCCGCCGTATCCTCATCGTAGGGGATCGGCGGATTGAGATCGCCGCCGCCGCCGAACCACGCCTTGCGCGTCGTCAGGAAGCGCGTGTTCATGTGGACCGCGGGCACATGCGGGTTCGCCATATGCGCCACCAGGCTGATCCCCGTCGCGGTGAACGCCGGGTTGTCCGGGTCCGCGCCGTTCATCGTCTTGGCAAAGTCCGCGCTGAACGTGCCGCCCACGGTGGAAACATTGACGCCGACCTTCTCGAACACTTTGCCCTTCATCAGGCCCTGCACGCCGCCGCCGCCGTCAGGAACCGGCTCACCGTGATGCTCGCGTTTCCACGGCGTGTAGGTAAAGCTGGCATCGCTCCCCGCCTCGCGCTCGATCGCCTCGAACTCGGCGCAGATCCGATCCCGCAGGCTCTCGAACCAGGTCCGCGCGCGGCCAGTCTCCGCGCTCCAATCCTCTTTGGCGACGACCTGTCCGGCCTCTTGTGCAATGCTCATAGGCCAAGTCTTGCCAAGCCAAACGCAATCCGGCAAGGCCTGTCCATGGTTCCCGTTTCGTTCGCCTCATTTCCATTTGCCGGGCAGGACTTCGCGCTCGCCCCTTCGCGCGCGCTCTATTGGGCCGAGGAACGCGCGCTGATCGTCGCCGATCTCCACCTCGAAAAGGCGAGCTGGTTTGCCGAGCGCGGCCAGATGCTCCCGCCCTACGACAGCCGCGAGACGCTTGGCCGAGTCGCGGATGCCCTGCGCGCCACCGGCGCGCGCCGCGTGTTCTGCCTCGGCGACAATTTCCATGACAGCCACGGCCCCGCCCGGCTCGAACCCCACGCCGCCGGCATGCTCGATGCGCTGATGCGCGCGGTGGACTGGGTATGGATCACCGGCAACCACGATTGCCAGGACACGAGCGTGGAAGCAAACGGCCTCCCTGAACTCACCGTGCGCGGCATTGCGCTGCGCCACGAAGCCCGCCCGGGGGAGACGGGCCTCGAGCTTTCCGGCCATTATCACCCCAAGTTCGCCGTCACCGCGCGCGGCCGCCGCGTCTCGCGCCCCTGCGCCGTCGCGAGCGAGCGCCGCCTTATCCTCCCCGCGTTCGGCGCGCTGACAGGCGGCATGAACGCCGCCGATCCCGCCATTCTCGGCGCGCTCCAGCCCGCCCGCGCAATCGATGCTCTGGTCCCCGCCGCCGGCAAACTCGCCCGCTTCCCTTTGTGGCGGCAAGTTTAAGCCACCTGTTCGGCTAGTGGTACGGGCTGCAAGAAGAAGGGTTCGCGCAGAGACCGCAGAGCACGCAGAGAAGAAGGTGGGCGATTTCGCGCAAAGATCCAAAAACACGAAGAGGCCAGCCTTGCGGCGAAGCCGCTTCAATTCCAGCCGAAGCTTGTCGAGATAGGGATCACCTCCGGCGCAAAGCCGCATCCTGGTATCGCTGCGCCGCCGTGCGAACAAAAGCCCTCTGCGATCTCTGCGATCTCTGCGCGAACCAAAATCCTCCAGGCGAAAGCCGATCAGACCAGCGCCCGCAAACCTTAACCCCAAACCAACCTTCCCGCTTTATCTGCCGCCGCATTGTGATATGAGCGCGCGGGGGCAGGCGCAAAGCCCTCCCCCATTTTTGAAACATCAGGAGCAAGCACTATAGCCCCCCCACCCCGGCGCATGATGGCGCCCCCTGTAAAGACCGGCCCCCGCTACAACCAGCTCATTTCCGTGCCCAAAGTGCGCGTGATTGATGAGAACGGCGAAAATCTGGGCGTCATGTACACCCGCGAAGCGATTGATCAGGCTGCCGAAGTCGGCCTCGATCTGGTCGAAGTCTCGCCCAACGCCGATCCGCCGGTCTGCAAGTTCCTCGATGTCGGCAAGTTCCGCTACGAAGCGCAGAAGAAGGCCAACCTCGCCCGCAAGAGCCAGAAGACGCAGGAGATCAAGGAGATCAAGATGCGTCCGAACATCGATGACCACGATTACGACACCAAGATGCGCAATGTCGTGAAGTTCATCGAAGAGGGTGACAAGGTCAAGATCACGCTCCGCTTCCGCGGCCGCGAACTCTCGCACCAGCAGCTCGGCATGAACCTCCTGCGCAAGGTGCAGGACGACGTCGCCGAAATCGCCAAGGTCGAAGCCTTCCCCCGCATGGAAGGCCGCCAGATGCTGATGGTCCTCGCGCCCAAGTAAACGCTTCGAACCCTCTCCCCCGTGGGGAGAGGGTCCGCGAGCGGGGGTGTCCGGCGCAAGACATCGCCCGCTCCAGCATAAGAACATCAAAGGAATCCGTTGGCCCGGACTTGATCCGGGTCGTGGCTTTTCTTCTTCAGCGCCGCGCCAAAGCAGCCCAACTCCGTGTCAGGCGCGGGGTGACGGGCGAGCTGACCATGGAACGCTCGTGCCCGCGCCCTCGGAAACGCGGGACTTCGGTCGGTCCGCCGCCATCCCGACACCAAAACCGTTTTCCTACCGCACCCTTCATCGCCTATGGCTTTGAGGGGCTGGCGTGCTGCGCTGGCGGGGCAAAGGGCGATGGAATGCGGGTCGTGGGCAGAGTCTGGCTTTTGATCGAGGGGGTCGATCAAAAACCCTGTACTGATCGAATGCAATTATTCCTCAGGACAGTGTCAACTGTGTCAACTTGCGCCCGTTCCGCCACATGAACGCGCAGCGCCTCGCCCTCGTTGCAGGTCCGCTAGGCCTTCTTGCCACGCTGCTCATCGCCGCGCCTGCCGGGATGCCACCCACCGCATGGCACACCGCCGGGCTCGTCTGGTGGATGGCGGTCTGGTGGATGACTGAGGCGATGCCGCTGTCGGCCACCGCCATGCTGCCTTTCATCGTCCTCCCCCTCACCGGAGTGACGGATGCGAACAAGACCGCGGCGGCCTATTATTCGCCGATCATGTTCCTCTTCGTCGGCGGCGCCTTCCTCGCGCTCGCCATCGAGCGCACCGGCCTCCACCGCCGCCTTGCGCTCACCATGCTCACCCGCGCCGGGACGAGCCCGGTGCGCCTGCTGCTCGCGGTGATGATGGCAACCGCCTCGATCTCGATGTTCATCTCGAACACCTCGACCGCGCTCATCATGATGCCGATGGCGCTCGCCATCCTAGCCTCGGGCGGCATCAAGGAGGGCGAGACGGACGGCATGGCTGGCGCGCTGCCGATGGGCGTCGCCTTCGCCGCCACCTTGGGCGGCTACGGCACCATCGTCGGCACGCCCACCAACGCCATCGCCGCGGGCCTGCTGGATCGCACGCTGGGCGTGAAGATCACCTTCATCGAATGGTCCGCCTTCGGCCTGCCTATCGTGCTCATCGGCGTGCCGCTCGCCGCCTTCATCATCGCGCGGGTCCACAAGATCGGCCCGGGCAGCTTCGATCCTGCCGCCGCCCGCAATGCCATCGAGCATTCGGTCCACTGGACCGCACCGGAGCGCCGCCTCGTCCCCCTCTTCCTCCTCACCGTGCTCGCCTGGGTCACGCTCCCCCTCACCGAAAGCCTGTTCCCCAAGGGCGGGCTGACCGACGGCACCATCGCCGCCATCGCCGGGCTCACGCTCTTCGTCCTGCCCGACGGCACCGGCCGCGCGATGCTGACGTGGAAGGAAGCCAACCGCATGCCCTGGGACGTGATCCTCATGTTCGGCGGCGGGCTGAGCCTCGCCATGGGCATGGATGCCTCGGGCCTCAGCGACTGGCTCGGCACCGCAATGCTCCCCTTGCGCACCGTGCCGCTGCCGATTGTCGCGCTGGTGCTGGTCGGCTTCGTGGTGATAGTGACCGAATTTGCCAGCAACATCGCCGCCGCCAGCGGGATCATGCCCGTCGTCGCCGCGCTCTGCGGTGCGCTCGGGGCCGATCCGATCCTGCTTGCCCTCCCCGCCGCGCTCGCCGCCAGCTGGGGCTTCATGCTTCCCGCCGGCACCGGGCCGAACGCGCTCGCCTGGGGCACCGGCCACATCGCCATGCCACGCGTGCTGCGCGCCGGGTTCCTGCTCGATCTCGCCGGCGTGCTCCTCATCGTCGGCACGGTCTGGGGCATGGCCGCGCTGATGCGCCTCGGCGGTGGCTGAGGCGCGGATGGAGGAGTTCGCCACACTCTCCAAAGGCGCAGGCCGCGTGCTCGGCTCGCCGCTGCGATTGCTGACGGGCACGCTGCTCTATGTCGCCATCGTCTTCGCGGTCTCCACCATCGGCTATATCGCTGCGGGTTGGCCGGCAGACGATGCGGCCTACATGGTGCTGCTCACCATCTTCTCGGTCGGCTACGGTGAAGTCCGCCCGATCGACACCCATTTCCTGCGGCTGTGGACCACGGCCACGATCGTGCTCGGCTGCACTGGCATGATCGTGCTCACCTCCGCGCTCGTGCAGGTGTTCACCCTGTTCCAGTTCCGCCAGCTCCTGGGGGTAGGCAAGATGCAAACCGAAATCGACCGCCTGAAGAACCACGCCGTGATCTGCGGCATGGGCCGCATCGGGCTACAGCTCGCCAAGGCGCTGACCGAGGCGCGCCATCCCTTCGTCATCATCGAACGCAACCCCGATCTGGCGGAGGAAGCCCGCGCTGCCGGTTGGCTGGTAATGGTCGGAGAAGCGACGCAGGAGGAAACCCTGCGCGCCGCCGGAATCCTGCACGCCCGGGTCCTCGCCTCGGTGCTGCCTGACGATGCCGCCAACGTGTTCATCACGCTATCGGCGCGCAGCCTCAACCCCGATGTCCAGATTATCGCGCGCGGCGAGGCACCGACCACCGAACGCAAGCTGTTCCACGCGGGCGCAGACAAGGTCGTGCTGCCCACGCACATCGGCGCCGAGCGGATCACCGAGCTGATCCTCTACCCCGCCACCGACAGCCGCATCCAGGCCGCCGAACACATGGGCGAGGCGCGCCGCTTCCTCCACGATCTCGGCCTCGACGTAGAAGTCGTCACCGCCGTCCCCAAAGGCGCGCTGACCGGCGCGACCGTCGGCGAAGCCGAACGCCGCGGCGCGGGTGCGTTCTTCATCGTCCAGATCGACCGCGCAGGCGGCCAATCGATCCAGCACCCCGGCGAGGACGTGAACATCGAGCCGGGCGACACGCTCGTGCTGGTGGTGCGCGGCACAAGGCTCTCAGCCGGCGCGATCTTCGGCCTGCCCGCCAAGCCGGTGAAGCAGGGGCGGACGTATGTGGGGTGAGGAGGCCTAGCGAATGAATAGCAAGGTTTGACAAAAACTGTTATTAGTCAGTCTTGATCGCTGAGGAGCGCCCCATGAATGTAAGCCTGACGCCGGAGCTTGAAACCCTAGTCCAAAACAAGGTCAAAGCCGGACGCTATAATTCGGCTAGCGAAGTCGTGCGAGAAGCACTGCGCTTGATGGAAGAGCGCGATCAATTGCAAGAACTGCACAAGGCGGCGATGCGCGAAAAGATAGCGGTAGGCGTGGCTTCGCTCCGCGCCGGACGCATTATCGAAGGAGAAGCCTTCATGGACAGGCTCGATGCCGAACTGGCCGCGATTGAGGCAATTTCCAACTAATGGCGGCCCGTTACGCTCTCACTTACGAAGCGGAGCGGGATGTCCAGCTGATCCGTCAATACTATGTCGAGCAAGCAGGCGCACAGGTAGCGCGCCATGTGCTTGGGCAATTCAAGAAGGCATTCAATCTGCTGGCGTCGACGCCAAACGCTGGGCACTGGCGCGACGACCTTACGGACGCACATGTCCGGTTCTGGCCAGTCCTCGGCTACATGATCGTCTATGATCCAACCACACAACCCATCGGAATCGCGCGCGTGCTGCATGCGTCGCGTGACCTGGAATCGCTGTTCAGGGCCAAACCGTTGCGAGTCTGACGTCTCTCACCCATGCGCGCCGAAGTGGTTCGCAATCGCCGCTGAAATCCTGAGGTTCAGCGCGTGCGCCCGCTCGATGGGATCGATAAACCGCGTGCGGATCGCGCCGTAGCCTTCGCCGCGGTTGTCCGGGTAATCGGTCGGTTCGCTCACCGGGAAGTCCTCGATCTCGGGCTCCACCACCGGGTAGGCACGACGCAGCTGCGCCAGCGCTTCGTCCACCCGCAGCGAGAGGACCATCTCCAGCACGTCCTCGCGGCTCACATCGTTGGAGCGTGAGAACGGCGGCACCTGCACCGCGCGCAGGAACATGTGCATCAGCAGCGAGAGCCGCAGCGCCTGCAGCAGCGCGATGGTGCGGCGCTCCTTCTCGGTCGCGGCATTGCGGGTCTCCTCACGGGGGATCATCGCAAGCAGCCGGTGGAGCTTCATCCAGTCCACTCGCAGCCGCGAGGCGAGGCGGCGGAACACCCCGGCGCGGTCGTCCTTCGTCAGGTATTCCGCCAGCGCGAGGCAGGCATCCTCCAGCGCGGTTTCGGTGCCGCGATAGGGCCGGCTTGCCCAGTAGGCGGAATTGAACAGCTCGCCAAAACACGCCACCGTCTTGATCGAGGCGAGGCCATTGGCCGCGCGCAGCAGGCGCACCAGCTGCCGCCCCCGGCCCGACCGGCCGAGCAGTTCGGCGACCGCCTCGGTCTCCTCCCCCGCCGCGATGCCCGCGCCCGCGATCACGTTCACCGGATAGCCGATCTGCTGCAGGATCGCGTTGTGCGGGATCGCGCGGATCTGGCGCAGGCTCATCGTGCGGTCGCGGGCAATATCCGATTGCCGCCGCGAAACCCGGCTGCCGGTGCTCTTGAGCATGCCGAGCCCGAACGCGGTGACGGCCCGCGCATAGGTCACGCTTTCCAGTTGCTCGCGCTGCACACGGCGGATCGCGCGGTAGAAATCGAGGCTGAGGTCGGTGCGATCATAGAACGGATCGGCTTCCCCATCCCCGCGCAGCACCTCTTCAGCCTCGATGATCCGCGTCAGCGTGGCGAGCGCGAGTTCGTCGCTGCGGAAGAACAGGTAGCCGTCGCCGCCTTGGAAGCTCGCTTCGGGCTCCAGCGCGATCTCGGCCTTGGCGAAGCGCCCGCGCGCCCAGCGGCTCAGCGGCCAGGTCAGCCGGTCGGCAAAGCCTGAAGGGTGCGCGCCGCGGCCCATGCTTTCACCGTGGGTGTTGAACACGAGCGCCGCCACATCCGTCAGCCCCGCCGCCTTCATCGCCGCTGCGAGCCGGCCCTGCAGCCGCTCGATCGCCAGCGCCGCCGGGATCTGCCCCATGAAGCGCCCGGCATCCGAAAAGCCCGTCTGGATCGAAAGCCGACCGCGCAGGCGGACGTAATCACGGTAGGATTCCTCCGCCAGCAAGGCTTCGAGAAACCGCCCGCCATGCTCGAGCGCAGCCTCGGTCTCGAACAGTGGGGAGACATCGACCTTGCCTTCGATCCCCAGGAGCCGCGCGAAATAGAGCGCGGCCAGCACCGTCTGCGGCTGCTCGCATTCGGCGATCAGCATGCGGATCGGCGCATCGGCATCGATGTGGTGTAGGACCTGCGCCATCACCAGGAACTGGCGCATCGCGGTCGAAGTTTCGATGGCGAGCGCGGCGAAATTGGCGCGCAGCGGTTTCACTTCGGCCAGGAGTTCGCGCAGCTTGGAAAGCGCGCTCTTGCTGGCAAGATCGAGCGTGCCTTCGGGATCGATCCGCCGCCTGAGCGCGTTCAAGAGCTGCGAAGCGTTCACCCGGAAGTGGATCCAGCCCATGCCGAGCCCGTCCGCCCGCATCGCGCCCGCCAGCACGGCAAGCGCAATCGCGGCATCGCCCTCGGCCGTTCTGGCCTCGGCCTCCAGCGCCGCGATCACGGGCCCAAGCGACAGCAACTTGTCCGGGTGTTCCGCTGTCAGCGCATTGGCCGCTGCCGCCAGCGCCTCCGGCTCTGCGCCGAGCCCGGTGAACTGCGCGGCCATCTCGGCCGCATGGGCCGCTGCGCCGCGCAGCTGGGCGATCAGCGCATGATCCGGCGCAATGGCCTCCAGCTGCGCGGCATAGCCTTTGAGCCGCCGCGCCTTCTCCTGCAGCCGGTAGGCGACCGAGGTGGACCACGAAATGTCGGTCCGCCCATCCATGTCGTAGCCGACCCAGCTGGCGAAACGGAACGGCAGCGGCTTGAAATCGAGCCAGCGCCCCGGCCAGCGGGTGCGGGCATGGGAGAGCAGCGCGGCATTGATCCGGTCGCGTGCAGCGCCAGCGCGCTCGATCGCGGCGAGCGCTTCGGCGTGCTCGTAATCAAGCGTGACCTTGGGAGCGATGCCGGGCACCTGGCAGACCGTCGCCGCCATCGGATCATCGGCCAGCGCGGCTTCGGCCACGGCATCGGATTCGGCGGGGCTCAACAGGAACGTGGGATGCGCGGTGAACACGGCGTGGAGCAGCGGCCGCTCCCAACGGCGGCGGAACTCGGAAAACCCGTCCTCCTCGTTGAGCAGCGCCGCCAGCCGCGCGAGGTTGTCCGCCGGATCGGTTGGCGCGACAAGCGTGCGCAGCCGCGCAGCGCGGGCCTGCAGGCCTTCGCATTCCAGCGCGGCGACCAGGCTTTCCATTGCCGAAAGATCGAGCGCGCCGCTTTCGAGCTGGCGCGAAAGATCATGGCTCAGCTGGAACACCGGGTTGAACAGCGGGGTTTCCGCCGTCCTTGCGTGGAGTTCCTGCAGGCGGTTCCTCAGCGTATCGACCGTATCCATGCGCGCCGCACCTCCAGCCAAGTGATTGGACCTGCGGGCGAACTCGCCGGCAGGCTGCATCGGGGCCGCAGCCCCGCAGGATCAGGCCAGCGCCGCTGCCGCGCGCGCTGCCGCCTCGATAGCCAGAACATCGGGCGCGCCCCCATCCTGGACTTTGCCCACCACCCAGGATCCGCCGACGCAGAGCACCGGGCCAAAGCCCAGCCATTCCGGTGCAGATTCCAGGGTGATCCCTCCCGTCGGGCAAAATTGGCACTGATGGAACGGCCCGGCAAGCGCCTTCAGCGCCGGAAGTCCGCCCGAAGTCGCCGCCGGAAAGAACTTGAAATGCCTGAGGCCGAGATCGAGCCCGCGCATGATGTCGCCCGCGTTGGCGACGCCCGGCAGATAGGGGATCCCTGAGGAAACCGCTGCCGCCCCCAGCCGCTCGGTGAGGCCGGGCGAAACAATGAACTCAGCGCCTGCATCGATCGAGGCCTTGAGCGTGGCCGGATCGGTCACCGTGCCCGCGCCGACGATGGCGCCTTCCACGCTGCGCATCGCGCGGATCACATCGAGCGCCACCGGGGTGCGCAGCGTCACTTCCAGCACGCGCAAGCCCCCCGCCACCAGCGCGCGCGCCACGGGCACAGCGTGGGCCACGTCCTCGATCACCAGCACCGGAATGACCGGGGCGGTGCGCATGATGGTTTCGATGGGCTTCATGGTAACTCGCTGGGCTGGTTTGGGGCGTGCCCTGACCTAACGCGCGGGGGCGCGCCATGCAGCCTGCAATCGGGCATGCGCATAGCTATTCTTCGGTTTGAGCAGGTCTGCTCACTCTGCCCCCGCCCCCAACCCGCTCGTGCCGAGCTTGTCGAAGCATCATGCGCTGCGGTCGCGCCAGCACCCTTCGGCAGGCTCAGGGTGAGCGGGGGTAGGAGTGGAAACCCCCGCTCAGATTGCCGAGCTGAAGCTACGTTCCTCGGTGCGATAGGCATCGAACACCGAGGCGATGACGCGTGCATAGGGCGCTGCGTCTGCTTCAAGCCGCAACCAGCCGCGCTCCAGCGTGACCAGCCCCTCCTTCGCAAATGGCTCCAGCCGCGGCCGCGCCGCAGCCAGCAAATCGCCGTCGATCCTGGCCGTGCCGCTGCACAACAATGCCTCGATGATTGCCGCGCGGCGTGCGTCTTCCGGGCCGGTCTCGATCCCTTTGCGGCCCGCGAGCTGGTCCGCGCCGATCAGCATGCGATAGCGCCCGGGGTTCTTCTCGTTCTGCACCATCAGCCCGGGCAGTTCGCTGATCGCTGATGCGCCGAGGCCGATAAGCACCGAGGCCGGATCTTCGGTAAAGCCCTGGAAATTGCGCCGCAGCGTGCCGTTCAAGGCCGCGCGGGCGAGCGGATCGCCCGGCAGCGCGAAGTGATCGAAGCCCACCGCATGGTAGCCCGCATCGATCAACTGGCGTGCGCCCATCGCCGCCATGCGGAAGCGCCCGCGCTGGTCCGGCAGATCCGATCCATCGATCCGGCGCTGGCGCGGGATCATGTGCGGCACATGGGCATAGCCGAACAGCGCAATGCGATTGGGCCCCATTGCAACGCTCTGCGCCAGCGTTTCGGCGAGCACCTCGTCGTTCTGGTGCGGCAGGCCGTACATGAGGTCGAAGTTGATCGAGCCGACCCCCGCCGCGCGCAGGCCGGAAACCGCGCGCTCGATCATCTCGATCGGCTGGACGCGCCCGATGGCCTCCTGCACGGTGGGGTTGAGGGTCTGCACGCCAAGGCTGACACGGGTGACGCCGATGCCCCGGATCGCGGTCAGCCAATCGCGCGTGAGGGTGCGCGGATCGAGCTCGACCGAAAGCGCGGGCCGCACGAAGCGGAAGGCCAGCACCAGCGCATCGATCAGCCGCACGAACTCGGTCGGCGGCACGGCGTTGGGACTGCCGCCGCCGAACGCGATGTGCTCGATATGCACCGATGGATCGAGCATATCGGCCACCAGCGCGATCTCGCGGTGCAGCGCTTCGAGGTACGCGGTCAGTCGGTGGCGCTTGTTGGCGGCGCCGGTGTTGCAGCCGCAGTACCAGCAGATCTCCTCGCAGTAGGGAATGTGGAGGTAGATCGAGACCGGCCCGGTCAGGCTGGCCAGCGAGATGCGCTGGCGCAGATCGAAGCTTTCCTCGACGAACTCCGCCGCAGTGGGATAGCTGGTGTAGCGCGGCACCGGCCGCGCCAGCAGCTCAGGATAATAGGTCCAGTCGGCAAACTGCTCAGCTTTGGTTGGCCCGCTCATTGCCCGGAATCCTCTTCGTCGTCGTTGTCCCCGCAGCAGGTGCCACCGACCGAACGCTTGCGCATTGCGCTATGGCAAATCTTGCAACACTGCTTGTCCGGTTCGTGATTTTTCATGGGCAGCGGGATCGGCGCCCCACCGCCGCACAGCGCGATCATCGTGGGGTGTGCCGCCTGAGCCGGCAGCGCCAGTTGGAGCGCGGCCAGCGCGCTGCACAGGGCGAACAGGCGCTTCATAGCGGCCGATCCTCATCGATCAGGATGCGCGCGGCCGCGCCATCGAGATCGCTGAACTGCCCGCCCCGCAGCGCCCAGAAAAAGGCTGCCAAACCAAGCAGTCCCATGCCGAGCGCGATGGGGATGAGGATCAGGATCGACGTCATTTGGCAGCTCCGGCAAGGCGGAGCGAATTGCCCACCACGATCAGCGACGAGGTTGCCATGGCAATTGCCGCCATCAGCGGGGTGACGAGGCCGGCCATCGCCAGCGGCACGGCAAAGGCGTTGTAGAGGATCGCGGCGGCGAAGTTTTCGCGCACCACACGCATCGTCCGCCTGCTGGCCCGCACGGCGCGCGGCAGGGCGAGCAGCGAATCGCCGGTGAACACGAAATCGGCAGCTTGGCGACCGACATCGCTCGCGCTGCCCGGCGCGATCGAGGCATCGGCAGCAGCGAGCGCGGGACCATCGTTGATCCCGTCGCCCACCATCAGCACGCACTTGCCGCTGCGCTGCAGGCGCTGGATCGCGTCGAGCTTGTCGGCCGGAAGCGCAGCAGCCTGCCCCGTGAGGCCGGTTTCGCGCGCCGTGACCGCAACTGCCGCAGCATTGTCGCCAGAGAGGATCGAGGCCTGGATGCCGAGTGCCGCAAGATCCGCGAGCGCTTCGCGGGCATCGGGTCGCAGCCGGTCGGCAAAGCCGATCACGCGCACTGGCCCCGCGCCGATGGCGAGCGCCGCAGAGGTCCCGCCCGGCTGCGAAGGCCGCCCGAGCGAAACCGCCAGACCCCGCCAGATGCCCGAAACCCCGCGTCCCGCCGTTTCGCGCACGTTCTCGACAGCCGCCGCGCGCACCCCGCGCGCCGCAAGGGCCAGCGCCAGTGCCTGCGACAGCGGATGGCGGCTGTGGCTGGCGAGCGCGAGCGCGACCGCAGCTTCCTCCTCGCAAAGCGCAGCGAGCACCGCCGTATCGGGCACAGGGCGGCCCATGGTCAGCGTGCCCGTCTTGTCGAGCAGCACGCGGTCGACCCGGGCCAGTCGCTCGATGGCGCTGCCGTCCTTCACCATCACGCCCTGCTTCAGCAACGCGCCCGCCGCGACGACTTGCGCCACCGGCACGGCAAGGCCCAGCGCGCAGGGGCAGGTGATGATCAGCACCGCAATGCCCACCACCAGCGCCTGATGGAAGCTCGCCCCTGCGATCAGCCAACCGGCAAAGCTCAGCGCCGCCAGCGTATGCACGGCAGGCGCATAGAGCCGCGAGGCGCGGTCGGCGATGCGCACAAAAGTGCTCTTGGCCTGCCCAGCCGATTCCATCGCCTGCGCGATCTCTGCGAGCGCGGTGCCCTGCCCTGCCGCCGTGACGATCACATCGACCGGCGCATCAAGGTTGAGCATGCCGGCCAGCACAGGCTGGCCCGGGCCAGCGGGCACCGGCGCGGTCTCTCCGGTCAGCAGCGACTGGTCGAACCTGCTCGTGCCGCTGGCGATTGCGCCGTCAGCTGCCAGCCGCTCGCCCGCCGCAACGCGCATCAGCATGCCGGGCACAAGCGCGGCCGCTGCGGTCCAGTGCAGCGCGCCGTCCGCGCCGACCACCATGGCCCCGCTCGCCGCCTGCCGCAGCAGCGCCGCCACCCCGGCGCGCGCGCGATCACGCATCATCGCATCGAGCGCGCGGCCCGCGAGGAGGAACAGCAGCAGCATCAAGGTGCCGTCGAACCAGGCTTCCTCGCCGCCGGTCAGCGTCTCGTAGCAGGAAAGGCCGGTCGCCAGCGTGACGCCGATGGAGATCGGCACATCCATATTGGTGCGCCCACGCCTCAACGCGCCCAGCGCCGAGCGGAAGAACGGCTGCCCGGCATAGAGGATCGCGGGCACGCCGATTGCTGCGGAAAGCCAGTGGAACAGATCGCGCGTACTGCCATCCGCGCCCGACCAGACGCTAACCGAAAGCAGCATCACGTTCATGCAGGCAAACGCCGCTACCGCCAGCGGCGCGAGCAATTCGCGCGAGGCGGAGGGCGGCTCGAGCGCGTCCTCGCGCGGCTGCGCGGCAAAGCCCGCGCCGGCCAGCGCGGCCACCAATTCGGGGATTTCCACCGCGCCCGTGTGATCGACCGCAATGGTCCGCGCCGTCAGGTTGGCCCGCGCCGAGGCGACACCCGGCACCGCGCCCAGTGCGCGCTCGATTTTGCCCATGCAGCCCGCGCAGTGCATGCCAGGCACCGCCAGCACGGTCCGGCTGATTGCGGGAGCAAGGCGGGCCGATACCGCGTTCACAGCGCGTCATCCTCGGCATGCCAGACGTGGCCGTTGCTGCGGACTTCCATGCCCACATGCCAGCGGCCCGCCGGCAGCGCCGCTTCATAGACGCCCGGCGCAACCTCGCGCGGGGTCATCGTGACCGGGGCCTTGGCCCCCAGCGGATGGTCCGCCTGCGCGCGCACCGCTGCGCCCGCCAGTGGCCGCCCGCTCGCATCCATAAGCGTGAAGCGCACATTGCCCGCGCCCTTGCGTGCCAGCGTCATGTGCCAGCCCAGCGCCTTGTCGGCCTTTGCCGCACCCAGCCAGCCATTGAATTCCTGGCTCGCGACGTAGGAGTTCTCCACCACCGTCCCACTGAAGGTCGAGACCGCAAGGTTGGCGAGCAGCACATTGACCGCGATCACCACGCCAAAGAAGCCCACCATGATCAGCGTCATATGCCGACCGGTGAAGGGCCGGACGCGCTTTGCTGCAAGCCGTGCCATCAGTCGTGCTCCTCTTCTTCACGTTCGCTGCCGGGCGCAGCGAAATGCGTCTCGCGGCGGGGCGTGCGGCCTTCGCCATCAAGCGGGGTCGCGGTCAGCGCGAAATCCTGCGGGCGGGCCGATGCTGCGGGCACCACGGCGTAGAGCCGCACCTTGGCCGTGCTGTCTGCCGGGATTGCGACATCGACGCTCGCGCGGGCCGCACCGGGTGCCATCGCGTCGGTATAGAACGCGGCGCCCGGCAGCCCTTCGGCGGCGATGCGCAAAGTGCGCGGGCGGTCTTCCATGTTGCGCAGCGCCAGAGTGAAGGCATTGCGCACCGCGCCGCCCGAAAGCTGGACGAATTCCGGATTGCGCTCGCGCGCGACCGAAAGCGTGAGCCGCTCGCGCGCGCCGAGCATGAACAGCAGCGCAAGGCCGATCCCGCCCCACACCGCGAAATAGCCGATCAGCCGCGGTCGCAGGAGCACCTTCACCACGGGCCGCGCCGGCTCGCCCTTGATCTCGCGCTCGGCGTCGACAAGCGTGCAATAGTCAATCAGACCTCGCGCGCGGCCCACCGAGGCCATCGCCTTGTCGCAGGCATCGACGCAGAGCGCGCAAGTGATGCAGCCGATCTGCGGCCCTTCGCGGATGTCGATCCCCGTCGGGCATACCGCCACGCATTGCTTGCAATCGATGCAGTCACCCAGCGGGCTGGCCGCGCCTTTGGCCTCCTTGAGCGACCCGCGCGGCTCGCCCCGCCAGTGCTTGTAGGTGACGGTGAGCGAGCTTTCGTCGAGCATCGCGGTCTGGATGCGCGGCCAGGGGCACATGTAGATGCACACCTGCTCGCGCATGAAGCCGCCCAGCCAGAAGGTGGTGAAGGTAAGGATGCCGGTGCAGGCATAGGCCACCGGGGCTGCGGTGCCGGTCCAGAATTCGCGCTGCAGGGTGGGCGCGTCGGCAAAATAGAAGATCCACGCGCCCCCGGTCACGAAGGCAATGCCGAGGTAGACGCCCCACTTGAACATCCGCCGGGCAAACTTTGCGGGCGTCCAGGGCGCGGCATTGAGGCGCAGCTGCGCGTTGCGATCACCATCGATCAGCCGGTCGACATGCTGGTAGAGGTCGGTCCACACCGTCTGCGGGCAGGCATAGCCGCACCACGCGCGCCCCACCGCGCTGGTGACGAGGAACAGCCCGATCCCCGCCATGATCAGCATGCCCGCCACGAAGTAGAACTCCTGCGGCCAGATCTCGATGGCGAACATATAGAACCGGCGGTGCGCCAGATCGACCAGCACGGCCTGCCCAGGGGCGTGCGGCCCCCGGTCCCAGCGGATCCACGGCGTGCCCCAGTAGACGGCAAGGCACACCGCCATGACGAGCCATTTGAAGCGGCGGAACGGCCCGTCAATCTTCTTCGGGAACACGCCCGTGCGCTTGGCATAGAGCGGTGCGGAAACGATGGGATCCTGAGCGTTCATGATCCTTACTGCGCCGCCCCCGCTGCTGGTGCTGCAGGCGCTGGTGCCGCCTCACCGCCGCCCAGCGAGTGAACGTAGACGGCGAGCATCTTGATCGTCACCGGATCAAGCCGCCCGGTCCAGGCCGGCATGACCCCGGCATGGGCATTGGTGACGGTATTGGTCAGCGAGGCGCGATCCCCGCCATAGAGCCAGATCTTGTCGCTGAGCTTGGGCGCGCCCAGGCTGCGGTTCCCCTCGCCGCCCGCGCCGTGGCAGACCGCGCAGTTATCGGCAAAGAGCTGCGCGCCGCGCCGCGAGGCTGCACTCGCCGGGTCCTGCTTGCTCAGCACGCGGACGTGGCTGACCACATCCTGCACCTGCGCTGCCGTCAAAATCCCGTCGCGCCCGAAGCTCGGCATCAGGCTGCTGCGCGTCGCGTCGTTGCCCGGATAGCGGATGCCGTTCACCAGCGTCTGCTGGATCGTCGCAAGATCGCCGCCCCACAACCAGTCGTCGTCGTTAAGGTTGGGATAGCCCTTCCCGCCCGCCGCGCCCGCACCGTGGCACTGCACGCAATTGACCTTGAACGCGGCGTGTCCGCCCTCGATCGCCGCGCGCTGCAGCGCGGGGTTGGCGGCCAGCGCCTCGATCGGGGTTGCCGCGATGGCATTGCGCACGGCCTGATGCTCGGCCTTTTCGTGGGCCAGATCGCCCGCCAGCACGCCCCGGCTCGTCCAGCCCAGCGTGCCGGTGCTCGCCGAATGGAGCATGGGAATCGCCGGATAAAGCACGACATAGACCAGCGCGAAGACAATCGTCGCGTAGAAGGTCCACAGCCACCAGCGCGGCAGCGGCGTATCGAGTTCCTCGATCCCGTCCCACTCGTGCCCGACCTTGGCGGTGCCGGTGGCGTGGTCGATCACTTTCCCATGGTGTGTGTTGTCATGCGTCATGGCTGTCATCCTCGAAGATCGAGAGGGCCGCATCGCGGCTCGCCGCGTTTCCGCCGGGGCGGAACGGCCAGAGGCACAGCGCGAGGAACACCAGCGCCATGATCATCAGGCCCCAGCTGTCGGCAAGATGCCGCAGCAGGTCGTAGGTTGAGTGGGTCGAAAGCTGGAGCAGGTTCATCGGCCCTTCTCCTTGGCGAGATGCTCCTGCGCCGCCGGCGCGTTCACATCGACCATAGTGCCCAGCACCTGGAGATAGGCGACAAGCGCATCCATCTCGGTCAGCCGCTTGGGATCGCCGTCGAAGTCACGCACAGTCGCCCCCGGATAGTGCTTGAGGAAGGCGGCGTGATCGGCATCCGGATCGGCCTGCGCCTTGAGGTCGTCGTTGGCACCGGCGATCTCGTCCTTGGTGTAGGGCACGCCCACCCGCTCCAGCGTCTGCAGCGCAGGCACCATGTCGCCCTGATCCAGCGGCTGCTCCTTGAGGAAGCCGTAAGTCGGCATGATCGATTCCGGCACCACGGAGCGCGGGTCGGCCAGGTGCTGGACGTGCCATTCATCCGAATACTTGCCGCCCACGCGCGCCAGATCCGGCCCGGTGCGCTTCGATCCCCACTGGAACGGATGGTCGTACATCGATTCCGCCGCGAGGCTGTAGTGGCCGTAGCGCTCCACTTCGTCGCGGAAGGGGCGGATCATCTGGCTGTGGCAGACATAGCAGCCCTCGCGCACATAGATGTCGCGCCCGGCCTGCTCGAGCGGGGTGTAGGGGCGCATCCCCTGCACCTTCTCGATGGTATTATCGATCCAGAACAGCGGCGCGATCTCGACGATCCCGCCCACTGTGACCGCCGCAAACGCCAGCACGGCCAGCAGCGTGACATTGCGTTCCAGCTTGCGGTGGCGTTCCATGAAAGTGGCCATTTCGGTATCTCCTGTCAGGCCGGGTCAGATGGCAGTGGCGGGGCTGAGCGGCACGTCGCGCGCCGGATCGAACGCGGCCGAGTGCAGCGGTGTTTCCTGCCGATAGTGGCCAAGGATCGTGCGGGTGATGTTGATCGTCATCACCGTGGCGCCCGAGAGGTAGAGCAGCCCGCCAAAGACACGCAGCGCATACATCGGGTGAAGCGCGGCGACGGTATCGGCGAAGGAGTTCACCAGATAGCCGTCCGGCCCGTATTCGCGCCACATCAGGCCCTGGGTGATCCCCGCCACCCACATCGCGGCGGTGTAGAAAACGATCCCCAGCGTCGCGAGCCAGAAGTGCCAGTTCACCATGCGCAGGCTGTAGAGCCGTGTCCGGCCCCACAGGCGCGGCGCCATGTAGTAGAGGCAGCTGAACGTGATCATCCCGTTCCAGCCCAGCGCGCCCGAATGGACGTGGCCGATGGTCCAGTCGGTATAGTGGCTCAGCGAGTTGACCGACTTGATGCTCATCATCGGGCCTTCGAACGTGCTCATCCCGTAGAAGGCGAGCGCAAGGACCATCATGCGCAGGATCGGATCGGTGCGAATCTTGTCCCAGGCGCCGTTGAGCGTCATCAGGCCGTTGATCATCCCACCCCAGCTCGGCATCCACAGCATGACCGAGAAGACCATGCCCAGCGTCTGCGCCCAATCCGGCAGCGCGGTGTAGTGAAGGTGGTGCGGACCCGCCCAGATGTAGAGGAAGATCAGCGCCCAGAAGTGGATGATCGAAAGCCGGTAGGAATAGACCGGCCGCTCCGCCTGCTTGGGCACGAAGTAGTACATCATCGCGAGGAAGCCGGCGGTGAGGAAGAAGCCCACCGCATTGTGGCCATACCACCACTGCACCAGCGCACCCTGCACCCCGCCGAACACCGGATAGCTGCGCGATCCGAAGAAGCTCACCGGAATGTTCGCGTTGTTGACGAGGTGGAGCATCGCCACGGTCAGGATGAAGGCGAGGTAGAACCAGTTGGCCACATAGATGTGCGGTTCCGACCGCTTGAGCAGCGTGCCGACGAAGACCGCGAGATAGGCGACCCAGACCACCGTGAGCCACAGGTCAACGTACCATTCCGGTTCAGCGTACTCCTTGCCCTGGGTTATCCCCATAAGGTAGCCGGTGGCCGCCAGCACGATGAACAGCTGGTATCCCCAGAACACGAACTTCGCGAGGCCCGGCAAGGCAAGCCGCGTGCGGCAGGTGCGCTGAACGACGTAGAACGAGGTGGCAATCAGCGCGTTGCCGCCGAATGCGAAGATCACGGCAGACGTGTGCAAGGGCCGTAGCCGCCCGAAATTGATCCACTGCAGCCCGAGATTGAGCTGCGGGAAGGCCAGCTCAAGCGCGATATAGAGGCCCGCGAGGAACCCCGCCATGCCCCAGAAGACCGTGGCGATGACACCCAGGCGGATCAGATCGTCATCGTAACGTCCTGTATCAACCGGGCGAATCGTGGCAGCGGGGTCCCAGCCCCGCACCGTGACGACAAGACCGATGAGCGCGGCGAGGCCGCAGATCATCATGTGGACGGCAAAGCCGGTATCGACCGCCAGCGCGGTGGCGATCACCGTGAAGAACAACGCGCCGAGCCAGAGGCCAGTGCGCGGGAGTACGGAGTCCATGGGAAGCACCCTTCCAAGCGGATGTTGGGATCAAGTCCTGGACCGTCCCTGCCCGGCCTTCGCCCCCGCAACATTGACCGGTGTCAATTTGCAGCAGGCAATCCTACCTCCGCTGAAATCATTTGCCTTTCCGGTTATTTTTTCTCTTCGCAATTTGCGCTCCGTCAATGTTGATGACGTCCCGCCGGATCATTGGACACTCGTGCTGCGAGGCTTGGCAGTCCTGCAAGGGGCAGGACCCACGCAGCTTGGGAGCTCTGCTCATGAAGATTGTCCAACTGGCCGCCATCGGCGCGGCGCTCGCCTCCACCGCGCTCATCGCGGCTCCCGCCCATGCAGGCTCCACCGAGGGCAAATGGCAGATCAAGGTGCTCGGCTCGGGCGTGCTGCCCGATGGCAAGATCACCCGGATCGAGAAGGATCTCATCGGCCTGCCGGCGGGATCCCAGACCAAGGCAAGCGACAATGTCGCCCCGACTGTGGCGATCGAATACTTTTTCACCAAGAACATCTCTGCCGAAACGATCTGCTGCACCAGCGCCCACCACGTGACCGGGGCCGGCGCGCTTGCCGGCGCGGCAATCATCGATCACGCGATCCTCATCCCCGCCACATTGACGCTGAAATACCACCTGCCGCTTCCCGGCGGGATCAAGCCGTATATCGGCGTCGGTCCTTCGCTCCACCTGTGGCTGGGTGAGCGCCCCGGCGCGGCTGCGGCTGCGCTGGGCGCTGCACGCGTGCGCCTGTCGAATGATGTCGGCGCGGTCGTTCAGGCCGGCGTCGATGTCCCGCTCGGCAAGAAGGGCTACGGCCTCACGCTCGATGCCAAGAAGTACTGGATGAAGACCACGGCGCACTTCTACACCGCAGGCGGTGTCGAGGCGCTGACCACGCGGCACGATGTGAATGCGTGGATTGTCAGCGGCGGCGTGTCCTACCGCTTCTGATCCGTTGCGCGGCCGTATTGCGGGAGGCCTCCGACCCTCTGCGCAGCGGCTGCGCTAACCCCCGGGGGAGCCGGCGGGCGGCAGGCAGGGCTTTCGGCTCCGCTTACCGCCCGTCGGTGCATCTGCGCCCCACGCACTTGCATCGCGGCACGGCCTGGTGACAATGGACGCCATGCACCTCGCCCCACCGCACTGGACCCGCCGCGACCTGATCGGTGCCGGCCTCGCCACGCTTGCATCCGCGCCGCTTGCCCGCGCCGCAGAACCGGGCCGTGCCCTCCCCTTGCGCATCAAGCCGGACCGCGATCTCATGGTCCCGGTCGAAGGCGGCAGTGTCTATGTTCGCGTCAACGGCGATCTTGCCGGTCCGCGCCTTCCGCTCGTCTATCTGCACGGCGGGCCAGGCAGCGGCCATGCAGGGCTCCTCGCGCTTACTGCGCTGGCAGATGAGCGCGCGATCATTCTCTACGATCAGCTCGACAGCGGCCGCTCGGATGCGCCCGGCGATCCCCGCAATTGGAGAGTAGAGCGCTTTGTGGAAGAGATTGAAGCCGTCCGCCGCGCACTGGGCATCGCGCGCTGGCATCTGGGCGGCGGCAGCTGGGGCGGCACACTGGCGCTTGAATACGGCGCACGCCGCCCTGCCGCGCTCGCAGGGCTGATTATCCAGTCCCCGTTAGTCTCCACACGCAGCTGGATCGCCGATGCCGCCGCGCTGCGGCAAGAGCTTCCCGCGCAGTGGCGCGGCACGCTCGATGCCTGCGAGGGCGATGCACCGCCCAGTGCTGCGCAGTGCGCGGCGGCGGATGAAGCCTATCTCGGCCGCCATGTCTGGCGCACGCCGGGCGATCCGCGCGTGGCCGCCTATCGCGCCGCGCTGCCCGCCTACGCGGGCGACAAGGTCTACAACGGCATGTGGGGCCCAGTCGAATTCCGCGCGACCGGCACCTTGCGCGATTATAACGGGGAGCCGCTGCTGGCGCGCCTCGATGGTCGCCGCACGCTGTTCGTTGCCGGAGAATTTGATGAAGCGCGGCCCCAGACTGTCGCCGGTTTCGCCCGCCGCGTGCCACATGCACAGTACCGCACGATTTCAGGCGCAGCGCACGCGATTCTCCGCGACAAGCCTGAAAGCTACCTGCGCATCATCAGTGAATGGTGCCGCCGCAACGAGCGCGGCTGAGCGCCTAACCGGCGAGCGATTCCAGCGCGCTGCGGTCAAGAATCTCGACATCGCGCCGCCCCGGCAGCGCAACCACGCCATCGCCCTTCAGCTTGGTGAACTGGCGGCTGACAGTCTCGATGGTGAGACCGAGGAGGTCCGCGACCTGCTGGCGAGAGAACGGCAGCGTGAACTGCCGCGCCGGGCCAGTGTGCGCCATACAGCCGTTGTCTGCCAGCCTCTCGGACATGTCGAGCAGGAACGTCGCGATTTTTTCGGGCGCGCTCTTGCGGCCCAGTAGCATCATCCACGCGCGGGTGCGGTCAAGCTCGGCCAGCGTGCGTTCCAGCAGCTTGTGTTCGAGCTCAGGGTGTTCGCGCGCAAAGCGGTCGAAATCATTGCGCGCGAAGACGCAGACGCGCGCGTCGGTCAGCGCGATCACGCTGGCGGCGCTAGTCTGGCCAAACGGGCGGCCGATGAAATCGGAAGGGTAAGCGACGCCCACGATCTGCTCGCGCCCATCGGCGGTGCTGGTCGTCAGCTTCAGAACGCCTTCGATCACGTTGGCGACGAGCAGCGAATCGTCGTCTTCCCAGATCAGCGGTTCACCGGCAGAAACAGTGCGGCGACGGCCCATGGCACTGAGGGCCGAGATCTCGGGGTGTTCGAGACCGGCGCAAATCGCCCGATTGCGGACTATGCAAGTATCACAGGCACTCATCCACTCCGGTTCTACCAGCCGGAAAGGTCTGCGGCAATCATGCATCCGCGCTAGCCCGCTAAAAAACATCACGAAAAGTGGGCGGCCAGGGTTGCTGGCCGCCCGAAGTCGGGGAGAAATCGGCGGAAGGGGGAATGACAGCCCAGGAACCCGGGCGGGTCCTTCCGCGCCCCATCCTTCTGGCAGCGGCGGGCGCAGCGATCCTTGACCGAGATCAAACCAGCGAACCGAGACGAAAAAATTCTACCGATCGGTAGGAAAAACTGCGCCTGGAAGCGACTCAGTCGGCCAGCAGCGTGAGGTCGTGATACTGGCCGCGGAAGAACAGCAGCGGATTGCCCTCGTTCTGCTTGCCCAGCGCCTCCACCGCGCCAACCACCAGCCAGTGATCGCCCACTTCGGTCACGCGCTCGATCGTGCAATCGATCCACGCAATCGCGTTGTCGAGCACCGGAAGGCCAGCCGGGCTTTGCCCGTGGGCCAACTGCGAAAACTTGTCATCGGCGCGCGCGGCGAAACGGCGGCATAGCGAGAGCTGGTCCGCGCCAAGCACATTGACGCAGAATCGCCCCGTCGCCTCGATCCGCGGCCAGGTGCCGGAACGCTTGTCCGGAAAGAAACCGACGAGCGGTGGATCGAGCGAAATCGAGGTAAACGAGCCAACGACGAGGCCGTGCCGCTCGCCACCGGCGGCAAGCGCAGTCACCACACAAACGCCGGTCGGGTAGGCGCCGAGCACATCACGGAACAAGCGGGGATCGATCATTGCCTCCTACCCGTGTCTGCAAACCGAAACAGGGTCAAGCCTCGATTGCCGCAACGGCACCAAGGACTTGCTCCGCCCATTCCTGGCGGCAGATGAGAAGATCCGGCAGGTAAGTGTCGCGGTTGTTATAGGCGAGCGGCGACCCGTCGATGCGCGACACATGCAGGCCAGCAGCAGCTGCCACGGCCACCGGTGCGCAGTTGTCCCACTCGTATTGCCCGCCCGAATGGAGGTAGATTTCCGCCTCCCCGCGTACGACCGCCATGGCCTTCGCGCCGGCAGAGCCCATCGGGACCAGTTCACCGCCGAGCATCTTCGCAACTTCGACCGCTTCATGCGCGGGCCGCGTGCGGCTGACCAGCAGGCGCGGGGTTTCGGCCATCGGCGGCAGCGGCTGCGGCGCGCCGCTATCGAGCACCAGGTCCAGCCCCGGCAGCGCCACTGCGCCCAGCGTAGCCGTCCCATCGACCGCGAGGCCGACATGCACCGCCCAATCGCTGCGCCCCTCGCCATATTCGCGCGTACCGTCGAGCGGATCGATGATCCAGACGCGCGACTTGCCGAGGCGCTCGGGCGTATCCTGCGTCTCTTCGGAAAGGACGCCGTCTTCCGGCCGGTGCACGGTAACTTCGGCCATCAGCCAGGCATTGGCACGAAGGTCGCCCTCCGCGCCAAGCGCCTTGCCCTCGCGCGAACCTTCGCCGCGCAAGTCCATCAGGATCCGCGCCGCGCCCGCCGCCAGATGCCGCGCCAGTTCGATATCGTCCATCAACGCCCCTAAGCTCGTCAAATCACGTCTTCAGATCACCGGCATCCAGTCGCCGATGATCAGCGCCACGATCCGCTCCGCCGCTTCTTCGGGGCTTTCGCCCATCGTGTCCACGCGGATTTCGGGTTCTTCCGGCACTTCATAGGGGCTGTCGATCCCGGTGAAGTTCTTTAGCGCGCCGCTCCGGGCCTTCTTGTAGAGCCCCTTCACATCGCGCCGCTCGGCTTCCTCCAGCGGTGTATCGACGAAGATCTCGAAGAACTCGCCTTCCGGCAGCAGCGCACGCACCATATCCCGCTCAGCGCGGAACGGGCTGATGAACGCGGTGAGCACGATAAGCCCGGCATCGGTCATCAGCCGCGCTACTTCGCCGACGCGGCGGATATTCTCGATGCGATCGGCCTCGGTGAAGCCCAGATCCTTGTTGAGCCCATGGCGCACGTTGTCGCCGTCCAGCAGGAACGTGTGCTTGCCCAGCGCGTGAAGCTTTTTCTCGACCAGATTGGCGATGGTCGATTTGCCCGAACCCGAGAGCCCGGTGAACCACAGCACGGCGGGGCTCTGCCCCTTCATCCGCGCATGGGCCTCACGCGTCACATCCAGCGCCTGCCAATGCACGTTCTGCGCGCGCCGCAGGCTGAAGTTGAGCATGCCCGCCGCGACGGTCGCGTTGCTGATCTTGTCGATCAGGATGAAGCCGCCCAATGTCCGGCTCTCGGTGTAGGGCTCGAACACGATCGGGCGGTCGGTGGTGATCTCGGCCAGACCGATCGCATTGAGTTCAAGCGTCTTGGCCGCAAGCCGCTCCATCGTATTGACATTGATGGTGCATTTTGGCTGCGACACGGTGACCGACACGGTCTGGCTGGCCAGCTTGAGCCAATAGGCGCGCCCCGGCACCAGCGGCTCGTCTGCCATCCACACGAGGTTCGCCTCGAACTGGTCCGCCACCTGCGGCGGGGCATCGGACGCCGCGAGCACATCGCCGCGCGAGCAATCAATCTCGTCGGCAAGGCACAGCGTGACCGATTGGCCCGCAACCGCTTCCTCGAGATCGCCATCAAGCGTGACAATGCGCGTGACGGTGCTGGTCTTGCCCGAAGGCAGTACCCGCACCGCATCGCCTGGCTTTACAGTGCCGTTGGAAATGAGGCCCGAAAAGCCCCGGAAATCGAGGTTTGGGCGGTTCACCCACTGCACCGGCATGCGGAATGCGCCCGCCGCCTCGGCCGCGGTGTTCACGTCCACCGCTTCGAGGTGGCCCATCAGCGTGGGGCCGGAATACCAGGGCGTGTTGGGGCTGAGACCGGTGATATTGTCGCCCTTGAAGCCCGAGATCGGCATGGCCGTAAATGCCTCGATCCCGATGCTGGCGGCAAAGGCGGAGTAGTCCGCGACAATCGCGTCATACCGCGCCTGATCGTAGCCGATCAGGTCCATCTTGTTCACCGCCAGCACGATGTGGCGGATGCCGATGAGATGGCAGAGATAGGAATGCCGCCGCGTCTGCGTCAGCACGCCCTTGCGCGCATCGATCAGGATCACGGCAAGATCGGCCGTGCTCGCGCCGGTGACCATGTTGCGGGTATACTGCTCGTGCCCCGGGCAATCCGCGACGATGAACTTGCGCTTTTCGGTGCTGAAGAAGCGGTAGGCAACGTCGATGGTGATACCCTGCTCGCGCTCCGCCGCAAGGCCATCGACGAGCAGCGCGAAATCGATCTCGCCGCCCTGCGTGCCGACCTTCTTGCTGTCATTCTCGAGCGCTGCGAGCTGATCTTCGAAGATCATCTTAGAATCGTAGAGCAAACGCCCGATCAGCGTAGATTTTCCATCATCCACGCTGCCGCAGGTGATAAAGCGCAGCATCGACTTGTGCTGGTGCAGATCGAGATAGGCCTCGATGTCCTCGGCAATCAGGGCCTCGGTCTGGTAGATCACATCGCTAGCGATCAGATCGGTTTCTGGCATCAGAAATACCCCTGCTGCTTCTTGACTTCCATGCCCGCGCCGCCGGCATCCTTGTCGATCACACGGCCCTGCCGCTCGCTGGTGGTCGTCAGTAGCGTTTCCTGGATCACTTCGTTTAGCGTGGTCGCATTGCTCTCGACTGCACCCGTCAGCGGGAAGCAGCCCAGCGTGCGGAAGCGGATCGAACGTTCCGTAATTTCAGGGCGATAGCCCAGCACCTTCTCAAGCCGGGGCAAGTCGTCGGCCATGAACAGGCCGCCTTCCCACTCGAACGTGGGGCGCGGCGCTGCGAAATAGAGCGGCACGATCGGCACATCGTTGAGGCGGATGTACTGCCAGATATCGAGCTCGGTCCAGTTCGAGATCGGGAATACGCGGATGCTCTCGCCCTTGTTCTTGCGCGCGTTGTAGATGTTCCACAGCTCGGGGCGCTGGTTCTTGGGGTCCCAGCCATGGCTGGCGGTGCGGAAGCTGAAGATGCGCTCCTTCGCGCGGCTCTTCTCCTCATCGCGCCGCGCGCCGCCGAAGGCCGCGTCGAAGCCATACTTGTCGAGCGCCTGCTTGAGTCCTTCCGTCTTCCACATGTCGGTGTGGAGCGCGCCGTGGTCGAACGGGTTGATCCCGCGCGCCGCCGCTTCGGGGTTCTGATAGACGAGCAGCTCCATGCCGCTCTCCTTCGCCATGCGCTCGCGCAGCGCGTACATGTCCTTGAACTTCCACGTCGTATCGACGTGGAGCAGCGGGAACGGCGGCGGGCTCGGATAGAACGCCTTGCGCGCCAGATGCAGCATCACCGCGCTGTCCTTGCCCACCGAATAGAGCATCACCGGGTTGGTCGCCTCGGCCACCACTTCGCGCATGATGTGGATCGCCTCGGCCTCAAGCCGCTGGATATGGGTCAAGGTGGACAGTTCAGACATCGCGTTCTCGCGCCTCATGGATTGCGGACTCCAGATGGCCTCTTGCGCGCTGGTGCAAAGCTCCCATATGGGAGCACAAGCACCATGGCATTCCTTTCGACCGATCAACGCGAGCTTTACCTGCCGCTCATGGAGGGGCTGCTGGAGGACCCGCCGTGGCAGCGCTTCCTCGGCAATCTGCTCCAGCGCACCGGCGCGCGGCGGGCGGCACTGGCACTGGCGCAGCCGGGATCGCCGGAGCCTACGCTCACCGTCCGCGCCGATGCGGCCCGCGCCGCGCTCGATCCCCCGCTCGATCTGGCGCGCCTCGCCGCACTTGGCCTGTTCCCCGGCACCGCCATGCGCACGGGCCGCGTCTACACGCTGGGCGAAATGCTGGATTTCGATGTACCCGCCCGCCTCGGCGCGCAGCGGTCCGCGCTCGGCGCGATGCGGATCAATCACGCGCGTGCTGTCCGCGTCGGCGGTGCCGGCACCGGCGAGGCTTGGCTGCTCCTCACCCGCGAGCGCGAGGACCTCGGCGCGGCGGACAGCGCGCTCCTTGCTGCATTGGCCCCGCATCTCGCCGCCGCGCTTGCCGTACGCGCCGCACTCGGCAAGGCCGGGATGCACGCCGCGATGGCGGAAAGCACGCTGGCCCTCCTCGGCACCGGCGAGATCGCGCTTAGCGCCACCGCAGCTGTCCTCGCCGCCGATTCCGAAGCCGAACGCCTGCTTGCCTTCACCGCCGATCCCGGCCCGCTGCGCCGCCTGCAGCTTCTGCCCGAAACCGCCCGCGCGCTCGAAGCCGCCTGCGCCCAGCTAGCGGGAGCACCGCCCGAGGCACGCCGCCTCGTCTCGCTCGGTACGCGCCACCTGCTGCTGCGCCCAGCGCCCCCCGGGTCCGGCGCAGCCCTGATCGGCATGATCCGCAGCGCACCACCCGCGATGCCCTCCGATGCGGCCACGGTGCTGGCTGCCGCCCACGGTCTGTCCCCCCGCGAGGCGGCGCTCGCCATCGGCCTCACGCAAGGGGAAACGATCCTCGAAGCCGGCCAGCGCCTCGGCCTCACCCCGGAAACCGCGCGCAACTATTCGAAGCGCCTCTATGCCAAGACCGGCACCGCCGGTCAGGCCCAGCTGGTCGCGCTCGTGCTTACCGGCCTTGCCCCCCTCGCCTGATCTACTCGAAGAACGCCACCCCGCGCACTTCGATGCTCTCCCGGATTTTCGCATCCGGCAGGCTGGTATCGTGGAACGCGGTATGCGGGCAGCGCCAGGTCACCGAATGGTCGCTGTCCTGAAACTTGAACAGCAGCACATCGTCCGCCGCCATGTCGGAGAAATACCACCAGCGGTGGCGCTCCCGGTGGCGGAAGATTGTCGCCGCGATCATCTGGTCCTCGCGCTCGACCGGTGCGGTCAGCGCGTCGCCAACCGGAAATTCATCGACCACGAACAGGGTGTTGGATGCGGTCTCTTCATCGCTCACCGTGCGCCCGTCACACACCGCCAGCGGCCAGTCTTGCGGGCCGGGTGAGAATGTGCGCCACAACGAAAAGCAGATGTAGCGCTTGTACCCCGGTCCGTCTGGAAACGCCTGCCCATAGACCCGCGCCGCCGCGCGCTTGCCGGTCAGTTCGTTGTAATCGACATGCGCCTCGCCCGCCGGTGGCTGGATACCGCCCGAATGGACATAGCCGGCCACCTTCTCCTGCGCGCGGCTGGAAAGGTCGCCCGAAGTGCGGATCATCCACCCCTGTGTCGAAACCTTGTCCGCACCCGTCAGCCGCGCGACCAGCGCCTCGACCTCGCGCTGGTAGCTGGCATCAACCGCCGCTTTGTCGTGGAAATCGGCAATCGCCGTCTCATGCTTGGCGATCACGAAACCGTGCGCGTCGAGGCTGAAATGATCGCGCAGCGGCATCCCGTCGCGCACCACCACGGGATAGTCGCGGTAATCGCCCGTGTTCATTTCCGCGCCCTGGCTCACATAGCGCCGGGTGACGAAGTCGCCTTCATCGAGATAACGGATCAGCGCCGGAGCTTCCCGCGCGGTTTCCTCGATGTCGTCCAGCGCCGCGGTTGCCATCGCCCTCTCCGATTGTAGTTAGGCCAGATAGTTAGGTGAACAAACTATATCGGCTGCGGCTCGGCTGTCCACCCTGCGCGCGGCGCGGTTTCGGGAATGCGCCAGAGCACCGGCAGGATCACCAGCGCGACCACCGCGATCATTGCGCCGGGCACCGCAGGCCAGCCGGTCCCTTCCAGCAGCATCTGCGCCACCAGCGGCGTGACCCCGCCGAACAGCGCGGTCGCGCTTGTCACGCCTAGCGCAAGGCCGGAAAGCCGTGCCTCGCCGGAAAACTGTTCGGCCGTCGCCACTGCGCCGACTGCGCTCCATGCACCGCCCAGCGCCGCGAGCAGCACCGCCCCAACCAGCGCCGGCCAGACCCCGCCATGCGCCATCAGCGAAAACAGCGTGATCGGCCCCGCCGCGCAGGCAATCGCAATGCCGATCAGCACCGGCCGCCGCCCGACATGATCCGAAAGCGCGCCCACCAGCGGCGTCACCGCGATCACCACGAAGGCAGCCACGGTCGAAAGCGTCAGCGCCGCGCCCTCGCCCACCGCGCCGACCGAGGCGAGGAAGGCGGGCACATAGGTAATCCCGACGTAGTAGCTGATGGAGCCCAGTGCCGAGATCGCAAAGCCCCGGATGATCCCTGCCCGCTGGTGCGTGATCGCATGGCGCAGCGGGTTCTCCGGCACCGTCCCCGCCGCGCGCTGGCGCTCGAACTCGGGCGATTCGTCCATGTTCGCGCGGGCCAGCAGCACCCCGCCCGCGAGCGCCGCGCCGACAAAGAAAGGAATGCGCCAGCCCCAGGCATCGAGCGTCTCCGCTGGCATGGCCCAGGTCGTCACCGCCGCCACGCCCACGGCGAGCAACGCGCCGATCTCGCTCGCCGCCGAAGCGCAGCTGGTGATCAGGCCGCGCCGGTGCGGCCCCGCGCCTTCGATCAGATAGGCGACCACGCCGGTATACTCGCCGCCCACCGCGAAGGCCATCACGCAGCGCAGGGCAAGCAGCAGGAAGCCCGCTGCCGGGCCGATCTGCGCGTGCGTGGGCAGCAAGGCGCAGCCCAGCATCGCCGCGGTCATCACCGCCATCGAAAGCAGCATCGCGCGCCGCCGCCCGTGCCGGTCGCCATAGTGGCCCATGGCAATCGCGCCCAGCGGTCGCATCAGGTAGGACACGGCAAAGCCCGCCAGCACCGCTGCCAGCGAGCCCTCGCCGCCGCCGAACATCACGCGTGAAAGGATCGTCGCGACGTAGATATAGAGGGTGAAGTCGTACCACTCGACCACCGTCGAGAAGCCCGCGATCAGCATCGAGCGATGCGAAATAGTCTGATGCGCAGGGACCATCACGCCATCATGCCGCAACAGCCCCTGCTTGCAACAGCTTTCAGCCGACCCCTTCGGTCACCATCACGCGGTACGACGCGCCCTTGAGGCGGTGCACCTTGGCGTCCTGATAGGCTGGGCTGTTGTACCAGGCCTTCGCCGCGTCGATGTCAGGGAACTCGATGATCACGAGGCCTTCTGCGGTCGGCCCTTCCCACGTCTCGTTGGGGCCATAGAACGCCAGCGGCTTCAGCGGATGGCCCGCAATCGAAGCGCCCGCTTTGGCGTTGTACTGATCCAGCTCAGCCTGATCGTTCACGCCATCCTTGATGAAAACAACATAAGCAGTCATTCGGGCATTCCCTCCGTTTAATGAATGTGCAGCCTAGGGTCGCAAACCCGCGCCGCGCAAGGCTTTCAGGTGGCCGACCATCCGGCATCGATCACGAGGTTCGATCCCGTCACCACCCGTGCCGCTTCGCTCGCCAGATAGAGCACGGACGCGGCGGTCTGCTCGGGCTGGATCGGCTCCTTCACATGCGCCACGCTGAGGTACTGCGCATAGACTTCGTCCTGCGTCAGCCCGGCCCGCGCACCGATCTCGCTGGCGGTATGCTCGACCATCCTGGTCGGCAGGAACCCCGGACAGACCGCATTCACGGTGATGCCATAAGCGCCCAATTCCGCCGCCATCGTCTTCGTCATCCCGATCAGGCCGTGCTTGGTCGCGCTGTAGTGGCCGAAGCCCGGCGTGCCGATCAGCCCCGCAACCGAAGCGATATTGATGATGCGCCCGCCGTTGCCACCCGCGATCATCGCCGGAACCACCGCGCGGCTCATCCGCCAGCTGCCGGTGAGGTTGACCGCGATGGTCGTCTCGAAAGTCTCGTCATCGAGCAAGTGCATCGGCGTGTTGCCGGTGAGGATGCCCGCGTTGTTCACCAGAATGTCAATCCGGCCCAGTTCACCCAGCACCCGCCCGACGAAGGCGTCGATCTCGGCCTGCCGGCGGATATCGCAAGCGGCATGAAGCGCGCGAACTCCAAACGCCTCGATCTCGCGCGCCACGGCATCGAGCGCGCCGCCGAGGGCATAGCCCACGCTCGGCATCGCCGGCTCGCCCACGTCGCAGATCGCAACATCGGCTCCCGCGCCAGCCAAGGCCAGCGCCATCGCCCGCCCCTGCCCGCGCGCCGCGCCTGTCACGATCGCCACTTTGCCCGAAAGCTCACCCATGCCCGTTTTCCCCTCGCCTCACACGGCACGAAGCATGGCCTCTCGCCGCCTGCGCCTCATCAGGTAAAAGTGATAGGCCAGCTTCAGGTCACGGCAGCGCGCACCGCCCAGCGCGGATCGTCCCAGGCACGCGTCTCGCACACCTCGCGGATCGCGCGGACAGCCTCCAGCATGTCGACATGGCGCAGATAGAGCGGCGTCAGGCCGAAGCGCAGCACATCGGGATCGCGGAAATCGCCGATCACGCCGCGCTCCTTGAGCGCCTGCATGATCCCGTAACCTTCGGGGTGCGCATAGGAGACATGGCTCCCGCGCTGCGCATCCTCGCGCGGGCTTACGAGCGTGAAGCCGTGGTCGCCGCACAGTTCGTCCATCAGGTCCATGAACACGCGGCCGAGCTGGAGCGATTTCACACGCACGGCCGCCATGTCGGCCTCGGCCATCAGGTCCACCCCGCATTCCAGCGCGGTCAGCCCCAGCACCGATGGTGTACCGCAGAGGAAGCGCTCGATCCCCTCGGCCGCGCGGTAATGATCCTCAAAGGCGAACGGCTCGGCATGGCCGAACCAGCCTGAAAGCACCGGCACAGCCGCCGCCTGATGCCGCTGCGCCGCAAAGATATACGCCGGCGCACCCGGCCCGCCATTCAGGAACTTGTACCCGCAGCCCACCGCGAAATCCGCATGCGCCGCGTTGAGGTCAACCGGTATCGCCCCCGCGCTATGGCTGAGATCCCAGACCACCAGCGCGCCCGCTTCATGTGCGCGCCGCGTTACTTCGGCCATGTCGCGCGACCTTCCGGTCTTGTAGTGGACCTGCGTCAGCAGCAGCACCGCGACATCCTCGCCAAGCCGGTCGAGCACCATGTCGCCCGGCACCGCCTCGGCCCGCACCCGCCCGCCCGAAAACGCGGCGATCCCCTGCATCATGTAGAGATCGGTGGGGAAATTGCCGGTCTCGGAAAGAATCACCGATCGCTCGGGCCGCAAGGAAAGCGCCGCCGTCATCGCCTTGAACAAGTTGATCGAGGTCGAATCCGCCACGATCACCTCGCCCGGTGCTGCACCCAGCAGGCGGCCGATCTTGTCACCCACCCGGCGCGGGGCATTCATCCAGTCCGCGCCGAGCCACGAGGTGATCAGCCCTTCGCCCCACTCCTGCGCCACCGCCCGCTCCAGCCGCGCCGTGGTGCGGCGCGGCAGCGCGCCGAGCGAATTGCCATCGAGGTAGATCAGCCCCTCGCGCAGCTGGAAGGCCGCGCGGAAGGATGCGAGCGGATCGCTGTCATCGAGCGCTTCCAGCGCCGCGCGGCTCCACGCGCTCATGCCGCGATCTCCCGCAGCACTGCGCGCACCGGGCTCGCGTCAGCCCCGCCCAGCGGCAGCGGCAGCGCGATCAACTCATAGACTCCCGGCGGCACCGCATCGAGCACCAGCCCCTCCAGAATGCGCATGTCAGCAGCGCGCACGGCGTGGTGCGCATCCATCGTCTTCGAGGTTTCGGGATCGAGCGAGGCGGCATCGGTGCCGATCAGCACCACACCCAGCGCCGCCAGCCGCGCGATCACCGCTGCGGAAACGGCGCGAAATCCGCTATCCCACGCCTCATGCGGAAAGCGATCGTAGGTGCGCAGCAGCACCCGCTGCGCGCCAGCCGCCTCCAGCGCCGCCCAGTCGATATCATCCACCTGCACCGCCAGCCCGGAGGCATGGCGCACATCCACCACCACGCAGCGCCCGATATAGGGCTCCAGCGCCGTCTCGGCGCTCGTCTGCCCCGCTGCGTCATAATGAAACGGCGCATCGGCATGCGTTCCGGCGTGGAGCGGAAACGAGAGCGCCCCCACGTTCACCGGGCACTGCGCAGAGATCACCGCATGGTGGCTCAGCACGAAAGGCGGCTCGCCCGGCCAGAGCGGCGTCCGCGCATCGAGCCGCTGGGTAATATCGAAGATCCTCATACCCCGCCTTATCGCCAAGCGCGGGGAACAATGCACCGGAATTATGGGGCATGTGCCCTCTGCTGGCCCGCAATATGCCACAATCATGCATAGAACTGCGGAATGCCGCTCATTAGACGCAAATTTGAACGCGTATCACGCGCACTTTGCGCGGACAGCGCGTGCCCCTTGCGCTATTATGCCCGCAACCGGAACCATGGGAGACACGCGGTGAACGCAGTGGCGAAGACAACCGATCTGTTCGAAAATCCGCTGGGCCTCGATGGCTTCGAATTCATCGAATTTTCCGCGCCCCAGCCGGGCCTGCTCGAACCCGTGTTCGCCGCGATGGGCTTCACCCATATCGCCAACCACCGCTCCAAGGCGGTGCAGCTCTGGCGCCAGGGCGGCATCAACCTCATCGCCAATTATGAGCCCAAGAGCCCAGCCGCCTGGTTCGCGGCCGAGCATGGCCCTTCGGCCTGCGGCATGGGCTGGCGCGTGCGCAATGCCGCCGAAGCCTACGCCAAGGCGCTCGAACGCGGCGCAGAGCCCGTCGAGGTGCGCACCGGGCCGATGGAGCTCAGCCTCCCCGCGATCCGCGGCATCGGCGGCGCGATCATCTATCTGATCGACCGCTATGAAGGCTCACCGCTGGGCGACCTTTCGATCTACGATATCGATTTCGTTTACCTGCCGGGCGTGGACCGCCAGCCGAAAGGTGCGGGCTTCCACACGATCGACCACCTCACCCACAACGTCTACGGCGGCCGCATGGCGCACTGGGCCGCGTTCTACGAGCGGATCTTCAACTTCCGCGAGATCCGCTATTTCGACATCAAGGGCGAATACACCGGCCTCACCAGCCGCGCGATGACCGCGCCCGATGGCAAGATCCGCATTCCGCTCAACGAGGAAGCGAAAGCGGGCGGCGGCCAGATCGAGGAATTCCTGCGCGCCTATAATGGCGAGGGCATCCAGCACATCGCCTTCGCCTGCGACGATCTGCTCGGCGCATGGGACCGCCTCAAGGCGCTCGGCACCCCGTTCATGACCCCGCCGCCCGCGACCTATTACGAGATGCTGGCCGAGCGCCTGCCCGGCCACGGCGAACCGGTCGAGGAACTCCAGAAGCGCGGCATCCTGCTCGATGGTTCGACCGAAGCGGGCGACCCGCGCCTGCTCCTCCAGATCTTCTCCGAAACGCAGATCGGCCCTGTGTTCTTCGAATTCATCCAGCGCAAGAAGGACGAGGGCTTCGGCGAAGGCAACTTCACCGCCCTCTTCCAGTCGATGGAGCGCGACCAGATGCGGCGCGGCGTGCTGCAGGTGGAAGGAGCCGCCGCATGATCCCCCAGATCAAACGCATCCACCACGTCGCCTACCGCTGCCGCGACGCGAAGGAGACCGTCGCGTGGTACGAGCGGGTGATGGGCATGCGCTACACCACTGCCTTTGCCGAAGACACCGTGCCCTCCACCGGCGAGCATGATCCTTACATGCATGTGTTCCTCGATTGCGGCGGCGGCAATGTGCTCGCCTTCTTCGAGCTGCCGAACCAGCCGGAGATGGGCCGCGACCCCAACACCCCCGCCTGGGTGCAGCACCTCGCCTTCGAAGTGGCGGACGAAGCCGCGCTCCATGCGGCCAAGGCGCATCTCGAAGCCGAGGGCATCGACGTGTTGGGGCCGACCTATCACGGCATCTTCCGCTCGATCTATTTCTTCGATCCCAACGGCCACCGGCTCGAACTCGCCTGCAATATCGGCACGGCCGCGCAGTATGAGGAGCTGGAGACACTCGCCCCCGTGATGCTCGAGGAATGGAGCCGCACCAAGCGCGCGCCGCGCCATGCCGAATGGCTGCACAAGGACCCCGCCGCAAGCGCCTGAGGCGCTTCAGCCTGCGCCGAACTCTCGGCGCAGGTCGGCCCCGTTGGCATCGAGCGCGGGGATAGCAGTCGGCAGCGCGCCGGATCGCCCCGCCGGGCGCGGCAGGTCAAACGCCTCACCGCCCACTTCGGCGGGCACGCGGCGCAGCGCGGCATGGGCGGAAACGTCCGCTACGGTCGATACGCGGCCCCACGCGATGCGGTGCCGATCGAGCAGCGCGCTGGCGTCAGCAATGGTCATGGCGGCCAGCACATCGCCCACGATCCGCGCCAGTGTCTCGCGGTTGACCACGCGGTCAGGGTTGGTCGCAAAGCGCGGATCATCCGCCAGCGCGGCATTGCCCAGCACGCCAGCGCAAAACCGCCGCCATTCATCCGGCGCTTGGATCGAGATCATCAACGAGCCGTCAAGGCAGGCATAGGCGGCATAAGGATAGATCGCCGCATGTTCGAGGCCGTGCCGCCCGGTAACACGCCCGGCATGCTCCAGATGCAGCAGCGGCACCGCCATCCAGTCCGCCATCGCATCGAACATCGCAATCTCGATGGCCGCCCCCCGCCCGGTCCTCCCCCGCCCGATCAGCGCTTCGAGAATGGCAGCATGCGCGTTCATGCCTGTCGCAATGTCGGCAATCGAAACGCCCACCTTGGCCATGGCTTCAGGCGTGCCGGTAACGGCGCAAATGCCCGCTTCGGCCTGCACCAGCATGTCATAGGCGCGCATCGCGTGGGCCGCGGTGGACTGCCCGTAGCCGCAGATGTCGACCGCAATCAGACGGGGATGGCGCGCCACCAGTGCGGCCGCATCCAGCCCCAGCCGCGCCGCCGCACCCGGCGCCAGGTTCTGGATGAAGACATCCGCCTTGCCCGCCATGCGCTCGACCATGGCCCGGTCACCTGCGTCCTTCACATCGATCACGACGCTCTGCTTGCCCCGGTTGAGCCAGGCAAAATAGGCCGATGCGCCGTGAACGGTTGTGTCATAGTGGCGCGCCGTCTCGCCGCCGGCGCGCTCCAGCTTGATCACCCGCGCGCCGCCGTCAACCAACTGGCGCGTGCACAGCGGCGCCGCCACTGCCTGCTCCAGCGCCACCACCAGCAGGCCGTCCAGCGCACCCGCCATCAGGAACAGACCTCTCGGTCACCCGCAATCGGGCAAGCGCGCGGGATGAGCCATTTGGGGGTGCTGGTGCGTTCGGCGTTCATATCAGAGAGGCTTTAGCGCAAGCTCAGCGGGATTTCCTCCCCTTGATGCGCGCAAGGCGAGACAATGGCAGCGGCTTCACCTATTTCGATGCGGCCCCTGCTGCGGTGTCGTCCTCGAAGTCCGGAAAAGCGCTGATGCCTGATCTCAAGCTCCGTATGATCGATCTCAATTCCGACCTTGGCGAGGGTTATGGCCCGTGGGTGATGGGCGATGACAAGGCCATGCTGGATATCGTCACCAGCGCCAACATTGCCTGCGGCGGCCACGCCAGCGATCCCGAAACGATGTTTCGCACGCTGACCTTTGCACGTGAGCGCGGGATCACCGTGGGCGCGCATCCCAGCTATCCCGACAAGGAGGGCTTCGGCCGCCGCCGCCTGCCCTTCCCTCCGGCGGAAGTGGAGCGCTTCGTCGCCGCACAGACTGGCGCGCTGATCGCCATCGCAGCGCTGGCGGGCACGCACGTTTCCTATGTGAAGCCCCACGGCGCGCTCGCCAATGTCGCGAGCGAAGACCGCGCCATCGCTGAAGCCATCGTGCGCGCCGTCCGCGCCATCGATGGCAAGCTCGCGATCCTCGCCATCTCGGGCACCGTGCTGGAACAGGCCGCGCGCGATGCGGGCGTCCGCGTGTTCAGCGAGATCTACGCCGACCGCGGCTATACACCTGCCGGAAATCTCGTCCCGCGCGGCCAGCCCGGCGCGATGATCGAAGACTATGGCGCCGCTGCCGCACGCCTGCTCAGCTGGCTCGAAACCGGCATGATGCCAACCGTGGGCGGCGAACCGGTCAGGCTGGCCGGCCATTCGATCTGCGTACACGGCGATGATCCCCATGCCGTGGTCATGGCCCGCGCGATCCGCGTCGCGCTCGGCGGACGCGGAGTCACGGTCGCGCCCTTCCTGCGGTGAACATGAGCGCGGTATCCGTCCGGCCGATCGGCGAGAGCGCCGTCCTCATCGATTTCGGCGGAGAAATCAGCACCGCAACCAATGAGCGCGTCGTGGCGCTCGATCGTGCGCTGGCCGGCCAGCCCCCGCAGGGCATGATCGAAACCGTGCCGGCCTATGTCTCGCTTATGATCGTGTTCGATCCGCTGCTAACCGGCGGAGACCGGATCGCGGCCCACGCCCTCGCGCTGCTAGAAAGCGCCGCGATCGAGACGCGGCCAGCGCGCGAACACGTGATCCCGGTCCGCTATGACGCCGCCTCGGCCCCCGATCTGGAAGCCGTGGCCAAGGCAACCGGCCTCACGCCGGACGAGGTCGTCGCCCAGCACCTCGCCGGGGAATACCGCGTCTTCATGTACGGCTTCGCGCCCGGCTACGCTTATCTCGGCGGCGTGCCGCCCGCGCTGCACCTGCCGCGCAAGCCCCGCGCCGAACGCGGCCACCCCGCCGGCAGCGTGATCATCGCGGGCGCGCAGTGCCTGATCACAACCCTGCCGATGCCGACTGGCTGGTGGGTGATCGGCCACACCGCGCAAGTAATCCTCGATCCCGCCCGCGCGCAGCCGTTCCTGTTCGATCCCGGTGACGTGATCCGCTTCGAGCGGGAACGCTAGTTGATTCAGGCGCGCATCCTCTTCGAAGCCGCCGGGCCGTTGACCACGATCCAGGATCGCGGCCGCACCGGCTCGATGCGCTTCGGCGTGCCGCCGTCCGGCCCGGTCGACCGCCTCGCCTTCGCCGCCGCGCTCGCCGCGACCGGGGCTACCGACGGCTGGGGCTTCGAACTCTCGCACGGCGGCTGTCTCATCACCTGCCACGACGGCGCAATCGGCTTCGCGCTATGCGGCGGCGGGTTCCTCGCCGATATCGACGGCGACGAACCAAGGGCCTGGCGCGTGGGCACGCTCCACGCCGGCCAGCGCCTGCGTATCCGCGCTGGATCGGGCAACTGGGCCTACCTCGCCTTCGCCGGCCAGCATGCCGCGCCGCGTTGGCTCGGCAGCAGCGCGACCCATGCCTCGTCCGGGCTCGGCGGCGGCCTGATCGAGGCGGGATCGGCCTTCACGTTCGATTCCCCGCGCACGCTTGATCCCAGCACGCTGGCACCACCTCCCCCATCCGGACCGCCGGACAGCCTTGCCGTGGTGCTCGGGCCGCAGGATCGCCACTTCCTGGCAGACGCTGTCCGCCAGTTGGAGCAGGCGCGCTTCACCGTCACGTCCCGCTTCGACCGGATGGGCCGCGTACTCGGCGGCCCGCCACTCGTGCCCACCTCGATCTCGATGCCCAGCGAACCGGCGCTGCGCGGCTGCTTGCAGGCCGATGGCGATGGCGGGCTCACCGTCCTTCTCGCCGATCATCAGACCACCAGCGGCTACCCGAAGATCGCCACCCTGATCGGACCCGATGTCGATCGGCTGGCACAAATGCCGGCCGGCCACACGTTCCGCTTCGACCTCATCGATCGCCACGAAGCCCTGCGCCGCACCCGCACCGCCGCAGCGGCCAACGCAGCCTGGCTACGCAGTCTCACCGCGCCCGGGCGGCTGGACGAGCGCTTGTGGTCGAACAATCTCGTCGATGGCGTGATCGATGCAAACGGGCCCTGAAGGCGAGGAGGAGATTGGAATTGGACGTTGAACCCATGCCAGACGACATGGAGGCCGATCTTCCGCGCATCGACATCGAGCACCTGATCGATGCGGGCCGCTGGAGCGGTTACCAGAAGCGCGTGCTCGCGCTGTGCACCGCCGCGATCCTGCTCGATGGGCTGGACAACCAGATCCTCGGCTTTGCCATGCCCGCGCTGATGAAGGCGTGGCACCTCCCGCGTGAAAGCTTCGTGCCGGTGGTGGTCGCGGGCCTGCTCATCATGTCGATCGGCAGTGGTCTTGGCGGCTGGCTGGGTGATCGCGCCGGGCGGCGCCCCACACTGGTCAGCGCGGTGGGCCTGTTCGGTCTGGCCACAGCCGCCTCTGCTTTTGCCGATAGCCTGCCCATGCTGGCCACCTGCCGCTTCATCTCCACCCTTGCGCTGGGCGCCGCGCTGCCGAACGCGACCGCGCTGGTCTCCGAATTCTCCCCGGCGCATCGCCGCAGCCTTTCGGTCTCGATCAGCATGCTCGCGGTCGTGCTCGGCGGCCTCGTCGGCGGAGCACTGTCCGCATGGCTGCTGCCCGTTTATGGCTGGCGCGCGCTGTTCCTCACCGCTGGTGGGCTGACCATCGCGGTGACCTGCGCCCTCCTCGCACTTCTGCCGGAATCGCCGCGGTTCCTCATGCACCGCCCGCGCCGCCGCGCAGAGCTAGGGCGCGTGCTGCGCGCTTCGGGCTTCGATGTTCCGGCCCGCTTTGCGCCCGAAACATCTGCCGCTTCCGAACCTGCCATCGGCATCAAGGCGCTGTTCCGCCCCCCGCTGCTTGGCGATACGCTCGCGCTCTCGGCGGCGTTCCTGTTCGGCCTGCTCGGCAATTACCTCGTGTTCAACTGGGGCCCGTCCATGCTCGCGGCGCTTGGCTATGATCTGGCGGTTGCCTCGCTTGGCGCCGGCGCATTCAATCTGGGCGGGATCGTCGGTGCGCTGGTAGGCTCCCGGATGATGGACCGTTTCGGCCCGCGCATGCCCATGGTGGTGATGGCGATCCTCGGCACCGCCTGCACTTTCGCGATCGGCCCGATGCTGTCCGGCGGCCTGCACGCGGCCTCGCTGGTCGTGCTGGGTTTCGCCGCTGCCGGTGTCTTCATGTCAGGGCTCCAGATCATGCTGTTCTCTCTTGCCGTCAACGCCTTTCCCGCCCCCATCCGCGCGCAGGGCGTGGGCATCACGCTATCGCTCGGCCGCATCGGCGCGGTCGCCGGTTCCGGCATGGGCGCGGTGATCGTGGCGGCCGGAATCGTGCCATTCTTCGCGGTGCTCGGCCTGTCCTGCCTGGCCATCGGCATCGCAGTCCTGGCAGTGCGGCCACGAAAGAGCGCCTGACCAGTCCTCCCCGAACCAGTAGCCATCGGCAAAATCGGCGCTAGGATGCTGCGCAAACAGAACCGATGGAGAGAGACGCTCATGACTGAACTAGCCGGCCGCATTGCCCTCGTCACCGGCGCCTCGCGCGGCATTGGCGAGGCTTCGGCCCGCGCCCTCGCCGCGCTGGGTGCCCGTGTCATCGTCACCGACCTTGCCGCGCCCGAAACCCTTGCGGATGAGATCGGCGGCCTCGCCCGCGCGCACGACGTGACAGACGAGCAAAGCTGGATCGACACGATGGCCTACGCCCGCGATACGGCCGGCGGGCTCGACATTCTGGTCAACAACGCCGGGCTGTTCCTCGCCAAGCCCCTCACCGAAACCACGCTGGAGGACTGGCGCCGCCTCCACACCGTCAATGTCGAAGGCGTGTTCCTTGGCTGCAAACACGCCGTCCCGCTCCTCGCCGAACGTGCCAACCTGTGGACCGGCGGGACCTCGATCATCAACCTGTCGTCGGTCGCCGGTCTCGTCGGCAGCCCGCTGGTCAGCTGCTACAACGCCAGCAAGGGCGCGGTCCGCCTCTTCACCAAAGGCGTCGCGGTCGAACTCGCGGCCGCGCGCATCCGCTGCAATTCGATCCACCCCGGCATCATCGAGACCGACATGGGCCGCGATCTCGTCTCCCAGTTCGCCGCCGCCACCGGCACCGGCGAAAACGACACCCGCGCAGCCTTTTCCGACCGCCACCCGCTGGGCCACTTCGGCGTGCCGCAAAACATCGCCGACGCCGTCACTTTCCTCGCCTCCGACCGCGCCGCCTTCATGACCGGCTCGGAACTGGTGGTGGACGGCGGCTTTACGGCAAGTTGATACGGGCGCTCGTCATTCCTCGCCCATCCGCAGCGCGGCGATGAACGCCTCCTGCGGGATGGTCACGTTGCCGTATTCCCGCATGCGCTTCTTGCCTTCTTTCTGCTTGTCGAGCAGCTTCTTCTTGCGGCTGATGTCACCGCCGTAGCACTTGGCGGTGACGTCCTTGCGCATGGCGCTAATCGTCTCGCGCGCGATCACCTTGGCGCCGATGGCGGCCTGGATCGGGATCTTGAACATGTGGCGCGGGATCAGGTCCTTGAGGCGCTCGACCAGATGGCGGCCGCGCGGATCAGCCTGGCTGCGGTGGACGACCATGGATAGCGCGTCGACCGGCTCGTTGTTGACGAGGATGTTCATCATCACGAGATCGCCTTCGCGCAGGCCGATCTGCTCGTAATCGAAGCTGGCGTAGCCGCGGCTGATCGATTTGAGGCGATCGTAGAAATCGAACACCACTTCGTTGAGCGGCAGTTCATAGGTCACCTGCGCGCGGCCGCCGACGTAGGTCAGGCCGGTCTGGATGCCGCGGCGGTCCTGGCAGAGCTTGAGGATCGAGCCCAAGTATTCGTCGGGCGTGTAGATCGTCGCCTTGATCCACGGCTCCTCCATTTCCGCGATCTTGACCGGATCGGGCATGTCGGAGGGGTTGTGGAGTTCCTTCACCGTGCCGTCGGTCATCGACAGGCGATAGACCACCGAAGGCGCGGTGGTGATGAGATCGAGATCGTATTCGCGGCTGAGGCGTTCCTGGATGATTTCCAGATGAAGCAGGCCGAGGAAGCCGCAGCGGAAGCCGAAGCCGAGCGCGGCCGAGCTTTCCATCTCGAACGAGAAGCTGGCGTCGTTGAGGCGCAGCTTGCCGATGCTTTCGCGCAGCTTTTCAAAGTCTGCCGCATCGACCGGGAACAGGCCGCAGAAGACCACCGGCTGGACTTCCTTGAAGCCCGCCAAGGCCTCGGTCGCGCCCTGCTTCACCGTCGTGATCGTGTCACCCACGCGGGCCTGCGCGACTTCCTTGATCTGCGCGGTGATGATGCCGATTTCGCCCGGACCCAGTTCGTCGAGCACTTGCAGCTTGGGGCGCATGCAGCCGACACGGTCGATCAGGTGTTCGGTGCCGCCGGCCATGAACTTGACCGAGAGGCCCTTCTTGATGACCCCGTCGATCACACGGACCAGAATGACGACGCCGAGGTAGGGATCGTACCAGCTATCCACGAGCATGGCTTTGAGCGGCTTGTTGCGGTCGCCGCCCGGCGGGGGGATGCGTGCGACGATGGCATCGAGCACTTCCTCGATGCCGATGCCGGACTTGGCGCTGGTGAGCACCGCCTGGCTGGCGTCGATGCCGATCACTTCCTCGATCTCGTGCCGCACTTTTTCGGGCTCGGCGGCGGGCAGGTCGATCTTGTTGATGACGGGCACGATCTCGTGATCATGCTCGATCGACTGGTAGACGTTGGCAAGCGTCTGCGCCTCAACGCCCTGCGCCGCGTCGACCACCAGCAGCGCGCCCTCGCAGGCGGCGAGGCTGCGGCTGACTTCATAGGCGAAATCGACGTGCCCCGGCGTGTCCATCAGGTTGAGCTGATAGGTCTTGCCGTCCTTGCCGGTGTAGTCGAGCCGGACGGTCTGCGCCTTGATCGTGATCCCGCGCTCGCGCTCGATGTCCATGTTATCCAGGACTTGCTCGCTCATCTCGCGCGCCGAGAGGCCGCCGGTGAACTGGATCAGGCGGTCGGCCAGCGTGGACTTGCCATGGTCGATGTGAGCAATAATGCTGAAATTGCGGATCAACGAGAGTTCGGTCATGCGCCCGCCGTTAGCAGCGCAGGCGCGCGGTGTCATCAGGGCCAATCGGACGGGGGGCCGGGCGGCAAGTTGACACAGTTGACACTGTCCTGAGCAATGATTGCAATCGATCAATAGAGCGCCTTTGATCGATCGCGGCGATCAGCCGCCGCCGACGCGTTGCTTCGAGACAGGGCAGCTTTGGGACCATGCGCGAACCCTGACAGATTCGCTGCGTGTAGGACAGGTTGATGCAGGACGGCGCCCGCTGGCCGCCCGATAACCCACCATTTCGGGGCGATATTGACGTCGGCTTTGGTTCCTAATATTAGAATGATCATTACTAATCTAATTCCGTCAAAAGATTCCAATTCAAGGGGAGAGCCATGAAGTCTACCACTGCTGCTGCATTCCTGCTGGGCGCGAGCCTGTTCGCGCTCGCCGCGCCTGCCCTGGCGCAGGACACCGGTGCCACCGCCACCGATGCGAGCAAGCCCGCTGAAGGCCTTGGCGAAATCGTCGTCACCGCCAACCGCGTCGCCTCGAGCGCGCAGGACACGCCGATCGCGCTCAACGTCTACACGGGCACTGCGCTCGCGGATCAAGGCGTCAACACGGTCCGCGACCTTTCGCAGATCGATCCGAGCGTCAACGTCACCAACTCAACCGGGTCGGCCTATGTCGCGGTGCGCGGCATCGCCTCGACCGACGTGACCGAAATCGGCGATCCTTCGGTGCCAATCACGCGCGACGGGTTCTTCACCAACCGCTCGTTCGCCATCAGCTCGTCGTTCTATGACGTGGCGCGCATCGAAGTGCTCAAGGGGCCGCAAGGCACGCTGCAGGGCCGCAACTCGACCGGCGGTCTTGTCAGCATCGTCACCGTCCGCCCAGAGCTGCGCACAGGCGGCTATGCAAGCGCCGAGGCCGGCAACTACAAGACCTTCAACGGAGAAGCGGGCGTCAACGTGCTGCTCGCGCCGGGCTTCGCGGTCCGCGCCTCGGGCACCGTGCTGAGCCACAAGGGCTACCGCACCTCGACCGGCCCCGCCTTCGACGGCGACGACGAGAACTTCAAGTCGGGCCGCATTCAGGCGCTCTACAAGGGCGACAATGGTCTTTCAGCGTGGGTTTCGTACCAGCACGACAGCCGTGACGTGAACGGCGATGCGCAGTTCCGCGGGCCGCTGGGCGGGCCGACGCCGGACTTCGGCAAGGCCAAGGTCTTCACCAGCGACGCGCCGACCATGACCAAGCTGACAAGCGACCGTGCGCGCTGGGAGCTGGCTTACAGCGCCGACATGGGCCTCAACTTCATCTACTCGGGCGGCTATGACAGCGCCAACTGGCGCAACCAGCTCGATGCCACTGGCGGCTATCCGGCGAACCGCCAGTTCCGCCAGCAGGAAACGCCCAAGACCTGGAACCACGAATTCCGCGTGAGCAACGACAAGGGCGGAAAGCTGTTTTTCCAGGCGGGCTATTTCTATTTCCAGGAAAAGAACGTCGTCAATTCGGGGATCTTCAACCTCGACATGACCGGACCGCTGTTCGGCCCCGGCGGCTTCCTGACTGGCGTGCCCAATGCCGACCAGTCGAACCGCTACGGCATCAAGTTCGATTACAACATCCTCACCCGTTCGCAGGCGCTGTTCGGGCAGGTCGAGTACGACCTGACCGACAAGCTGCAGCTCAGCCTGGGTGGCCGCTATACCTGGGACAAGAAGGTGCGCACCGGCAATGCCGTGCTGACCCTGCCCGCGCTCGCCTTCCCGCTGTGTGGCAACGACTTCCCCGCACCGGGCACGTGCCCGCCCTTCCCGCTCACCACGCCCGGCAACGGCAACCTCAGCAAGGGCGAGCCGACCTGGCATGTGGGGTTCAACTACCGCCCTGCTGCAGGCTCGCTGATCTATGCCAAGTATGATCGCGGCTACAAATCGGGCGGGTTCAACTCGAACGGCAGCGCGCCTTCGGTCGACTATGGCCCAGAGCGGCTGGATTCGTTCGAGATCGGCACCAAGAACTCGTTGATGGGCAACACCCTGCAGCTCAACGCCTCGGCGTTCTACTTCAAGTACAAGGGCTATCAGGGCAGCCAGTTCACTGCGGCAACGAGCAGCGGTTCCGGCGTGTTCAATGTCGGCAATGCCTCGATCTTCGGCATCGAAGGCAGTGCGGTCGCGCTGGTCGGCAAGGCCACGCGGATCAACTTCAACGCAACGTACCTGCACACCAAGTTCGGCGATGGCATCACGATCAACAACGGCGCGACCCCGCCTGCGGCGATCAACATCAGCGGCAACCGCCTGCCCAACGCGCCCGGCTTCACGGCATCGGGCGGGATCGAGCAGGAGCTCCCGGTCTCGTTCGGCACGTTCACAGCCCGGGTGGATGCCAAGTATTCCTCGGCGTTCTACTACTCGGTGTTCAACACTGCCGACACGCAAAGCCCGGAATACGTGCTGGCCAATGCCAGCCTCAAGTTCGCGCCGGAAAACAGCTTCTGGGAAGTCCAGGCCTACGTGCGCAACGTGTTTGACAAGCAGGTGCTGGCCTATGCGACGCAGAACTTCAACGCGGGCGCCAATACCTATCAGTTCCAGGCCCCGCGCACGTTTGGTGTGCGTGGCAGCGTGAAGTTCTGATCCTGAGGCTGTCAGGGGCAAGGGCGCTGCGCCTACTCCCCTCTCCCAACCCTCTCCCCTGAAGGGGAGAGGGCCTTCAGGCATGAGGTACCGGCGGGGCCGTGGCTGCAAGGCCGCTGCCCCGTTTTCGTGTCAGCTGGCTGCCTGCGCTGCCTTGGCCGCTAGGAAGGCGGGCCGGGTGCTGGCGCGCTGCCAGTAGGCCGCGATTTGCGGGCTGAACTTGTAGTCGAGCCCGAGGTCGATCGCGAGGAGGAGGGCGTAGGCCGTGCAGACGTCAGCCATGGTGAAGCGCCCGGCGCAGAGCCACTCCCGGCCGTCCTCCAGCGCGCGGGTGAGGTGTTTGAGGCGCGAGAAGAACCACTGGGTGTAGTCGTCTGCGGCTTGCTGCAGCTTGCGCTCGTCGGGCTCGAAGCGCGTGTAGCGCAGGACGATGGTCTGCGGGAACGTGAGCGTCGCCTCGCTGCGGTGCATCCAGTCGAGCCAGAGGCCATAGTCCGCTTCCTCGGGCGATACTGCCAGCGGCGTCGGTCCGTAGCGCGTGGCGAGATACTGCGGGATCGCACTGGATTCGGTCATCCGCGTTCCGCCGTCGACCATGAGCGGGATCGTGCCGAGCGGGTTCTGCTCCATATATTCGGGCACGCGTAAGCGCGGCGGGAACGGCATGGTGTGGAGCTTGTAGGGCAGACCCAGCTCTTCGAGCGCCCAGAGCGCGCGGAAGGAGCGCGCGTCCTTGCAGTGGTAAAGTTCGATCATGGCCCTAGATCAGGCCGCGGCTGATGAGGCATTCCTGCACGGCGCGTTCGCCCATGTCGATCGCGGTGTTGGTGAAGGCGCTGCCGGCGGCGTCCGCATTGGCGATGGCGATGCGGCCGAAAGTCTGGCGGCCGATCACGTGGGGGCGCAGTTCATCGGGCACATCGGGATCGCCCAGCGTATCATAGGTATAGGCATAGCCGTGGGGCCAGCGGTTGACCGTGATCGCGGCGATATCGCGCGCGGCGTTGAAGCCCGCGCCGCCGAGCATGCGCTGGAGCTGGCCGCGGATCTCGCGCTCGATGGTGGGGTATTCCTCCGCCAGCATTGCGGCGCGGCCCAAGCGGTTCTGCTCCTTGCGCGGCAGGCCCGGCTGGTTGGGGTTGCGGACCATGTGGATCACCACCGGCTCATCGGGCGTGAGCGCGCTCTTGTAGCCGCCGATATCCATCGGGTAATCAAGCGAAGCGCCGATATGGTAGCCGTTGGGCGCGCCGATCGACTTGACGCCGAGCTTGGCCCAGGGGCGCCAGTTCTTCACCAGCACGTTGGTGTACTGCATCGGCACCTTGGAAGCATAGTGCAGCGCTTCCTTCTGCGCCGCCGGCAGGTCGGGCACGATGAACGGGATCACCATGTTGAAGCAGGCCATGATGACGTTCGCGCCGGTGACGGAGACGCGCTTGCCATCCTTCACATAGATGACGCGCACGGCCTTTTCGGTCTGGCGCGCGGGCTTGCCGATATGTTCGGCGCGGATGACCATGCTGGAGAGGCGGATGCGCGTGGGGTTCGCCGGATTGTCGAGCGCAGCATAGCGCGCAGGGGCGAGGACGACGCTTTCCTGATCGAGCTTGTCTGACGGGAATGCGCCGGGAATAAGCCGACTGACAAGCAGGCGCGCGACGGTGGCGTTGCCGTCCGGCCAGTGGAAATGCTGCGCTTCGGCGGTGATCTGCTCGGGCAGGTCCATGCCCGCAAAGCCCGGCATGCGCCCGCCAAGGGCTGCTTCCCACGCCGGGAGCGTATCGACGCGCTTGTTGTTGCGGAAGTAGTGGCCGAGGAAGAACGGCAGGCTTTCGGGCAGCATCTTCGCGTGCTTGAGGAGATAGTCCTGATAGCTGATGTGGCGCAGGTATTCGGCGCGCGCATCGGGCGTCAGGTTCGGCAGGTAGTTGACCTTTTCGGTGTAGATCCGGCTGAGGTCTGCGCGCACCGCGCCCGTCAGCGGGGCTTCGGCAAAGAACTGCGGCCAGGGCTTTCGGCCCGTACCGGTGACGAGCTTGTCGGCAAGGAAGTGCTCCTTGTCGAAGAAGGTGGCCGAGCCGAGGCCTTCGTAGGCCTTGGTTTCATAGCGGTGGTAGCTGGTCAGATCGACGCCGAGGTCCGCCATGAGCTTCTTCGAGGTGAAGCTGTAGGGGAACGGCGATTCAATGCTCATCGTGCCGCCATAGGCAAGGATCTTGCGGCCTTCGTAAGTGAACTCGTTGCGCTTGGCGTGGCCGCCGAAATCGTCGTGGTTGTCGAGGATGAGGATCTTGCGGGTCTCGCCCAGCGCCTGCCGGTAGAACCAGGCGGCAGAGAGGCCCGAGATACCGCCGCCGACGATGACGAGATCATAATGCTCGCCGCTATCGTCCGCCGCGAGGTTGCCGGTGAAATCGCCGTCGCGCGCCATGTGGGCGGCTTCGAACGAGCCGGGATACTGGCCGCGCAGGCCGGTGAGCGCGGGGGGATAGTCTGTGCTGGCGGCGATGGGTGCCGCAGTGGCCGCCTGCGCGAGCGCGCCGGGTGCTGCGGCGAGTGCGGCGCCGGCCGCAACCCCGCCGATGAAATCCCGCCGCGCGATTGGCAGATGGAGCCCCAGTTCCTTGTCAGTCCATTCCGCCATCCGCTGTCCCCCAAATGCATACAGCCCGGTGCGCGGGCCTCTCATGCCACGATTTGTAATCATCATGCGCTCTTGCGCAATCGGACAAATTGCGGCCTGATCGTGCCGAGCCGTTCAGGAGGACCGTCCATGCACCGCCCGCTTATCGCCGCCGCCCTTGCCATGATGATCGCCGCGCCCGCTGCGGCGCAAGCGCCGGCATCGCCTGCCGAGACCTGCCGCAGCGACCCCAGGTTCCGCGAGCAGGATTTCACGCTGGGCAGCTGGGACGTTTATACCGGCGAGAAGAAGACCGACGAAGTGACCATGACGCTGATCCTGAACGATTGCGCGATCGAGGAGCACTGGAAGAAGACCGACGGCCACCCCACCGGCAACGGCATCGGCCTGTTCAACTATTCGCGGCTGCTGGGTTCGTGGGGCTATACCTGGGCGACCGATGACGGCGCGGCCACGGTGTTTCGCGGCAATCTCGTGAAGCCGTGCGAGATGCGCTACGTGACCGAGAAGCCCCTGCCGGGGGGAAAGGTGCGGCTGCGGCACTGGACGCTTTATGCGATGCCCGATGGCACGATCCGCGAACTCGCCATCGGCACCGAGGATGGCGGGGCGACGTGGACGACGGATTATGACCTCAAGTGGGTGCGGCGGAAGTAACCGGCTTCAGCGCCCCGCGAAGAATGGCAACGGCGCCCCTGCCCCGGCGTCGAAGGCCTTCCAGTCTTCGCCCAGCGCGGTGAGCGCGCTGGCGGCGATCTGGCTTTGGGTGAGGCAGGCGCTGCCGGGCGCGGCGGGGTGGACGCCAGGACCGATGGCGGCGAGCCAGATCGCGTCCGAGCCGGGGAAGCCTTCCGGATCGGCAATCGTGTAGTCAGCCGGAGCAAGCTTCCACGCGGCGGCGCTGCCGTGTTCGGTCCAGGCCGCGCCGGGCTTGGCGCCGCGCCCGTGGTCGGTGGTGACGATCAGCGTCGTGCGCCCGCGCCACGCCGGATCGGCCTGCGCCATGCGCCACAGCTCGGCGATGAAATCATCGTCGCGGTTCATCGAGGCGAGGTACTGCGCATAGTCGCCCTCGTGCGCGAACTCGTCGGTATCCCCGAGCGCGACATAGAGCACGCGCATATCGGCCGCGGAGCGCAGCGCCGCCTGCGCATCGCGCATCGTGCGGGTTTCGGTGGGATGCGCGCCGGGGTTTTCCCCGTTTACCGGGACACCGCTGCGCTTATCGTTGATGATGTAGGGGAACACGTCCCACGTGCCGTACATGCGCACCTTGCCGGCAAAGCCATCGCGGTGGTTCAGCCATTCGAGGAAGGTGACGTTGCGGTTCCAGTTCTTGTCGTTGGTGGTGATCGCGGGATCGGGGCGGCCGGTGAGCAGTTCGTTGTAGCCGGGGTAGGAGAACCACATCGGATTGGTGACGCGCATGCACTGGCCCGCGTCGCGGTCGCCATGGAGCACGCCGCCCTGCGCGGGCAGGCTGTGGACGAAGGGCATGACCGCAGGCCCGGTCCCCCACGCCTTTTCGACCGTTTCCTTCCAGTCGGGATGGGTGAACTTCGGCTCTGCCACAAGCGCCTTGTCAGGCCCGCGAAAGACGTCCTGCCAGCGCGTGCCGTCCATGGTGACGAGGATGAGGCGCTGGCCGGATGCAGGGGCTTCGGCGCGCGCCAGTGCGGGAGTTAGCAGCAGCGCGAGTACCATCAGCGAACGGATCATCAGCTTCTCTCCCATCAGAACCGCCTGCCCACCCGCAGGCTCACGAAGCGGGGGCGCAGCGGGTAGATTACCACCGAGCCCCGCCCGCAAATCGAAATCGCGCAAGTGGCCGTGCGGCTCTGTTGCGCGCGCTTGTCACCCAGGTTCTCCACGGTGAGCGAGGCGGACCAGGTGTCGCGGCTGATGCCGGCCGAGAGGTCGACCGTGCTGTAGCCGGGCTGGAGGCCGATCAGGCGCGCCTCTTCGACGTCGAGCGAGGAGGAGACGCTGGACTGGTGGAACGCGGCGGCCTGCAGGAAATAGTCGATTTTGCCGAGGGTAAACTCGTAGCGCATCAGGCCGGAAAGCTTGAAGCGCGGGCTGCCGGCAAAGCGTGTGCCGGCAGGAGCGCGCAAGGCATTGGGATTGCCCGAGTCGCTGGGGATCGTGCAATCGAACGCGGCATTGGTGTACTTGCAGAGGTCCGTGGTGATCACCGCATCGGCATACGTGCCCGAGACCTGGAACGAGAGCCCTTGTGCGGGGCGGACGGTCAGATCGGCCTCGATACCTTTTGACCGCGCGCGGCCTGCATTGACGATATCGGTGATGCCGTTCTGATCGCTGGTGACGGCGAACTGCGCCTGCGAGAGCTTTTCGAGAAACAATGCGCCGTTGAACAGCACCTTGCCGCCGAGCCAGCTGGTCTTCCAGCCGATCTCGTAGTTGGTGAGCTTTTCCACCGCATAGGCCGGTGCAATGGGGCGGCGATTGATGCCGCCGGGGCGGAAGCCGGTGGACCAGGTGGCGTAGAGCAGCTTGCCGGGCGCGGCCTTCCAGCTGAGGTTGAGCTTGTGGCGCACGCCCGAGCCGGTGGCCTTGGCGTCGATGTTGTCGCAGGGGCGCCCAGAGCCATTGGGCACGCCGTAGGCGCCTACCGTGCCGGGGAGGCAGAGCGCTTCGCCTACCGCACTGCGGGTGCCGTTGAAGCCGAAGAAGCCGATCACGTTGTTGTCGTACTTGTAGCCGCGCAGGCCGCCTGTCAGCGTCAGGGTTGGCACGATATCGAACGCGGCTTCGGCGAAGGCAGCGTAATCGCGGTCGGTGCGGAACTGGATGTTGGCGTAGTTGACCCCCGGCAGGCCGGTAACGGACTGCGCGTCCGCGAGGTTCGGCACGGTATAGAGGTTGCGCCAGTTGTTGGTCTGGCGCTGGTAGAACAGGCCCGCCACGATCCGCAGCCGGTCGGTCGCCGGAGAGGCGATGCGCAGTTCATGGCTCTGCTTGGTGAAGCGCTCGTCCTGGCTGACGATCTGCGCCGGATTGATCAGGTTCCCGGCGTTGTCCTTGAAATTGTTGCCGAAATAATCGGGCGTGCTGGCATAGTAGCTATCGTAGAGATAGGCGTAATCCGAATAGTCGGAGGTATAGGCCGCCTTCCGTTCGAAATATGCGCCCGCATACGTGAGGTCGAAGGAGCCAAGCTTGCCTTCGATGGCGAGGCTGGCCTGATACCATTCGTCTTTCTGTGCTTCCGGGAAAAACCGGGTGGTCTTGAGATCGCCGACCGAGGGCTTGTAGGCGAACGTACCGTTCGAGGTCTGGTGCTGGCCCATCACACCTGCCGTCGCAGTCCAGTTGTCGTCGAGATCGACCTTGAGCGCGGCGCGGCCGCCATAGGCCTCGATCGAGTTCTGGTCACGGCCGACGAGCGCCTTGTTGTCGCGCACCACGCCCGAGGTGGGATAAGTGACGCCGCCGGGGGCGCGGACGTTGTCGATGTAGCCGCCATCGTATTGGTAGAAGCCGACGACACGCAGCGCGGCGCGGCTGGAGAGCGGTATGTTGAGATAGCTTTCGGCGATTCCGCCCGCCTTGCCATGCGCAACGGTGTTGGCGGTAAGATCGACCGAGCCCGAGAAGGCCTTGGTATCGGGCTTGTTGGTGATGATGCGCAGCGTACCCGCCTCGCTGCTCGCGCCGAACAGCGTGCCTTGCGGACCGGACAGCGCCTCGACCCGCGCGATGTCGTAGATATGGACGTCGATGGTCGAGCCGATCGTGGTGACGGGCTGCTCATCAAGATAGACGCCGACGGTGGGGAGCGAGCCGGTGGAAAGCCGGTTGCCGTTGGAAAGCCCGCGAAAATAGACTTCCGCCTGGCCGGGGCCGTAGCTCGAATAGGAGAGGCTGGGCAGGAACTTGGCGTAATCGTTGAAATTGCGCACGTTTCGTTCGGCCAGCGCTTCGGTGGTGAGCGCGACGATCGATAGCGGTACATCCTGCAGTTTTTCGCTTCGCTTCTGCGCGGTGACGACGATCTCGCCCGCCGCGTCTGCCGCAGACGCATCCTTGGGCGGCGGTCCGCCCACCACCTGCGCGTGCGCCGTTCCCACCGAAGCAAAGGCCAGCAGCGATGCGCCGCCAGCCCAGATCCACTTGCCCATCATCGCCGCATATCCCCTTGCCGGGTCCCTGAGGGATTAGTTAGCTGTGATGACGGCGCGATTACAGGGCTTTTGCGTGGCGGGGGAGCGTGGGGCGCCGCGCAGGCACCTGCCGATTGTCATAGGTCAATGTGCGTGGACTTGATCCCGCTATGGTGAAATTAAGCATAAACAACTATATTCTGCCGGAGTTTGCAGTCGTGAAGACAATGACCGTCCTGAGCGCTGCGCTGGCGTTCACTTTGGCCCCCACTGGCGCGCCTTCGGCCGCAGCAGCAGCAACCCCGTCACCAAGCGCAGGACAGCTGGCCTTCCGCGAACTCTTCCGCGAATTGGTGGAAACCGACACATCGGTCGCGACGGGGAGTTGCACGCTGCTGGCGCAGAAGATCGCGGTGCGGTTTCAGGGTGCCGGCTTTGCCGAGGATCAGATCACGCTGTTCCGCGACGGGGACTTTCCGCTCGATGGCGGGCTGGTTGTCACCGTGCCGGGTACGTCTGCCAGGGCGAAGCCGATGCTGCTGCTCGGCCATATCGATGTGGTCAACGCGCGGCGCATCGACTGGCAGCGCGATCCGTTCAAATTCATCGAGGAGGACGGCTACTTCTACGGCCGCGGTACATCCGACATGAAAGTGCTTGATGCGATCTGGATCGACACGCTGCTGCGCTTTCGCGCCGAAGGCTTCAAGCCGAAGCGCACGATCAAGCTGGCGCTCACCTGCGGCGAGGAATCGGGTGCGCGGGTGAACGGTGTGCAGTGGCTGGCCACGTACCGACCCGAACTGCTTTCCGCCGCGTTTGCGCTCAACGAAGGCGGGGGCGGCACGACGGACGGGCACGGCAAGGTGCTCAATCAGGCGATGCAGATCGGCGAGAAGGCCTATCGCAACTTCGATCTCGAAGCGCTCAATCCCGGCGGCCACAGCTCGACCCCGGTGGATGACAACGCCATCTATGATCTGGCCGATGCGCTCCAGCGCGTGCGCGCGCTCAAGTTTCCGGTGCATTTCAACGATACGACGCGAACTTACTTCGCCAAAGTCGGCGCTGCACGCGGCGATGCGCTGGGGGCCGCGATGGCCCGCCTCGCCGCTGATCCGACCGACCATGTGGCCGAAGCGGCGGTTTCGACCGACCGCACGCTCAATTCGATGCTGCGCACGACCTGCGTGGCCACCCTGATTGAAGGCGGCCACGCCTCCAACGCGCTGCCGCAGCGCGCCAGGGCCACGATCAATTGCCGCATCGTGCCCGGAGAGGACGCGGAAACGACCCGCGAGGCGCTGAGCAAGGCCATCGGCAACCCGAATATCCTGATCAACGCGTCCGGCCGCATCCGGCCCGTGGCGGTGCCGCCAGCGCTGGATGCGAAGATCGTCGGGCCTGCCGAAAAGCTGGTCGCGCGCTACTATCCCGGCGTGCCGCTGGTGCCCGCGATGATGACCGGCGCGACGGATGCGACCTACCTCGGGCCGCTCGGCATTCCGACTTATGGTGTGCCCGGACCGCTCGGCGATCCCGATGGCAACGGCCTCCACGGCCTCAACGAGCGGCACTCGGTGGCATCAGCCTATATCGCGCGCGATTTCCTGCACGATCTCGTCAAGGTCTACGCCGCGCAGGAATGAGCTTTACGGCCGCACCAGCAGATTGCCGGTGTGGCCGCCAGCGAAGAGCAGCAGCAGCGCCTCGGCGAAGTGATCGATGCCTTCCACGACGTGCTCGGGCAGATCGAGCTTGCCCTCCTGCAACAGCGCGGCGATCTCGGCCTTTGCCTCGGGGAAGCGGGCGGCGTGGTGGGTGACGACGAAGCCCCGCATCGTGGCATTGCGTTCGGCGAGCTTGAGGTAGTTCTTCGGGCCGCGCACATTGCCAAGGTCCGAATACTGCGAGATCGCCCCGCAGATCGCGATGCGCGCATCGGCGGGCGCAAGGTTTGCCAGCGCGACATCGAGGATTTCGCCGCCGACATTGTCGAAGAACACGTCGATCCCGCCGGGGGCTGCCGCTGCCACTTCGGCGGCGAGGTCGGCATTCTTGTAGTCGATGGCGACATCGGCGCCGAGCCTTTCGGTGAGGACGCGGCACTTGTCGGGCCCGCCGGCAATGCCGATCACCCGGCACCCGCGCGCCTTGGCGAGCATCACCACCATCGAGCCGACCGCGCCCGCAGCGCCGGAGACAAGCACCGTGTCGCCCGCCTTGACCTCCGCCACCGCAATGAGGCCGGCCCATGCGGTGAGGCCGGTGGTGAGGCCGAGCGGGCCAACATAGTCCGCAGGCTCGAGGCTGTTTGAAAGATCGAGCTTGGTGAGCGCGGCAGCGGGCACCAGCGCACGGGTCTGCGCGGCGAGCATGCCATAAACCCAGTCCCCCGCAGCGAGCGATGGATCGGCGCTTTCCACGACCTGCCCGACGCCGAGCGCCCGGACAGTCGAGCCGAGCGGTGCGGTCTCATGGAAGCTGCCCGGAGTGAGCGTGGTGCGGATCCATGCGTCCATCGAAAGCGTATCGACCTTCACCACCGCGTGGCCTGCGGGCACATCGGTGATCTCGACATTCTCGATGCCGAAATCTTCAAGCAGCGGCATCCCCTCGCGGTACTGCCGAATGAAGACGCGGCGGTTGGTGTGCGGCATGGGAAACTCCGTGGCGGGTGGACGAAGCATCTGGCTAGGTGGCGGGCGCTGGCATCGCCATTGCCATTTTGACTAGCTTGCCCCGGCGGCGCAGACAGGGGGCGCGGCTGAAAGAGGAAACCATGATCATGCGCAAGAGGACAGTTTGGCTGGGGGCGGCCATCGCGGCGCTGGTGGCAGGAACCGCAGCGGCACAATCGGCGCAGGATGCGGGGGCCTTGCTGGGGCGCATTCTTGGCCCCGGCGCGCCGGCAAGCAATGTTGTCACCACCGCGCCGCCGCCGGGGGTGACCAGCAGCGAGGCTTCGGGCGGGCTCAAGCTGGCGCTGGGCAAGGCGGCGGAGCGGGTGGTTGCGCAGTTGGGCCGGCCGGGCGGGTTTGCCGATGATCCGCGCGTGCGCATCGGCCTGCCGGGTCCGCTGGGCCGGCTCAACGGGCTGCTCGGGGCGCTCGACCGTGCGGGCGTGACCGATGGACTTTCGGGCAAGCTCAACGCCGCAGCGGAAGGCGCGGTGGGCAAGGCGCTGCCGCTGCTGAAGAGTGCGATCACGCGGATGACGGTGACCGACGCGCTGGGGATCGTGACCGGCGGCGATACCTCTGCCACCGATTACTTCCGCCGCACGATGGGGCCGGACCTGCAGCAGACGATGACGCCGGTGGTCGCAAAGTCCCTGTCGGGCGTGAAGGCGTTTCAGGCGCTCGACCGGTTCAGTGCGAAGAACAGCCTGATCGCGGGCCAGTTCGGCGCGCGGGACCTGACCGGCTATGTCACCCAGAAGGCGAGCGACGGAGTGTTCCTCTACCTTGGCGAGCAGGAGCGGGAGATCCGGCGCAATCCGCTGGGGACCGGCAGCAAGCTGATCGCGAAGATATTCGGGCGCGGTTGAAGTCCGGCTTCACCCCACCTTGCGCTGGTTCGCGAGGGGGTCGGGCAGCGGTGCCAAGGTGGACTTGATCGCCACGGCAGCGATGCGGCCGTCCTCGTCAAGCCGCAGCGGCTGCGAGAATTCGACACCCATGCGGTCGTCGCTGGCCCAGCGGCAGGTGGCGGTGACAATGTGGCCATCCGAAAGCTGGATGCGGAAGATCGTGCCGGCCGGTACGTTCCACAGTCCTTCGATCAGCGCGCCGGTGAGCGACATGTTGCGCACGGTGCCGTTGTAGCGGTGCCCGGCATGGTCGAGCACCACGCGGCGGAGCATGGCCTGGCGCGCAGCGCGGGCCGAGCGGGGGCCGCGCGCGATGGCCATGAGGCCAGTGGCAAGGCGGGTCAGCGTGGCGGGCGCGGAGAGAGGGCGTTCGTAGATATAGCCCTGCACATGGCTGCAACCGAGCATGCGCACGAGATCGAGCTCGTCGAGGGTCTCGACGCCCTCGGCGGTCGTTTCCATGCCGAGCGCTTCGGCAAGGCTGACGATCGAGGCGATGATCGCGCCATTGCGGCTGCCGGCCTGCGTCGCGCCGCGCACGAAGGACTGGTCGATCTTGATCTTGTCGAACGGCGCGCGCTTGAGATAGCCGAGCGAGGAATAGCCGGTGCCGAAATCATCGAGCGCGAGGCGGACGCCGATCCCCTTGAGCGAGCGGAACATGGCCTCGGTCCCGGTATCATCGCCGAGGAAGACGCTTTCGGTGATCTCAAGTTCGAGCCGGTCTGGCTCGACCCCGGCCGAAGCCAGCGCGCTCGTGACCATCGAGGGCAGCGCCGGATTGGCAAACTGCAGCGGCGATACGTTGACCGCGACGCGCACGTCCGAAGGCCACTTGGCGAGATCCTGGCAGGCAGTGCGCAGCGCCCATTCGCCGATCGAGACGATGAGGCCGGCATCTTCCGCAATCGGCACGAACTTGGCGGGCGAAATGAAGCCGTGCTGCGGGTGGTTCCAGCGCAGCAGCGCTTCGAAGCCGGTGATCCGCTCGGTCGCGGTTTGCACGACCGGCTGGTAGTAAAGCTCGAGATCGCCTTGCGTGATCGCATCGCGCAGGTCTTCTTCCAGCTGGCGGCGTTCTTCCGCATCGCTGTGGAGATCGGCGGCGTAGAAGTGGAAACGGCCGCGCCCGCCGTCCTTGGCGGCATAGAGCGCCAGGTCGGCGTTGCGGATCAGCGCCTCGCTGGTGACGCCATCATCGGGCGCGAGCGCGATGCCGACGGAACCGCCGATCATCACGCGGCTGCCGTCGATCGAATAGGCCTGGCTGATCTGTTCGATGATGCGTTCGGCCAGATGGGCGAGCTGTTCGCGCGCGATCTTGCCGGCAAGGATGACCTGAAACTCGTCGCCGCCCAGACGCCCGACGCGGCCAACGGTGCCAATGACGCGCTCAAGCCGCTGCGCGACCTGCTTGAGCAGTGCATCGCCGGCGGGGTGGCCGAGCGTATCGTTGACCTGCTTGAACCGGTCGAGATCGAGAAGGAACACCGCGCAGGCGCGGTTCTGCTCGTTGGGCGCGGTGAGGATCTTCTCCAGCGTCTGCGACATCTGGAAGCGGTTCGACAGGCCCGTGAGCGAATCGAAATGCGCAAGGCGCGAGGCGTGTTCCTGCGAGCGGCGCTTTTCGGTGAGATCGGTGCCCGAGCCGCGGAAGCCCTGGAAGTTGTTGAAGGCGTCGTACGTCGGACGTCCGGTGACCGACCACCAGCGTTCCTCGTCGTAGACCGCAGCGCGCACCGCCAGTTCGGAGAAGCTGGAGCGCGCGGAAAGGTGGAAGGCCAGCGTGCGTTCACCCTCGCCCGATTTTTCGGAGAGGTTGAACAGCTCCGCAAAGGGGCGGCCGATGAAATTATCGACCTTGCGGCCCAGCACTTCCGCAACCGGGCGCGAAATGTAGGTGATGAGGCCGCGGCGGTCGGTTTCCCAGAACCAGCCCTGCCCGGTCTCCTCATAATCGGCGAGGATCTCCTCGGCGCGGGTCTGGATGCGGACGCCTTCTTCCACTGCGAGGCGCACCTTGAGATCGATCTCGCGCTGGCGCAGGTAGGCGGCCACCGCGATCACGCCGCCAATGAGCAGCGACAGCATACCGGCCCCGAAATGGGAAACCCAGGTAACGCCGGACCACATCGCGACCTGGGCGGTGAGCATGCCGGCGAGGCGGCCCGATTCGGTCACGGTAGCGAGGAGCGAGATGGTGACCAGCAGCGCCAGCGCCTGAACCCAGGGAACCACGCCGCTGCTTGCCCAAATGCCGATGGCATAACCATAAATGAACAGCGGAATGCCGATCGAGGCCCCCATCAGCGCCATGCGCACGGCGGTCGAGTGATCGCGGCTTTCCTCGTAGGTCGAGGTGAAGCGCGCGACGAACAGCAGCGCGGAGGCCAGCAGCGCGAGAAGCGGCGCGATGATCGGGCGGATCGAGAAGTTGGCGAGGGCAAGGCCCAGTACGCCGAGCACCATCGGCAGCGCCATGTGCGGCCATTCGCGCGCGATAAGGCCGCGGCCGGGCCCGGTGCCGAACAGGAATGCCGCCCCGGCCACATCAGCCCGGCTGACGGGCGCGGTCGGCACGCGCTCGCGGCGACGCTGCGTACGCGCGAAGTCGCGCGAGGCGCGCGTCGGTTCGGCCTGCGATGCGGCGTGGTCCTCGGGCGATTGGCTCATCATGCGTCAATTGCGCTTAACTGCTTTGAGAAACCGTTAAGCCCCGACCCAGTTCGGACCTTTTTTCCGCAGAATTCCTTAGGTTTGCTTTTGCTCGTCACGGTGCGGTGCTAGGGCACTGGCAACACTTTGATTTACCTGATTGCCAAGGAATTCGCGTGGCCACGACTGCCAGCTTTACGATGATCGGCGTTGCCGGACGGCGCCTGCGGGTGGGGCAATGGCATGTCCAGCCCACGGCCCAGAGCAAGACCGCGCGCCCCGCGCCTCGCCCGCTCGTGATCCTGCCCGGCATCGGCATGAACATGGAGATGCTTGAGCCGATCGCGTGCCGCCTGCCCGACCGCCGCATCATCAGCTTCGACATGCCGGGCATCGGCCAGTCGCCCGATCCGATTTTCCCCTACACGATCCCGCACATGGCGCTGACGCTCGCCGCACTGCTCGACCGGCTGCGGATCGATTCGGTCGATCTGGTCGGCATCAGCTGGGGCGGCGCGGTGGTGCAGCAGTTCGCTTTCCAGCACCGCGCGCGCACCGGCAAGCTGGTGCTTGCGGCAACCTCGGCGGGGGGCACGATGATCCCCGGCAATGCCTCCATTCTCAGCCAGATGCTTGATCCGATGGAATATTCTGTCGAGAAGGCGCTGCGCCGCAACCTTGCGATGTTCTACAACGGCGGGGGAGCGGACCGGGTCTCGCTCAATGCCGCAACGGCGCCTTCGCCGCTGGGCTGGAGCTGCCAACTGGCGGCCTTTGCGGGCTGGAGCAGCGCGCCGTTCCTGCCGCTGCTGGGCATGCCGGTCATGGTCATGGGCGATGACGACGACCAGCTCATCCCGCCCGCCAACCTGCATTTCCTCCACAACGCGATCCCCGGCAGCAAGCTGGAGATGAGCGAGGGTGGCGGGCACCTGTTCATGCTGGCCCGCCCCGATGCTTTCATCAAAAAGCTGACCGGGTTTCTCGACGCGTAACCGCGAATAGCCGCGGGCGTTGACCCCGGCACGATCCTCTGACTTAATCGGCCAGTTAAACGCGACGGCCCTCCGCGATGAGTCGGCTGCGCGGGGATAGAGGAGCCTGCTGATGCCGACTTATGATCTCATCATCCGGGGAGGAACCATCGTCGATGGCACCGGCCGTCCGCGCTTTACCGGCGATGTGGCCGTGCAGGGCGGCCTGATCGCCGCCGTGGGCAAGGTCTCCGGCACCGCGAAGCGCGAGATCGACGCGGGCGGCAAGGTCGTCGCGCCGGGCTGGGTGGACATTCACACGCATTATGACGGGCAGGCGACCTGGGATCAGGAAATGGCGCCGAGCTCGTGGCATGGCGTGACGACGGTGGTGATGGGCAATTGCGGCGTGGGCTTTGCGCCTGCCGCGCCCGACCGGCACGAATGGCTGATCGGGCTGATGGAAGGCGTGGAGGACATCCCCGGCACCGCGCTCGCCGAAGGGCTCAAGTGGGACTGGGAGAGCTTCCCCGAATACCTCGATGCGCTGGAGCGGCTGCCGCGCAGTGTCGACGTTGCAACCCACGTCCCGCATGGCGCGGTGCGCGCCTATGTGCTGGGCGACCGCGAAAAGCCGGGCGCGATTCCGACCGACGAAGATATTGATGCCATGGCCAAAATTGTCGAGGAAGGCGTGCGCGCGGGCGCGCTCGGCTTCTCGACCAGTCGCACGGTGATCCACAAGTCGATCGACGGCGAAGTGGTGCCGGGCACGACCGCCACAGCCGAGGAGCTGATCCGCATCGGCCGCGCCATGGGCCGCGTGGGCCACGGCGTGTTCGAAATGGCCAGCGACATGAAGCGCGAATGGGACGAGTTCGGCTGGATGGGCGCGATGAGCCGCGAGACGGGCCTCCCCGTCACCTTCGCCGCGCTGCAGTCGATCGCCAAGGAACTGCCGCTGTCCGAACAGATCGAGGAAATGACCCGCCAGAACGCGGCGGGCGCAAACATCGTCGCGCAGATCGCGCTGCGCGGCAACGGCATCGTGATGAACTGGCGCGGGACGGTGCATCCCTTCATGTTCCGCCCGACCTGGGCCGCGCTTGCGGCGATGCCGTGGGAAGACCAGCTCACCCACCTTGCCGATCCGGTGTTCAAGAAGATCATCCTTTCGGAAAGCAACGTCTATCCCGAAAGCGACATCGTCCACCTCTACCGCGTGATCGGCGAAGGCTGGGCGAACCAGTACGAGATGGACGAAGGCTTCGACTACGAGCCGCAGGCGGACGCGAGCATTGCAGCACGCGCGGCGGCGGCTGGTGTGACGCCGGAAAGCTATGCCTATGACCTGATGCTGGCGGATGGCGGCACCGGGTTTATCTATCTGCCGATCCTCAACTACGCTGACGGAAACCTTGATTTCCTTGAGGAACTCCAATCACGCGATGATTGCGTGAACTCGCTTTCGGACGGCGGCGCGCATTGCGGCACGATCTGCGATGCAGCCTCGCCCACCTTCATGCTCCAGCACTGGGTGCGTGATCGCAAGCGCGGCGGGCGGCTCAGCCTCGAGCAGGCGGTGAAGCGCCAGTGCCACGATACGGCGCGGCTCTATGGCATGAACGATCGCGGCGTGATCGCGCCCGGCGCACTCGCTGATATCAACGTGATCGACATGGAGGCGCTGAAGCTGGGCAAGCCTTGGCTGGCGTTCGACCTGCCGGCGGGCGGCAAGCGGCTGCTGCAGAAGGCGGACGGCTATCTCTACACGATCAAATCGGGCGAGGTGACCTTCGAGCAGGGCATCTGGACGGGTGCGGTGCCGGGTGTGCTGGTGCGCGGGCCGCAACAAGCCGAAATGCTGGAGGCCGCAGAATGAGCAATGCAGCGATCCGTATCGGCGCCCCGGCGACGCTCGATAGCCTGCATCTGGACCAATTGCCCGATTGCGGTGATCCCGGTCCGGGCGAAATCCGCGTGCGCCTGCGCGCCTCCTCGCTCAATTTCCATGACTTCGCGGTGGTGACAGGCATGCTGCCAGCTCCCGCCGGGCGCATTCCGATGTCGGACGGCGCGGGCGAAGTTGTGGCGGTGGGCGATGGCGTCACGGCTTATGCGCCGGGCGATCTCGTCGTATCGACCTTCTTCACCAACTGGGACGACGGCACTCCGCCCGCTACCGCCTTCACCACGGTGCCGGGGGATGGCATCGACGGCTATGCGCGCGAGGAAATCGTTGCGCCGCAGGGCTGGTTTACCCGCGTGCCCAAGGGCTATTCCGCCGCCGAAGCGGCAACGCTGACCTGTGCGGGCCTTACCGCATGGCGTGCGCTGTTCGTGGACGGAGTGGTCAAGCCGGGTTCGACCGTGCTGGTGCAGGGCAGCGGCGGCGTTTCGATCTTCGCGCTGCAGTTCGCCAAGGCAGCGGGCGCGCGGGTAATCGCGACCAGCTCGTCGGACGCCAAGCTGGAGCGACTACGCGCGCTGGGGGCGGACGAGCTGATCAACTACAAGGAGGTGCCGGCCTGGGGCCTCAAGGCGCTGGAACTGACCGGCGGTGCGGGTGTGGACTGCGTGGTCGAGATCGGCGGCGCTGGCACGCTCGACCAATCGATGATGGCGACCCGCGTGGGCGGCCATGTTGCACTGATCGGCGTGCTGGCAGGCTTTGCCGGGCCGGTGCAGACCGCATTGCTGATGGCCAAGAACCTGCGCGTACAGGGGCTGACCGTGGGCAGCCGGGCAATGCAGCTCGACATGATCGCCGGAGTGGAGGCCAATGGCATCCGCCCGATCATCGACAGCCACTTCCCGCTGGCGAGCCTTGGCGATGCGTTTCGCCATCAGGCGAGCAACACCCACTTCGGCAAGATCGTCGTCGATATCTGACCGGCTCAGGCGGCGCGGCGAAACTCCGCCGCGTCGACCTGACCTGCATCCGCCAGCGCAAAACGGCCGACGAGCGCGGCCATGCGATCCGCCTCGCCCGCCAGGTTGCGCGAGGCAGCGGTCGCCTCCTCGACCATCGCAGCGTTCTGCTGCGTCATGACGTCAAGTTCGCGCACGGTCTCGCGGACATGGCCGATGTTGGTGGCCTGCGTGCTGGCGGCTGAGGCGATGTTGCTCGCAAGCTGCGCGATTTCGCCGACCTTGCGTACGATCCTCGCGAAGGAATCGCCGGTCTGGCCGACAAGCGCGACGCCGCGTTCCACTTGCACCGAGCTTTGCCCAATCAGCGTCTTGATATCGAGCGCAGCTTCGGCAGAGCGCTGGGCGAGCGCGCGCACTTCGTTGGCGACGACCGCAAACCCGCGCCCGGCATCCCCGGCGCGCGCCGCCTCGACTCCGGCGTTGAGCGCGAGGAGATTGGTCTGGAAGGCGATGCCATCGATCACGCTGATGATCTTGCCGATTTCCTGCGCGGAAACGGAGATGTCGGTCATCGCCTGAACCGCTTCGTCGACCACGCCGCCGCCAGCCTGCGCATCGCCATGCGCGGCCTGCACGGAATCATGGAGATGCGCGGCATCGCCCGCCGTGCTGCCGACACTGGCGGCCAGCGCGGTCATCGCGGCAGAGGCTTCCTCGAGGCTGGCGGCCTGCTGTTCGGTGCGGCGGGCGAGGTCGTCCGACGCCTGCCGGATCTCCTGCGCGCCGACGTCGACCGCGCGGGAAGTCTGCGCGACATCGCCGAGCGCGGTGCCAACCTGCGCGCGCATCGTCTCGAAATCATTGTGGATCGCGGCGAATTCGGGGGGCAGCGCTTCGAGCGGCGTGCTGAAGTTGCCATCGGTCATGCGCTGGAGTGCCGCGCCAAGGGCATCAATAACCGCGCGCCGGCGCTCCTCCTCCACCACGAGGTAGGTCTCGACCGCGATTTCCATGTCGAGCAGCGCCATCTTGACAAGCGTGGCGATCCGCTTTGCCGTGCCGCGCGAGAGCCGGCCAACAATCGTGCCGAGGATGGGTTCCAGCACGCTGGCATAGGCTCCGATGTACCACTGTGGGGAAACGCCGATGCGGGCGTGGACTTTGCCGACCCGTTCGGCGCGCTGGAAATAATCGGCCGTCGGACCGCCCGCGAAGAGGGCCTGCCAATGGGCGATCTGTTTGGCCTTGGCCGATCCCATGGCCGCTTTCGAAGCAAAGAAGCCGGCCGTTTCGGGCGTGGCAGCGATCCGGTCGTAGAGCTTGTCAAGCGCAGCTGGTCCCGCGCTGGCGACGGCTTTGCCCACTCCGGGAAGTCGGACCGTGTCGTCCGGGCCGATCGAGAAGAAGGCCAGCTTTTTTGCGATGTCGCGGTTGTCCATCATTGTGATCCATCCGGTTTGTGTCCGGTTCGGATAAACTGGCAACACTTCGAAACGCCAATATGGCCGCTACGCGCCAATGCCTAGCGGGCCATGGAAGCAGCCAGTCGGTGACCGGCGAATTGCCCGCGCAATTCAGCGACTTTATCGATTAAGAGTTACATCCATCGGCCAAGCCTGCCCTTTGGGGCAGGTTCGCGTGATCAGGGCCCGTGCAGGGAGCCTTGAGGAAGCCCCTGCACCGCCCGCGATCACACTCGCATCGGCATCAGCACATAGAGCGCGGCCGATTTGTCGTCCTTGCGGATCAGCGTCGGCGCGCCGGCATCGGCGAGGTGGAGTTCCACGATGTCCCCGTCGATCTGGCTGAGGATGTCCTTGAGATAATTGGCGTTGAAGCCGATCTCGAAGCCTGCGGCGCGGTATTCGGCGGCGATCTCTTCGGCGGCGGTGCCGTTTTCCGGGCTGGTGACCGAGAGCGTAACCTTGTCGTTCTCCAGCGCCATCTTGACCGCGCGGGTCTTCTCGGTGGCGATCGTTGCGACGCGGTCCACGCCTTCGAAGAAGCTGCGCGGATCGAGGCGGAGCAGCTTGTCGTTCCCGGTGGGGATCACGCGGCTGTAGTCCGGGAAGGTGCCGTCGATCAGCTTGCTGGTGAGCACCACGCCGTGTTCACCACCCAGCGTGAAGCGCACCTTGCTTGCCGAAAGATCAAGCAGCACGGCGGTATCGAGCACATCATCGAGCAGCTTGCGCAGCTCGCCCACGCATTTGCGCGGCACGATCACATCCGGCATGCCCTCAGCGCCTTCGGGCCGGGCAATGGTATAGCGCGCGAGGCGGTGGCCGTCGGTCGCGGCGGCCTTGAGCACCGGCGTCGCTTCGTCCGCCACGTGGAGGAAAATGCCGTTGAGGTAGTAGCGGGTTTCCTCGGTCGAGATCGCAAAGCGGGTGCGGTCGATCAGTTCGGCGAGGACGCGCGCGGGCACTTCGAAGCTCGTCGGCAGATCGCCTTCGACGATCACCGGGAAATCATCACGCGGCAGCGTGGGCAACTGGAACCGGCTGCGCCCGGCCTTGACGACCATGCGGCCATCGGCGGCATCGAGGCTGACCTGACTGCCATCGGGCAGCTTGCGTGCGATATCGAAGAGGAGGTGCGCGGAAACCGTGATCGCGCCGCCACGCTCCACTTCCCGCGCGGGCATCGTTTCAATGATCTGGAGATCGAGGTCGGTTGCCATGAGGCGGACCGAGCCATCGGGCGAAGCCTCGATCAGCACGTTCGAGAGGATCGGGATGGTATTGCGACGCTCCACCACCGATTGCACATGGGACAGGCAGCGTAGCAAGGTCGCGCGTTCGATCGTGGCCTTCATTCTCGTCTCGTGTCCCCCGCCCTTGCGAGTCCCGGCACGGGACCGTTGAGGGCTGTGTAGCTGGCGTCTCCGCGCCTATGGAATCGCGGGCGGAGACGGGTTGTTACTGGACTATCTTCCTTAACGCACGCCCCGCCACGGGCAAGCGCAACCCGCCTTCGCAGCCGCGAAGCTGTGCATAAATGCAGCGAAAACGGCGGGGCTGCTCCGCGGCCTCAATCGAGCACCCGCAGCGCATCGAACATCTGCGCGGTGGCGGCTATCCACGCGGTAATCAAGCCCCAGCCGACAGGGGTTACCTTGGCCGGATCGCGGCCGGACTCGCTGAGCGCAGTGGAGACGCGGCGCAGGTCCCCCTGCGTGACTTGCGTGGCCGGGTTGTTGGCATTGCCGGGGCCGATATCGAGCGCCTTGTCGATGAGGTCGGACGGAATGCCCTCCGCCTTGAGCCAGGCATCGAGCCCATCGCGCGCCATCCGGCCGAGCACGTAACCGAAATAGGCATCTCGCTCCTTCTCGCCAAGGAACTGGTCTGCCGCGCAGCGATCGACGAGAGCATGAAGCGCATCGAGTGCGGGCTTGCTGCGCGCCTCATCCAGCGTGAGCATGCTGTCGGCGAGCTGCGCATCGAGCCCCTCGGGCGCGGCGATCACCGCGCAGGCAAGCGCCTGGGGCGCGCGGGCCTGCGCTGCAAAGGGCATGGCGGCCAGCGCAAGCAGGAGCGGCGCCAGAGAGGCCAACGGGCGCCGCATGGCGATCAGGAGAGCATCGCCATGCCGCCATTCACGTGCAGCGTCTGCCCGGTCATGTAGCCTGCATCGCGGCTGGCGAGATAGGCGACCGCCGCGCCAATGTCGCTCCCCTCGCCCATGCGGCCCATCGGGATGCGCGCGTTGAGCGCGTCCTTCTGTGCATCGGGGAGCACATCGGTCATCGCGGTGCGGATGAAACCGGGGGCGACGCAGTTCACGGTGATGCCGCGCGTGGCGAGTTCCTGCGCAAGGCTCTTCGACATGCCGACGAGACCCGCCTTGGCCGCGGCGTAGTTCACCTGCCCCGGATTGCCAGTGGCACCGACCACGCTGGTGATGGTGATGATGCGCCCGAAGCGTGCCTTCATCATCGGCTTGGAGGCCGCGCGCATCAGGCGGAAGGCGGCTTCGAGATTGACGCGGATCACGGCGTCCCATTCCTCGTCCTTCATCCGCATGGCGAGGTTATCACGCGTGATGCCGGCGTTGTTGACGAGAATATCGACCTTGCCGAGCGTATCGATCGCGGCAGGCACCAGATGCTCGACCTGCTCGGTGTTCGAGAGATCGCAGGTGATCTCGACGTGGTCATGACCATAGGTGTCGTTCAGTTCCTCGCGGAACGAACGCAGCTTGGACGGGTTGGTGCCCGAAAGCGCGAGGCGTGCGCCCTGCTTTGCGAGGGCGTGGCTGATCGCCGAGCCGATGCCGCCGGCAGCGCCGGTGACGAGGGCGGTCATGCCGGCGAGATCGAAGAGGCGGTGTTCCATGGTGTGCTCCGGTAAATTTGGTTCGCGCAGAGATCGCAGAGATCGCAGAGAGTCAGGACGGGGGCTGGTAGTTGTTCACGAGCCGCCGGATGCCTTCTTTCATGGTGAGCCCTGAAAAATTGAGCAACAGCCCAACGGGCTGCTTCATCAACCTGAGATAGGTCAGCAATTGCTTTGCATGCACCTTGGTCAAAGTTTCGACCGCTTTGATTTCGACGATCAAACTCTCTTCCACTAGCAAGTCGATCCTGAACGCTCCCTCAAGCCTCATACCGTCGTATTCGATGGAAACTGGTACCTGACGCTGCACCTTGTAGCCAGATCGCTCAAGGCTTGCTGCAAGAATTGCTTCGTAAACACTTTCAAGGAGCCCGGGGCCAAGTTCCCGATGAATCTTGATGGCTTCGCCAACCACTCTTGCGCTGATGTCGTCAATCGCTGGCACCTTCTTCCTCTGCGATCTCTGCGAACTCTGCGCGAACCCTGAATTCAAAGCTCCTTCGCGAAGGCTTCGATATCGGCCATGCCGATGAGGCTGGCAACTGCGACATCGCTGACGGTGCGGGTGATCATCGGGCCGACGACCTTGCCGCCAAGCTCGACGAAGTGCTCCACGCCCGCAGCGCCCAGTGCGACCATGCTCTCGCGCCAGCGGACACGGCCGGTGACCTGTTCGACGAGGAGACGGCGGACTTCGGCGGGGTCGGTCACGGCGGCGGCGGTGACATTGGCCATGAGGGTGACGCGCAGAGGGCCAGGCGGCGTGCGCTCCAGCGCCTCGGCCATCGCATCGGCGGCGGGCTGCATCAGCGGGCAGTGGAAGGGCGCGGAAACGGGGAGAAGCATGCCGCGCTTGATGCCGTGCTCCTTGACCATGCCGATGGCGCGCTCGATCGCAGCAGTGTGGCCCGAAAGCACGACCTGGCCGGGCGCGTTGTCATTGGCGACGGTGCAAACCTCACCTTGCGCCGCGGCTTCAGCCAGCGCGGCGGCCTGATCGATCTCGGCGCCAAGCAGCGCGCACATCGCACCCTCGCCCACCGGCACGGCGGCCTGCATCGCGGACCCGCGCAGGCGCAGCAGGCGGGCGGTATCGGCGAGGCTGAAGGCTCCGGCGGCGCAGAGAGCGGTGTATTCGCCGAGACTGTGGCCGGCGACGAACTGCGCCTTGTCAGCCAGGACGAGGCCGCATTCCTTTTCCAGCACGCGCAGCACGGCGATGGCATTGGCCATGATCGCAGGCTGGGCATTGGCGGTGAGGGTCAGCTCGTCTTCCGGTCCCTCGGTCATCAGCGCAAAGAGCTTCTGGCCGAGCGCGTCGTCGACTTCCTCGAAAACTTCACGCGCGGCGGCGCTGGCGGCGGCGAGGTCTGCGCCCATGCCCAGCTTCTGGCTGCCCTGCCCCGGAAAAACGAATGCCCGCATCAACACACTCCTGCTGTGACGGAGCGCGCCTAGTGATTCGCGGGGGTGCCCTCAAGCCCGAATGCGACAATCTTGTTATCAACATCGTGCCCGATATCGGCGCGGCCCAGATAGGGAATGCCGCTGCGGGCGCACCAATCGCGCGCAATCGCCTCCTCGTCGGCGCCGAAGGGGACGTCGTTTTCGGGCACATCGCCGATGCGGCCAAGCCGCAGCCCGGCTATGCCCTGAAGCTGCGCGGTCACGTGGAAAAACAACCGGTCCACCGCATAGAGATGCTCGGAGACTTCCTCGGCCATCACCACGTGCCCTGAAAGATCGGGCAGCAGCGGCGTGCCGCAGAGCATGGCGAGCGTGGTGAGATTGAAGGCGGCGCGGGGGCGGCCATCCTGCGCCCGCTCGACGCCGGAACGGTCTCCGGCAAGCCAGTGCAAGGTGCGCCGCACGGCCTCATGCCCGCCCTCACGGCGGATATCGCCGGGCATTGGGGCGTGGACAGATTGCCCCACCCCCGCACGATAGAGCGCGGCGAGGAGGTAGCCGGTATCGGAATAGCCGAGATAGGTCTTGCTGCGGGCAGCTTCGCCCAGCCCGGCGACGGCATCGGCGGCGATCCGGTTGGAGCCATAACCGCCCCGCGCGAACCAGACGGCATCGAACGAAGGATCGTTTGCGCATTCGAGCAAGGCTTCAAGGCGCTGCGCATCGGTGCCGGCGAAATGCCCCGCTTTCAGAAAGCACTGCGGATGAAACGAAAGCGCAAGGCCCGGAATGTCCGCCGCTAGCGCGGAAACGGCGGCAGCGTCTTCATGGGTGATCGGCCGGGCCGGCGCGCAGATCGCAATCCTTGGCATGACGCTTCCTAACCCGGTTGCGCTGCGCTGCAAGGCCGCATACCGCTTCGCGCCATGAGCATTGACGATACGGCGAACGAGAGTGTGAACCTCACCGCACAGCCCTGGTTCTTCTGCGGCATCGGTGGTTCGGGCATGCTGCCACTCGCGCTGATCCTGAAGGGCAAGGGCGCGCAGATCGCGGGATCGGACCGCAGCCGCGATCAGGGGCGGACGCCGGAAAAGTTTACATGGCTGGAAAGTCTGGGCTTCACGCTGCATCCGCAGGATGGCAGCGGCATCACGTCGGCAGGGCAGATCCTCGTCGCCTCCGCCGCGGTGGAGGATACCGTGCCGGAAATGGTGCGCGCGGCAGAGCTGGGGTGCCGCCGCATGCGCCGGGCCGAACTGCTCTCCACCCTGTTCAACGCGGCGCCGATGAGCATTGCCGTGGGCGGGACCAGCGGCAAATCGACCGTGACCGGCATGCTCGGATGGATCCTCACCGCCTGCGGGCGCGATCCCACGATCATGAACGGCGCGGTGATGAAGAACTTCGCAGGGCCTGACGCGCCCTTTGCCAGCGCGCGGGTCGGCGCGACGGACGGCCCGTTCGTCTCGGAGGTCGACGAAAGCGACGGCTCGATCGCCGCGTACCGGCCGAGCATTGCGGTGCTGAACAACGTCAGCCTCGACCACAAGAGCCTGGAGGAACTGCGCGGCCTGTTTGGCGATTTTCTGGCGCGGGCCGGTACGGCGGTGGTCAATCTCGACGACGCGGAAAGCGCCGCGCTGGCCAGCCGGGCGTTAGACGGCGCGCTCACTTTCGGCATAGGGTCTAGCAAGGCCGATCTCGGCGTGGTGGAGGGCAGCGTGGCCGAATCGCCCCTGGGGATTTCAGCCTTGATCGAGCTGCAACGCACTGGCGAACGCCATGCGCTGGCGCTGGGGGTGCCGGGCCGGCACAATCTCTCCAACGCGCTGGCGGCGCTGGCGGCGGCACACGCGGCGGGCGTGCCGCTGGGCGATGCGGTGCAGGCCTTGGGAACCTATGCAGGACTTGCCCGCCGGTTCGACGTGGTAGGGACAAGCCCAGCCGATGTGACCGTGATCGATGATTTCGGGCATAATCCGGAAAAGATCGCCGCAACGCTGGCCACGCTGAAAGCACATCCCGGCCGGGTGATCGCGTTCTTCCAGCCGCACGGCTATGGCCCGCTGCGCCAGATGGGGGCGGAACTGGCGGAAGTGCTGGCAACGCGGCTCGGCGCCGGAGACGCCGCGATCCTGTGCGATCCGGTCTACTTCGGCGGCACGGTGGACCGATCGGTGGGCAGCGAGCGCATCGTGGACATGATACGCGCCCACGGCGGCACCGCCGAGCATATCCCGGCCCGCGCCGACTGCGCCCTGCGCATTGCCGAACTGGCTGCGCCCGGTGACCGCATCGTGATCATGGGCGCGCGGGATGACACCTTGTCGGCCTTCGCCCGCGACCTGCTGGCGCAGCTGGCCTAGGCCATCAGCCCAGCGGACCGACCGCGTCGAGCAGCGAAGTGGTGAGCCGGAGGCCCCGCGTTGTCAGGCTGACATAGCGGCGGCGGGCATCTTCCTGATCGGCCACGCGGACGATCAGCCCCTCACGCTCCAGCCGGGCTATCCAGCGCAGAACGGTGGTCGAAGGCAGGCCCGCACCCGCACAGACGCTGGAAACCTGCAAGGCCGTGCGGGTCTTGCGGGCAATGAACAGGTCCAGAAGAATATCCCAGCCGGGCTCTCCGAAAAGGCCCTTGATCGGGCTTGCCGCATCGCGGCGGCGGCGCGCTTCATAAAGCAATCTTGCGATGCGGAGTGTCTCCGCATCCAAATCGACATGACCGTCCAATGCCAACTCCTCGCATGCCAAGGGACGTTCGCCGCCAAGCTCGTTCGCCCCCGCCGCCGGGCTATCGGAAACATGGCGCTGACTGTTTTCGCGGTCAGTCTTGTCGTTACGCGACCCTTGGGAATCTCATGATCAATCAACAATCGTTCATGCAATATACGTAACCATGTTGCGCATTATTGGTAAGCCTTCCGCCAAGAAATCTGGTCCAGATCGGTTGCAACTTTAGTTATTTTTCATAACTCATCGATGTCAGGCCGGTGATACGTAATCCGGACCGGGTTTGATCACCTGCCACTTGGCAGAGAACGGCCGCTGCGGCATGAGCAGCGCATGATCGGATTTCGCCGTCCCAAGCCCGCAACCCAGGATGCCCCTGCACTCGCCAAAGTGGGCGAGCGGGTGCGAGCGCGGCTTGAGGCTGATCCAAGCGTCTATCGCTTGCCGGTCGATGGCATAGAGATCTACGGAGTGGCGGATTTATTCACTGCGGAAGAATGCGCGCGGCTGATCGGGATGGTCGATGCAGTGGCGCGGCCCTCCCCCACCTATCATGGCAATGCCGATAGCGGACGGACGAGCTACACCGGCGATGTCGATCCCGATGATCCGTTTATCCGCATGCTGGAGCGGCGGATCGACGATCTCATGGGCATCGACCATGCGCATGGCGAGGTGATCCAGGGCCAGCGCTATGAACCGGGCCAGGAGTTCCGCGCGCACTTCGATTACTTCGATACCTCCGCCAGCTACTGGCCGACCGAGGAAGGCCGCGGCGGGCAGCGGACGTGGACGGCGATGGGCTACCTCTCGGACGTCGAGGCGGGCGGCGCGACCGAATTTCCCAGGGCACCGATTTCCGTGCCGCCGCAGAAGGGCGCGCTGCTGGTGTGGAACAACATGGGGCGCGACGGGAAGCCCAACCCGCTGACGATCCATGCCGGGCGGCCGGTGGAGCGGGGCGTCAAGTATATCGTGACGAAGTGGTACCGGGCGAGGCCGTGGTATTAGGCCGTAAACGCATAATCTGCGCCATCGGGTTTGGCGGCAAAACGGCTCAGTGCAAGGAGGAAGGGTTCTCTTTCGGCAGGGGCACTGGGAGCTTGGCCGACCAGAGCGCCCCTTGAAGGGCTCTGACCAAACAGGTACGGGCGCCGTCTTTGCCGACTTGGAGCCTGATCTGTGCGCTTGACGAAACTTCAGCTCGGGATGGTCGTCGCGTTTGCGGCAAGCCTCATGCCGATCGCGGCATTCTCGAGAGCACCCGTCCTAGCTCGCTCCGAAGAGGCAGCGATAGAATCAGCGGCAAGGCAGGAGGTTTCGTCCGGGGCGGCGGCGGGCATTGCGGTGGCGATCCTCCGCAATGAGAAGTTGGTCTTTGCGAAAGGCTTTGGACGCTCGAACATCGAGCAGGGACGCTCCGTCGACGCAAAGACCGTGTTTCGCATCGGATCATTGACGAAGCAATTTACCGCCGCCGGTGTTTTGCTGCTCGCTGAACAGGGAAAATTGAAGATCGATGACAGGCTGTCATCGTATTTGCCTGACTTTCCAAGGGCAAACGAGGTCACCTTGCGAGACCTGTTGAACCATACATCCGGCATCCACAATTTTACCGACGGACCCGTCATTGACCGGATTTCCACCAGTGGCGCGAGCGTGCACCAATTGATTGACGAGATTGCCCACCAATCTCCAACGTATGACTTCGACCCGGGCACGGGCTGGTGGTATAGCAACTCCAACTACGCGATACTTGGTGCCGTGATCGAGAAGGTTTCCGGCGTGAGCTGGCCTTCCTTCATGAAGGCCGAGATTTTTGACAAGCTCGGCATGGCGGACACGGCGGCAGACGATGCGCATGATGTCGTACCCGGCCGCGCATCGGGCTACAGCCTTGCTGGCGGGACGCCAGGTCGGTTTCGCAATGCCGACTTCACGGACATGAGCGTTCCCTTCGCCGCGGGCGCCTTGCGTTCGACCGTGATCGACGTAGCGCGCTGGCACGCCGCCTTGTTCGGCGGCAGGCTGCTGAAGGCGCAGTCCTTGAAGGAAATGCTGGCTCCCGGCCTTCTGCGGGGCGGCGCCTTGAACCAATCCGCTATCGCGTGGCCGGGCGGCAAGGCTTCGCCGCCGCCCCCGGGACTGGTTCCCGGCTTTTACGCATTCGGCCTCGATCACCACACAGAAAACGCCCGCCAGATCATCGGCCACAGCGGGTCAATCGCCGGTTTCGATTCTGACATGCAGACTTATGTCGCTGAAGGCATCACGATCATCGTCCTCACCAACACGGACGGTGCGGCCCAGCCGATTTCGGCAAAAATCGCTAGCATTCTGGTGCATTGAGGCCCGAAAACCTACAATTGAAGGCGATGTCGATCCAGCTGGATCGGCGCTTCATGTCTGGCATCTGTGGCAGGTCAGAGCCTGTCCTGACGAGGAGGCAGGATTTTCAGGACAAAATCCTGACTTACGTACTCCTCTGCTACAAACTCAGCACAACCTGACGCCGGGGGCCGGAATGGCTTCGACCTGGTTCACTCCTCCGCCGGCAGTTCCACGCCTTCCAGCGCTTCTGCGATGAGGCGCCGAGTCCCCTCGATCCCATAGAGCGCGATGAAGCTGCCCATGCGGGGGCCCTGGCTCGAGCCGAGCAGCGTTTCGTAGAGCGCCTTGAACCAATCGCGCAGCGCGCCGATGCCGTAGTGCGGGTCCTTGCCGATCTCGTAGACCATGGTCTGGAGGTCTTCGGCGCTGGCGCTGTCGTCGGTTGCGGCCAGTTCGGCGTCGAGCGCGGCGAGGGCGGCGGCCTCATTGGGTTCGGGCTTGCGGCGCTTCAGCGTCGGGGCGACGAAATCGCGGTTGTACGCCAAGGCTGACGTGACCAGCGTATCGAGCGCGGGGTGCGCGGCGGGATCAGCGTTTGCAACGTAGTTGGCGAGGTAGGACCAGACTTGCGCGCGTGTTGCCTGCGCGCCGAGCACGCCGACGAGGTTGAGCAGGAGGCCATAAGTGACGGGGAGCGTATCGCCGTCCCCGCCGTGGTAGCCATTGGCGCGCAGCAAGTGCCACACCGGGTTGCCGAGCTGCTGTTCGATAGGCTGGCTGGGGAGCTTTTCGCGGAACTGCCAGTATTCATCGACCGCGCGCGGGATGATCCCGGCGTGGAGCGACTTGGCACTCTTGGGCTCGCGGAAAAGGTAGAAGCCGAGGCTTTCCTCGCTGCCGTATTCCAGCCACTGCTCGATGGTGAGGCCGTTGCCCTTGGACTTGGAAATCTTCTCGCCGTTCTCATCGAGGAACAGCTCGTAGATCAGGCCTTCGGGGCGCTTGCCGCCAAGGACCTGCGTGATGCGGGCGGACTGGGTGACGCTGTCGGTCAGATCCTTGCCGCACATCTCGTAGTCGACGCCCAGCGCGGTCCAGCGCATGGCCCAATCGACCTTCCACTGCAGCTTGGACTTGCCGCCGAGGATCGACTGGACGACCATCTCGCCCTGATCTTCAAAGCGCACGAGGCCAGCTTCGGCATCGACGACTTCAACGGGCACTTGCAGCACTTCGCCGGTCTTTTCGCTGATCGGGAGGACGGGCGAATACGTGCGGCGGCGCTCTTCGCGCAAAGTGGGGAGCATGATGCCCATGATCGCATCGAACTTGCGCAGGACATTCTTCAGCGCATCGTCAAACGCGCCGGAGTTGTAGCGGTCGCTGGCCGAGACGAATTCGTACTCGAAGCCAAACCGGTCGAGAAAATCGCACAACATCCCGTTGTTGTGGTGCGCGAAGCTTTCGTGCGTGCCAAAGGGATCGGGGATGCGGGTGAGCGGATGACCGAGCTTCGCGGTAAGGACGGCCTTGTTGGGCACGTTGTCCGGCACCTTGCGCAACCCGTCCATGTCGTCCGAGAAGGCGATCAGGCGCGTGGGGTGGCCGCTTGTCAGCGTTTCATAAGCACGGCGGACGAGCGTGGTGCGCAGCACTTCCTGGAAGGTGCCGATATGCGGCAGGCCCGAGGGGCCGTAGCCCGTCTCGAACAGCACGGGGACGAGATCACCATTCGCATCGCGCTTGCCGCCGGGGAAGCGTTTGATGAGCTTGCGCGCTTCCTCGAACGGCCAGGCCTTGGAGGTCTGGCTGGCGGTGAAGACGTCAAGCGGTGCGGGGTTTTCTGCGTTTTCCATAGCGGGCTCCCTTTTGCGGATGCCCCACTTGAGCGCAAGGAAAAGCTTGTGCGGGCGGGCGCTGGGTCGCTACCGCATCGGGAAACAGGGTTTGGGAGACGGTATGGAATACGATGAGGTCATGCTTGGGCGCCGCAGCATCCGGGGCTACAAGCCCGATCCGGTGCCACAGAAGCTGATCGAGGAAATCCTGGCAATCGCGATGCGCGCGCCGACTTCGATGAACACGCAGCCCTGGAATTTCTACGTGATCACCGGCGAGCCGCTGGCGCGTATCCGGCGGGGCAACACCGAGCGCATTCTTGCCGGTGAGCCGGATTCGCGCGAGTTCCGCAAGGGCGAACCGTTTGCGGGCGTTCACCGCGAGCGGCAGATCGGCGTGGCGAAGCAGCTGTTTTCGGCAATGGGCATCGCGCGCGATGACGCGGCGATGCGGCAGGACTGGGTGCTGCGCGGCTTTCGCCAGTTCGATGCGCCGGTCTGCGTGATCGTGACCTATGACAAAGTGCTGCAGGGGAGCGACGACACACCGTTCGATTGCGGCGGGGTGGTCAACGCGCTGGTCAATGCCGCGTGGTCGCGCGGGCTCGGCACGGTGATCAACAGCCAGGGCATCATGCAATCGCCAGTGGTGCGCGAACATGCCGGGATCGCCGACGATCAGGTGATCATGAAAAGCATCGCGCTCGGCTGGCCGGACGAGAGCTTCCCCGCCAATGCCGTGGTTTCCGAGCGCAAGTCGGTGGCGGAGGCGGCGACGTTCGTGGGGTTCGATTGAAGCTGTAACGTCCTCCTAACCGGCGCGTGGCATTTTCGGCGACATGGAAGCACCTAACCTGCCCTCGCCCGAACTCGAATCGATCCTGCGGCGCGAACTGATGCCCGGGGAACGTCTGCTGTGGAGCGGCAGGCCGGACCCGTCGCGGCTGCGCGCCGTGTTCGCGATCTGGTTTTTTGCGGTGCCATGGACGGCTTTTGCGCTGTTCTGGGAAGCCATGGCCCTGCTGCCGTGGATGGCCAGCACGCACACGCCGCTCGGCATCCAGTGGAGCTTCGGGATCATCTTCCCGCTCTTCGGCCTGCCCTTTATCGGCATTGGCCTGACCATGTTGTGGATGCCGTTCAAGGCGCGGCGCAAGGCGGCGCAGACGATCTATGGCCTGACCGACCAGCGCTTGCTGCGCGTTTCGGCCGGCACCAAGCGTGAAAGCGCCAGCGTGCTGATCAGCCAGATGGGCCCCATCGACGTGACCGCCGATGCCGATGGCTACGGCACCCTGCGCATCCAGACCGGCACCAGCCGCGACAGCGATGGCGACCGGGTAACCGAACGTTTCGAGGTGTTCGGCGTGCCGGGGGTGAACCGGCTGGAAGGCCTGCTGCTGGAGCAGAGGGCGCGGACGGCCTGAGTTCAAGCACGCCCTCATCCGGCCCCTCCCGCAAGCGGGAGGGGTGAGAGGGTTACTTCAGCAGCGAGAGGACGTTCTGCTGGGCCTGATTGGCCTGCGCGATCATCGCGGTCGAAGCCTGGCTCAGGATCTGGGCCTTGGCCATCATCGTCGTTTCCGCCGAATAATCGGTATCGAGGATGCGGCTGCGCGCGTCCGAGAGGTTCGTCACGTTATCGGTGAGGTTGTTGATCACCGATTCGAGGCGGTTCTGGCCCGAACCGAACTCCGCGCGCGCGACGTTGATTGCGGTGAGCGAGGCATCGACGTTGTCCATGGTCGTGCCGGCCGCCGTGGCGGTGCTGACGTCGATGGCCTGCGGGCTCGTCGCCGGATCGTAAGTCGTGTTGGCGGCGCCAAACAGCTTGGTGCCGTCGATCGCCTTGCTGCGCAGGTCCACCGTGTCGGTGGTGTTGCTGCCCGTCTGGATCGAGAACGTGGCATCGTCCGAGCCATTCGCCGCAGGAGCCGCGCCGACTACGGTGAATAGTCTGGTGCCGTTGAACGTGGTTTTTTCGAGCACTTCGCTGACCTGCGAAGTGAGGTTGGCGACTTCCGACTGCATCGAGGTGCGGTCGGTGTCCGTATAGGTCGCCGACTTGGCCTGAATGGCCAGCTCGCGGATGCGCTGCAGCATTGCGGTCACTTCATTGAGCGCGCCGTCGGCGGTCTGCGCGAAGCTGATGCCGTCGTTGGCATTGCGGATCCCCTGACTCATGCCCTTGATCTGCGAGGTCATGGTGGTGGTGATCGCAAGGCCCGCGGCATCGTCCTTGGCGCCGTTGATGCGCTTGCCGGTCGAGAGCCGCTCCATCGCGACGCCCGCCATCTTCGAGGCAGAATTCGAGGCGTTCGAAGCGCGGATCGCACTGATATTGGTATTGATAACTGCCATGATTCCCATTCTCCACTATGGGCCGGAGCGTGGGGCTCCGTTCATGTCCCGAAAGGCCAGAACGGCCGAACCTTGCCGGGTTTAAGGCATGCGCCCTGCAAGCTGGTGTGAAGCCAATGGGGGAAAGCACGTAAGCCCCCGGCTTGCCCCGCTCCGGGCTTTCCTCTCTAGTGCGCGGGCGATGGCTGCCACTTCCCTCCCCGCGATCCCCGTCCCGGCGATCCACGCCAGCCATAGTGGCTGCTGGCTGCGCGACTTTGCCGGCACCCGGCCGGTGGGCAAAGGCGAGGCGATCATGGCGGCGGCCGATACGCCGCTGCTGCTGCTGAATGCGCCGCTGGTGGCGAGCAGGCTGGGCTATCCGGACCTCTCCGGGCTCGATCTGCTGGAGCTTTTCGCCTTCATCCACCCCGCGCGCTTCATGGTGCCGACGCCCAAGGGGCTGGCACAGGCGCTGAGGCTGGCAGAGCCGGCGAGCGACGACGGCGTACCCGCCCTGCTGCAGGCGGCGGCGGATGCGCTGCTCGCCGTCTGCGAGGATCCTGCCTGGCCGGAGCGCGAAGGCGCGTGGAGCGCGCTGCAATCGCTGGTGCGGCTGCGCTGGCCCTGGGCGGGGCTGCTGAGCCCCCGCGTTGCGCAGCCGCAGCGCGCCGAACGCTGGCTGTTCTCGCGCCTGCCGGAATGGGAGGAGGCGCCAGAGCGGCCACAGCCGGCGCAGATCACGCTCGATGAGGATGCGATCACAGCGCGGCTCGCCGAGCTGACCGGCAGCGGGGCGGAAGCGCGCCCGGCGCAGCAGGCCTATGCACGGGCGGCGGGCGCGATGTTTGCACCGCGCGGGCACCAGCGCCAGCCGCACATGGTGCTGGCGCAAGCGGGAACCGGGACCGGCAAGACCTTCGGCTATCTCGCACCCGCCTCCCTCTGGGCCGAGCAATCGGGCGGGACGGTGTGGGTTTCGACCTACACCAAGGCCCTGCAGCGGCAGCTGCGGCGCGAAAGCCGGGCGGCCTTCCCGCCCGAGCGCGCAGTGCAGGCCGGACGCTCCGGCCCGCCAGTGGTGGTGCGCAAGGGGCGCGAGAATTACCTCTGCCTGCTGAACCTTGAAGACGCACTGCAGGGCGGCTTTACCGGGCGGCCAGCGATCATGGCGCAATTGGTCGCGCGGTGGGCTGCCTATAGCCAGGATGGCGACATGATCGGCGGCGATCTGCCAGGCTGGCTGGGCACGCTGTTTCGCAAGCGGGGGATCACCGCGCTGACCGACCAGCGCGGCGAATGTGTCTATGCCGGGTGCCCGCATTTCCGCAAATGCTTCATCGAGCGCGCGGCGCGGGCTTCGACGGGGGCGGAACTGGTGATCGCCAACCACGCGCTGGTGATGATCAACGCCGCCCGCGCGCGCGAGCAATCGCAGCGGCCGACGCGGATCGTGTTCGACGAAGGCCACCATGTGTTCGAGGCAGCGGACAGCACCTTTGCCGCCGCGCTGACCGGCGCTGAAACGGTGGAACTGCGGCGCTGGGTGATCGGCCCCGAAGGCAGCCAGCGCGGACGCCGCCGGGGCCTCGCCGCGCGGCTCGCCGATGTCGCGAGCTATGACGACGAAGGTGCCCGCGCGATCGCCGATGCGCGCGAGGCGGCCAGCGCATTGCCGGGCGATGGCTGGCTGGCGCGGGTTGTCGAAGGCGCCCCGTTCGGTCCGATCGAGGATCTGCTGGCCGAAACGCGCGAACTGGTGCTCGCGCGTGACGAAAGCGGGGGCCAGGAAGCGGGATACGGGCTGGAGACCGAAGCGGCGCAGCTTGGCGGCAGCTTCATCGAAGTGGCAGGCCGCGCGCAGGAAGCGCTGGAAGCGCTGCGCCAGCCGCTGATGCGCCTTGCGCTGCGGCTGGAAGCCTTGATGGAGGACGGGCCGGACTGGCTCGACGGCCCGGCGCGGGCGCGGATCGAAGGGGCGCGGGGGGCAATTGGCTGGCGCACTGATCTGCTTGCCGGATGGGTCAGCCTGCTCGCACGGCTGGGCGGGCCGGGCGATCCCGAATTTGTTGACTGGCTGGCACTCGAGCGATCGGAAGGTCGCGAATGGGATATCGGCCTCCACCGGCGCTACCTCGATCCGATGAAGCCCTTTGCCGAGGCGGTGCTGGCGGGCGCGCACGGGGTGATGATGACGTCCGCCACGCTGACCGACGGCGCGGAGACCCAGAGCGGCGATTGGAGCAGCGCCGTCGCGCGCAGCGGCGCGCCGCATCTCGATGTGCGGCCGCAGGTCTTCGCGGCGGCAAGCCCGTTCGACTATGCGCGCAATGCCGAAGTGCTGATCGTGACGGACGTGCCCAAGGGCGATATCCCCGCGCTCGCCAATGCCTATGGGCGGCTGATCGAGGCTTCGGGCGGCGGCGCGCTGGGGCTGTTCACCGCGATCCGGCGGCTGCGCGCAGTCTATGGCCGGATTGCCGACCGGCTGGCGCGCGGGGGGCTGCCGCTGTTTGCCCAGCATGTCGATCCGATCGATACGGGCACGCTGGTGGACATCTTCCGCGATGATCCGCGTGCCTCGCTGCTCGGCACCGATGCCTTGCGCGACGGGGTGGACGTGCCGGGTCATTCGCTGCGCCTTGTCGTGATGGAGCAAGTGCCCTGGCCCAAGCCCTCGATCCTCCACCGCGCGCGGCGGCTGGCCCATGCGGAGAAATTCGGCGGCGATCAGCGTGGTGGGGGGCAGGCGCATGACGACCGCATCATCCGCGCGCGGCTGGCGCAGGCGTTCGGCCGGCTGATCCGCACCGGAACGGACCGGGGGCATTTCGTGGTGCTCTCCTCCGCCTTTCCCTCGCGCCTCCTCTCCGCCTTTCCAGCAGGCACACCGGTGCGCCGCGTGACGCTTGATGCGGCTTTACAAAGCGTGGCGGGCCGTGTTTCAGAGAGCGCCGCAGCACCTGCGCCGACCAGCCCGATTGACGAGACCCGCCTTTGAAAACCCTGGCTCTTCTGCGCCACGCGAAGTCCGATTGGTCCGATGCGCGGGCGCGAGATTTCGACCGGCCCCTGAATGCGCGCGGGGTGCGCGGGGCGCAGGCGATGGGGCACTATATCAAGAGCACCTGCCTGCGCTTTGATCGCATCATCGCCTCGCCCGCCGTGCGCGTGGCCGAGACGATCGAGGAAGCGAGCAAGGCCTGGGGCCACACCTTTCCGGTCGAATGGGACCGGCGCATCTACCTGGCGAGTTCGGCCACACTGATCGATCTGCTGCGCGAACTTTCGGGCGAGCCGGCCAGCGTGCTGATGATCGGCCACAACCCCGGCCTGGAAGACCTGATCTTCGACCTCGTGCCCGACGATGGCACGAGCCCGCTGCGCGAGGAAGTCGAAGTGAAGTTCCCCACCGCGACCTTTGCGGTGATGGAGCTGAACATCGACCGCTGGGCCGATCTGGAGGAACACTGCGGGCGGCTGATTTCGATGAAGCGGCCGCGCGATCTTGATCCGGACCTGGGGCCGACGCTCAACGATTGAGGTGGTGCTGGATTCTGTTTCTCGCAGAGACGCCAAGGGAAAGAAGAGCGCAGAGAGCTGATCGGGGCGGCGAAGCGGCACCAAATCGACCTCACGGCGGCAGGTGCAAGCATCGAAAAAGCAGGAGCCCTTTGCTTGGCGCATCATCTTTGCGCGCTCTGTTTCCTCGGCGTCTCTGCGAGAAACGCTCTACTTTCTTTGAGCCCTCAATCCTCCAGCGCCGCGGCCAGCCCGCCCCGGATCGTTTCGAGGTGGCGGCGCAGGACGCGAAGGGCGGAGATGATTTCGTCTTCAGCCGGCATGGTGCCAGCGCTCGTCGCAGGCTCGGAAACCGGCGCGGGCGCAACTGCAGGCTTGGCGCCGCCCTTCCCCGAAAGCGCCTGCAGCGCGCCGCGGATCGTGTAGCCTTCGCGGTGGAGGAGCTGGTCGATCCGCGCGACGAGCGCGACGTCTTCAGGGCGATAGTAGCGACGGCCACCCGCACGGGTCAGCGGGCGGAGCATCGGGAACTGTTCTTCCCAGTAGCGCAGCACATGTTGCTTGAGGCCGAGTGCCTTCGCTACCTCGCCAATCGTGCGCAGGGCATCGGGCGCCTTGCCGTCCTGGAACGCAGGAGCGGTGTTTGGCGCGGAACCCGGGGAATCAACTGCTGGCAGCAATCCGGTCCTTCAGCATCTGACTGGCGCGGAACGTCATGACGCGGCGCGGGGTGATGGGCACTTCGACACCGGTCTTGGGATTGCGACCGACGCGTTCGGCCTTGTCTCGTAACAGAAATGTTCCAAAACCGGAAATCTTTACATTCTCGCCCTCAGCGAGCGCCTCGCACATGTGGTCGAGAATGGACTCGACCATGCCGAGCGAATCCGCCCGAGACAGGCCGACACGGCGATTAATGCTCTCTGCAAGATCAGCGCGAGTAAGAGTCCCCACCGAACGCATCCCCGATTCCCCCGATAAAAAAGCGACAAGCTGACTTGACACCATACAGTGTCCGCCGCGCTTTACAATCCGCTTTCCACACTATTTTATCGGCCAATGCATTGGTCCGCAACGAAAACTGTAGGGCCACAGCTTCCACTTTGGCTGAATCAGACGCGGACGAGGCTCGCTCCCCACGTAAATCCGCCGCCCATCGCCTCGAACATGACGAGATCGCCGGGCTTGATCCGGCCGTCACGCACGGCAGTATCAAAGGCCAGCGGCACCGAGGCGGCGCTGGTATTGGCGTGGCGATCGACCGTGATGATCACCTTTTCCTCCGGCAGACCGAGCTTGCGCGCGGTGGCATCGAGAATGCGAGCATTGGCCTGATGCGGCACGACCCAATCGATATCATCCGCCTTGTAACCGCTCGCCACGAGCACTTCCTCGAGCACCGCGGCGAGGTTCACCACGGCATGGCGGAACACTTCGCGGCCCTTCATGCGCAGCTTGCCGATCGTGCCGGTGGTGGAAGGACCGCCATCCATGTGCAGCAGATCGCCATGCGCGCCATCGGCATGAAGGCGGGTGGCGAGAATGCCGGGTGCCATGGGGTCGCTTTCATCCACGTCCACGGCTTCGAGCACGACTGCGCCTGCGCCATCGCCGAAGAGCACGCAGGTCGTGCGATCGTCCCAATCGAGCAGGCGGCTCATGGTTTCGGCGCCGATCACCAGCGCGCGCTTAGCCGCGCCGGTGCGCAGCAGCGCATCGGCGGTGGCGAAGGCGTAGAGGAAGCCGGAGCAGACGGCCGCCACATCGAACGCAATGCCGCCGCGGCAGCCGAGCGCGTTCTGCACAATGGTCGCAGTCGCCGGGAAGGTCTGGTCAGGGCTGCAGGTGCCAAGCACGATCAGATCGATCGAGGTGGCATCGATGCCGGCAGCTTCGATCGCCTTGCGGCAGGCCTCGGTAGCGAGGGTGGCGGTAGTCTCGCCCTCCCCCGCGATGTGGCGGTTGCGGATGCCGGTACGCTCGACGATCCATTCGTCGGTCGTCTCGACCATCGTCGCCATTTCAGCGTTCGACACGGCGCGCACCGGCAGCGCCGAGCCGCTGCCACGAATGACTGAACGCAACGTCATGCCGGTGCCCCCGGCGTTTCAGGCGCAGTCCGCACGCGGGTTGTCGCGCCGCGCATGGCTTCCTGCCCGGCCTGGGCAAGGTCCGCCGCAATCCGCTCGGTCAACCGTTCGGACAGGAGGCGCGCGGTGACCGCGACCGCATGGGCAACGCCCAGCGCAGATGCACTGCCATGGCTTTTCACGACGACACCATTGAGACCAAGGAACACCGCGCCATTGTGATTGTTGGGATCGAGATGATGCTTGAGCAGCTCGGTCGCCGGTTTGGAAATCAGGAAGCCGAACTTCGAGCGCAGCGAGCTGGAAAAGCTGCGGCGCAGGAGATCGGCGACGAAGCGCGCCGCGCCTTCCATCGCCTTGAGCGCGATATTGCCGGTGAAGCCGTCGGTCACCACCACATCGACATCGCCGCGCGAAAGCTTGTCTGCTTCGGTGAAGCCATCGAAGCGAAAGGCGAGTGCCTCACCCGCCTGCTTGAGCATTGCGGCGGCATCGCGCAGTTCGTCGGTGCCCTTGATTTCTTCGGTGCCGATGTTGAGCAGGCGCACACGCGGTTCGGCCAGGCCGTGGACGATCCGGGCATAAGCCGAACCCATGATGGCGAACTGCACGAGATTGCGGGCATCGCAATCGGTGTTGGCACCGAGATCGAGCATCACGAGATCGTGGTCGCCCAACGTTGGGAGCAGCGCGGCCAGCGCGGGCCGGTCGATCCCCGGCATCGTACGCAGCGCGACTTTCGACATGGCCATGAGCGCGCCGGTGTTGCCCGCACTGACAGCGGCGCCGGCGCTGCCGCTCTTCACCGCCTCGATCGCAAGGCCCATCGACGTGGTGCGCGCGCGGCGGAGCGCTTGTGTCGGCTTTTCATCGCCGGCAACGACATCGGGTGCGTGGAGGATTTCGGAAGCGGCACGCAAGTTCGGGTGCGCTTCGAGCGCCTGCTTGATGGCGGTTTCATCGCCCACCAGCAGGAACTTGAACTGATCGTGCTGGCGACGCGCGAGTGCGGCGCCCTCGATCATGACGCGCACGCCCACATCGCCGCCCATCGCATCGACGGCGATACGCGGCAAAGCCATAATGCGGCTGTCTCCCCCCTCAGCCGAAATCAGAGGCCGACGGCGATGATCTCGCGGCCGTTGTAGTGCCCGCAAGCACCGCACAGCATGTGAGGGCGCTTGAGCTCACCACAATTGGAGCACTCATGGAAGGCATCAACCTTCAGCGCATCATGGCTACGACGCATGCCCCGGCGGGAGGGCGAGGTCTTTCTTTTGGGGACGGCCATCGCGGCACCTGTTCCTGATCTTGAATTCGTCTACGGGCAAGCGCGATAGGCAAATCCGAACCAGCGCACAACCCCTGTTGGGGCGCCTTTTGGGTGGCGGCCCGACTGAAGATCGGCAGCAAGCTGGAATCGCCAATCGCGGGCGAAGGCGCGCCTATACGGATTTTTGGATGCTTTGCAAGCTCCGGGCCGCTAGGAGGACCGCGGGGTGTAACAACAATACCAAAGGGGAGATAACCTGATCATGACATTGCCCATCACGTTGCCAATCACTCTCGCCGCCGTCGCAGCGGCCGCGCTTATCAACATCTGGCTCTCGATCCGCTGCGGCCAGGTGCGCACAGCCGAGAAGGTCTCGGTCGGCGATGGCGGCAACGACAAGCTGATCCGCCGCATGCGCGCGCATGCCAATTTCAACGAGAACACCCCGCTCGTGCTGGTGTTGATCGCCGCGCTCGAATTTGCGCACCCGGCGAGCACGCCGCTTGCCGCCGTCGCGGGTGTGTTCATGCTTGGCCGCGTGGCGCACGGGCTTGGCATGGACGGGGGCAGCTTCGGCATCGGCCGCATGATCGGCACGGTAATCACGCTGCTCACCCAGCTTGGCCTTGCCGTGTGGGCGATCATGAGCGCCTTGGCATAAAGCCTACTGCATCAGATTGTAGTCGCTGACAAAGCTGTTGGTCTGACGTTCCCGGCCGAAGGTGCTGTTCGGCCCATGGCCGGGAACGAACATGATATCATTGCCGAGCGGCCATAGCTTCTCGGTGATCGAGGCGATCAGTTCCGCATGGTTGCCCATGGGAAAATCGGTGCGCCCGATCGAGCCCTGGAAGATGACGTCGCCCACCACCGCAAAGCGCGATGGCTGATGGACGAAAACCACATGGCCGGGCGTGTGGCCCGGGCAATGGATCACATCGAGTTCAACCTCGCCCACCGTCACCGTGTCGCCGTCGGTGAGCCAGCGGTCGGGCTCGAACACTTCGCCGCGGATGCCCCAGCGCTTGCCGTCTTCATCGAGCCGCGCAATCCAGAAGCGGTCCGCCTCGTGCGGGCCCTCGATCGGCACTCCGAGTTCCTTGGCGAGCACGCCGGTGATGCCGCAGTGATCGATATGGCCGTGGGTGACGAGCAGCTTCTCGATCGTGACGCCCGACTTTTCGATTGCCGCGCGCAGCCGCTCGATATCGCCGCCGGCATCGATGAACGCGCCGCGCATGGTCTTGGTGCACCAGATCAGCGTGCAGTTCTGCTGGAGCGGGGTGACGGGAATGATGGCGGCCTTGAGCGGCTGTTCGGTCGTTTCGGTCATGGGCTTCAAAGTGGCGGCTACCACGCGCCAAAGCAAGAGGCGGGTCGGAGGGGTAAAAATCCTAGATGCGCCCGCCCTTCCACACCACGCGGCCAAGCACGGCGACTTCGGTGCGGGGGCGCTCCACGCGTGGGTAGGCGGGATTGTCGCTGATGATCTGGACCGTGCCTGCAGAGCCCGGCTCAAGCCGCTTTACCAGCAGAACATCGTCGAGCCGGATCACATGGAGCCCGCTGCGCAAGGGGCGCGGTGAGCGGTCGACGAGGATCTCGTCGCCATCGCGCAAGGTGGGCTCCATCGAATCGCCCTCGACCTCGATCACACTGAGCATGACCGGCTCCAGCCCCTGCTGGCGCAGCCAGCGGCCCGAGAAGCGCAGGCGGTCAACCGGCGCGGCATCGAGCGCCAGCGTGCCCGGCCCGGCGGAGGCGCCGAGTGGCAGGCGCGGGATATCGGCCCAATCGGCGGTGCGGGCAGGCTGCCCTGCCCCCACCGTGAGCACGGTTTCGCGCGGCGGCGCGCCGAGTTCAGCCTCATCGACGCCGAAGAATTCGGCGAGGGTGCGGCGGTCGTTTTCCTCCAGCTTGCGCGGAGATCCCTTGCGCACGAACTGCTGGAGATAGGCAGCATTGCGGCCAAGCAGGCCCGAGAGCGCCGAAAGGCTCACCCCCCGCTCCGCCGCCAGCGCGATGAGGCGCGCACGGGCGGGGTCCATCGGGGTTTCACCGGATTGCTGCGTCTCGAATCGGGAATTCATGGCCTAGCTCCATATTCGAAGGATTTTTCCTAGACCTGTAGGATTAACACGTCAACATAAGAAAAATCTTACATCGAGTCGTCACGGAGGTTCAGCCATGCTGATCAGGAAGATCGAACGGTTCCTTTCCCACCATGGCATGCCGCGCACGCGCTTCGGCCGCCTCGCCGCGCACGACCCGCGTTTTGTCGACGACTTGCGCAATGGCCGCGAACCCCGTCCCGCGACAGAAGCACGTGTAGAACATTTCATGAACACTTATCGGAGCGCCCGCCATGTGGCTTGATCATCTTTTTCCCACCCTGCCCCTCGAGCGCAAATCGGAAGGAGAAGGCAGGCCGCATCCGCGTGTACGGATCAGCCCGGGCGAGCGGCTTCTGCGCGCCGTGTTGGCACTGGCAGGGCCGCACGCGGAGCTGATGGAGCACAGCGAAGCGCCCTGGGCGAGCGTGACCTTCGCCGGCACGCGCCACACCATCATGCTGCGCTACGAAGGCTGGGAGGCTTGCGATGCAGCCGAAGAGCTCATGGCGCAATTGCCCGAGCACGAGTTCACGATTCCGCGCACGCTGGTGGCCGATGCGGCGGTGGTGCGGCTCGATCAGGTGCTGCTGCCCGAACCGTGCATGACGGTGGAACTGGGGCTTCTGCTGCTGGACGATGCGTGAGCGGAAAGCTCACTCCCCTTCAAGGAGACAGCATTGCTCGAAGGCACCTACTAACGGCCCTGCTTGCAGATGCACCCCAAAGCGATCCTGATTTGCACAACCCGAGGCATAATCATCCAACGTAATTCAAAACACGCGTTCGACAACTACATTCGGACTGGCGAACGCCTGACCGACGACGATTGGCAATCGCGCTTCGAACGCAAATTCAATCACAATCACGATCCGGGCAATGGCCGCTTCACTTTCGGCCCGGACGGGCCAAAATCTTCCCCGGCCGCGGGCCGGCGAACGGCCACCGTTCTGCAGGAAGCAGCCGGCCGGACGCCGCGCGTAAGGCCGATTGTCGGATTTCCCGAGACCGGCAGGGATACCTGGCGCAAGGCTCATGACGCGATATTTGAAAGAGTTGCGGATCAATTCAATACTGAGAATGGCCTGAAGCCGGGCGATGCTAGGTATATGGACCCGCAACTGATGAAAGCTTGGGCCATGGTGGAAAGTGGAGGAAGCAAGGACGCGTTCTTGTCTGATCCGTTTCAGGTGAATAACATAGGCGACTGGGAAGACTCAAAATTGAGACTGGGGTTGGAAAAGGGCAAAAAACCCGGCCCGGCGCTTAGCGCTCACGCGGCTTTACGTTGGCTTGACAAAAAAGGCCACAACACCATTGTTTACAAAAATGGCGCAAAAACCACCGTGTATAGAGGATTTACATATACGCTGTACAACTACAATGGTCGAAACAAAATTGACTCCAATGGTAATCCGCACAAATATAATTACGTCTACGAGATTTATTTACTGTATTATAGGCAGTATTTTTCTTAGTAAAAAAAATGTCACACTTTTTTTATTCTTTTGCTTACTTATTTTTGGAATCTCGCCAGTTTTTGCAAAAATTCCAAAAATTATGGATGAAAAATACTTATATAAAGAATTAAAAAATAGCCAATTTTCAAACGCTTTAACATCTGGAACCACACTGAAAATTCTATACATTAGAAACAATAACGCAATTGCGTATTATGTTAATATAGGACCGGAAACAGGTCACCAGAACGACGGAATTATTGTTTTTATTAATAGAAAATACCATCATAATTATTATGTAAATTGGCCCTGTGATTGCAAAATCAAACATGAAGAGTTGCTCTGCCAGAATAATGATTTTCCTGACATAATTGAACATATTAGCCTTGCTGATTTGTTTTCAGGAAAAGAATTACTCATTGGCGGAGGCGTTGAGCGACCTTGGCGCGGCTCGCATCAAATCTACAAATGAGCGAATGTATGGCCCGCCTCAGTCAGTTATGTTTGAGTGATCACGCCTACTACCTGTGCTTCATGCTTCCAACTTTGACCGCCATCAGCTGCGGCGCGGTCTTCGCCCCCACCCACAGGCTCATATCCACCGCGTTGCTCACCTTGAACGGCGTGCCGGACTTGCCGAGGAACAGCGCTTCCATCTCCTGCCGGTTGAACGGGCGCGAGCCGAGGCGGCGGGCAATCGCGACTCCGCGCGGTTCGCCGATCACGCGCCAGGCACGGCTGTGCGCGCCGGTGGGGGAGCTTTCCTCCTGCCAGCGCAGGAGTTCATCCTGACGGATCGGGGTGCCGCTGGCAACGCTGCGGCCATGGCAGGTCGAGCCGGCGCAGCTTGCCACGCCCATGTGTGTGCGCGCCGTGCCGCCATCGGAGACGGTCTGCGCCTTGAGCGGTGCGGGATGCAGCGCGAGCGCCGCGCCCAACGCAAGCAACGCGAGCGCCAGACATGCCAAGCCTGCCATGAACGGGGCTCTCAGCCCACCGCGAAGGGCAGCCTCGAGCGGCCGCGCCAGTGTCGAACGCCCCCCATTGCCCCGCGTTCCCTGCGCCCGGCGCTCAGTGCGGAGGCACCATTGCGGCTCTCACCGCGCGCAGGACGCGACCTGACAGGGCGACCCTTGAACCACTGGTTACGCTGGGCCGTTCAAGCGGCAAATGGCGCCAGCTTCCTCCATTTGCGAGGTACCTGCCGGTCAGACCCTGCGGATCACCAGATTGCGGATCTCGCTCATGTCTTCCATCGCAAAGCGCACGCCCTCGCGCCCGAGCCCGGAATCCTTGACCCCGCCGTAGGGCATGTTGTCGACGCGGTAGCTGGAGACGTCGTTGACCACCACGCCGCCGACCTCGAGGTGATCCCAGGCCTCGAGCACCTTGTGAATATCGCGGGTGAAGATACCGGCCTGCAGGCCGAATTTGCTGTCGTTGACCTCGGCCAGCGCTTCGTTCCAGTCGCTGAATTTCGAGAGGAGGACGACCGGGCCGAACGCTTCCTCGGTATAGACGTCCATGTCGCGGCTGCAGCCTTCGAGCAGCGTGGCTTCCAGCATCGCGCCCTCGCAGCCACCCCCGGCCAGCAGCGTTGCGCCGCCGGCCACGGCTGCATCGATCCAGCTCTTGAGGCGCTGGGCTTCCTTGGCCGAAATCATCGGACCGATGAAGGTATCGCGCGCCTTGGGGTCGCCGGAGATGAGTGTTTTCACCTTGGCCGCCAGCATGCCCCGGAAGGTATCGTAGATGCTTTCGTGAATGATCACGCGCTGCACGTGGATGCACGATTGGCCCGATTGATAGTACCCGCCGAACACGATCCGGGCGAGGGCGTGATCGAGATCGGCATCGGCATCGACGATCACGGCGGCATTGCCGCCGAGTTCGAGCACGACCTTCTTCTTGCCCGCCTTGGCCTTGAGATCCCAGCCGACGCCCGGCGAACCGGTGAAGGAAAGCAGCTTGAGCCGCTCGTCGGTGGTGAAGAGCTCCGCCCCGTCGCGGGTGGCGGGAAGAATCGAGAAGGCGCCTTCGGGCAGGATATCGCACTCGGCCAGCACTTCGCCCATGATGATCGCGCCGAGCGGCGTGAGGCTGGCGGGCTTCATCACGAAGGGGCAGCCCACCGCAATGGCGGGCGCGATCTTGTGCGCGGCCAGATTGAGCGGGAAGTTGAACGGCGAGATGAAGCTGCACGGCCCGATGGGAACGCGCTTCCACATCCCCATGTAACCCTTTGCCCGCGCAGAAATATCGAGCGGTTGGACTTCGCCGTAGCTGCGCGTTGCTTCCTCGCTGGCGATGCGGAACGTATCGATCAGGCGGGTGACTTCGCCTTCAGCGTCCGCAATCGGCTTTCCGGCCTCGACGCAGAGCGCGTAGGCCAGTTCGTCGAACCGCTCGATGAAGCGCCGCACGCAGTGGGCGAGGACATCGCGCTTCTCGTAACTCGCCAGCCGCGCCATCGGCTCTGCCGCGCGCACCGCGCCGGCAATCGCGGCGTCGATCACGTCGGGCGTGGCGAGAGCGGTGCGGAACGCGGCCTCGCCGGTGAACTTGTCCGTCACGACAAGATCGGTGTTGGGCTGGACCGCCTTGTTGTTGAGATAGAGCGGGTAGACGTCCTTGAGGTGGGTCATGGTCTGCCTCTGCTTGGGGCCAGCCGCCCCTCTTGTTTCGTGGTGCTTACAGCGCCCTCGAAAGCGCCTTGATATCCTTGTTCAGAATCTGGTCGTTCTCCGAATAATCGACCGGGCAATCGATCAGGTGGACACCCGGTGTATCGCAGCAATGCGCGAGAAGTTCCTTGAGGTGCGCGGCGCTTTGCGCGCGGTGGCCATGCGCGCCGTAGGCCTCGGCGTATTTCACGAAGTCCGGATTGCCATAAGTCAGGCCGAAATCCGCAAAGCCCATGTTGGCCTGCTTCCAGCGGATCATGCCATAGCTGCTGTCATTCAGGATCAGCACGGTGAGATTGAGCCGCAAGCGCACCGCGGTTTCCATCTCCTGGCTGTTCATCATGAACCCGCCATCGCCGCAGATCGCCATGACCTTGCGCTGGGGATAGAGCATTGCGCTCATCATGGCTGAAGGGAGCCCTGCCCCCATCGAGGCGAGCGCATTGTCGAGCAGCACGGTGTTCGGCCGGTAGGCGGTGTAGCCGCGCGCGAACCAGAGCTTGTAGACGCCGTTGTCGAGGCAGATGATCCCGTCGTCGGGCATGCACTCGCGCACCTGCTGGACAAGATGTGGTGGGAAGATCGGGAAGCGCGCATCGGCGGCGAGCGGGCCATTGTGCGCCAGTTCGGCGGCGCGATATTCCAGCATCTTGCCGCAGGTCCAGCTGCCATTGGGGACAATGTCCTCCTTCATCTGCCAGATCGCGTTGGCGATATCGCCGATCACTTCGATATGCGGGAAATAGACCGGATCGACTTCGGCCGTCTTGGACGAGACGTGGATCACCGTCGGCCCGCCCTCACGCATGAAGAACGGCGGCTTTTCAATCACATCATGGCCGATGTTGACGATGCAATCGGAGTCCTCGATCGCGCGGTGGACGAAATCTCCGGCAGAGAGCGCCGCGCAGCCAAGGAACTTGGGGTGGCGCTCGTCGATCACCCCCTTGCCAAGCTGGGTGGTGAGGAAGGGGATGCCGGTCTTTTCGACGAACTGGAGCAGCATGCGCCCGGTCATCGTGCGGTTCGCACCCGCGCCGATCACCAGCACCGGCGATTTCGCCGCCTCCAGCGCATTGACCGCCTGGCGCACCGACTTGGGATCGGCGCTGGGGCGGCGGACCATCGAGCGCTTGAGGGGGTGTGCCTCCGTGCGCTCATCGGCGATATCTTCGGGCAATTCGATATGCGTGGCGCCCGGCTTCTCTTCCTCGGCAAGGCGATAGGCCTCGCGCACCCGGCTGGGGATATTGTCGGAGCTCGCCATCTGGTGGGTGAACTTGGTGATCGGCCCCATCATCGAGACGACGTCGAGGATCTGGAAGCGGCCCTGCTTCGATTTCTTGATCGGCTTCTGGCCGGTGATCATCAGCATCGGCATGCCGCCCAGCGTGGCATAGGCCGCCGCGGTCACGAGGTTGGTCGCGCCCGGCCCCAGCGTCGAAATGCACACGCCGGTCCTGCCGGTGTGGCGGCCATAAGTCGCGGCCATGAAGCCCGCCCCCTGCTCGTGGCGCGTAAGGATCAGCTTGATCTTCGTGGAGCGCGAGAGCGAATCGAGAAAATCGAGGTTTTCTTCTCCGGGCACGCCGAAGATGTATTCGCAGCCCTCTTCCTCGAGGCATTCGACAAACAGGTCAGAGGCTTTCTTGCCCCCGGAAACACTGCCAGCGCCGTCGCTCATATGCTTGCTCCACCGCGAGAGCCCGCAGCCGCGCCTCCCTCAGTCCAATACGGCCAAGACCACCCGGCGGTTACAGCAAGCTGCCTCGCCGACGGATGCTTGAGGGGTATCAAAGGCAAAGGCGCGAGTCACCCCTGCACGCCGGTTCAGTAGCCGAGGGTAAGATCAACCTGATGTGCCAGCGCGTCACCCCGGCCATAGCGGGCGAGATTATCGAGGAAGCGCGCGGCGGAGCGGTGGAACATCGCGGTCTGCGCCCGCCCGGAAAGGTGCATGGTGACATGCGCATTGGGCAGGCTCCACAGCGGATGATCCGCCGGGAGCGGCTCTGGCGTGGTGACATCAAGGAAGGCGCCGCCGATGCGCTGCTCGGTCAGCGCGGCGACGAGCGCGTCCTGATCGACCACACTGCCGCGCGCGACATTGACCAGCACGGCGCCGGGCTTCATCGCCGCAAGCTCTGCCGCGCCGATCATGCCGTCGGTTTCGGGCGTGGCGGGCACAGCCAGAATCACCCAGTCGAACTCACCCAGCCGCGCGCGCCATTGGTCTGGCAGCAGCGTGCCTTCGCCGGGCGAGCGGCGCACCTTGGTCACCTCAACCTCGAAGGCCGTCAGGATCTTGTCCACGCGCTGCCCGATAGCGCCATAACCCAGCACCAGCGCCTTGCTCCCGGCGAGTTCGACCTTGCCCGGCGAATCGCCGAGCCATTCGTGCCGGTCCTGCGCGCGCACCACTTCGCGGTAGCCCTTGGCGACATTGAGCATGCCCATGACGACATATTCGGCGATGGTGATCGCATTGATGCCGACGCCATTGGTGAAGACCACCCCGCGCTCGGCCATCATCTGCAGCGGAAAACCATCGACCCCGGCGTAGATGCTGGAAAGCCACTTCAGGTTTTCCGCGCGGGTGATCGCCTCGACCATCTTGGCCTTGTCGTCGAGATCGAACCAGCCGATCTCGGCCTCGGGCGCCATTTCAATCAGTTCGGCGGTGTGGCGGAAGAAGCGTGGCTCGATCCAGTCCGGCAGATGCTGCTGCAGCACGGGCGCGGCGAGCGCGGGCATCACGAGAATGGTCTTGGATGGCGTTGTCATTGGCACTCCGCTCCGGCAGTCTGGATTTTCCGTACGATAGCGAGGCGAGCGACGACATGAAGCTATTGTTTACAATGATGAGCATTGCGCTGGTCACCGCGCCGGATCTGGCCATGGCGCAGGCCGACGAAGTGATCGTCACCGCCCAGCGCAGATCGGCGGACGACTACAATTCCGCCCAGCCCGCCGTCGGTCTCAAGCGGACGGCCGATTTCGCAGTGCAGGAAGTCACCATCACCGGCGATACGCGCGATCCCAAAGGCCGCTCGAACGAGATCTACGCAACCCTCGCCAATGCCATCGCCCAGGCGCCGAAATCGGGCGTGCAGCTTGCCTATGGCGCGCAGACGATCCAGCCGATCACGCTCAAAAACTACCGCGATCTAACCCTTGCGCGCGATAGCCGGCCCGATTCGCAGAAGCTGACCCTGCTGATCAAGGCGCCACTGCAGAACGGCCGGGACGCACAGGCCGCAGAGGCAGCGATCACCGCATTCGTCAAGGCTGTCAGGCTGGAAGGGCGTGCGCTGATGGAGACGAGCGACGACCTCACTTTCTCGATCGTCGATCCTGACCAGTACCGCCCAGCGATTGCCGATGTGATTGCAGCGGATGCCAAGGCCATGGCGGCCAAGCTCGGGCCGGACTACGGGGTGGAAATCGAGGGGCTCAACCGCCCGGTGGAATGGAACCGGGCGGGCCTTTCGGAAGTGCTGCTGTTCATTCCCTACAAGCTGGTGATCGTGCCGCGGCGTTAGCGCGACCGGCGCAGGGCAATATCGGCGGCGGTTGTCCGCAGCAGGGTCGCGCGGAGACCGCCTTTGAAGCCGCTGGCATGGATATCATCGATCAGCCAGCGATCACCTGCGCGCTGCAGCTCGAAGCGCAGCACCTCGTGCCGGCCCGGCGCCTTGCCTAGCGACACCGTCACCCGGAGCCGCCCCCGGCCGAGCCTGCGCAGGCCCGTGATCCGCTCATGAAGGCCGCCCGCATCCCAGTCCTGACACTGGCACAGCCAGTCGAAATCGGAGAGGTCGTCGACCTCATCGGTGGGTGTGACCGCGCGCCACTTCGCGATCAGGGCCGTGAGGCGCGGAGTGAAGATCGGGCGCTCCCACGCGGCATCGTGCATGTCGGCGCGGCGAAAAGGGGCGTAGATGGCCATAATCGCGGCCTGAGGTGTGTCTAGAGGCGCGGCGGCGAGAGCAAGCGCGGCGAAGATCATCACAGACCAGTTCCATAGATCGCGCGCATCGGCGGGGTGTGCAGGCACTCGGCAAAGCTGAAGGGGCGCACAGCGAGCGGCCCAGCCTGCCCGGCATCAGGGTGGCGCGGATTGAACAACACGACATCGCCTTCGGGAAGCACTTTCGATGCCAATGCCGCAGCCAGCGAGCGGCGCTGCACAAGCCAGTCCGTTACCCACGTCTGGATCTCCGGCTCGGCAAGGCCGGCGGGCACCCGTTCCGGCGCTGCCGCAATGTCGATCCAGCCCAGCACAAGGTCCGCCGCGCCCTCGTCCGGATCGGTCGGCTGATAGCGCAGCGCGATCAACACCGCGAGCGCGGCCTCCGACGCGAAGTGAACCACCGGGAGACCCGGCGGCGAATAGCGCCCGCCGTGCGCAAGCGCGCCTGCGCCATCAATCGCGGTATGAACGGACCGAGTGATCCGCCAGAGCTTCACGGCACAAGCTTCCACTCCCAACCCAGCGGATCGCCGTCCATGACCTCGACGCCCTTGGCGGCGAGTTCATCGCGCAGCGCATCGGAGCGGGCGAAGTCCTTGGCGGCGCGGGCTTCCTTGCGCGCGGCGAGGGTCTCTTCGATTTCGGCTTCGGTGATGGTCGCGGACTTGGGGCGGATGCGCAGATCGGTGCGGGTGAGGCTGAGGAGATTGAGGCCGAGGACGGAGTCCATGGCGGCAAGTGCAGCGAGCTTCTCCGCCGGATCGACCTTCTTGAGCACCGCAACCTCTTCGAGCACGGTGAGCGCAATGGCCGTATTGAGGTCGTCCGACACCGCCGCGTCGAAACGTTCGAGGAAAGGCTGGAAGCGTGGACCGGGTGCAGTTGAGGCAGTGTCCTCGTTGCGCGCTCGTAACTGCTCGACCGCCATCACCAACCGCTTCAACCGCGTCAGCGCCGCGCCCAGCCCTTCCCAGCTGAACTCCAGTTCGCTGCGGTAGTGCGCCTGCAGGCACAGCAGCCGGTAGGCCAGCGGATGGTAGCCCTTGTCGATGAGCAGTTGCAGCCGCAGAAACTCGCCCGAGGACTTCGACATCTTGCCGCTGCGTTCGACGAGGAAGTTGTTGTGCATCCACACTTTGGCGCCCGAATTGGTGGGTACGTCGAGGCCATTGGTGCAGCAGTGCGCCTGATTCTGCGCGATCTCGTTGGGGTGGTGGATTTCGCGGTGGTCGATGCCGCCAGTGTGGATATCGAAGGGAAAGCCGAGCACCGCGCCCGACATGACCGAGCATTCCAGATGCCAGCCCGGCGCACCCTTGCCCCAGGGCGAGTCCCACTCCATCTGGCGCGTCTCGCCCGGCGGAGTCTTGCGCCAGATCGCGAAATCGGCAGCGTTGCGCTTACCTTCCACAGCTTCGATCCGGCCCTCCCCGTCTTCGGTCTGGGCGCGGGCAAGGCGGCCATAATCGGCGACGGTTGAAACGTCGAAATAGAGCCCGCTTTCCAGTTCATAGCAGTGCTTCGCCGCGATCCCCTTCGCAAACTCGATCATCTGCTCGACGTAGTCCGTCGCCACGGTCCACTGCGCAGGCTGGCGGATATTGAGCGCGCGCACATCGGCCCAATAGGCCTGCTTGTAGTGCTCGGCCACGTCCCAGATCGACTGCTTCCGGGCCGCTGCCATGCGCTCCATCTTGTCCTCGCCATCGTCCGCATCGTCGGTCAGGTGGCCGACATCGGTGATGTTGATCACATGGGTGAGCTTGTAGCCCTTGAAGCTCAGCGTCCGCCCCAGCACGTCGGCGAAGACATAGGCGCGCATGTTGCCGATGTGGGGGTAGTTGTAGACCGTCGGCCCGCAGGTATAAACGCGCGCCTCGCCCGCGTGGACGGGCACGAACGGTTCGGTGCGGCGGGTCAGGCTGTTGAAGAGCGTGAGGGGAGCAGTCGTTTCCATGCCCCGCGCTCTGCCAGCCCGCGCGCCTGCCGGTCAAGCGCGCGCGCATCCCGATAAATGGGGACTGTCCCTATTTATTCCGGCTGACAAGGATCGTGGTGTCCAGCGGCTTGTTCGCACCTTCAAGCCGGGCAGCAGTGTTCATCGCATCGCCAAGCGCGGTGTACTGGATGCGCCCCTCGCCGCCGAAATTGCCGACAATCGCCTCGCCGAAATGGACGCCGACGCGCGTGCGGCCAATCGGCGGCACTCTGGCAGGCGCATTGCGGCGGAAGTCCTCGCCCGCGTGATAGATCGCGATGGCCGCCCAGCCGCGCCGCGCTGATGGCGACATGGGCGATCAGCCGGCCAGCCGACCGCCGGCAAGCCCAGCGTATCGAAGCCCGCTTGCGCGACAAGGAACGGAAACGCCGCGAACGCGAGGAGCTGCGCCGCCACAGTCAGCCGCTGCCAGCCGAGCTCGCGCAGCCCCTGCCGCAGCGCCTGCGCCGATGTGCCTCTGGAATCAGGCATCGCCAACCCAACGCGTTCTGCGGTTGATTAGCGCCCCCATGCGCCACTGCCTATGCAGCGGCGCATGCTATCCCATCAGAAGCCGAGGAACTTGACGTTGCCGTCCACCGGCTCGCGCTCGCGCGCGAAGTTGTTCACCGGGCTTTCCTCCTCGCGGTAGCCGATGGCGATGCCGCAGAAGAAGATGTGGGTTTCATCCGAGACGCCGAGGAAGTCCTTGATCAGCTTGGCATAAAGCGAAAGCGCTTCCTGCGGGCAGCTGTCGAGCCCTTCGCCGCGCAGCAGCAGCATGATCGTCTGCAGCCACATGCCGACGTCAGACCACTGCGGCGGCCCCATGCGGCGATCAAAATAGCACAGCAGCACCGCCGGCGCGCCGAACGAGACGACATTGGCGCCCATGAACTTGTTGCGCGCTTCGACATCCTCGCGGCCAATGCCCATCGCGCTGTACATCGCCTTGCCGACGCCGTGGAGCCGCGCCTTGCATTCGGGGATCACTTCCGGATCGTCCCAGCTGTACTCGCGCGGGTTCTGCGGCGGCGTCGCCATCATCTTCGCCTGCAGTTCCTTGAGCGGCTCACCGGTGACGATGGTCGCTTCCCACGGCTGGAAATTGCAGCCCGAAGGCGCCCAGCGCGCGGTGTCCATCACCCGGCGCAGCACATCGAGCGGAACGGGCTTGTCCTGAAACGCCCGGATCGAACGGCGCGTGAGTACGGCTTCGGCAACATTCATGGGCAATCTCTCCGGCTTATGCAGACATCCCTGCGCCAGTATCAGGCACCAGCGCAGGGATGTGGGTTGGAGTTTAATTGACCGATTAAGGCAAGGTGGTCAACCGCGCATGGACGGTTGGCCGCCTTGCTCTGGCGCGATCTCAGTTGGCCGGGGCCGCCGGAGCCGGCGTGGCCGCAAGGGCAGCTTCGACCTGATCCGCGCGCAGTGCGCCGGGCGCTGGCCCCATGTCGTCCGCATCGACCATCCGGTTGGTGCCGGCCTTGGTGAATTCCTCGGCGGTCGAGGGGCGCAGGTCGGGCCGTCCGGCCATCACGCCCATCTTGATCCGGCACATGGCGTATTGCGTCTCGTCGGCCTCGACCTCAAGCGCGAGCACGTCCTTGGCTTCGCTCTTCACGGTGTATTCGTGGCGACCCGGATCGGTCACGAGGATGAAATAGCGGCCCGAGCCGAGCGAGCTTATCTTCTGGCCGCCCTCATTCACGGCGCAACCCATTGCCGCCCCCATGATCGTACCGGTGCGGTAGAACACGATCTGGCCTTTGCCTGCGGGCGGCGCAGGGATGCGCACCGGAGGCTTGTCACCTGCGTGGGCCGACGTCGCCATCGTGGCCGTCGCCAACAGGATCAGTCCCGCCCTTGTTGCTGCCTTGATCATCCTGCTTCCTCTCCTTTTATGGACCGACGGGCGGAGTTGCCGGCCGGGTTGATGTATCCGATGTCGCCCCGCCGCCATCCGATGACGGCACATGGAAGACCTCTGCTGTCTTGGCGATTGCCGGGGTTCCCTTGGGGAAAACGTTGTTCCGGCCGGTGATGGCAAAGCCCACCAAGGCCACCGGCACCGGGCTCATCACGGTGGCGGCGTTGAAAGCATCGACCTTGCCAATCGCGTCCTCGGACCGCTGGGCGATATGCATGGAGCGCAGCCGCAGGCGCTGCGAGCCGACGGAAAGGTAGCGTGCAGCCAGCACGAGTTCGCCCGCCGTCCCGCTGCCGCCCGCCTTCTTGGCATGGATCACTTCCCCTTGCCCCGGCGTCCCCGCGGGCACGAGTTCGTGGCCATCGATCACGATCGGCCGCGCAAGGTGGAAGGCAAAGGTCTCGCCCGTCTTGCTGATCTTGCTGCCCAGATCGGTATCGAGCACGAGGTCGACCGGCGCGAGCGCGGGAATGCATCGATCGCAGGGCAATGCCGGGGTAGCCGCCACCACAGTCGCAGGGGGCTCTGCCGGTTCCGCCGCTTGGGCAGGCACCGGTTGTGCAGGCAGGCACGTCGGCGCGGACAGCAGCAGCAGTGCTGGCAGGACCCCAAATCGACGGCGCATCATCTCTCCCCCGCGCAGGGCGTATCATCAATTCCGGCGCACGGCATAGCGTGAAAAACGCCCGCGCCCGGCCAGGCGCGAATTCCGATCATTCAGGGTATTGCGGTGCAAAGGACGATCCGGACCGACCGATCAGTCGTCATCCTCGAACAGCCCCGCCAGCTGCTCGACCATCGTGCCGCCGAGCTGCTCGACATCCATGATCGTGACAGCGCGGCGGTAGTAGCGCGTCACGTCATGGCCGATGCCGATGGCGACGAGTTGGACCGGGGATTGCTTCTCGATCCAGTCGATCACGCGGCGCAGGTGCTGTTCGAGATAGCCCGCCGAATTGACCGAAAGAGTCGAATCGTCGACCGGCGCACCGTCCGAGATGACCATCAGGATGCGGCGATCCTCCTGCCGCGCCAGCAGGCGGGTGTGCGCCCAGAGCAGCGCCTCGCCGTCGATGTTCTCCTTGAGCAGCCCCTCGCGCATCATCAGGCCGAGGTTCTTGCGCGCGCGGCGCCAGGGCTCGTCCGCCTTCTTGTAGACGATGTGGCGCAGATCGTTGAGACGGCCGGGGTGCGCGGGCTTGCCGCCGGAAAGCCATGCCTCGCGCGATTGGCCGCCCTTCCACGCGCGGGTGGTGAAGCCAAGCACTTCGGTCTTCACCCCGCAGCGCTCCAGCGTGCGCGCCATGATGTCCGCGCTGATCGCCGCGATCGAGATCGGGCGCCCGCGCATGGAGCCCGAATTGTCGATCAGCAGCGTGACGACGGTGTCCTTGAACTCGATGTCGCGCTCGATCTTGTACGACAGCGAATGGCCGGGCGAGATGACGACGCGGGCAAGCCGCGCGGCATCGAGCAGGCCTTCCTCCTGATCGAAATCCCACGAACGGTTCTGCTGCGCCATCAGGCGGCGCTGCAACCGGTTGGCAAGCCGGGTGACAATGCCCTGCAGGCCCTTCAACTGCGCATCGAGATAGGCGCGCAGGCGGGTGAGTTCTTCCTCGTCGCACAGCTCGGTGGCGGAGACGACTTCGTCGAACTGCGTGGTGTAGGCCTTGTATTCCCAGCTTTCCGGCAGGTCGGTCCACGGCCGGTTGGGCCGCGTGGGCAGCATGCCCTCCTCGCCCTCGTCGGCCATGTCGGCGTCGGCGGTGTCTTCCGATGTCTCGGTCTGCTCCTGCTCTTCGCCCTGTTCGTCGCCTTCGGTGGTGTCCCCGGCGACTTCGCTAGGCTGCTGCTCGGCGCCGTCGTCGGAGGCGTCGGGCTGGTCCTCGGCCTCGTCGTCAGCCTGCTCGCCCTCGTCCTCATCGCCGCCGTCATCTGCCTCGTCGGGGGACTTGGTGAGATCGAGGTGGCCGAGCATTTCGAGCGCAAGGTTCTGGAACGCCTTCTGGTCGTCCAGCAGATCGGCGAATCCTTCGAGATCGGCCCCGGCGCGCGCTTCGATCCAGCTGCGCACCATCGCGGTGCCGATTTCGGCGGCGGGAGGCACGGCCTGCCCGGTCAGCTTCTCGCGCAGCAGCATGGCAAGCGCGGTGGGCAGCGGCACGTCCTCGGGCCGGATCGCGCGGGCGATCGGATCGGAGGCGATGCGCATCGTCGTTGCGGCGTCGAGGTTGCCGCGGATACCGGCATAGCCATCCGACCCCAGCGCCTCGTAGCGCACCTGCTCGATCGCATCGTAGCAGGCGCGGGCGAGCGGTTCGTTCGGCGCGGCCCGGTTGTGCAAGGTCTCGTTGTGCAGACGCAGCTTGAGCGCCATGCCATCGGCAAAGCCCCGCGCTTCGGCCACTTGCGCGGCAGGTAGCGCGCGGCCCGGCATCGGCAGGCGCAGGTTCGTCCCCGTCTGGCTCGGCCCGTCAGCGGTCCAGGCGACTTCGAGCTCGGGCACATCGGCCACGGCGCGCGCGGTGCCGGCGAGAACCGAGCGGAACTGGTCGAGGGGGCTTTCGTCAGGCAAGGTCAGTCCACATCCGTCGCATTGGGTTTCAGCCGATTGCCGGCTTCACCCGATTGTCTGGCCCGTCTTGGCCCAATCCGCAAGGAAGCCTTCGATGCCCTTTTCGGTCAGCACATGCTTGAACAGGCCCTTGATCACGGCGGGGGGCGCGGTGATCACGTCGGCGCCGATCTTGGCGCTTTCGAGCACGTGGACGCCGTGGCGGATCGAGGCGACGAGGATTTCGGTGCCAAAGGCGTAGTTGTCGTAGATCAGGCGGATATCGCGGATGAGATCCATGCCGTCGAAGCCGTTGTCGTCATGACGGCCGACGAACGGCGAGACGAAGGTCGCGCCCGCCTTGGCCGCCAACAGCGCCTGATTGGCCGAGAAGCACAGCGTGACGTTGACCATCGTGCCGTCGCTGGTGAGCGCCTTGCAGGTCTTGAGGCCATCGATGGTGAGCGGGACCTTGATGCAGACGTTGTCGGCGATCTTCCGCAGGATTTCCGCCTCGCGCATCATACCTTCGTGATCGAGCGCCACGACTTCGGCCGAGACCGGGCCGCTGGTAAGCCCGCAGATCTCGCGCGTCACTTCGATGAAATCGCGCCCTGCCTTGGCGATCAGCGAAGGGTTGGTGGTCACGCCGTCGAGCAGGCCGGTGGAGGCAAGGTCGGCAATCTCGGCGGTGTCAGCGGTGTCGACGAAAAACTTCATGGAGAGGCGTGTCCTGTATGCGATTCTGCCAACCCTATAGCGTGCGAGGGGCGGCTGTGTAGCCTGTCATTCTTCCACCCTTTAGGTGATGGGCAGGCTTTGCCCCGAAGGACGTCAGTCCCTAGATGGGGTGCATGACCCGCGTGCGCTGCATCGTCTTCAACGCCGCCCTCGGCGCGCTCGACTACCGGGTGCCCAAGGGGATGGATGCGCCGCCGGGCAGCGTGACGGTGCTGCCGCTGGGCCCGCGCCAGATCCTCGGCGTGGTGTGGGACGATGGCGACCTGCCGGGCGATGACTACCCCGAGCACAAGCTGCGCAGCGTTCTCGAAGTCCTGCCGGTGCCGCCGCTGCCCACGCCGCTGCGCCGCCTGATCGCGTGGACGGCGGACTACTACCTCGCGCCGCTCTCTGCCGTGGCGCGCATGGCGCTGTCGAGCAGCGCGGCGCTGAAGGGTAGCGGGACCGTCACCGAATACCGCCTCACTGGCGAGGAGCCCGCGCGGATGACGCCGCAGCGGCTGCAGGCGCTCGATCTGCTGCAGGGCGAACAGGCGACGATGCGCGAACTCGCTGAGATCGCCGGGGTTTCCGAAGGCGTGCTGCGCGGGATGTTGAGCCAGGGGCTGCTGGAGCCGGTGCTCGTCGATAGCGACCGGCCCTACCCCGCGCCCGATCCGCTGTTCGCCGCGCCGGCGCTGGCCGAGCAGCAGGCCGAGGCGGCAGCGGAGATGGTGGAGGCCGTCGCAGCGCACCGGTTCCAGCCGTTCCTGCTCGACGGGGTGACGGGCTCCGGCAAGACCGAGACCTATTTCGAGGCCGTGGCAGCGGCGCTGGAGGCCGGGCGGCAGGTGCTGGTGCTGCTGCCCGAAATCGCACTCACCGCCGCGTTTCTGGGCCGGTTCGAGGCGCGCTTCGGGGTGACGCCTGTCACCTGGCATTCCTCGCTGAAAGCATCGGAGCGGCGGCGGGCGTGGCGGCAAGTGGCGTTCGGCGGCGCGAAAGTGGTGGTCGGCGCGCGCTCGGCGCTGTTCCTGCCGTTTGCCGATCTGGGGCTCGTGGTGGTCGATGAAGCGCACGAGGTAGCGTTCAAGCAGGACGACGGCGTACGCTACAACGCCCGCGACGTGGCGGTGATGCGGGGGCATTTCGAGGGCGTGCCGGTGGTGCTGGCAAGCGCGACACCGGCGCTCGAAAGCCTGCAGATGGCCGAGGCGGGGCGCTACAAGCGGCTCGTGCTGCCGAGCCGGTTCGGCGGGGCGCAGTTGCCGAAGATCGAGATCATCAACCTGACGGAACTGCAGCCGCCGCGCGGGCGCTGGCTGGCGCCGCCGCTGGTGGAAGCGCTGCAGGACCGGCTGGCCAAGGGCGAGCAGAGCCTGCTGTTTCTCAACCGGCGCGGCTATGCGCCGCTGACGCTGTGCCGGCACTGCGGGTTCCGCTTCAAGTGCCCCAACTGTTCGGCCTGGCTGGTCGAGCACCGGCTCTCGCAGCGGCTGGCCTGCCACCACTGCGGGCACGAGGTGCCACCGCCGCCGGTCTGCCCGGAGTGCGGCGAGCCCGATTGCCTTGTCGCCTGCGGCCCCGGCGTGGAGCGCATCGCCGACGAGGTGGCCGAGCTGCTGCCGGGCGCGCGGGTGGCGGTGGTCACCTCCGACACGCTGGCGAGCCCCGCCGCTGCTGCCGAGTTCGTGGCGCAGGCGGAAGGGGGGGCGATCGACGTGATCGTGGGAACGCAGCTCGTGACCAAGGGGTTCCACTTTCCGGAGCTGACGCTGGTCGGCGTGGTCGATGCCGACATGGGGCTAGATGGCGGGGACTTGCGCGCGGCGGAACGGACCTACCAGCAGATCGCGCAAGTCGCCGGGCGGGCCGGGCGCGGAGCCAAGCCGGGCGAGGTGCTGATCCAGACGCGCCATCCCAAGGCCGAGGTGATCGCCGCACTCGCCAGCGGATCGCGCGACGCGTTCTACGCGGCCGAGACCGAAGCGCGGCGCGAGGCGGGCGCGCCGCCATTTGGCCGGTGGGCGGCGATCATCGTTTCGAGCGAGGACGAGGCCGAAGCGCGCGAAGCGGCCCGCGCCATCGGCGGCACCCGGCCGGATGAGCCCGGCGTCCTGATCCTCGGCCCCGCCCCTGCCCCGCTTTCCTTGCTGCGGGGGCGGCACCGCTACCGCCTGCTGATCGCGGCGCGCCGTTCGGCCGAAGTGCAGAAGCTGATCCGCAGCTGGCTCGCCCCGCTGCGCTTCCCGCCGGGGGTGCGCGTGGCGGTCGATATCGACCCCTATTCCTTCGTCTGAAATCGGGCGCAAGTTGACACAGTTGACACAGTCCTGAGCACAATATCCGATCCGGTTGGATCGTTTTATTTCAGCGGCTTGACGATTCAAAGAGCAGAGAGCCGATGTGCCATGGATGGCGCGTTGTAGGAAAATGGATTCTGCGGCCCTCTCTCCTGACCCTCTCCCCTGAAGGGGAGATGGCTCAAGGTTGCGTCTGGGGTATAGTGTAGCGGACTGTCTCGACCGTATGGTCCTCCCCCAGCCAGACAACCACATCAGCGCGCTCGGGCAGATCGGCCAGCAGGTGCCGCGTGATCCGCTCGTAGTGCATCACGAAGCGGGCCAGTTCGGCATCCGTCATCCCGCCGCCGGTGCGGGCGCGCAGTTTGCTTTCCTGTAGTTGCCGCCAGCCGAGGACGGCTTCGAAGCCGGGGACGGCGAGCATGACGAGGTAATCGGGCGCATCGAACAAGGCGCGGTAGGGGCCGGCGAGCGCGGCGTTGGCATAGGTACGCCAGGTGCCGTGCGGGTCTTCCTCGGCTTCAAGGCGGTTGATCGGGGCGGCGAGATCGGCTGCGGATTGGGGCGTGGCGGCCATGCACCAGCCTTCGAACAGCAGGACATCCAGCGGGTCTTCGAGCAGCGGCCACCGCGTTTCGGGCACGCGGTCATCCGCCCCCTTGTCGAAGCGCGGGAGGTGGATGCCGGCCTGCCCTGCGCGCACGGCGTTCAGCAGCGCGAGGCCCAGCGCTACATCGTGCGTGCCGGGGACGCCGCGCGTGGCGAAGAGCGGATGGACCGAAGCGGCAAGTTCGGCGCGCGCGGCGCGGGTGAGATAGAGGTCGTCGAGCGAGAGCGTGGCCACGCGAAGGCCGTGGTCCTCGGCGAGGAGTACTTCGAGCATGCGGCAGAGCGTGGACTTGCCGCTGCCCTGCGAACCGCTGACACCGACGACGAGCGGCCCGCCGGTGGCCCTTGCCGCGATGGCGGCGGCAAGGGGGCGCCAGTGCGTCTCGATGGTGGCGCGGTAGGTTTCCGGCAACCCCTCAGCCGCCATGAAGGCTGCGATTGCGGGGCTTTGCTCCCTCACCCCTCCAGCAGCGCAGCCGCTTGCAGCAGGCGGTTGCCGTGGTCGGTTTCTTCCCGCCCGTTGGCGCGCAGGAGGGCGGCGGCTTCTTCGTTGCCGATGCTGGCGGCCCAGCCTTCGTAGAGCGTTTCGCCGTCGAATTCGGTCTGCGCGAGCTTGCGCAGGGCGGGCGGGGTGAGTTCGCCGATGGGGAACACGCCGCTGGCGAGATAGGGGTTGTCGCCCGCCTCGGGGGGCGTGAAGTCTTCGCCCGTCAGCACCTTGAGCACCGCGGCGGCGCGGCGGGCGTGGACGAATTCCTCATCGCCATTGGTGCGCAGGAGATCGGCGACGGCGGGGTTTTCGGCGCCCGCAGCAGTGGCGCGGTAGAGCTCCTTGCTGGCGGCTTCGACGAGGCACATGACCTTGATGTCCATGACCGTGGGCGCGGTGACGGTGCCGATGTGGGCGAAGGCCTCGCCGATGGTCTGCGGCATTCCCGGTTCGAGCGTGACGATGGGCATGTGGGGTCTCCCTTGGTGTTCTGGTTCCGGGGGAGCGTACATCAGGGGTGGGCGGAATGGGAAGGCGATTTAATCGCGCGGCTAATGTGGTGCGAGATGCTTCGACAAGCTCAGGATGAGCGTGGGAGAGAGCTTAAAGGAGCAGGAGTGCGCCTTCGCGCTGGAGGAGCTTGGCCTTGATATCGAGGCCCCAGGCATAACCGCCGAGGCTGCCATCGGTGCGGATCACGCGGTGGCAGGGAATCAGCAGCGAAACGTGGTTGGCACCGTTGGCCGAGCCTGCCGCGCGCACCGCGCCGGGGCGGCCGACTTCGGCGGCGAGCTGCGCGTACGTGCGCGTCTCGCCCTTGGGGATGCGGCGCAGCGCCTGCCAGATGTCCTGCTGAAAGGGTGTGCCGGCAACATCGACGGGGATGTGGCTGAAATCGACCTCGCCGGGGGCTTCGGCGGCGGCGACGATTTCAGCGAGAAGGCGCGCGAAGTGTTCACCGCCCCGCACGTGTTCGGCCTTGGGAAAGCGATCGGCCAGAACGGCGGGATCCTCACCGAAGGAGAGGCGGCAGACGCCCTTGTCCGTCGCGGCGACGAACATCGGGCCGAGCGACGTCTGCGCGACATCCCAGCGGATCACCGCGCCGCGGCCGCCATCGATCCAGGCGGAGGGGGTGGGTTCGGTCCGGCTCATGGGCGTGCTCCTGCTGAGGGGTGTGGCTGGCCTTGTAGCGCCACCGAAACCGGCAGGCTTCCCGCCGCTTGCGGTCAATTTGCCGGATTGGTGCGGCGGATGGTCAGCGCGATGGCATGCGCCTCGTTCATCACCGCCTTGATCCCGGTGTCCGGGCGATTGTCGTAGACGTTGACGTTGACGAGCTTCTCGCCAACGACTGTCATGCAGGTGGCGACAAGGCCGGGCTTTGCCGGCTTGCCCGCCTCAAAGGCAATGGACACGCGCCCGCCCATGTAGATGCAGTCTGCATCGCGGCTGATATAGCCGAAGTCGCTTTCGACCTCGGTCTGCAGGCCGGTGACCTTGTCGATCCCCTCCTTGGCCATGCGATCGAAATCTCCGCCGAACTTGGGAGAATCCGGCCCGGTGAGCGTGGCGTTAAGCGAGGCGAGCGTATCGTCCTTCGGCAGCCGCATGAGCAGGACCTGGGTAGGCACCTTGAGCAGGACATAGTGCGTGCCCGCCTGCTTTGCCGCGCCGCAGGTCCAGAAATCGGCAACGGTGACGTTTCTGCCATCGGCGGCAGCGGTCATCTGGGCAATGGCCGCCGAGTCTCCGGTCGGGAGGCAGAGCCCGGCGGGAATGGGCATGGCCATGGCCGCCTCACCGATGCGGAACGGCGCTTCGGCCGGCTGATCGGCAGCGGCCGCGGCAACCGGTGCCGCGAGCAACAGCAAGGCCACAGCGAGCCTGCGCGAAATCGTACCTGAACCCATGGAATGCCCCCACCTTGCGGAACCCAAGGTGTAATGCGAAACCGCTGCTCTGCAATCCCGGTCGCCAAAGGAACTTAGCCTGCATGGACGTGCTGCGCCGAATCATCTGCATCCTTGGCGCCATCACGCTGGCTCTGGCCGCGCCCGCGCTGGCCGATCCGGGCGATATTGCCGCCGCAAGCCGGGGCGTGGTGCGGGTGGTGCTGATCCAGTATGATGGCGGCGCGGCGCGGCTGGTGAGCCACGGCACCGGCTTTGCCATCGCGCCCGATCTCGTGGTGACCAATGCCCACGTCGTGGAAGACCTGCGCAGCAGCGACGGGATCGTGGCGGGCGTCGTCCCGTCCGAGGGGCGCGGAGGCTATGCCGCGACGATTGCCGCCTATTCGCCCCAGCGCGATCTGGCGCTGCTGAAGCTGAAGCCGGGCGCTTCGCTCAATGCGCTGACGCTGTTTTCCGGCGCGCCGACGGACGGCGAGGACGTTTATGCCGCGGGCTATCCGGGCAATGTCGATATGGCCGAGGGGCTTTCGATGGGCGACCTCGTCAGCCCCCAGGCGGCGGTGAAGACGCGCGGCTATGTTTCGGCGGGGCGTTCCAGCCGCGCGTTCGACACGATCCTGCACACCGCGCCGATCGGTTCGGGCAATTCGGGCGGGCCGCTGCTCGATGCCTGCGGGCGAGTGCTCGGCGTCAACAGCTTTGGCACGGTGAGCGAGAACACGACCGATTCGGCGTTCTACTTCGCGATCTCGATGCGCGAGCTTTCCGCGTTCCTGCAGGAGGCCGGGGTGAGCCCGCATGTGAGCGGCGCGCCCTGCACTTCGCTCGCCGATCTCGACCGGGCGGATGCGGCGCGCGGGGCCGAGGATCAGGCGCGGCTGGCGGCAACGGCGGAAGCGCGCAAGGCCGCGCAGGCCGAATTTGCCGCCAAGGCGCAGCATGATGCGGAACTGCAGATCCTTTCTGAGCGCGACAACGGGCTGGCGCTGGCGGCGGTGCTGCTGGTGGCGGCAGTGGCGGCAGGTGCGGCGGCGTTCGCCTTCCTCCAGCGCGGCAAGCAGCGCGAACTCAGGATCGCGGGCGGCGCGGCGGGGGTGCTGGCGCTTGCCGCAGTAGCCGTCTGGCTGCTGCGTCCGCCGCTCAGCCTGATCGACGAGCGGGCCAAGGACATCATCGCCGAAACCAGGGCCAGAGCCGAGGCGAGCCCGGCAGCGGATGCCAGCGCTCCAGCGCCGGAAAGCCCGCAAAAGCTGGTCTGCGTGCTGGATCCGCAGCGCAGCCGGGTGACCGTTTCCGACGTGACCGACGTGCCGCTGAGCTGGGCGCCGGGCGGCTGCGTCAACGGGCGGACGCAATACGGGTTGGCGGGGGACGGCTGGAGCCGGGTGCTGGTGCCGCAGGGCGAGGCGACGATTTCAGTGACGCGGTTCGATCCGGATCGGCACGAGTATACGGTCGAGCGCTATCTCATGGGGCTCGACGCAATGACCGCCGCGCGGGCGGCGCGGGCGAAGCTGAGCGCACCGGCCTGCGGCGGGGTGGACGAGGCCGCGGCGCGCGCGCTGGGCGAGGCGCAGGGCGCGATCCGGGCCCTGCTGCCGGCCGAGCCCAACGAGCGACTGCGCTACACCTGCAAGCCCGCGCCCTGATCGCGCGAGGATGATTGCGCGGGGCATCTGACGGCTCGGAGGGGCCTGCCTGAAAGGGCTTGGTTTTCACCCTGTCCCGGGAATCGGCAACTGGCATCTTGTCAGGCAGGGACTTGGTTGCTAGGCGCGCCCCCATTGCGGGCCGCCGTGCTTTGTGCGCGGCACCATGGCCCATGCAAGCTACATTTGCGATCCATCCTGGATGAAGGGGACCAAGGCGCGTGGAGATTTCCGGCGGGATTACGGCCAGCTTGGCGGGACGTTATGCGGCCGCGCTCTATGACTTGGCGGGCGAACTGGGGGTTGTGACGGCGGTCGAAACCGACCTCGACACCCTTGGCGCGGCGGTGCGCGAATCGGATGATCTGGCCGCGCTGCTCAAGAACCCCGAAGTCTCGCGCGATGCCGCCGCGAAGACGATCGACGCGGTTGCCGACTATCTCAAGCTTTCGGGCCTCACCCGCAAGTTCCTCGGCGTGCTGGCGGCGAACCGCCGTCTCGCTTCGCTGCCCGATGTGGTGCGCGCGTTCACCGCGATCGCCGCTGCGGCGCGCGGAGAGGTGACCGCCGAAGTGACCACCGCGCACCCGCTTGACGATGCGCAGCTTGCGGCGCTTGCCGACAAGCTCAAGGCCCGCGAGGGCCGCTCCGTCACGGTCAAGGCTCATGTCGATCCGGCTATTCTGGGCGGCCTCGTCGTTCAGATCGGCAGCCGCATGATCGACGGTTCGATCCGCACCCGTCTCAATTCGCTCGCCCAGGCCATGAAGGGCTGAAGCTCCAAAAGTTTTACGAAAGGCGTTTCCATGGAAATCCGCGCAGCTGAAATCTCGAAGGTCATCAAGGACCAGATCGCCAGCTTCGGCACCGAGGCCCAGGTCTCGGAAGTCGGCTCGGTGCTGTCGGTCGGTGACGGTATTGCCCGCATCTACGGCCTCGATCAGGTCCAGGCCGGCGAAATGGTCGAATTCGCGAACGGGGTGAAAGGCATGGCGCTCAACCTCGAAGCCGACAATGTCGGCGTCGTGATCTTCGGCTCGGACGCCGAGATCAAGGAAGGCGATCAGGTCAAGCGCACCGGCACCATCGTCGACGTCCCCGTCGGCAAGGGCCTGCTCGGCCGCGTGGTCGATGCGCTGGGCAACCCGATCGACGGCAAGGGCCCGATCGTGGATGCGGTCCGCACCCGCGTCGAAGTCAAGGCGCCCGGTATCATCCCGCGCAAGTCGGTGCATGAGCCCGTGCAGACCGGCCTCAAGGCGATCGACGCGCTCGTACCCGTCGGCCGCGGCCAGCGCGAACTGATCATCGGTGACCGTCAGACCGGCAAGACCGCCGTCGCGATCGACACCTTCATCAACCAGAAGGCCGCCAACGCGGGCGATGACGAGAGCAAGAAGCTCTACTGCATCTACGTCGCTGTCGGCCAGAAGCGCTCGACCGTGGCGCAGATCGTCCGCCAGCTCGAAGAGAATGGCGCGATGGAATACTCCATCGTTGTGGCCGCGACCGCTTCGGAGCCCGCGCCGCTGCAGTACCTCGCGCCCTACACCGGTGCGACGATGGGCGAGTTCTTCCGCGACAACGGCATGCACGCCGTGATCGTGTACGACGATCTTTCCAAGCAGGCCGTGGCCTATCGCCAGATGTCGCTGCTGCTGCGCCGCCCGCCGGGCCGCGAAGCCTATCCGGGCGACGTGTTCTATCTCCACTCGCGCCTGCTGGAACGCGCGGCGAAAATGAACGACGAGAACGGCAACGGCTCGCTCACCGCGCTTCCGATCATCGAGACGCAGGCCGGCGACGTTTCGGCCTACATCCCGACCAACGTGATCTCGATCACCGACGGCCAGATCTTCCTTGAAACCGGCCTGTTCTATCAGGGCATCCGTCCGGCCATCAACGTCGGCCTCTCGGTGAGCCGCGTGGGTTCGTCGGCGCAGACCAAGGCGATGAAGAAGGTTGCCGGCTCGATCAAGCTGGAGCTGGCGCAGTACCGCGAAATGGCGGCCTTCGCGCAGTTCGGTTCGGACCTCGACGCCTCGACCCAGAAGCTGCTGAACCGCGGTGCGCGCCTGACCGAGCTGCTCAAGCAGGCGCAGTTCTCGCCGCTGGGCTTCGAGGAGCAGACCTGCGTGATCTTCGCGGGCACCAACGGCTACCTCGACAGCGTGCCGGTGAAGAGCGTGGGCGAGTACGAGGCCGAGCTGCTGAGCTACCTGCGCTCCAGCCACGCCGACCTGCTCACCCTGATCCGCGACACCAAGGATCTCGGCGACGAGGCCAAGGGCAAGCTGGTCGCCGCGCTCGACGCGTTCGGCAAGCAGTTCGCGTAATCGACGGTAGGTAAGTTCGCTTCGTCATCCCCGCGCAGGCGGGGATCCAGAGCACCAAAGGCGGACGCCGGACTGGATTCCCGCCTACGCGGGAATGACGAACGAGGAAGGAAACTAGAGTGGCTTCGCTGAAGGAACTCAAGGGCCGGATCAACTCGGTCAAGTCGACCCAGAAGATCACCAAGGCCAAGCAGATGGTCGCGGCGGCCAAGCTGCGCAAGGCGCAGACGGCGGCGGAAGCTGCGCGCCCCTATGCCAGCCGCCTTGCCGCGGTGATGGGCAGCCTCGCCGGCAAGGTCGCGGGTCAGGATAGCGCGCCGCTGCTGATGCGCGGGACGGGCTCCAGCCAGCGCCACCTCCTCGTTGTGGTCAACACCGACAAGGGCCTGTGCGGCGGTCTCAACTCGAACATCGTCAAGGAAGCCAAGATCCAGGCCCGCGCGCTCGAAGCCGCTGGCAAGGATGTGAGCTTCTACCTCGTCGGCAAGAAGGGCCGCGCGCCGCTGAAGCGCGAATACCCCAATGCCAAGACGGACGGCTATGACACCAGCATGGTGCGCACGCCCGGTTTCGATGAGGCCAGCGCCATCGCGCACGAGCTGATTGCCCTGTTCGCGGCCGGCAAGTTCGACGTCGCCCACCTCGTCGCGCCGAAGTTCAAGTCGGCGCTGCAGCAGGACCCGATCACCGCACAACTGATCCCCGTCCCCGCTCCGGCGGCGGCTTCGACGAGCGAAGCGGTTGTCGAATACGAGCCCGGTGAGGAGGAAATCCTCGAAGCGCTGCTGCCGCGTTATGTCACCACGCAGATCTTCGGCGCGCTGCTGGAGCGTGAAGCTTCCGAGCAGGGCGCTTCGATGACCGCAATGGACAACGCGACGCGCAACGCGGGCGAGTTGATCCAGAAGCTGACCATCCAGTACAACCGCAGCCGTCAGGCCGCGATCACGACCGAACTTATCGAAATCATCGCTGGCGCCGAAGCGCTCTAAGACATTTCAGGCAAGGAACGAACAATGGCCACCGCAGCCGTCCTCAACCAGACCACTACCGGCAAGATCAGCCAGGTCATCGGCGCCGTCGTCGACGTGACCTTCACCGGTGAACTGCCGGCGATTCTCACCGCGCTCGAAACCGACAACAACGGCAACCGCCTCGTGCTCGAAGTTGCGCAGCACCTCGGTGAAAACACCGTGCGCACCATCGCGATGGACGCGACCGACGGCCTGACCCGCGGCCAGTCGGTCAAGAGCACCGGCGCGCAGATCTCGGTGCCGGTTGGCCCGATGACGCTGGGCCGCATCATGAACGTGATCGGCGAGCCGATCGACGAGCAGGGTCCGGTGAACGCGGAAAAGACCGCGCCGATCCACGCCAAGGCTCCCGAATTCATCGACCAGTCGACCGAGGCGGCCATTCTGGTCACCGGCATCAAGGTCATCGACCTCCTTGCGCCCTATGCGCGCGGCGGCAAGATCGGCCTGTTCGGCGGCGCCGGCGTCGGCAAGACCGTGCTCATTCAGGAACTGATCAACAACATCGCCAAGGGCCACGGCGGCGTTTCGGTGTTCGCAGGCGTGGGTGAGCGCACCCGCGAGGGTAACGATCTCTACCACGAGTTCCTCGACGCCGGCGTTATCGCCAAGGACGCCGACGGCAACCCGACCCCGGAAGGTTCGAAGGTGGCACTCGTGTTCGGCCAGATGAACGAGCCGCCGGGCGCCCGCGCCCGCGTCGCGCTTTCGGGCCTGACCATGGCCGAATACTTCCGCGATGAAGAAGGCCAGGACGTGCTGTTCTTCGTCGACAACATCTTCCGCTTCACGCAGGCGGGTTCGGAAGTGTCGGCGCTGCTCGGCCGTATTCCTTCGGCAGTGGGCTATCAGCCGACGCTGGCGACGGACATGGGCCAGCTGCAGGAGCGCATCACCTCGACCAACAAGGGTTCGATCACCTCGGTCCAGGCGATCTACGTGCCTGCGGACGACTTGACCGACCCGGCACCGGCTGCCTCGTTCGCGCACTTGGACGCGACGACCACGCTGAACCGCGCGATTTCGGAACTCGGCATCTATCCGGCGGTGGACCCGCTCGATTCGACCAGCCGCGTGCTGACCCCGGCCGTCGTCGGCCAGGAGCACTACGAGACCGCCCGCCGCGTGCAGGAGACGCTGCAGAAGTACAAGTCGCTGCAGGACATCATCGCCATTCTCGGCATGGACGAGCTTTCGGAAGAAGATAAGCTGATCGTGGCGCGCGCGCGCAAGATCCAGCGCTTCCTTTCGCAGCCCTTCCACGTCGCTGAAGTGTTCACCGGCATCTCGGGCAAGTTCGTGCAGGTCGAAGACACCGTCCGTTCGTTCAAGGCGGTGGTCGACGGCGAGTACGATCACCTGCCGGAGAGCGCGTTCTACATGGTCGGCGGCATCGATGACGTGATCGCCAAGGCCAAGAAGATGGCTGACGAAGCCTGATTTTGCTTTGCCCTCTCCCGCCCAGCGGGAGGGGGCCTTAGGAACCCGACATGTCGCTCCACTTCGAACTCGTTACCCCGGCCCGCCTCGTCCGTTCGGAAGAGGTGTTCATGGTCGAAGTCCCCGGCTCCGAAGGCAACTTCGGCGTGCTGGAAGGCCATGCGCCGTTCATGTCGACGATCCAGGATGGCGCGCTGCGCGTCTATCGCAGCGCAGGCGCGGCGCCTGAGGATATCCGCATCACCGGCGGCTTTGCCGAGGTGAGCGAGAAGGGCCTGACTGTGCTGGCCGAGCACGTCGAGGGCTGATTTCAGCTTGCCAAGGTTTGCCAAGGGGCCGGTCCGTTTGGGCCGGCCTTTTGCGTTTCCGGACCGGGAAGAAAGGTGTTTCTCGCAGAGACGCAGAGGAAGTAGAAGCCGCAAAGAGGACCGGACGAGCCGAATGCTCAGCTTCTTCGGGATAGAGCTCGAAATGAGGGAAGGCGGCTGCGCCGCAGCCTCGCGCTCTCGGCGGTCTCTGCCTCCTCTGCGTCAAACCCTCCTCCTGCTCCCACTAACTTTTTTCGCTATTTCACATAACTGAACTTTTCAGCCTGATGAAATTCGGGCATGGCGAATCCGTAATCGCATTCCGGGAGAGCCCTGCCATGACCCAGTCCCTTGAATCCGTGATCGCCGGCCAGAGCGATCTCGTCCACTTCCTGCGCAACCAGCAGGTTGGCCCCAACGTCTATCCGGGCGTGCCGGCGGAGTACTCCAACTGGCGTGCGGAGCAGTGGGCCTGGGGGCATACGGCGGTGCTCTACAACCAGTCGTACCACATGGTCGATCTGGCGGTGAAAGGCCCGGATGCCTTCGCGATGCTCGAGCATCTTGGCATCAATTCTTTCAAGAACTTCCAGCCCGAGCGCGCAAAGCAGTTCGTGCCCGTCACGCCCGATGGCTATGTGATCGGCGACGTGATCCTGTTCTATCTGGATGAGAACCACTTCAACCTCGTCGGCCGCGCGCCGACGATCGAGTGGGTGGAATACCACGCCGCGACCGGCAACTGGAACGTGACCGTGGAGCGCGACGAGCGCTGGGCGATGCGCACCGACGGGAAGCGCAACTCGTACCGCTTTCAGGTGCAGGGCCCCAACGCGATGAAGATCATCGAGAAGGCCATCGGCGCGACGCCGCCGGAGCTCAAGTTCTTCCACATGTGCCGCCTGAGCATCGGCGGCAAGGAAGTGCGCGCGCTGCGCCACGGCATGGCGGGGCAACCGGGCTTCGAGCTGTTCGGACCGTGGGAAGATTACGGCGCGGTGCATGCCGCGCTGGTCGATGCGGGCAAGGAATTCGGCATGGCGCTGGTCGGCGGCCGGGCTTACTCGTCCAACACGCTGGAATCGGGCTGGATCCCCTCCCCCTTCCCCGCGATCTACACCGGTGAGGCGCTGGCCCCTTATCGCGCGTGGCTGACGGCCAATTCCTATGAGGCGAAGTGCTCGGTCGGCGGCAGCTGGGTGCCGGAAACGGTCGAGGGTTACTACACCACGCCGTGGGATCTGGGTTACGGGCCGTTCGTGAAGTTCGATCACGAGTTCATCGGCCGCGCCGCGCTCGAGAAGATGGCCGCGGCGGGCGGCCACCGCACCAAGGTAACGCTGGCGCTCGACAACGAGGACGTGATGCGCGTGCAGTCCTCCGCGCTTTCGAACGGCGAGCGGGCGAAGTTCATGGAGTATCCGAGCTCGGTCTATTCGATGCACCCGTTTGATCAGGTGCTGAGCGGCGGCAAGCAGGTCGGGCTTTCGACCTGGATCGGCTACACCGCGAACGAGGGCAAGTTCCTGACGCTCGCGATGATGGAGCCGGGCTTTACGGAGCCGGGCACCGAAGTGACGCTGCTGTGGGGTGAGCCCGATGGCGGCACTTCGAAGCCGACCGTGGAGCCGCACGTGCAGACCGAGATCAAGGCGGTGGTGGCGCCCGTTCCCTACGTGGCGGCGGCGCGCGACAACTATGCCGAAGGGTGGCGCACGCGGAAGTAAGATGGTTGGTTCGCGCAGAGCCCGCAGAGATCGCAGAGAAGAATGAGGATGGCGGCTGCGCCGCAGGCATTCTTTCTACCTCTGCGGTCTCTGCGGCCTCTGCGCGAAATTTAGTTTGTATCACTAACGATTTCAGGCACACTGGCCGCAACCAAAACCCAGAGGATTGCCATGGCCGCGAACAATACGATCACCTTTTATGACCTTGCGCTGAGCACGGGGGCGACGATCAGTCCGTTCGTGTGGGCGACGAAATATGCCTTGAAGCACAAGGGCTTCGATCTGGATGTGGTCCCCGGCGGGTTCACCGGCATTCTGGAGCGGACGGGCGGCAAGACCGAGCGGCTGCCCGCGATCGTCGACGATGGCGAGTGGGTGCTCGATAGCTGGGGGATCGTGGAATACCTCGACGCGAAATACCCGGACCGCCCAGCCCTGATCCCGCACCCTTCGGTCGCCGCGACGCTGAAGGCGCTCGACCACTGGTTCTGGAATGCGGCTGTCGGCCCGTGGATGTTCTGCTTCTGCGCGGACTACCGCGATCTTTCGGTGCCGCAGGACCACGAATATGTGACCCACAGCCGCGAGAAGATGCTGGGGCGCAAGCTGGAAGAGGTGCAGGCGGGGCGCGAGGAGCGGCTGCCGAAGATTTCCGCCGCGCTGGAACCGCTGCGCGCCGCGCTGGGGCAGAGCCAGTGGCTGGGCGGCGATACACCCAACTATGCCGACTACCGCATCATGGGCGGCATTCTATTCACCGCTTCTGTGTGCAAGATTCCGGTGCTGGCCGAGGATGATCCGCTGCGGGGCTGGATCGAGCGGTGCCTCGATCTCTATGGCGGTCTTGGGCGGCATCCGGGGCTGTTTCCGCTGTTCGGTCTTGCGCAGCCGGAGGACGGGCCGGACTTGTTCAACCGCGCGGCGGGGCAAGGCGGGATCTACAAGCGCAACACCGGGCCTGCTTCAACGAGTGCGGAAACGCAGCGGATTACGGCGGGGATGAAGAAGTAGGGGCCCCTCCGACCCGCTGGCGGCGGGCCACCTTCCCCATTTTTCCCTGCGGGGAAAATGGGGAGGATCTAGGCCAAAGCTGATGCAGCCCGGAAGAGCGCTTGCCGCACACGGGCCTCCAGCGCGGCATCGAAGCGGACGGCGGGGATGGCGACGCTGAAAGCGCCGACGAAGGCGCCGTCGATCTGCGCCGGAACGGCAGTGCCGACGATGCCAACGGTCGCTTCCTCACGCGCTATGGCCATGCCTTCGGTGGCGATCCCGGCGATATCAGCGGTGAGGTCCGCCTCGCTGGTGCGGGTGGCCGGGGTGAACGCGGCGCGGGTGGTTTCGGCGAAGTAGCGGGCGCGTTCGGCTTCGGGCAGCGCGGCGAGGATCACCTTGCCCGCCGCCAGCGCATGGAGCGGCCGCTGCGTGCCCGGATCGACGGCATAGCGCAGCGCCTGATCGCTCGCCTCGGTGACGAGCGCCTCAACCTCCCAGCCGCGCTGGACCATGAACGAGGCGGTCTCGTTGAGCTCTCCCTTCAAGGCGCGGACGAGCGGGGCGACGCGGTCTGCCAGCGGGAGCGCATCGGGGGCGGCGCGCAGCCGGTCGAGGCCGGGGCCGGGCAAGTAGCGGCGTCCGGCGCGCACCAGATAGCCGCGATCCGCGAGCGTGGTGAGCAGGTAGGACAGGCTGCTGACCGGGATGCCGAGCGCGCCGGCGATTTCCTGCGCCACTACGCCCTGCCGGTGCGCGACGACGAACTCGATCACATCGAGCGTGCGCAGCGCGGACTTGACCGGAGGAGCGGCGGGGGATGTGGCCATCAGGGGGCGAAGGTAAGCGATCCGCGCCGCTCGGCAAAGCGCCAGCCCTCGGCTGTGCGCACAAACCTGTCGTGGAACGAACCCACGAGCGGAGCAGCAGCGCCCGTGAACAGCAGCATCGCGCTGACGCCGCTGGCCCTGTCCGTGCTTTCGACGGTGATGACCACATTGCTGCACACATGGCGCGTTGTGCGCGCCGGGCGCGACTTGAAGGCCGCAAGGATCGCCTCGCGCCCGTGGATCGGCGCATCGGGCGCGGTGGGGCGGACCATCACGCCGTCTTCGGCATAGAGCGCCGCCACCTCGTCCCAGCGCGCCTCGTCGTTGAGGTTGGCGTAGAGCGCGATAAGGCGGGCGCAGTCATGTTCCGCCGCGCGGCGCTCCTCGTCCGTCATACCCGCGCCGCTGCGATATCCGCACCCTCGCGCAAGTTGCGCAGCTTGCGCCAGGTGACGATGGGATCGATCTTGCCATAGCCCGCGAAAGTGCCGAAGCCGCAATCGGTGCTGCCGACGACGCGGTCCGGCCCGACGATCGCGGCGAAGCGTTCGATGCGCTGGGCGATCAGTTCGGGATGTTCGATGTAGTTCGAGCAGGTGTCGATCACACCGGGGGCGAGGATCTTGTCGGAGGGCAGCTTGGCGTCCTTCCACACCTTCCATTCGTGCTCGTGGCGCGGGTTGGCGGCTTCAAACAGCACGGTCGAGGGGCGCGCCTTCAGCACGATATCGATCACGCGCTCCAAGGGAATGTCGTGATCGTGCGGGCCTTCGTAGTTGCCCCAGCACACATGCATGCGCATCCGCTCGGGCGGAATGTTGGCGGTGGCGGCATTGAGCGCCTCGACGTTGGCGGCGGCGATCTTGAGGAAGTCTTCCTCGCTCATGTCCTGATAGCCGGTGTGGCGGCTCATCGCGAGATCGGGGCAATCGAGCTGGAGGTAGAAGCCCGCGTTCACGATGGTCTCGTATTCCTCGCGCATCGCGTCCGCCAGATCGGCGAGATAGGCCTCGTGGCTGGGGTAGTGGCGGTTGACCTGGAACGCGGTGATGAGGCCGGGCGAAGCGGCGTTCATGAAGGCCTCGGTGTCCGGCCCCGCATGCTTGTCGAGCGCGGCGCGGAAGCGGCGGATATCGTCGTGCAGCGGCTGGAGCGAGACGAGCCGGACATCGCCGATGCACGAGGCGCGGACGAATTCCTGGCTGCCCATGATGGCCGAGAGCTTCTTTGCAAGGTTGGGCACTTCGGCAAGGTCTGCCGCCGGCTTGCGGTCGATATGCCCGCCGAAGCCGGAAAGCCGCTCGATCATGTAGGTCGAGTAGCCGACCTTGCCGAGTTCGCCATCGGAAACGACCGAAACGCCGGCCTCCACCTGCGCCTTGACCGCGGCATCCACGGCAGCGGCAACTGCGGTATCGAAGGCCTGAGCATCATAGGCCTCGCCCTTGTCACGCGCGAGGAGCAGCGGGGTGAGTTCATCGCCGCGCGGCAGGCTGCCGACGTGAGTTGTCTTGATCTTGGCCATCACACCGCTCTCCAATTCATATCCATGAACTTTTCATAGTGAATGGAGCGGGCGTGGCAAGCCTGAGCTGCGCCGGAAAAGCGGCTTTTGCGCGGGCAATCAGCGCTTGGCGGCGGCGACAAGTTCGGGATCGGACAAGGCCTGCCGGACCAGCGCGGCATAGAGCGCATTGTACTGGACAAAAGCCTCGTCGATGGCGAGCGCGCCGATGATGCTCGAATGCCACTTCGTCTCGGCCCGGTAGTCCTTGGCGAAGATGGGCTGGCCGCCGCGCGAGAGCGTGATCCTTGCGCCGAGTGAGCCGCCGCCGTTCTTGATATCCTCGCTCGCGCGGCTTTCGGTGAGTACGCCGCCGAGCTGGAGCGGAGCGGCTGGATCGAGCTTGCCCGCCGCTTTCAGCTCCGTCTCGAACGTGGCGCCGAGAAATTCGGCAAAGTTGCGGCCCTTTGGCGGGTGGAGGATGCCGAGCCGGATCGATATGCTATGGCCAACGTCCTTCGAGGCCGGCGTGAACGGGCCCAAGGCCATCGGTGGCACGTTCTGGTTGCGCAGAATGCGGATGGTTTCGAGCGAGGGTGGAAGCTCGACCACGGGCGCGGAGCAGCCGCCAAGGCAGGCCGTGGCAGCCGCGATCAGCGCCAGCCGGCGCAGGCCGGCCCCGCACATCCGTTCAGCGCGGGAAGGCGGGATCGGCGACAATGTTGTTCACGCCGCGCGCAAGGGCCTGACGGACCAGCACTTTTACCGCCTCGTCGGCGTTCTTGTACTCGGTGCCGGGCACCTCCACATCCTTCTTGCCGTACTTGGCATAGAGCTCGTGCTTCACTTCGGTGTGGATCGGTGCGGCACCGGTTGCCGGCACATAATCGATGCTGACGACGTAGTGATCCACGGCCAGCACGCCGCCGAACAGGCCAAAGCCGAGGCCGGCCCCGAAGGCCTGCTTCTTGGCCTTGTCGAGCTCTTCCTTGATCACGAGGTTGTTGAACTTGATGCTGATGATCGCACCATTGGCGGTCGGCGCGTTGGTCACCTCGCTGAACGCCCCGGTTCCCTTGAGGTCTTCCATCGCCCAGGGCGTGATGACCTTCGTCGCCCTGGCGTTGGGTTTGCCATCGCGCTGAAATTCGAAAATCACCTGCACGGGCTGCGGCGCAGCGGGCGTGACTTTCTCTTCGGGCTTCACCTCACCCAGCGCGTTCGCCACGTAGAACTTCATCGCCTGCGCGGCCTGCGGCAGCGCGCCAAGCAGGCAGGCCAGTGCCGCCACGGCCATGAACTTCGCCCAATGCCGGAGCGGCAGGCGCGAACGAATTGCCATTAGGTATCCCCCCCCATCGTGTCGTCGGCTGGCAGGGTATCACCGGCCTGCGCTCGCTCAAGATGTTTTGGCACCGTCTTGGCAAAACGATCAGCCGCGCTCCTCGCCGGGGCGGCGGCCGTTCATGCGCAAGTAGAAGCGCGAGAAGTAGGACGGATCGTCGAAGCCGAGCTCGCCCGCAACCTGCGTGGCGGTGGCGTTGGTGTAGCGCAGCAGGCGCTGGGCTTCCAGCGCGAGGCGGCGGTGGATGAGGTCCATCGGCGAGCAGCCGAGCTGCGCCGCGGTGAGGCGCGAGAGCGTGCGGCGGGTGAGGCCGAGCGACGCGGCGTAGAAATCCAGATCGCGGTGCTGGCGGTAGTGCAATTCGATGAGCTGGCGGAAGCGGGTGAGGCGCTGGTCGTCGCGCAGAGCCTCCCCTGCCCCGCCCTGATCGCGGCCCAACATGCGGATCAGGCTTTCGGCGAGCGCGAGAAACAGGGGGTCCTGCTGCTGCCATTCCTGCTGGAGCGCCAGCATCTCGCGCGCGAGCCACAGCGCGCGGGCAGCCGCTTCCGCCGAGAGCGGCGCGATCCCGCCGCGCGCTAATATGGCGAGCAGCGGGTCTCCTGCCCCGGCTGCGCGTGTGGAAAAGTCGGTGGACAAGGTGAGGACAAACCCGCGCGTGCCCTGACGGAAGCGGAAGCCGTGGACCGCAGCGGCGGGGACGATGACACGGCCCGGCGCATCCAGATCGGTGGTATCGCCTTCGAGCGTGACGCTGGCGTGTCCTTCCTCTACCAAAAGGACCTGCACGAAGTGATCGTGGCGATGAATGCCTATTTCCCAATCGTGGAGCGCACTGCGCTCTGCAATCGTCTCGATATGGGCGAAGCCGCCGGCAGCTGCGGCATGTCCTTCACCATAGAGCGCATAGCGGGGGATCGCCTCAGACATGTCCCGAAAGTACCACGTGTTTGTCCTTGCCCTGTCTTTCGTCCTTTCGCCCCGCCTGTCAAATGACGAAATGTGATCCGCCATGGGAGCGGGCGGTTCGGGAGACATGATCATGCACACTCAGGTCGCCATCATCGGCGCGGGACCCGCAGGCCTTCTGCTGGGCCATCTGCTGAAGGCCGAGGGCATCGATTGCGTGGTGATCGAACGCCAGACGCCGGACTATGTCCTCTCGCGCATCCGCGCCGGGGTTCTCGAGCAGGTGACCGTGGGGTTGATGGAGCGGCTGGGGCTCGATGCGCGGCTGAAGGCTGAGGGGCTGGTGGAGGAAGGCTTCAATCTGGCAGATGGCGAGCGCCTGATCCGCATCGACGTGGCAAAGTTCACTGGCAAGACCGTGACCGTCTACGGCCAAACCGAGATCACGCGCGACCTGATGGAGGCAGCGCCCGCTCGCGGGCTTGAGATAGTCTACGGCGCCGAGGACGTGGCGCTGCACGATATCGAAAGCGATGCGCCTTCTGTCACCTTTCGCCGCGATGGCCGCGAGGAGCGGCTGACCGCGCGCTTCATTGCCGGGTGCGACGGGTTCCACGGCCCCTCGCGCAAGGCAATCCCGGCTGCTGTCGGGCGCGAGTACGAGCGGGTCTATCCGTTCGGCTGGCTGGGCATCCTGGCCGATGTGCCGCCGTGCAATCACGAGCTGATCTACGCCAACCACGAACGCGGCTTTGCGCTTGCCTCGATGCGCAGCATGACACGCAGTCGCTACTACATCGATGTGCCGCTGACCGAGCGGATCGAGGACTGGAGCGATGACCGCCTGTGGGATGAGCTCGCGGTGCGGCTGGGGCCTGAGGCAGCGGCGAATATGGCGCGGGGACCTGCGATCGAGAAGTCCATCGCCCCCTTGCGCTCCTATGTGTTCGAGCCGATGCGCCACGGCAGCCTGCTGCTCTGCGGGGATGCAGCGCATATCGTGCCGCCGACCGGCGCAAAAGGGCTGAACCTGGCGGCAAGCGACGTCCATTATGCCGCAGAGGCCCTGTGCGGATATTTCAAGCGCGCGGACAACGATGCAGTGGCGGCCTATTCGGCGCGCGCGCTGGCGCGGGTGTGGAAGTGCGAGCGGTTCAGCTGGTCGCTGACCAAGCTGATGCACCGCTTTCCCGAGGACGGCCCGTTCGAACGCGCGATGCAAGTGGCCGAGCTCGACTACATCGCTTCGAGCGATGCCGCGCAGGCGAGCATTGCGGAAAACTATGTGGGACTGCCGGTCTGACCCTCACGGGCTGAGCGGACACTGTCATATCGTCATGGAGCCGTCACACTAAGGCGACAAAGAACCGGACCGGGCCAATTGCCCGAACATGTGGAAACCGGTTCCGATGCGGCAGATTGACATTCTCCTCACCGAGTTGCTCCCCGGCGGCCATGACAGCTTTGTCCATGGTGATCTGCGCGTCGTGTTTCATCGCTGGAACTGGATGGCGCCGCTGCCGCTGCTGGATGGCAGCCCCTGGGCGTTCATCGGCTGGCTGCTGCCCGAACTGTCCGGGCTGGAATTGTGCCGCCGCCTGCGCTGCGATTCGCAGACCGAGGCGGCGCATATCACGCTCGTGCTGGAAGAAGACGATGCCGATGCCAAGCGCCGCGCGCTGCGTGCCGGGGCGGACGACTACATTCTCGGCCCGATCGACCGCGCTGCGGTGCTCGACCGGGTGCTTTCGGTGCAACTGCCCGAGCGCGAGGCCCCTGCCCGCGCGCTGCGGCTGGGCGATCTCTCGCTGGACCTGACCGCGCTGCAGGCGCGCTGGCGCGAAAAGCCGGTGCCGCTGATGCCCAACGAACTGCGCCTGCTGCGCTATATGATGGAACAGCCCGGCCACGTGTTCAGCCGCGCGCAGCTGATCGCGGCGCTGGGCAAGAAGGACCAGCCGATCGACGAACGCACTGTCGATGCCTGGGTCAGCCGCCTGCGCCGCGCGCTGCGCGAGGCGGGCGCTGGCTATCCGCTGCGCACGGTACGTTCACTGGGATACGTGCTGGACCGGCCGTAAGGGGCCTTTTGCGTGCTTTTGCTCTCTCCCCTCCAGGGGAGAGATACGCAGACTTGCGAGCTCGATCGCTAGTCGAAGTTGAGAGGGGAGTTTCCCTCTCCCAACCCTCCCCCCTGAAGGGGAGAGGGCTTTCCAGGCAGCAGTGCTGCCTTAAAGATCGTGGCCGACCTTGATGCCGAACACTTGCGGCTTGATCGGGTAGAACCGCCGTCCGGCACCGCAGATCGACGGCGTGCAGACCGTGTTGATGCTGAGGATGCCGCGCTTGTCGAACGCGTTCTCGATGAAGGCCGAGACATCGAAGCCCGAGACCTTGGCACCCAGCGAGAAGTCGAACGTCTCGAACCCGGTGGTCCGGCCGAGCAGGTTTGCCTCGTTCGTGGTGAGATAGGAGCGCGTGCCCGACTGGTGGTTGAGCGTGCCCTGGACGAAAGCCTTGGCCGAGCCCAGATCGAATTCGTAGCGCGCGGTCATGTTGCCCTTGAACTTGGGCTGGATCGGCAGCGGCGTACCCTTGGGCGCGGCGACCACACCGAGGGTGCAGTCCGGGTTGCCGTTGGCATCGAACGAGCAGAAATCGGTGGTGAGCTTACCATCGATCAGCGCCCCCGAACCCGACAGGTTGAACCCGCCGAGGCGCAGGTTGAAGTCCATCTCCGCACCGTACACGCGCGCATCACCCGCGTTGTAGATGTTGGTCACGCCAAACGAGCCCACCGGGCTGAGGCCGTACTGCAGGTTCTTCCACTTTTCGTAGAACAGCGCGGCGTTGAGCTTGAACTTGCGATCGAACCACGAGGTCTTGAAGCCGAGTTCGTAGTTGGCCAGCGTATCGGCAACATACGGGTTCACGTTCGGGCGGCGGTTGTTGCCGCCGGGGCGATAGCCGGTCGAGTAGGTCGCGTAGACGAGGTGGTCCGGATCGAACTTGTAGGTGAGGTTGACGCGGTGCGTCTCACCGCTCTGCTTGGCCTGACGGTCGAAGTTGTTGCAGACGCGGTCGTCAGCGACGACGGGCACGCAGTTGCCGGCGGTGATGCCCGACTTGAAGCCCGAGAAGCCGATGAAGGTGTTGTTGACCTTGAACACGCGGATACCCCCCGCCAGCGTGAGCTGCGGGGTGATATCGAACGAACCATCGGCAAACGCGGCGTAGTCGCGGTCGACGCGGTAGGCGCGGGTGGCGAAGAGGTCGTCACCCGCCTTGGGCACTGCCGGCGAGAACGGAATGCTGGCGAGGCCATTGATGTAATAGTCCGCCACGATGCGGTCGGTCTGGCGCTGGTAGAACACGCCCGCGACGAGCTTGTAGCGCTCCCCGGCGGGTGAGCTGATGCGCAGTTCGTGGCTCTGCTTGGTGTACTCGTCGTGGTTGTGGACCTGCTGCGTCGGATCGAGGAAGCCGCCGTCCGCAGTCGCGAAATAGGTGTAGAAGCCGCCCTGGAACTGGTCGTAGGCGACCGAGTATTCCGAATAGTCGGCCTTGTTCTCGACCCGGCGATCGAAGTAGCCGCCCGCGTAGGTAAGGTCCCAGTTGCCGATCTTGCCGTTGATCGTCATCGTCGCGAGCGCCCAGGCATCGCGGTTGTAGCTCGGCCCGAAGTCGGTGACCTTGAGATCGCCGTAGCGCGGATCGAACAGGAACGAGCCGCGCGTCGTCTGGTGCTGGTAGAGCACCGAGGGCTGGATGGTCCAGTTGTCGTCAAGATCGACCTTGAGCGCGGCGCGGCCGCCGGCGGTATCGGTCTTGTTGACGTTGTCCTTGACGAACTGCGCGTTGTTGACGGTGACGTTGGTGTCCGGATTGTCGTCACCCAGCGTGAAGGTGCGGCTGCCCGGAATGCTGTCGATATAGCCGCCATCGTGCTGGTAGAACGCCATGACGCGCAGCGCCGCGCGGTCGCTCAGCGGGATGTTGACGAAGCCTTCGACGCTGCCGCCGCCGGTGCCCTTGCCGACCTTGTTGCCCGAAACGTCGATGCGGCCGGAGAAGCCCTTGGTGTCAGGCTTGTTGGGAATGATGCGCAGCGTGCCGGCAAGCGAGCTCGAGCCGAACAGCGTGCCCTGCGGACCCGAAAGCGCCTCGACCCGGGCAATATCGTAGACGTGGAGGTCGACCGCGCCGGCGATCGTGGTGACGGGAACTTCGTCGACATAGAGCGCGGCGGTGGGCTGCGAACCGCCGTGGAGGCCGTCGCCGCCGCTGGTGATGCCGCGGAAGGAAAGCTGCGTCTGGCCGGGGCCGAACGACTGGAAGCTGACGCTGGGGAGCACCTTCGCGTAGTCGTCAAAGCTGGCGATGTTGAGCTGGTCGAGCTTCTGCGTGCCGAGCGCCTGAATCGAGATCGGCACGTTCTGCAGGTTCTCGCTGCGCTTCTGCGCGGTCACGATGATTTCGGTGCCATCGGATGCAGCGGTGGCTTCGCCGGCGGCCTGAGGGGCGGCCTGAGGGGCGGTCTGTGCAAGGGCCACGGGTGCCGCGAACGCTGCGGTCGCCATGAGAATGCTGCGCGAAACGCGCGAGTAAGCCGTCTTCATATTATTTTCCCACCTCTTTGGTCCCCCAGGACGGCAAAGACCGTGGTCTGACTTGGCGATAATTTCAACAGTGTTTCAGTGATGTTGCGCCATGCCCCGGCATGCGTGACCGATTTGCAACGTAATATTGCCGCGCCCGGTACGCCCCCTCACCAGCCCTGCGGGGCAGCGGGATAGGCGGCCAGCACGTCACCCAGCGCGGACTTGAGCGGATCGAGGAACGGTTCGAACGGCTTCCATGCTTCGGTGCCTTCGCGGAAGATCGGGCGGCGGACCTGTTCGGAGCTGGGCGTGCGCACGGCGCGCTCTGTTTCGTAGAAGGCGAGGCAGGCGGGTTCGAAGGGCAAGCCGCAGGCATCCAGCAGCGCGCGCACCTCGGCTTCGGTATCGTCGACCATGCGTTCGTAGATCACGCGATGGACCGCGCCCGGCATGACGCGATCGAGATGCGCCATCAGGCGGACGTAGTCGCGGTAGTAGGCGCCCATGTCCTCCAGCGAATAGGAAAAGCCCTGGCCCCGCGCAAAGTGCTGCTTGAAGTTGGAGAAGCAGCACGAAAGCGGGTGGCGGCGCGCGTCGATGATCTTCGCGCCCGGCAGGATCAGGCGGATGAAGGCGGCATGGAGCCAGTTGTTGGGCAGCTTGTCGATGAACAGCGGGCGCGCGGTGTGGCGCTGGACGCGGGTGCGTTCGAGGTATTGTTCGCCGAGGTCTCTGAGCTGTGCGGGATCGATCGCGGCAAGGTCGTGCGGGTAATCCTCGAGCGTGCGGGCGAGGATGCCGATATCCGGCAGTTCGCTGGTCCCTTCGACCTGGCTGTGGCTCGAGAGAATCTGCTCGACCAGCGTGGAGCCCGCGCGCGGCATGCCGAGAACGAAGATCGGATCGGTCGCGGGGCAACCAGCGCCGGCATGGCGCGCGAAGAGATCGGGTGTGGCGACCGCGATGGCGGCATCGACGGCGGCGGTGGTGTCCTCGGCCTTGTAGGACAAGCGCTTTTTCCTCAGCGCATTGCCTGCAGCATAGTGCGTGAAGGCGGCTTCTGCCTCCGCGCGATCCTCGTGCGCCTTGCCGAGCGCGAAATCGAGGTGCCAGCGGTCTTCGGGCGAGACGGTCTCACTCGCCAGCGCCGCGCGCATGGCGGCGATATCGTCATCGCTGAAGCGCACGGTCTTGAGGTTGGCGAGGCTCCACCAGACCTCGCCAAGGCCCGGCTGGATTTCCAGCGCGCGGCGATAGGCGGCGAGACCTTCCTCCAGCCGCCCGACGGTCTTGAGCAAGTGGCCGTAGCTCATCCAGACCTTGGGCTGGTTCGGCGCATCCTTGAGCACCCGGGCATAGAGCGCCAGCGCCTCGTCGAATTCGCCGACGCGGCCATAGGCGGCAGCCTGAAGATTGGCGACGCCGGGGTTGTCGGGATCTTCGGCGGTGACTTGCGCCAGCTCCTCAAGCGCTTCGGTGACGCGCTCGGTGCGGTAGAGCACGAGCGCCAGATTGGCGCGCGCCGGGGTGAAATCGGGCGCAAGCTCGATCGCGCGGCGCAGCAAGTTCTCTGCATCCTGATAGCGCCCGATCCGGCCCGCAAGCTCCGCAAACAGCCGGATCGCGCGCACGTCGAACGGGTTTTCCTTGAGCAGCGCGCGCAGCAAGGGCTCGGCCTCGTGCAGCACATTCGCGTTCATCGCCATGGCGGCGCGAACGAGGCGGGGATCGTAACTGCGGACGTGATCTGAGAGGCTGGCCATTGCGCGCGCAACAAACACGGGTGACGCGGCGCGATCAAGCGTTAGTCTGCATGTTCGACACTGGCGCTGCCATGCACCGCTCCTGTTGAACGAAGTGGCGGTAAAGACGGAAGGGATTTTCTTGAACAAGCCCCGCGGCCTCAATTTCTGGATGGTGCTGGCGCTGTGCGTGGGCAACATGGTCGGCTCTGGCATCTATCTGCTGCCTTCCACTCTGGCACCCTTGGGCACGAACCAGTTGCTCGGCTGGATGGTGACGATTGCCGGAGCGACCTGCCTTGCCGCCGCTTTTGCACGGATGGGCGCGCGGCTGCCCGGTTCCGGCGGGCCTTACGCCTATGTGCAGGCGGCGTTTGGGCCTTTTGCGGGGTTCATCGCGGCGTGGAGCTATTGGGTCCTGCTGTGGAGCGGCAACGGCGCGATTGCCGTGGCGGTCGTCAGCAATCTCAGCCTTGTCGTGCCGTGGATCGGCAAGACTCCCGGCGTGCCTGCCCTGCTTGCCGTGGCCTGTGTGTGGGGAATGACCGCGATCAACATCCGCGGCGTGCGCGCGGCAGGCGCGTTTTCGGTGGTGACGACAGCGCTCAAGCTGCTGCCGCTGGTGCTGCTGATCGGCCTTGCGCTGTGGTTTGCCGCAAGCGGGACGCCGCGCGTGGTGCAGCCGCCCGTCTCCATCGCGCCGGGTGCGATCGCCACGGCAGCGGGGCTGACGTTCTGGGGCTTCCTTGGCCTGGAATCGGCGACCGTGCCTGCGGGCAAAGTGGAGAATGCAGCGCGTGTGGTGCCGCTCGCCACGATCATCGGCGTGCTGCTGACGGGGGCGGTCTATTTCGGGATCAGCCTTGCGTTCTGGGCCTATATGCCGGCAGCCGAGGCGGCGGCCTCCCCTGCCCCAGTCGCGGATTTTCTTGGCCGGACGTTTGGCGGGAACATGGCCTCGGTGGTGGCGGTATTTGCTGCGATCAGCGCGTTCGGCACGCTCAACGGGTTTATCCTGCTGCAGGGCGAAATGCCGCAGGCGATGGCGCGCGGCGGGGTGTTTCCGCAGTGGTTCGCGGCTGATGGAAAGCGTGGGACGCCGGTGCGCGCGCACGTGGTCTCCTCGGCTCTGCTGAGCGCGGTGACCTTGCTCAACTATGGGCGGGGCCTTGGCGACCTCTTCCAGTTCATCGCCTCGGTGAGCCTGGCGGCGGGGATGCTTGCCTATTTCATGAGCATGCTGGCAGCGATCCGCCTGCTGCCGCAGGAGCGCGGGCTGATCGTGATGGCGCTGGGCGGCGCGGCGTTCATCGGCTGGGCGACCTGGGGCCTTGGCGCGAGCGCGGTGGGCTATGGGCTGGGGCTCGTGCTGGCGGGCGTGCCGGTGTACCTCGCGGTGCGGCGGGGGCAGGAGCTGGCGGCGGCATGAAAGCGCGGTGGTGGAAGCGGTTGTGGCTGCGCTATCTCTACTACTTCAAGCAGCACTGGATCATTGCAGGCACGATCACGCTGTGGGCCCTTTGGCTCATCGTGCAACTGGGCATCCAGTTGCTGCCGGTGGTGCTGGAGTTCCTGCTTGAGTTCGTGATGTCGTTGATCGCGGCGGTCTAGGCGGCTGACGGGCGCGCGTGGTGGCCGGTCCACGCCGAGCGCGCCATGACGGCGGCGGCGTAGTACACCACGCCGATTACCAACCAGCGCAGCATGGCAACGTCCATGTTCTTGACCACGAAGGCCGCGACAAGGACCGCCGGTATACCGCCGAGGATGATGCCGGTCACAACGCGCAAATCGATCTCGCCGATGCGGATGTGGCTGATGCTCGCCCCCGCCCCGGCGATGGCCGCGCTGCCCGCCATGACCGGGAAGGCATAGCGCGGGTCCATGCCCATCAGGCTGAACATGATCAGCGTGGGCGCATAATTGCCGATGCCGAAATTGACGAGCACGCCGAGCGTGAAATTGACCGCGAAGGCGAGCAGCATGAGCGGCAGCGGCAAGGTGGAGGCGCTGCCGCCGCCCGGCATGAGATGGAGGTTGATGGCGAGGAAGATCGTCGCTGCAATGACAAGGCCAAGCGCCACGGTGAGCTGCACCAGCCAGACCGCAGCGCGGGTGACCAGCTGCGCTCCGATCAGGGCACCCGCGAGCAAGGACAGGATGCAGCCGACAAGCAGCACCGGATCGACGTCTGCGCCGAGCAGGAGGAGGAAAATGATCCCCTGCATGATCGAGGGCCCGGTATGCCCGACGAGCAGAGTGCTGGGGATCAGCTTGTCGGGCAGGAGATGGCGGAACTTCACCCAGGCGGTGGAGGGCGCGAACGAGCCGATGCCGAGCGTATCGAAGAAATTGGTGACAGCACCGAGCAGCGCGGCTTCGGCGCCGGGCACGATGCGCTGGGCAATCGCGGCACGCAGGAGCACAGCGAGATAGAAGGCAGCAGTCAGCCCGAGCAAGATCAGCAGCGCCGCCAGCATATTGTCTTCCCCGTGCCCCAAAGGCGCGAGGCTAGACGAAAGTGGCGACGCTGCAATGGCTTGGTATCATTTGGCGCGGTGCAGCACTTTCCAGAGCGTGCCGCGATCGCGGATGATTTCTGCCGCGGCGTTGTGGCCCGGCGCGCCGGTGACGCCGCCGCCGGGGTGGGTGCCGCTGCCGCACATGTAGAGGCCCTTGATCGGCGAGCGATAATCACCGTGGCCGAGCACGGGGCGCGCGGCCCAGAGCTGATCGAGCCCCATGTTGCCGTGGAAGATATCGCCGCCGATGAGGCCGAACTTGCGCTCCAGATCGAGCGGCGAGTGGATCTGCCGCGCGATGACCGCGTTCTTGAAGTTGGGCGCGTGGTCGTTGACCGTGTCGATGATGAGGTCCGCCACCTTCTCGCGCACGTCGTCCCAGCTCTGGCCGTCCTTCAGTTCGGGCGAGAACTGCTGGCAGAACAGGCTGGCGATGTGCTGGCCCGGGGGGGCGAGGCTGTCGTCGATGGTGGTGGGCAGCTTGATTTCGATGATCGGCTTCTTCGACCAGCCGAACTGCTGCGCATCGATGAAGGCCTGGTCCATATAATCCATGCCCGGCGCGATGATGATGCCGGCGGTGTGATGCTCGGCCTTCTCCTTGCCCGGAAGCACGGTGAAATCGGGGAGTTCGGACAGCGCGACGTTCATGCGGAACGTGCCCGAGCCGGTCTTGTAGTTCTTGATGCGGCGGTTGAAATCGGCATCGAGATCGCTGCTGTCGACGAGTTGGCGATAGAGCAGCGCCGGGCCGACGTTGGCGGCGATGGTCGGCGCATAAAGCTCCTCGCCGCTTTCGAGCTTCACGCCCTCCGCCTTGCCGTTGTTGACGAGGACCTTCGAAACCGGAGATTCGAGACTGATTTCCACGCCATATTCGGCGCAGGCGCGGGCCATGGCCTGCGTGATCGCGCCCATACCGCCGACTGAATGCCCCCACGCGCCGAACTTGCCGTTCACTTCGCCGAAGACGTGATGGAGCAACACATAGGCCGAGCCGGGGGTGGAAACGCCCGCGTAGTTACCGACGACGGCATCGAAGCCGAACGCGGTTTTCACGTAGTCGTCCTCGAACCAGCCATCGAGGAAATCGCGCGCGGACTTGGTGAAGATATCGAGCAGATCGCGCTGCACATCGAGGCCGAGGCCCGCGATGGGCCAGCCCTGCTGCGCCGCCGAGATCATGGAGCGCACGCCGCCGCCGACATTGGGTGGGGTTTTCAGCGCGATATCGCGCAGCACCCCAGCAACCTTTTCGAGCGCCGCGTCATAGTGCTGGTAGGCCTCGGCGTCCTTCTTGCTGAAGCGCGCGAACTCCGCCTCGGTGCGGCCAGCGCCGCCGCCGAGCTTGAGGTAGTCGTTCTCGAATGGGAAGAAGTTGCTGATCGTGCGCTCGATGATGCGGAAGCCGCGCTCGTGCAGCTTCATGTCCGCGATCACCTTGGGGCGCAGCAGGCTGACGGTGTAGCTCGCGGTCGAGTTGCGGAAGCCGGGGTGGAACTCCTCGGTCACGCAGGCGCCGCCGACGATGTCGCGCCGCTCCAGCACGCGGACCTTCATGCCGGCGCGGGCGAGATAGAAGGCGCAGGTGAGGCCGTTGTGGCCGCCGCCGATGATGATCGCGTCGTAGCGGTTGGACATGCGATTACTCCCGTTATTCAATGTTATGCTCTCTCCCCTTGAGGGGAGAGATACGAAGGCTTGCGAGCTTGCTTGCTAGCCGGAGTTGAGCGGGGAGCGGGGCGTTTGTTCCCCTCTCCCAACCCTCTCCCCTGAAGGGGAGCGGGCTATTCAGGCCTTCGACCACCCGGCAGGCGGAGCCTTGTGCAGCCTTGCCTCAGGGGTCAGCGCGCGGATCTTGCGGGCGAAGCTGCGCAGGCAGACCTCGCTCTTGCCGATGGGGCCCGCGCCGTAGGTTTGCGAATGCATGCCCTGCTGGACGCGCTCGATCAGCCAGGTGTCTTCCTTGTTGACCACGCGGTTGATGCGCCAGTTGGCATAGCGCACCAGCTTCATCGTGCGGCTTTCTTGAGGAGAGAGATTGGGGTCCGGCAGCGCGTAGGCCATTTCGCGCAGCAGGCAGGTGGTGGGGCTGATCGGCAGCCACTGCATGAAATCGATCTGATCGGCGTAGATATCGAAGGCGATGTTCGGCCAGAGTTTGAAGTAGAGCCAGCGGCGCTGGCTTTCCTCGGGCAAGTGCTCCGCGCGCGGCAGGTGGGCCTGGTAGAAGCGTTCCCAGAACAGGCTGGAGGGCTTGTCGACCAGATCGCCCTTCAAGCGGTCCACCCAATCATCCGCCTCGATCTGGTAGGACTTGCCGAAGATGCGCGTGAGGCCGTCGTGCGCCACAGGGATGTGGAGGTTGTCGGAATAGTTGTCGCCGACGTTCTTCCAGTTCACCTCGCGCGGGCGCAGGCGCATGGCGCCCATCGGCTGCATGTCCTCGAACCGGTAGGGCGCGATCTCAGCCTCATGCGGGGCCATCATTGCGCTGGGCGTGGGGAACACGCCGGGCTTGAGGCAGACCCAGACGAACCCGCGCCAGACTTCGAGCGCGACCGGCGCAAGGCCGTTTTCCTCCAGCTTCAGAGCGGGATAATCGGACTTCATGGGAACGCCGGTGAGGCGCCCGTCCGTCTCGTAGACCCAGGCGTGATAGGGGCAGACGAGCTTCTTGGCGCAGCCTGCAGTGCCTTCGACCAGCCGCATCGCGCGGTGACGACACACGTTGGTAAAGGCGCGCACTTCGCCATCATCGCCGCGCAGCACGATCACGCTCTCACCGATGTAGTCGATGGTGCGCCAATCGCCCGCATTGGGGATCTCGTTCACATGGCACACGATCTGCCATGATGGGCGGATCACCCGCTCCATCTCGAGCGCGTAGTATTCGGGATCGGTGTAGAGCCAGCCGGGCAGGCTCCAGTCCGCATCGGGATCGTGCTCGCTGGCGGAAAGCGCCGGAAACGCAGACTGGTGGCCCATACCGAATCTCCAAGGAGGTCGAAAAAATGCTTGTTGGACGATCGTACAACAACGATTAGGATACGCAAGATGAAAGCGCCCTCCCCGCATCAGCCCGCCTTCCGCCGGACCCGCCCGGATGCGCGGCGGCTCGCGCTGATCGAAGCCTGCGCGCGGGTGATGGCGCGCGCCGGCGCGGCGGGGGTGAGCGTGCGCGCGATCGCGGTGGAGGCGGGCGTCTCACCCGGCCTCGTCAGCCATTATTTTTCAGGAATAGAAGCGCTTGTTGCGGTGACTTATGCCCATGTCGAAGGGACTGTGGGCGAGACGCTGGACCATGCGGTGGAGGCGGCAGGGCCCGATCCGCGCGCGCGGCTCGATGCGTTCGTGACGACCACTTTCGCACCGGCAATTGCCGATCCGCAGCTGCTGGCCACCTGGATCGCGTTCTGGAGCCTCGTCACCGCGCGGCCGGCCATCGCGGCGCAGCACGATGAACAATATGCCGGATCGCGCGCGCGGCTGGAGGCCTTGCTGGGCGCTTGCGGCGTGCCCGCAGCCGAGCGGCGGCGCGCGGCCATTGCGGTGAGCGCGCTGCTCGACGGGCTATGGCTGGAGCTGTGCCTTTCGCCCGGCTGCTTCAGCGGCGAGGAAGCGGGCGACATTGCGCGCCGCTTCCTCGATACCCTTATTTCGCCAGATCGGTGAGCAGGCTGAGGTAGTAGGTCACGCCCGGGCGGATGTTTTCCAGCCGCACGCGCTCGTTGAGGCCGTGGGAGAATTCCTCGCTGTCCTTGGTGAACAGCGGGCTGGCACCATAAGCGGGAATGCCCAGCCGGCGGAAATACATGCTGTCGCTCGCGCCCGAGCTTTGCGACGGGACCACGGCGATGTCCTTGCCCCAGGCCTTGCGGATCGCCTTGGTCGAAGCGGCGACAAAATCCGCGCGCATGGGCGAAGCATCGGTTTCGAACGAGCCTTCGGTCACGTCGATGATCTTCACTTCGGGCATGGCGATCACGCGCGCGAGCTCGTTCTGGATCTCGACGAGGGTGTGGCCGGGGAAGATGCGGCAGTTGATGAAGGCCGCCGCACGCTGCGGCAGCGCGTTGAGCGCGTGGCCGGCATCGGCCATCGTGGGCACGCAAGTGGTGCCGACCTTGCCGACAGTGGCCGGATTGGCGCGCAGCACGGCGATGGCGTTCTCGTCGGCGATGTTCGCGGCGAAGGCGCGCATTGCGGCGGCGATCTTCGGATCGGGTTCGAACGCGGCAGCTTGCGCGAAATAGCCCTTGGTCAAGGCGTTCTGTTCGGCGGGGAACTTGTAGGCCCCCACCTTGACCAGCGCCTGCGCGAGCTGGACGATGGCATTTTCCGGGCGCGGCGCTGAGCTATGGCCGCCGGGGTTGGTGACCTCGAGCTTGAAATCGCCGTAGGTCTTCTCCGCGCCGTCCCACGACCAGTAGATCGGCTTGCCGGTCGCCTCATCCAGCTTGCCGCCGCCGGCATCGGCATTGATCACCAGTTCGGCGTTCTTGAGCTTTTCGGAGAGCAGGCCGGTGGTCTTCATCACCGTTTCCTCGTCGCCCGAGAATTCGACGACGATGGTGCGGCGCGGCTTGAAGCCGGAGCGGCGCAGCTCGATCAGCGAAGACAGCGCGACGGCGCCATTGAACTTCATGTCGGTCGCGCCGCGGCCATAGAGCACGCCATCTTCGACCACCGGGGTGAAGGGATCGCGCTGCCAGTCCGAAGGCTTGGCTTCGACCACGTCCATGTGGCCGGAGATGACGAGCGGCTTCAGCTTGGGATCGCTGCCCGGCCACGTGGCGATGATATAGGCCGTGTCGTCAGACGGCGTGATCTCGATATCACCGTCTTTCCAGCCGCCCGCCAGCAGCGCCTGCTTGTAGAGATTGGCGACGTCGATCGTGCGGTTGTTCTCCCCGCGCACCGAGCGGATGGCGATGGATTTCGTTGCCAGATCGAGCACTTGCGCTTCGGCAGCGGGATAGCCGGCGGGGGCGGCGGCCAGCACCGGCAGCGGGGTGAGCGCGAGGATGGAAGCGATGGCGAGGCGGGAAAACGACATGGCGGTACGGGACTCCTGATGTCCCCTGACGCTGGCGGGCTATGCTGCGGCGCGCAAGATGTATTCTTGAGAGTTGCGCCACGTGGCGTGCTGCCGCCAGCCCACCCCAAACCCCTCCCGCAAGCGGGAGGGGTTTGGGGTGGGCCTATTCAGCCCTTGACCTTGGTCACGTCGAAAGTTTCCAGCCCCGGCTTGAAGCTCTTCTCGTCGAGGAACTGTCGGGTGGCTTCCTTGCGCGCGGCGGCGCCGCCGAAGCTGTGGAGGGCTTCCTGCGCGCGGATCTGGTATTCGAGGCCGTTGTCGTAGGTCATGTCGACCATGCGGCGCATCGTCCACTTGGTGGCGCGCAGGGCGTGGCTATCTTTCTTTTTCAGCACGTTGGCGATTTCGAGCACCCGCTCGCGTAGCTTTTCAGCGGGAACGGCCTCGGTGACGAGCCCCTGCTCCTCGGCCTGCTTGCCGGTGAGGTTTTCGCCCATCATCGCGTGGTACATCGCCTTGCGGAAGGGCATGAGTTCCTGCGCGACCTTGGATGCGCCGCCGCCGGGGAGGATGCCCCAGTTGATTTCGGAGAGGCCGAACTGCGCGTCTTCGCTGGCAATTGCGATGTCACAGCCGAACAGCGGGCCATAGCCGCCGCCGAAGCACCAGCCGTTGATCATTGCGATCGTGGGCTTCTCATACCAGCGCAGCCGTTCGAACCAGCCGTAGCTTTCGCGCTGCGACTTGCGGATCGCGCCGAGGCCGAGCGCCTCGGTCTCGCGGAAGTATTCCTTGAGGTCCATGCCGGCGGTCCAGGCCTCGCCCTCGCCGGTGAGCACGAGCACGCGCACGTCGTCGCGGAATTCGAGCTCTTCGAGCACCGCCTTCATGCGGCGGTTGAGCTTGGGGCTCATGCAATTGCGCTTCTCCGGCCGATTGAAGGCCACCCATGCGATGCCGTCGTCGACGCAGAAGGCAACGGTGTCTTCCTCGGCGCGGTCCGGCTTGGGGGCAATCGGGGTCTGGTCGGTCACGGCGGGTCCTCTCGAGTGTAGCAGGTCAAGTGAATATGGGCTTGTGGGTTATACTCTATAACACTTCGCGAGTCGGTGCAATGTGAGCCTGTCGAGAGGTGGGGAAGCATGAATTCGGGCCTGCGAGGTGGTTACAACCGCAACGGATACAAAACCTGCACCAAAGGACAGGATGGATGCACTAAGCCATGTGAACGATCACTGCATACGAATGCAGCAATTGATAATAATGCAAAATCCTCCCTCTGAAATCGCTTGAAACGCCGCTTTTCGGGGTCTGAATTGCAATTATTGCAACTGCTGCCCCACGTTTCGCACTTGCGAAGACTCGGGGTGGGGCGCACTAAGAACACGCCTTTCAGGCATCCTCTCCCAAACTTTCAAGGGCCACCTGGCAACGGGTGGCCCCTTTTTTTGGTCCGGTTCAGAATGGGTGCGGGCCGCCTGCTACATCCATCTGGCTCCCCCCCCCCTCCAGATTTCGTCATTCCCGCGCAGGCGGGAACCCAGAGCCGTAAACGCCGCGCCAGCCTATCTGGATTCCCGCCTGCGCGGGAATGACGAGGTGGGGAGAGCTCAAGCGTTGGGCAGGATTGCCGTCCGCCCGATCACGCGGCGTTCGCGCATGGCGAGGTAGGCCTCGCGCCAATCGGCCAGCGGCACGGCTGAGTGGACATGCGGGCGGATGCGGCCATCGCCTGCCAGCCCCAGGATCGCGGCCATGTCTTCCGCGCCGCGCGAGGGGAATCGGCGGCCATATTCGCCCGCGCGCACGCCGACGACCGAGAAGCCCTTGATCAGCGGAATGTTGGTGCGCACTTCGGCAATGCGTCCGCCGGCAAAGCCCACGACGAGCAGGCGGCCGCCGAATGCGGTGTAGCGGCACGCCTCATCGAACACATCGCCGCCAACGGGATCGTAAACGAGATCCGCGCCGCGCCCGCCGGTCAGTTCAAGGATCTGCTCGCGCAGGCCAGTGGGGCCAGCAAGCACATGATCGGGCGCATAGAGGCGCTGGATCGCCTCGCGCTTCTCAGCGGTGGAAGCCACCGCGATAACGGTGAGGCCGAGCGCCTTGCCGAGATCGACCGCAGCAAGGCCCACCCCGCCTGCCGCGCCGTGGACCACCAGCGTCTCGCCCGGCTCGGCGCGGCCGATGCGCGCGATGGCGGTGTAGGCGGTGATATAGGCGGCGCGCAGCGATGCGCCTTCGGCAAAGGACAGGCCAGCGGGCAGCGGCAGCAGCGCGGCATCGGCGAAGACGCCGTATTGCACCACGGCGCCCGTCAGGGTCGCGACGATCACCTTGTCGCCCACCTCCCAGCGGCTGCCCTCGCCCGCCGCGACGACTTCACCGGCAGCTTCCATGCCGGGCACGAAGGGCAGCGCAGGCTTGGCCTGATAGAGCCCCTCGGTCATCAGCAGATCGGGAAAGCCGAGAGAGGCGGCTTCGATGCGGACCAGCGCCTGCCCCGCCCCCGGCTGCGGCACGGGCCGCTCGGCAAGGCCTACGCCGGCGAGATCGGGGGCCAGCGCGGACACTTCGAGGACGCGCATTACGAGGGGCAGCATGGTCATCGGCGGTTGTTCTCCCGCCGCCCGCGATGCCTCAGCCGCGCCGCGCCGTCCAGACCCGTTCAGCCCTGGGCCGCCGATGCCCGCTGGTGCAGTCGGGTGATCGCATCGAGCGAGGAGAGCAGCGCGCCTTCCTGCCAGCAGCCGTAGTAGGAGCAATGCTCCCCCGCGAGCACGATGCGGCCATCCAGCGAGACAAGGTTCTGGTAGTGCGCGGCGCGGCTTTCCTCGGTCCAGGTGGCGCAGCAGCCCAGAATCCAGGGCATGCGGCTCCACGCAAGCGAAACGCCGCTGCGGAATTCGGATTTGTAGTGCTTGGGATGGAATACCGAGCCCTGATCGAGCGCGGCCTGAATGCGCTTCTCCGGTGTCATTCCCGCAAGGATATAGGCGCCGACGCCGAACGGATAGGCCCCGAGCAGCACGGCGGGGCCATCGCTGAAAGCACCGTGGCTGGGATAGCTGATGAGACCGATCGCCTGATCGGTGAACGAGCTGCCGCCATAGATCGCGTCCTCCGTCTCCCAGAAGCGGCGGTTCATTTCGAGCCCGATCTTGACCGAATTGCCATAGGGCAGCGCCTTGATTGCAGCCTTCTTGGCGCCCGAGACCTGAATTTCGATCTGGCCGAGCACGGTGGCGGGGATCGTGCAGACCATCCAGTCGGCCTTGGTCTCGCCCACCGCGCCGGTCTTGGCATCGGTCCACGAGGCGGTGACGCCGCGATCATCCTGCGCGATCTTCGTCACGCGGGTGCCATAGCGGATCTGCTTGCCGACGCGGGCCTGAAACGCCTTGCCGATATGGTCCATGCCGCCCCTGGGCTGGAACATCGAGGGTTGCATCACGTGCTCGGCAAAGAAGCCCAGCGTTTCCCAGATCTTGCTGTCGAGCGTATCGCTGAGGCTGAAGGGATCATTGGGGATCGGCTCGCCGTTCACCCCACCACCCGGCGGGCGCTGCCAGCCGCGCTGCTCGCCCAGCTTCTCGCTTTTCACATAGGCCATGTTCTTGTCGAGCACGCCCCAACTGCGCATCGCCTCGAGCAGCTTGGCCTTGTCCTCGCCCGTGACGGCCTGATCGAGCGCGCCTGCATTGAGCGCCTTGCCGAGCAGTTCGGAGACGTGGCCCTTCCAGTCTGTCACCACATCGCGGTAGCGCTGCGCCTTGCCGCCGAAAGCGCTCTTGCGGTGGACGAAGGCGTTGGTGTTGTTCTGGATATAGGGTTCGAGCTGGACGCCCAGTTCCTTGCAATAGTGCAGCACGGTGCGGTGGTGGTGCGGGATGCGCCAGGGGCCGGGGTTGATGTAGTTTCCGGGCGCGAAGCCGACTTTCTGGACCGAGCCGAGTTCGGTAACCACATCGCCGCCGCGCAAGGTCATGTTGCGCCCGCCCGCGCGGTTTTGCGTTTCGAGGATCTGGGCCTTGTAGCCCGCCTTGGTCAGTTCATAGGCCGCCAGCATGCCGGCAAGCCCCGCGCCGAGTACGAGGACCGAAGCGCCGCGCTTTGCACCGGATAGCCCCGGCGGGCCGGTGAACTGCGATTCCGCCGCGTGACCCATCACCGTCATCGCCTGATAGAGCGCCGCACCGCCGCCCACCTTTCCGATCAGGGTGAGGAGATCGCGGCGGGTTGTCGGCAAAACAGATTCGGTCATGCGGGGCACCTTGAAAACGTGAGTCTCTGGCGGGACATCAGTGGCCGCAATTGCAATCGGGCACCGGCGGATTGGCGGTGGTGATGCGGTCGAGATCGGCGACCGTCACCGCATCGGGATAGGCATTGAAGTGGCCGCGCACGTAGTTGATTACCGCGGCGATCTGGGGGCGGGTGAGAATGTCGGTAAACCACGGCATGCCGCCGCGTCCCTTGAGCACGACGATGCTGGCATAATCGTGATCGGCAAGGCGCGGATTGCCGGCTAGCGCGGGGAACATCGCGCCGGGGACCCCGCCGCCCTTCGCATCGGCCATGTGGCAGGACTGGCAGATCTGCTCGTAAAGCTCCCTGCCCTCGTCCGAAACCTCGACCGTGGAAGCGCCGCCACGGTCTTGCGCCGCGCCGGGATCGGCGAACGCGAGTGCGGCGGCGAGGGCAAGCGCGCCGGCAAGAAGAGACGTGTGGCGATATCCCGGCAAGGTCGTGGTCCCACTCCTGCTACCGTCGGTACTGCGCCAAGCTATGCTGCATTGCAGCGCCGTCAATGCAAATTGTTGCTGGATTGACGCGCGCGGCCCTGACCATTGGGGCATTCAGCCGCTTTTGCGGCTGCGAATTGTCGCGTATGGTCGCCGCCGAACCCGCCGCTTGCTGCGGCGCTGTTTGAAGGGGACCTCCGATGCGCTTCACGCTTCTTTCCGCGCTGGCTTTCGCCGCGCTTGCTTTCGCCCATCCTGCCGCGGCGCAGGTGACTCGCGTTCAAAGCAATCCGCAGGCGCTGATCCTCGACGGGGCGGACGTGAAAGCGGGGACGGACCTGTTCTACCTGTCGGGCCAGCTCGCCTCCCCCATCGATCCGGCCAAGACCTTTGCCGACGTGAAATCGATCGAGGACCTCGGCGATACGAAAGCGCAGACAATCAGCGCGCTCGCCAAGATCAAGTCGATCCTCGAGGCGCGCGGTTATGCGATGTCGGACGTGATCAAGCTGACGTTGTTCGTGGTGGCCGATCCCAAGCTCGGCAAGATGGACTTTGCCGGGGCGAACGAAGGCTTCAAGCAATTCTTCAAGACGGCCGAAAACCCCAATACCGTGGCGCGATCGACCTTTCAGGTGGCGGCACTGGCGGGCCCCTATTTCCTGATCGAGATCGAGGCGGTCGCCGCGAAGAAGCGCTGAGGCGGGCGGCAGCGGGAACGCCAAGGAACGATTGCAAACGTATTCTTTTGGACAGCCGCCCCGCTTCGGTCTCTTAGGCGGCATGTGGTGGCTTGCCGCCGGTGACATCCCTCGCCTAGTCTGCGAGGCGAGCACCGGGAGAGGCCGGACACCATTGGGACGCCAGAGCGAGGGCCGCCGCAGAAGCCCGTGCCAAGCCGCATCCGATCAGGGGGAGTGACGATCCGTGCGCCTCGACCAGAGTGACAAGCCCGCTGCCAGCGCCTCACGCGCCGAGGCGGGTGATATGCAGGCCCATATTCTCGACGTTCTGCGGCACCGCGTGGGCAAGGACGTCCATTCCGCGACCCCGCACGACTGGTTTACCGCAACCGTCCTCGCGCTGCGCGACAAGGTGATCGACCAGTGGATGGAATCGACGCACCGCACGTATGAGGCAGGCGGCAAGCGGGTCTATTACCTCAGCCTCGAATTCCTGATCGGCCGCCTGCTGCGCGATGCGCTTTCGAACATGGGCCTGACGCGGGAGATGGAAAAGGCGCTGCGCTCCTATGGCTTCGATCTTTCGGCGATCGAGGATCTGGAGCCCGATGCGGCGCTCGGCAATGGCGGGCTCGGGCGGCTGGCGGCGTGCTTCATGGAAAGCCTCGCAAGCCTCGATATCCCTGCTTACGGCTATGGCATCCGCTATGTGAACGGCATGTTCCGCCAGCGGCTGGATGACGGCTGGCAGGTGGAACTGCCCGAGACCTGGCTCAGCCACGGCAATCCCTGGGAATTCGACCGGCGCGAGAGCGCATACCGCATCGGCTTCGGCGGCGAAGTGGTGGACAAGGGCGACCGGGTGGAGTGGATTCCGGCCGAGCAGGTCGAAGCCTCCGCGGTCGATACGCCGGTGGTCGGCTGGCGCGGCAAGCGGGTCAACACGCTGCGGCTGTGGACCGCGAGCGCGCTCGATCCGATCCGATTGGATGCCTTCAATGCGGGCGACTATACCGGTGCGCTGGCCGAAGAAGTGCGTGCCGAAACGCTGGTGCGCGTGCTCTATCCGGCGGATTCCAGCCCCGCCGGGCAGGAACTGCGGCTGCGGCAGGAGTATTTCTTCACCTCCGCCTCGATCCAGGACATCGTGCGCCGTCACGTGCAGACGTACGGCGATATCGCCAGCCTGCCGGACAAGGCGGCGATCCAGCTGAACGATACGCACCCCGCCGTCGCGGTGGCCGAGATCATGCGGATATTGGTCGATCTCCACGGGCTCGATTTCAACGAGGCGTGGGACGTGACGCGGCGCACGGTCGGCTATACCAACCACACCCTGCTGCCCGAGGCGCTGGAGAGCTGGCCGCTGCCGCTGTTCGAACGGCTGCTGCCGCGCCACATGCAGATCATCTACGCGATCAACAGCCGCGTGCTGCGCGAGGCGCGCAAGAGCGGAGCCGATGACCGTGCAATCTCCGCGATCAGCTTGATCGACGAAGCGGGCGAACGGCGCGTACGCATGGCGAACCTTGCGTTCGTGGGCGCGCACAGCGTGAACGGGGTGGCGGCGCTCCATACCGAACTGATGAAGTCCACGGTCTTTTCGGACCTGCACGGGCTTTATCCCACGCGCATCAACAACAAGACCAACGGCGTCACGCCGCGCCGCTGGCTGCAGCAGTGCAATCCGGGCCTCACCAGCGTGATCACCGATGCGATCGGGCCGGGCTTCCTCGACGATGCCGAGAAGTTGGCGGAGCTCAATGCCTTTGCCGATGACGCCGCACTGGGCGAGCGGATTGCCGAAGTGAAGCGGGCCAACAAGGTCGCGCTCGCGGCCTATGTGCGCCAGACCATGGGCCTCAGGCTCGATCCCGATGCGCTGTTCGATGTGCAGATCAAGCGCATCCACGAATACAAGCGCCAGTTGCTCAATTTGATCGAGACGGTGGCGCTGTACGATCAGATCCGCAGCCACCCGGAGCGCGACTGGGTGCCGCGCGTGAAGATCTTTGGCGGCAAGGCGGCATCGAGCTATCACAACGCCAAGCTGATCATCAAACTGGCGAGCGACATCGCGCGGCGGGTGAACGCCGATCCTTCGGTGGGCGGGCTGCTCAAGGTCGTGTTCATGCCGGATTACAACGTTTCGAAGGCCGAGCGGATCATTCCGGCGGCGGACCTTTCGGAGCAGATCAGCACGGCGGGCATGGAAGCCTCGGGCACCGGCAACATGAAGTTTGCGCTGAACGGCGCGCTTACCATCGGCACGCTTGATGGCGCGAATGTCGAGATCAAGGACCGGGTGGGTGACGAGAATATCGTGATCTTCGGGCTGACGGCAGACGAAGTCGCTGAGAAGCGTGCCGGCGGTTACAATCCGCGCGCCGTGATCGAGGCGAGCCGCGAATTGCAGCAGGCGGTCTCGGCCATCGCGACGGGCGTGTTCTCGCCCGATGATCCAACGCGCTATGCCTCCCTGATGGGCGGCATTTACGACCACGACTGGTTCATGGTCGCGGCCGATTTCGACGGCTACCACGCGGCGCAGCGCAAGGTGGACCGGATGTGGGAAGATCAGACCGGGTGGCGCGCCAAGGCAATCCGCAACATCGCCAACGTCGGCTGGTTCTCGTCCGACCGCACGATCGGCGAATATGCGCGCGAGATCTGGGGAGCTTTGACTTGATCACGATTCTGGCCTCATGAAGCCCTCCCCCGCCGCGCTCGAAGCCCTGCTGAACGGGACTCATGCCGATCCCTTCGCGCTTCTGGGGATTCACGAGGGACCGGGTGGTGCCTTTGCCCGCGCGGTGCTGCCGGGGGCAGAGACGGCGGAGGCCCATGCGCTGGGCGGAGAAACGCTGGGCACGCTGACGCGGATCGACGAGCGCGGGCTGTTCGAAGGCGTGGTCAAAGGGCCGCGCCAGCCGGTGAAGTATCGCTGCACCGCAGGCCCGCACGAGTGGTGGCAGACCGACGCCTATTCGTTTGGGCCGGTGCTGGGGCCGCTCGACGATTTCCTGATCAATGAGGGCACGCATCTTCGCCTGTTCGACAAACTCGGCGCGCATGTGATCGATCACGAAGGCGCGCGGGGCGTGCATTTCGCGGTCTGGGCGCCCAATGCCGAGCTGGTCTCGGTGGTCGGCGAATTCAACGACTGGGACGGGCGCCGCCACCCGATGCGGCGGCGGGCCGATATCGGCGTCTGGGAAGTGTTCCTGCCCGATATCGAGCCGGGGCGCGCGTACAAGTACCGCGTGGTCGGCCCTGGCGGCGCAGTGCAGCCGCTCAAGGCCGATCCGTTTGCCTTCCGCTCCGAACTGCGGCCCGCGACGGCGAGCGTGATCGATGCGCCTGATGTGCATGCGTGGGGCGATGCCGACCACCGCGCAAGCTGGGCCGCGACCGATCCGCGCCGGGTGCCGATCTCGATCTACGAAGTGCACCCCGGATCTTGGCAGAAGCCCGGCGATGGCCGCGAGTTCTATTCGTGGGACGAGCTGGCAGACCGGCTGATCCCCTATGTCGTCGAGATGGGCTTCACCCATATCGAGTTCCTGCCCGTTTCCGAGCATCCCTTCGATCCGAGCTGGGGTTACCAGACGACCGGCCTGTTTGCGCCGTCCGCCCGCTTCGGCGAGCCCGAGGGCTTTGCACGGTTCGTTGATGGGGCGCACCGGGCGGGGATCGGCGTGCTGATCGATTGGGTGCCGGCGCACTTCCCGGTCGATGCGCATGGCCTTGCGCAGTTCGACGGCACGTATCTCTATGAGCATGCCGACCCGCGGCTGGGCTTCCATCCCGATTGGCAGACCGCGATCTACAATTTCGGGCGGCGCGAAGTCCTGAGCTTCCTGGTGAACAATGCGCTCTATTGGGCTGAGCGCTATCACGTCGATGGCCTGCGCGTGGATGCCGTCGCCTCGATGCTCTACCGCGATTACAGCCGCAAGGACGGCGAGTGGATCCCCAATGCCGAGGGGGGCCGCGAGAACTGGGAAGCGGTGGCATTCCTGCAGGCGATGAACCGTGCGGTCTATGCGAGCCATGCCGGGTTCCTGACGATTGCCGAGGAATCGACGAGCTGGCCGGGCGTCACCCTGCCGACAGATGCGAGCGGGCCACCACGCGGGGGCCTCGGCTTCGGGTTCAAGTGGAACATGGGCTTCATGCACGACACGCTGGCCTACATGGCGCGCGATGCGGTGCACCGGCGCTATCACCACGACGAGATCACCTTCGGGCTGATGTATGCCTTCAGCGAGAACTTCGTGCTGCCGCTGAGCCATGACGAAGTGGTCCACGGCAAGGGATCGCTGCTGGGCAAGATGAGCGGCGTGGATGCCTGGCAGAAGTTCGCCAACCTGCGCGCCTATTACGGGCTGATGTGGGGCTATCCGGGCAAGAAGCTGCTGTTCATGGGGCAGGAGTTTGCGCAGGGGCGCGAATGGAGCGAGGCGCGCGAACTCGATTGGTATCAGCTTGATCTCGCTGAACATGCCGGGGTGCAGCGCTGGGTGAAGGACCTCAACCACGCCTATCGCACCTTGCCCGCGCTCCATCAGCGCGATTGCGAGGGTGAGGGCTTTGAATGGCTGGTGGTCGATGATGCCGCCGCTTCGGTCTTCGCCTGGGCGCGGAAGGCACCGGGCGCGCCGACGGTGGTTGTCGTCAGCAACATGACACCGACGCTGCACGGGCACTACCGCCTGCCGTTCCCCGAGAACGGCACGTGGCGCGAGGCGCTCAACAGCGATGCGGGCAACTATGGCGGATCGGGCCAGGGCAATCTGGGCGGCGTGACGGCGCAAGATGGCGCGGCACTTGTCGTGCTGCCGCCACTGTCGACAGTGATGTTCGTGTTCGAGGGATAAGCGCTTCACGAGACAAGAATTGGGGCAAGGAGGGAGAAGGACCATGCGCGATACTTATGGACAGCCGCTGGCGCGTGACGCCATGGCCTATGTGCTGGCAGGCGGGCGCGGCAGCCGCCTGTGGGAGCTGACCGACAACCGCGCCAAGCCCGCGGTCTATTTCGGCGGGGTCAGCCGGATCATCGACTTCGCGCTTTCGAACGCGATCAATTCGGGCATTCGGCGCATCGGCGTGGCGACGCAATACAAGGCGCATTCGCTGATCCGCCACATGCAGCGCGCATGGAACTTCATGCGGCCAGAGCGCAACGAGAGCTTTGACATCCTGCCCGCTTCACAGCGCATTTCCGAGCATGCGTGGTATGAAGGGACGGCGGACGCGGTTTACCAGAACCTCGACATCATCGCGAGCCACGCGCCCAAGTACATGGTCATCCTTGCGGGCGATCATATCTACAAGATGGACTACGAGATCATGCTGCAGCAGCATGTCGCGACCGGCGCGGACGTGACGATCGGCTGCCTCGTGGTGAAGCGCGAGGAAGCCAAGGGCTTTGGCGTGATGGCGGTCGATGGCGCTTCGGTGATCACCGATTTCGTCGAGAAGCCGGAAGATCCGCCCGCGATCCCCGGCGATCCCGAACACTCGCTCGCCTCGATGGGCATCTACGTGTTCGAGACGAAGTTCCTGTTCGAGGCGCTGCGCCGCGATGCGGCCGATCCCAATTCGACCCGCGATTTCGGCAAGGATATCATCCCCGATATCGTCAAGAACGGGAAGGCTGTCGCCCACCGCTTCACCGATAGCTGCATCCGCGCGGCCGAGGAAATCGGCGAATACTGGCGCGATGTCGGCACGGTAGACGCTTATTTCGAGGCGAACCTCGATCTGACCGACGTGGTGCCCAAGCTCAACATGTATGATCGCGACTGGCCGATCTGGACGGACCAGGTCGTGGCCGCGCCGGCCAAGTTCGTCCACGATCTCGAGGGGCGGCGCGGCATGGCGATTTCCTCGCTGATCTCGCAGGACTGCATCGTCTCGGGCGCGATCGCGCGGCGGTCGTTGCTGTTTACCGGCGTGAAAATGGGCTCGTTCTCCAGCGTCGATGAGGGCGTGATCCTGCCTTATTGCAACATCGGGCGCGGCGCACGGCTCAGCCGCGTGATCCTCGATTCCGGCGTGCGCATTCCCGAGGGCCTTGTGGTGGGCGAGGACCCGATCCTCGATGCCAAGCGCTTCCGCCGCACCGAAAGCGGGGTGTGCCTGATCAACAAGGCGATGATCGAGCGGCTGACGTGACACCGGCGACATTTCACTGCCGTTTCTGCCCCTCCCCCGTTTGGGGGAGGCCGGGTGGGGGTGAGTGGCGCTTGCGGGAAAGGCCGAACCCCCTCCCCCAACCCCTCCCTACTGGGGAAGGGAGCAGCGCTGGAGTGCTCTCATGACGCTCAATGTCCTCTCCGTCGCCTCCGAAGCGGTGCCGCTGGTCAAGACCGGCGGCCTCGCCGATGTGGTGGGCGCGCTGCCCGAGGCGCTGGCGGCGCACGATGTGGCCATGACGACCCTGCTGCCGGGCTATCCGGCGGTGATCGCCACGCTCGGCAAGAAGCCCAAGGTGGTGCACAAGTGGGAGAGCCTGCTGGGCGAACCCGCACGGCTGCTGGCGGGCAGGATCGGCGGCCATGCACTGCTGGTGCTCGATGCGCCGGGGCTCTATGCGCGTGAGGGCGGGCCATATGGCGATGCCACCGGGCGCGACTGGGCGGACAACTGGAAACGCTTTGCCGCCTTCGGTCGCGCGGCGGCGGATGTGGCGGGGGGCGTGGTCAAAGGGCTGTCGTTCGATCTCGTCCATGCTCATGACTGGCAGGCGGGGATGACGCTGGCCTATGAGCGCTTTGCACCAGCGGGGCCGCAGCTGCCTTCGGTGATCACGATCCACAACATGGCGTTTCAGGGGCATTACGGCGCGGACCTGTTTCCGGCGCTGGGCCTTCCGCCGCAGGCCATGGCGATCGACGGGATCGAATATCACGGCGGGATCAGCTTCCTGAAAGCCGGTCTCGCTTCCGCCAGCCGGATCACCACGGTGAGCCCGACTTACGCGCGCGAAATCCGCGAGCCCGGCTTCGGCATGGGCCTCGAAGGCCTGATCCGCGCGCGGGAAAGCGACGTGAGCGGGATCGTCAACGGGATCGATCCGGCGGTGTGGAACCCGGCGAGCGATCCGGCGCTGAAGGCCCCCTACACCGCCAAGGCACTCGGCAAGCGAGCGGCGAACAAGCGCGCGCTGGAGGCCGAATTTGGGCTCGAAAATGGGGACAGTCCCCTTTTTATCGTCATCAGCCGGCTGACCTGGCAGAAGGGCATGGACGTGCTGCTCGAAGCGGCAGACCATCTTGTCGGCATCGGCGGGCGGTTGGCGCTTTTGGGTTCGGGCGATGCGGCGCTCGAAAGCGGGTTTCATGCGGCAGCGGCGCGGCATCCGGGGCGGATCGGGGTGCGCATCGGCTATGATGAGGCGCTTTCGCACCACATGCTGGGCGGGGGTGATGCGATCCTAGTGCCGAGCCGGTTCGAGCCTTGCGGGCTGACGCAGCTCTATGGCCTCGCCTATGGCTGCGTGCCGGTGGTGAGCCGCACGGGGGGGCTTGCCGATACGGTGATCGACGCCAATCTCGCCGCCCGGCAGGCCGGCGTGGCGACGGGCGTACAGTTTGACGGGGTGCGGTATCAGACCCTCGCCGATGCGCTGACCCGGACGGTGCAACTGTTCCGCGATCCCGCCGCCTGGCGCAGCCTGCAGCGCGCGGGGATGAGCGCCGATTTCTCATGGACCGGCAGCGGCGGGGCCTATGCCGACCTCTACAAGAGCCTTACGGTAACGCCATGATCCAGACGATTCCCTCGACGCCGTTCGCCGACCAGAAGCCCGGTACTTCGGGCCTGCGCAAGAAGGTCCGCGTGTTCGCGCAAGCCAACTACGCCGAGAACTTCATCCAGTCGGTGTTCGATGCTGTCTCGCCCGAGCCGGGTTCGACGCTCGTGATCGGCGGGGACGGACGGTATCACAACCGGACGGTGATCCAGGCGGCGATCCGCATCGCGGCGGCGAATGGCTACGGCCGGGTGCTGGTGGGCCGTGGCGGCATCCTTTCGACGCCTGCCGCCAGCCATGTGATCCGCAAGTACGGTGCGAGCGGCGGGCTCATCCTTTCGGCCAGCCACAACCCCGGCGGGCCGGACGAGGACTTCGGCATCAAGTACAACATCGCCAATGGCGGCCCCGCGCCCGAGGCGATTACCGATGCGATCTTCGCGCGGACCAAGGTGATCGACCGCTGGCTGACGGTGGAAGCGGCGGACGTCGATCTCGATACGCTGGGCGTGCAGACGGTGGCGGGCATGACCGTCGTGGTGATCGATTCTGTGGCCGACTGGGCCGATCTGATGGAGACGCTGTTCGATTTCCCCGCGATCCGCGCGGCGGTCGCGAATGACCTCAGCATGGCGTTCGATGCGATGCATGCCGTGACCGGCCCCTACGCCATCGAAGTGCTGGAAAAGCGGCTGGGGTTCCGCCCCGGCACCGTCCACAATGGCGTGCCGCTGGAAGACTTTGGTGGGCACCATCCCGATCCCAACCGCGTCCATGCCAAAGTGCTGTTCGACCTCATGTTCTCGCCCGATGCGCCCGCGTTCGGGGCAGCATCGGACGGGGACGGAGACCGCAACCTGATCGTGGGCAAGGGCATCTTCATCACGCCATCAGACAGCCTCGCGATGCTGGCGGCCAATGCGCACCTCGCGCCGGGCTATGCCAAAGGCCTCTCCGGGATCGCGCGCTCGATGCCGACGAGCGCAGCGGCAGACCGGGTGGCGGAGGCGCTCGGCATTCCGGCATTCGAGACGCCGACGGGCTGGAAGTTCTTCGGCACCCTGCTCGATGCGGGCAAGGCGACGATCTGCGGCGAGGAAAGCGCGGGCACCGGTTCGGACCATGTGCGCGAGAAGGACGGGCTCTGGGCGGTGCTGCTCTGGCTCAACATCCTTGCCGTGCGGGGCGAGAGCGTGGAGGCGATTGCGCGGGCGCACTGGGCGAAGTTCGGGCGGAATTACTACGCGCGGCACGATTATGAAGCACTGCCCAAGGATGTGGCGGAGGCGCTGATGGCCGCGCTGGAGGCCTCGTTCCCCGCGCTGCCCGGCAAGGTCTTCGGGCCGCTGACGGTCGAGAAGGCCGACAGCTTTGCCTATGACGATCCGGTCGATGGCTCGCACAGCGCCAACCAAGGCCTGCGCGTGCTGTTTGTGGGCGGATCGCGCATCGTGCTCAGGCTTTCAGGCACGGGCACCGAGGGCGCGACGTTGCGGCTCTATCTGGAGCGCTACGAGCCAGCGGGCGGCACGCTCGATGCCGATACCGACGCCATGCTGGGCGATCTGATCGCAGCAGCCGAAGCGATTGCCGGGATCGCCGCGCGCACCGGCCGGTCGGCGCCTGACGTGATCACATGACCCAGCTTTCGGTGCGCGCGCCGCGCGCCGAGGCTCTCACGCTCTGCCTGTTTGACGGGGATGCCGAGACCCGGCTGCCGATGGCGCGGCGGGGGGATGATTGGGTGCTCGAGGCCCCTGCTCCCGGCACGTGCTATGGCCTGCGCGCGGAAGGCGAATGGGCGCCCGAGCGCGGACTGTGGTTCGATCCTGCCAAGCTTCTGGTCGATCCGCGCGCGTTCGAGCTGGACCGTGCCTTCACCTACAGCCCCGCGCTTTCGGCGTACGGCGTGGATACCGCCGCGCTGGTTCCGCGCGCGGTGATGCACGGCCCGTTGCCGGAGGTGCCCTTGCGGCCACCGGTCTTCAAGCGCGGCGGGCTGATCTACGAAGTCAACGTGCGCGGCCTCACCATGCTGCATCCGGATGTGCCCGAGGCGAAGCGCGGCACAGTGGCGGCGCTCGCGCATCCGGCGGTGCTGGCGCATCTCGAAAAGCTGCATGTCAGCGCGGTGGAGCTCATGCCGATCACGGCGTGGATCGATGAGCGCCACCTGCCGCCACTCGGGCTCAGCAATGCCTGGGGGTATAATCCGGTCGTACCGATGGCGCTCGATCCGCGGCTGTGCCCGGGCGGCGTGGCGGAACTGCGCGAGACGGTGGCGGCGCTCCACGCGCGCAGGATCGGGGTGATCCTCGATCTCGTGTTCAACCATACTGGTGAAAGCGATGTGCTGGGGCCGGTGCTGTCGTTTCGCGGGCTCGACAATGCGGCCTATGCCCACAACGCCGATGGCTCGCTGATCAACGATACCGGCTGCGGCAACACGCTCGATTTCGCGAACCCGGCGGTGCGCGCGCTGGTGATCGAAAGTTTGCGCCATTTCGTGCAGCATTGCGGGGTGGACGGGTTCCGCTTCGATCTCGCAACCGTGATGGCGCGCGGGCCGGGCTTTGCGGCGGATGCGCCGATCTTTGCCGAGATTGCCGCCGATCCGTGGCTCGCGGACCGGGTGCTGATTGCCGAGCCGTGGGATATCGGGCCGGGCGGCTATCAGGTGGGGCGGTTTCCCGCGCACTGGCTCGAATGGAACGACCGCTATCGTGATGATGTGCGGCGGTTCTGGCGGGGCGATGCGGGCGTTGGCCTGCTGGCGACGCGGATTGCAGGCTCGTCCGACATTTTCGGCAAGGACTGCCGCGGGGTGAACTACCTTGCCGCGCATGACGGGTTCACCTTGGCCGATACGCTCGCCTATGCCGAGCGGCACAACCACGCCAACGGCGAGGACAATCGCGACGGACATGGCGAGAACTTCAGCTGGAACAACGGCGTCGAAGGGCCGAGCGATGATCCCGCGGTGCGCGCCCGCCGCGCGGAGCTGGCTCGGGCGATGCTGGGCACGCTGTTCGTCTCGACCGGCACGATCATGCTGACGGCAGGCGACGAGTTCGGTCGCAGCCAGCAAGGCAACAACAACGCCTATGCGCAAGACAACGCGGTGACGTGGATCGACTGGGAAAACCGCGACCGCGCGCTGGAAGACCATGTCGCGGCGCTGGCGGCGTGGCGGGCGGCGCGCAGCCTTGCGCAGTTTCCGCAAGGGGGCGAATGGCGCGCGCTTGATGGGGCGGCGATGGACGCCGCGCGCTGGGAGGACCCACAGGCGGCGGGCTTCACATGGCAATCAAAAAGCGAGGCGGCGCGATCGACGGGATTGAGGATCGATCGCGCCGCCTCCTATGCCGGACCCGGGGTGGACGGACCCGGAATCCGCTCAGGCGCGCTGCCAGACTAGCGCCGGATCAAACTCGTCCCGCGCCGCCGGCTGCGCACGCGGTGTATCCTGCACAACCGGCAGCGGCTGCGGCAGGAGCGTGTTGAGCAGCAGGCGGCCAAATGCCCAATCGCCCAGTTCGGACGCGGCGTTGATGTGGCCGACCTCCCCCGCATCGGCGAGGCGGGCGCCCCAGCGGCGGGCAAGCCCGCGTGCCTGCGCCATCGTCAGGTAAGGGTCGTTGCGGCTGGCAACGAGCACCGAAGGAAACGGCAGCGCGCGCTCGGGCACAGGGGCGAAGCGGGTGAGCCGCCGGTCGAGCGGGCGCTCCTCTACATCGGGCGGGGCCACCAGCAGCGCGCCGATGACCTTTCCGCCATCCACGGGTCCACCGGGCTGCTCGTACTCCGCCCACCAGGCAACCGCGAGGCAGCCGAGGCTGTGCGCGGCGAGCGCCACCGGCCCTTCGGCGCGCTGGACCGCGAGGTTGAGCTTGTTCACCCAGGTGTTGCGATGGGGATCTTCCCACAGCCCCAGATCGACCCGGCGGCAGCGCGGCAAGCGGGCCTCCCATGTCGTCTGCCAGTGGCCGGGGCCGGAGTTGCCAAGGCCCGGCACGGTAAGGATCACCGGCTGGACCGCTTCGTTCTGAACAGTGATGAAATTGGCCATAAAACGTCTCCAGGAGAGGAAATGGCCGGTCGACTCGGTGCACGTCCCGACAGGCCTGACGTTAACTCAACTTTTTCGATAGACAATAGCGCCGCGACGAAGCGCGCGGGGATTTCGCCGATCTGCGGCGGGACCTGCGCCGTCTTGCGGATTGGTCACACGATTGCCATGTCCTCGCCGCAGTTGGCGTGCACTAAGCGGGCAAATGGGCCAAACCAGTTCACGCGCAGGGGCCACACCGATGACGACAAACGATGGCGGGATGCGACTGCGCCTTGCGGCAGTGCAGCATGTGGTGATACCGGCGCGCGCATGAACGCCCCCGCGCCCTCCTCCCCTGTTTCCGCGCGGCGGCGGCCAGAAAACCGGCTGGTCGTTTCGATCCACGATGTCTCGCCGCGGTTCGAGGCTCAGGTCGATGCGCTGGCGGAGCGGCTGACGCGGCACGTGGGCGAGGCGAAGTTCGCCATGCTGGTGATCCCCGACCATTGGCGCGGCGCGCCGATTGCGGGCAACGCCGCGTTCGCGGCAAGGCTGCGCGGCTGGGCCGATCAGGGCATCGAGATGTTCCTTCACGGCTGGTCCCACAAGGACGAGACGCCGGCGACCGAGGGCCTTGCCGCGATCAAGGGCAAGCACATGACCGCGGGCGAAGGCGAGTTCCTGAACCTGCCGCAGGCCGAGGCGCTCGCCCGCATGCGCGATGGGCGCGCGCTGGTGGAAGACGTCATCGGCCGCCCGGTGGCAGGCTTCATCGCGCCGGCGTGGCTTTATGGCGATGGCGCGCATGCGGCGATGCGCGAGCTGGGTTTTGCACTGGCCGAGGACCACATGAAGGTGTGGCGGCCCGCGAGCGGCGAAGTGCTGGCGAAAGGCCCGGTGATCACCTGGGCGAGCCGCAGCAAGGCCCGCATCGCCAGTTCGCTGCTGGCCGCAGCGCTGGGCCGGGCGGCCCTCCCCTTCACCCGCACGATCCGCGTGGCCGTCCATCCGGGCGATACGACGGTGCCCGCGCTGCTGGACAGCATCGACCGCACGCTGGCGCGCTTCGTGCGCACGCATGAGCCTTCGCGCTATGCCGCGCTCGGCGGCGGCGCATGAACGCGCTGTCGGCCGCGCTGACCCGCGGAACGCCCGCTGGCGCGCAGCCCCTGCGCATTCTGACGTTCCTCCACAGCTTCGAGCCGGGCGGCGTCGAGCGCGTGGCGCTGCGCTTGCATGAGGCATGGCGCGCGCAGGGGCACGACGCGCGGCTGGTTCTGGGGCGCACGGCGGGCGCGATGAAGCGCGAGTGGCCGGGGCTGGAGTACGATGTGCTCGGTCCCGAGGCGATCCCGAGCGCGGCCTGGGAAACGCTGTGGATGATCGCCCTGCTGCCCCGCGCGATCCGGCGGATCCGGCCCGACGTGCTGTTTTGCGCGGGCAATTCCTATACCGTGGTGGCGGTGGCAATGCGGCTGCTGCTGGGCAAGGCCTGCCCGCCCATCGTCGCCAAGATCAGCAACGACCTGACCCGGAGCGACCTGCCCGCCCCGGCCCGCCCGTTCTACCGGGTATGGCTGCGGATACAGGGCCGGATGCTGAACCGGCTGGTGGGCATGGCGCCGCCGATGCGCGAGGAGATCGGCACCCTGATGCGCGCGGAGGATGCGCGGATTGCGGTGATCGACGACCCCTCGCTCGCCGAAGCAGACATCCAGCGGCTGGCGGCTGCGCGCGAAGCCGCCAAAGCGGCGCCGCGCGCGCCCGGACGGCGCTTCCTGGCCATCGGCAGGCTTGCCGCACAGAAAAATTTCGCCCTGCTGATCGATGCCTTTGCGCGCATGGCGGGGCCGGATGACCGATTGGCCATCATTGGCGAAGGTTCTGCACGCCGGGCGCTGGAGGCGCAGATCGCCCGTCTGGGACTGAGCGGAAAGGTGCGCATGCCAGGCCACGTCAGCCCGCTCGATGCCGAGCTGGCAGCGGCGGATGCGCTGGTACTTTCCTCGGAATATGAAGGCGTTCCTGCCGTGGTAGCAGAGGCGCTGGCAGCCGGTCTGCCGGTGGTTTCGACCCGGTGCAGCGTGAGCATGGAGGACATGCTGGGCGGCGGCCGGTTCGGCCTCCTCGTGCCGGTAGGCGATGCATCAGCGCTGGCACAGGCGATGGAAGACATTGCCAAGTTGAAATTTGACGAAGCCGTTGCGCGCGATCAATCACGGCGGTTCACCGTAGAGATAGCTTCGCATGGCTATCTCGCGCTGATGGAGGGCCTCGCCCGTGCTTAACCCCGATGGCGAGGCGGGCTCCTCGAAGGATTTTTCCCCCATGGTTCCACCCGAAGCCCTGACCGAAACCCTGCCGCCAGTGCTGCCTACCGCGCTGCCTTCCACCGCGCCGCTCGAACGCAGCCTGCGCAAGTGGAGCGGCTGGGTCGGCCCGGTGATCTCGCTCGCCATTCTGGTTGCCGTGCTGTGGCAGCTGCGCAAGATCGATTGGGGTCAGGTCTGGTCGATCGTGCCGACATCCCCGTGGATCTGGCTGGTGCTGGCGGCGAGCTACTTCGCAGGGCCGGTGGCGGACTGGGTGATCTTCCGCAAGCTGTGGGGCATTCCGGTTTCGGGCATCTTCCCACTGCTCAAGAAGCTGATCGGCAACGAATTGCTGCTGGGCTATGTCGGTGAAGTCTATTTCTACGATTGGGCGCGGCGCCATGTGAAGATGGCCGGCTCACCCTTCGGCGCGGTGAAGGACGTGGCGATCCTTTCAGCGCTCGCGGGCAATATCATGACAGTGCTGCTGCTGATCTTCACGTGGCCGATCATCAGCCAGCTTGGGCTCGACGGCGCGGGCACGACCGACGGGCACGTGCTCACCACCTCGATCGGCGTGGTGCTCGTCACCAGCCTCGTCATCATGTTCTTCCGCAATGGCCTGCTCAGCCTGCCCCGCGCTGACCTTGGTTTCGTCTTCGTCGTCCACACCTTGCGTATCGTGGCCAATACCGGCCTCTCCGCGCTTGCCTGGCACCTTATCCTCCCCGGCGTGGGCATGGGTTCGTGGCTTTTGTTCGCAACTGTTCGGCTGCTCTTGTCCCGCCTGCCGCTCATTCCCAATAAAGACATCGCGTTTGCCGGAATCTCGACCCTGCTTGTCGGCAGTCAGGTTCAGACAAGCGACATGATTGCCATGATATCGCTTCTGATCGTGGCAACGCATGTGGTGTTGTTCATTGGCTTGATGCTGCTTGATCTGGTGCAGAAGGAGAAGAATGCTTGAAACGGGCCATCTTCCTGGGGACAGCACTTGCGTTGCTTTGCGGCGCAGGGCCAATCCCTTCAACGCCGGATCTGGGCAAGGCCGAAGGGCAATGCCGCCCCGGTGAGAGCGGGCCAGCCTTTCTTGTCGATCTGATCGGCCTCAAGGACCGCGCCGGGCGCGTGAAGGTCGAGGTCTATCCGGCGAACGACAGCGACTTTCTGGCAGACGACAACATTCTGGTCATGGCCGGCAAGACCTTCCGCCGCGTGGAAGTGGGGGTTCCGGCCGAGCCGACGCCGCGCGTATGCATCCGCCTGCCCGGACCCGGCACGTACGCGGTGACGGTGCTGCATGACCGCAATGCCGATCGCAAGTTCAGCCTCAGCCACGATGGCATCGGTTTTTCGGCCAATCCGAAGCTGGGGTGGTCGAAGCCAAAGGCCAGCACTGTCTCAGTCAATGCGGGTGGCGGGCTGACTACATTGCGCATCGTGATGAATTACCGTACCGGCCTGTTCTCGTTCGGGCCGCTCAAACGATCATAGGTATTCGCATGAAGCTCGTGGATGTATGCGCTTTCTACGCGCCCAAGGGTGGCGGTGTGCGCACATATGTTGATCGCAAGCTGAAGGCCGGTGCGGCGCTGGGCCACGAAGTGGTCGTCATCGCACCGGGCGAGGAAAACCGCGTCGAGGAACGCGGACCGAACGCGCGCATCGTCTGGCTGAAGAACACGGTGTTCCCGCTCGATTTCAACTACCGCTATTTCAGCGACGTGCCCGGGCTCTATGCCGCGCTCAACCGCGAAGCGCCGGACATGGTGGAGGCTTCCTCGCCCTGGCGCAGCGCCAGCCTTGTCGGCGATTGGCCGGGCGCGGCGCCGCGCGCGCTGATCATGCATGCCGATCCGCTTTCGGCCTATGCCTACCGCTGGTTCGATGGCGTTGCCCCGCGCCCGGTAATCGACAAGGCGTTCGACCGCTACTGGCGGCACTTGCGCAAGCTCGACACGCAGTTCGACATGATCGTGAGCGCGAGCCAGGGCCTGTCGGACCGGCTCACCAAAGGCGGCCTCGCGGGCGTCGTGACCAATCCGATGGGCGTCGATCCCGGTGTGTTTGCACCCGGCCACCGCGATGCACGGCTGCGCAAGGGCCTGCTCGATCTGTGCGAACTGCCCGAGGACGCGACGCTGCTGATCGGCGTGGGCCGGTTCGCGCCTGAAAAGCGCTGGCCGATGCTGGTCGATGCCGTCACCGCGGCGGGTACGCGCCGTCCGGTCGGCATGGTGCTGGCGGGACAGGGGCGCGATCTCAAGGCGATCGAGAAGCGCATTGGCGGCAATCCGCATATCCGCATTCTCGAGCCGATCACCGACCGGGCCGAGCTGGCGCGCGTGATGGCGAGCGCCGATGCGCTGGTCCATGGCTGCGAGGCCGAGACATTCTGCATGGTCGCGGCCGAGGCGCGCGCCAGCGGGCTGCCGCTGATCGCCCCTGATGAAGGCGGCGCGGCTGACCAGGCGCGTGCGTCTGGCGGGTGGATCTATGAATCCGCCAATGCAGCGGCGGCGGCGGAAACAATCGTGGAATACTGCATCGCGCGCGAAACCGGGCTCGACGGCCCCCGCGCCGAAATCCCGAGCCCGCGCGTGATGGACGACCATTTCGCCGAGCTGTTCGCCAGCTACGAGCGACTGGTGCGCGATAACCGCAGCAAGCCCGGGCCACGCCGCGCGGCGTAAGCACGTTCCCGCTTTTCAATATGATCGAACAATTTGATTGAACTTATCCGGATTTTCCGGATGCCAGAACAGGCTTATCCCGATTGCAACAAGACCGGACGGCCCCTCGCCCGGCCTGACTTGCAAAGGATCATGCCATGACCACCACCACTGCAACCGTCCCCGCCGCCGAAGTCTCCGTCCCGGTCACCGGCCACATCCTCGCCGCCGCCGGCCGCGTCCTGATCGCTGCGATCTTCATTTTGAGCGGCATCGGCAAGATCGCCAACCCCGATGCCACGATCGGCTATATCGCCAGCGCCGGCCTGCCTTTCGCGCCCGCCGCGCTGATCGCTGCGGCGCTGATCGAGGTCGGCGGCGGCCTCGCGCTGATCGCGGGCTTTCGCACGCGGTTCGTGGCGCTGGTTCTGGCCGGCTTCAGCGTGATCGCCGCGCTCGCCTTTCACGCGCACTTCGCTGACCAGAACCAGTTCATCCACTTCCTGAAGAACCTCGCCATGGCGGGCGGCCTGCTGCAGGTCGCGGCCTTCGGCTCGGGCCGGATCGGCCTCGACAAGCGCTGAGCCCCTTCGCGCCTTCCGCGCAAAGAAAAACGGCGGTCGGATCGCTCCGGCCGCCGTTCTGCTGTGCGCGGTCTACGCTGCGATCAGAACTTGATCGAGGCGTCGAAACCGAAAGTGCGCGGCATGTTGAAGTTGCCGTAGTCACCCAGGACGCTGCCGTTGTTGCCGATCACGACAACGTTCGTGTTCGCCGGACCGGTCGTCTGGACAGCGGGAAGGCTGTTCGAAGGATCGCGGCGGTAGACGTACTGGTGGTTGAACACGTTGCGGCTCCACAGGCCGATGTTGAGCTTGTTGGCAGCACCGCCGCCAAGCCCGATGTCGAGCAGCGACAGGCGGGCGTTGACGATGAAGCTCGAGTCAGCCTTCGTGGCAAACTGGTCGAAAGCCTGCGTCGCCTGCGCATAGTTGGCATCGACGTGCAGCTTGGGGCGGGCGCCGCCAAGAATTTCAGGCAGGTCGTAATCAACCGAGGCGCTTGCCGCGTTGCGCGGGGTGTAGACGATGTAGAACTTCTGCAACACGGTCGTGCTGTTGAGCGCGACGCCCGTGCTGCTGAACTGCGTGTACGTCACCGGCACGAGAGGAATGTCGGTGTAGGTATAGGCATAGGAGAGGTTCAGCGTCAGGCGATCGACCGGCTTCACCGTGAGGTCGGCTTCCACGCCGCGGATCTTGGTGGTGCCCGGGGCGTTGAAGGTCACGAGGTTGTTGAAGTTGCCGGTCGCCGTGGGCTGGACCGTCGAAAGATCGACCTGGCTGTTCGTCCGATTCATGACGTAGCCTGCGAGGTTGAGGCGGGCATGGCGGTTGAACAGGTCAGCCTTAAGACCGACTTCGTAGCTCTTGACGTCTTCCGGATTGAACGCCCGATAATCGGACGTGCGCGAGCTAGCGCCGCCAGCGCGATACCCGGTCGCGTACTTCACATAGCCATGGATATCGCTGTCGAAATCATAGGCAACCGTGACCAGCGGGTTGAAGCGCCGCCACTTCTTGTCGAGCGGCTGGTAGCCGTTCTGCGCCGCGATAACCGGGTTGGTGCGGTAGTCGACGTTGCGCGAGAAGGTCAGCTGACCCTGCTTTTCGTCCCAGGTGTAGCGACCGCCGACCGTGATGTGGAGCTTCTCGGACGCATTCCAGGTGGCCTGGCCAAAGGCCGCATAGCTCTTGGAGCGCACCTGCGAGGCACGGTCGATCGAGCAACCGTTCACCGCCTGGCCGACGAATTCCGGCGTATCGGCCGTGCAGAACGTGTTGGGCACGTAGGTTGCCTGGGTGGGCGTGTTGTAGATCACGCGCATCGAGTTCGGCGTGGCGGCGGTGTCGCTCACAGCTTCGGTGAAGTAGTAGAGGCCGGCAACGTAGTCGACCGAACCGATCGTGCCGACAGCCTGCAGTTCCTGGCTGAACTGGCGCTGGCGCAGGTCGGCGAGGCTGTAGCGGCTGAAGGTGCAGCTCGCCGGGCCATTCGCGGTACACGCCGGCGTGTAGTTGACGACCGGCACGCGGTGCGCGCCGCCCGAGTTGTCCCACTGCTGCACGTCCACGCCGCGCCATGCGGTGATCGAGCGCAGTTCGACTTCCGGCGAAATCTTCCACTTGAGGACGTTGGTGAAGCCGTGCGTCTCATCAAAGCTGCGGCGCTGCGGAACGCCGATGTCGGCCGTGCGCATCAGGGTTTCGCCGTTGACCACGACGCCCGGAAGCAGTGGGCGAACGGTGCCCTGCGTGCCGACAAAGGCAGTGCCGGGGGTGGTGCAGGCGCTGCCGGCGGGGATCGCCAGCGGCGAGGCGTTCGAACCGCCGCTGAGGCAGTTGTTGGGGTTGTAGTTGAGCAGCTGGCTGTAGAACGGCGTGTTCTCGTCGCGCGCAACGTCATAGGTGAAATCGTTGGTAATGCCATCGACCGGCTTCCAGCGCACGGCAGCGCGGAAACCCTTGCGATCGAACAGGCCCCAGCCTTCCTGGCCCTGCAGCGGGTTCTTGGTGACGGGATCCTGGTGCTGGTAGACACCATCGAGCTTGACCGAAAAGCCCTTCACTTCGGGCAGGTTCAGGTGGATCGCCGCGCTGCGCGAGCCGATGTTGCCGATGCTGCCATCGATGCTGCCGCCGAATTCGCCGGTGGGCGCCTTCGAGATGAGCGAGAGCGCGCCGCCTTCGGTGTTGCGGCCGAACAGGGTGCCCTGCGGACCCTTGAGCACTTCGACGCGTTCGATATCGAACAGGCCGGTGTTGAGGCCATGCTGGCGGCCCAGGTAGACACCGTCGATGTAGATGCCAACGCCCTGTTCGCGCGCGGGCTGGTTCGCATCGAGCGGAACGATGCCGCGGATGCCGATGGTCAGTGCCGACTGGCGCGCTTCGAAGGTCGCGACGCGAAGGCTCGGCACGCCGCCGTCGGCGAGATCGAGCAGGCTCTGCACGCGGCGCTCGCGGATGGTTTCCGCATTCACCACCGAGATCGAGATCGGGGTCTTCTGCAGGCTGGTTTCGCGCTTCGTCGCGGTGACGACGATTTCCTCGATCGGCACGCCGTCAGGCAGACCGGCGGCAGGCGCTGGTGCGGCCTCCGCTGCGGCAGGCTCGGCCGCAGCGGCCGCGAAGGCAGGAAACGAAGCGAGTGCGAGCGTCGCCGCTCCGGCCAGCAGGCCGGTGCGAAGGGTGTTTTCGAATGTCATGGTAAACCTCAATTAGACAGGTCTTAGGCCCCGGATGACGGCGCTCTAGGCAGCTTGCGTGACGGTTTTCTGACATTCTGACACTGAGCTGTAACGCAAAAGTGGCGGTTTTCCGTGGGTTCCGCTCAAGTGTGACACGATGTCCACGCAGCAAATTTAATGCTGGAATTCTCTGAGTCGCTATTTGTAACTTTTTATTGCTTATCCCTATATCGTTCGACATATCTTCTACCCTCCATGAAGAAAATTGCGCACCGCGCGGTCCGGCATGTGGTGAAACCCTGCCCTTCAACACTTCCTTTTTGCCGCGCGCGAATCCGTCCTGTCCGCAGGGATGCCGAGCTTTCGCTCAAACGGCTTCAGCCAACGGCCAGTGGCGCACAGGCCACGCTTCGTCGCAACAGCAAGGGCATGGGGGTTGGATGATCACCCTTTGCCTGCCTTAGTCTGGTGAGGGATCGCCAACGCGTTCGGGATTTGCTGGGACAATGACAATCAACCGGCGCCAGCTCATTGGCGCCCTTGCCGGAACCGCTGCCTCGCTCGTGCTGCCGCGCGATGGGTTGCAGGCGCAGGAAGCCGAACTGCCGGGCGGCACGTTCTGGGGCACCGTGCCTGTGGCCGAGGCAAGCACGCCGGTCGTGCAGGGTGAACCGGTGGCGATTGCGCGGTCGGGCATTCTGCCGCTCATTCCCCGGGCGCTCGCCGCGCTTGACCAGCACGGCGCGGTGATCGCGGTGCGCGACCGCATCGGCATCGTCGATTTCTCGCAGCCTTCGCGCGAGGCGCGTTTCCATATTGTCGATCTCGTCGGGGGAACGGTTTCGGCCCCGCTGCTGGTCGCCCATGGCCGGGGATCGGACCCGGCGAATCGCGGCATTGCCGAACACTTCTCGAATCTGATGGACTCAGAGGCGTCCTCGCGCGGCAGCTATGTGACGGGCGAGCTCTACTACGGCAAGCATGGCCGTTCGCGCCGGCTGGTGGGGCTCGATCCGGATAATGACCGGGCGATGGAGCGCGGCATCGTTATCCACGCGGCAAGTTATGTGTCCCCCGCCGTCGTTGCCGCGCAAGGTCGCGTTGGCCGCAGCCAGGGCTGTTTCGCAGTGAACCCGCGCGAGATCACGCAAGTGCTTGAAACACTCGGCCCGGGCCGCCTGCTCTTCGCAGCGAGCTAAGCGAGTCTAACTCCCGAGCCCCGCTCACCCTGAGCTTGTCGAAGGGTGCTGGCGCCACCCTTGCGCATGATGCTTCGACAAGCTCAGCATGAGCGGGATTGGGTGCGTTTCAGATTGGCTTCTTGTGCAATAGCGCCATCCGCAGGCACCGGCAGACAACTTCGTCCCGCTGGTTGAGTGCCTCGTGCGCAAAGGTCACGATCCCTGCATCTGGGCGTGATTTGCTAGCGCGCAGTTCCACCACTTCGCTGGTCGCGCGTAGGGTATCCCCTAGGAACACGGGCTTGGGCATCACCAGCTTGTCGTAACCGAGATTGGCGACGAGCGTGCCGACCGTAGTGTCGCCCACCGAAAGCCCCACCATCAGCGCGAAGGTGAAAGTGCCGTTGACGAGGATCTGGCCGAACTCGCTGGCGCGCGCGGCTTCGGCATCGATGTGCAGCGGCTGCGGGTTGTGCGTCATCACCGAGAACAGGAGGTTGTCCGTCTCGGTCACGGTGCGGCGGATTTCGTGGGTGAGCTTGTCGCCCACCTGCCATTCATCGAAGTAGCGGCCTGCCATATTCCCAATTCCTTGTTCGTGCCCCCTCCCCTCAAGGGGAGGGTTGGGGAGGGGTTTACGGCGCTGGCGCCCATGCGCTTCGCGCTCCCCCTCCCCCATCCCCTCCCCGCCGGGGAGGGGGGTTTTTCAGTCGTCCGCCTTCTCCACGCGCACCAGCAAGGCTTCCACCTGCACTTGCGAGCCCAACGCCACAGTCAGCTCCGCCACCGTGCCATCAAACGGCGCGGTGAGCGCGTGTTCCATCTTCATCGCTTCGAGGACGAGGAGTTTCTGGCCCTTGGTGACGGTGTCCCCTGCGGTGACTTCGACCGCGATGACCTTGCCGGGCATGGGGGCGAGGATTGCGCCGTCTCCGGCGTGAGCTCCTCGACCGGAGCCGTCCCAGCGCGTCTGGACCACCAGTGCCGCGCCTTCCCGAAAGACTACACCGCCATCGCTGCGCACCCGTGCCTCAACGCGACGTTCGAAGTAATCGTCCGGAAGTTCCCGGCGGACCGTCTGGCCATCAGCTACAAACGCGATCTCATGGTTCCAATCGGCGTTCAACCGGAACCCGAAGTTCTGCCGCCAAGGCTCGCTCTCAAAGCGATCAAAATAGCTGTGATCGATGGAAGGACCGGGCCAGCGCCCCCGACTCAGCGTCTTGCCAAGCAACAATGTAGTGGCATCATCGAGCAGGGCTTCGATCAACGCTTCCGGCTTTTCCAAATCGGCCGCGTGCTGGGTGATGAAGCCGGTATCGATTTCCGCGCTAGCAAACAGCTGATGGCCGACCAGACGCTTCAGAAAAGCCGCGTTTGTCTTGACCGAGGAGACCTGCGTCATGCTGCAGGCCTTCAAGAGCTTCCTAAGCGCATCGGCCCGTTTGTCGCCGTGCACAATGATCTTGGCGATCATCGGATCGTAGAACGGCGATATGCTGTCGCCGTCCTCCACCGCAGCATCAATGCGAGCGGGCGCGGCGATCTCGAATGTGGAGACTTCGCCAATGCTCGGCAAAAATCCCTTCGCCGGATCCTCCGCATAGAGCCGCGCTTCCATCGCCCAGCCGTTGATCGAAAGCTCGTCCTGCCGCTTGGGCAGCGGCTCCCCGCCCGCCACGCGCAACTGCCATTCGACCAGATCGACGCCGGTGATTTCCTCCGTCACCGGATGCTCCACCTGCAGCCGCGTGTTCATTTCCATGAACCAGATGCGGTCCGCGCGCAGGCCCTCGCTGGCATCGGCGATGAACTCGATTGTCCCCGCGCCAACATAATCGACCGCTTTCGCCGCCTTCACCGCCGCCGCGCAGAGCGCCTCGCGCGTCGCATCGTCCATGCCCGGCGCGGGGGCTTCCTCGATCACTTTCTGGTGGCGGCGCTGAAGCGAGCAGTCGCGCTCGAACAAGTGGACGACATTGCCGTGGGTATCGCCGAAGACCTGCACCTCGATATGGCGCGGGCGCTGGATGTACTTCTCGATCAGCACATGGGCATTGCCGAACGAAGCCGCAGCCTCGCGCTGGCACGAGGCGAGCGCATCGGCAAAGTCCGCCGCCGCCTCCACCTTGCGCATCCCCTTGCCGCCCCCGCCTGCGACGGCCTTGATGAGGACCGGGTAGCCGATTTCAGCAGCTTGGTTGGCAAGGAAGGCCGGGTCCTGGTTCTCGCCCATATAGCCCGGCGTGACGGGCACGCCCGCCGCCGCCATCAGCTGCTTGGCCGCGTCCTTCAGGCCCATCGCGGTGATCGAGGCGGGTTTCGGGCCGACCCAGATCAGCCCTGCGTCGATCACGGCCTGCGCAAACTCGGCATTCTCGGAGAGGAAGCCATAGCCGGGATGGATCGCCTCCGCGCCCGTCGCCTTGGCAGCGGCGATGATCTTCTCGCCCACCAGATAGCTTTCGCGCGCCGGGCTCGGGCCGATATGCACCGCCTCGTCCGCCGAACGGACATGCAGCGCCTTGGCATCGGCATCGGAATAGACCGCAACGGTGCGAATGCCCATGCTGCGCGCCGTGCGGATAATGCGGCAGGCAATCTCGCCGCGATTGGCGATAAGGAGAGACTTGATCACGCGCCGCACCCTTCCGTACGCGAGGAGAACGTGAGGTTCATCACTTTCCAATTGCCGTTCTCGCGGACGAAATCGAAGTGATCGATCCCGCAACTGACCAACTTGCCTTCAATCGAGACGGTGAACGGCGCCCAGACCATCGCGATATCGCCATCACGCTCCACGATCATGTCGCTGATCTGCTCGTGAAAGCCCGAGCCCAGCTTCATGTTCGCCGCATACTCGGCAAAGCTCTGGCTGCGCAGGCCGGTGAACCCGCTGCGTAGAGTCCCGCGCGCGGTAACACGGCCCAGCGGATAGACCAGCTGAAGCAGCGCGGGGCCATCGCCCTTCTCCAGCGTGGCGAACAGCGCATCGACGACGGCAATGACTTCCTTGTCAGCGAAATCGGGTGGCGGAAGACGCTCGACCTGCGGAAGCGGTTGCGCGGCTAGCGCGAGGGCGGTGAGGAGATGGATCATAACGCAGCCACAAGGCGATTGATCACTGCAAAAGCGGCGTCTCGCAAATCATAGGGGCAACCCCAATAGTCGAAAATTCCGCCGTCGCGATCATTGGACCCACACGTAACAAATACCCCGGTGCCGAGTTCGGCCTTCAGGAGCGAAGCTAACCAGCCCACAAATCCGCTGTTGTCTGCATCAGCTTGAAAATGGAATCTGAACAAGGCAAACCTTTCGCCGACGCCAGTCCACTCGACGAGCTGACTCCACACCTCATCATCTCGCACGAACGCGAGCGAATTGTGGTTTGCGCGGGCAGCAAACTCCGAGATCGGGAATGATTCAAAGGTCCAAATGCCGTCGTATAGCTTGAGGCGCGCTTCCTGGATTACGCGGCGGAGGCGGCTGTCAGTCTGGACGACCGATTCATTGGAAACACTGACCATGTTACGATCTCACATCCTGAACACCCCGAACCGGGGCGCCTCCGTTACCGGGTTTTCAAGACAAACACCAAGCGCCAGCCCCAGCACATCGCGCGTCTGCACCGGATCGATCACGCCATCATCCCACAGCCGCGCGGTAGCGTAATACGGATTGCCTTCGTCCTCGTACTTCTGCCGGATCGGGGCCTTGAAGGCTTCGGCTTCCTCCGGCGTCCACTTGTCCGCATCGCGGTGCACCGTTGCCAGCACGCTCGCCGCCTGTTCGCCGCCCATCACGCTGATGCGCGCGTTGGGCCAGGTGAAGAGGAAGCGCGGGTCGTAGGCGCGGCCGCACATGCCGTAGTTGCCCGCGCCGAAGCTGCCGCCGATCAGCACCGTCAGCTTGGGCACTTGCGCGGTGGCGACCGCCGTCACCAGCTTGGCGCCATGCTTTGCAATGCCTTCCGCCTCATACTTGCCGCCGACCATGAAGCCCGAGATGTTCTGCAGGAACAACAGCGGAATGCGGCGCTGGCAGGCGAGTTCGATAAAATGCGCGCCCTTGACCGCGCTTTCACTGAAGAGGACGCCGTTGTTGGCAAGGATCGCCACCGGCATGCCCCAGATATGCGCGAAGCCGCAGACCAGCGTGGTGCCGTAGAGCGCCTTGAATTCGTGGAACTCGCTGCCGTCCACGATGCGGGCGATGACCTCGTGCACATCATAGGGCGCGCGCACGTCATCGGGGATGATAGAGTAGAGGTCTTCGGCGTCGTATTTGGGCGGGCGCAGCGGCTGGAAATTGGGGACTGTCCCTATTTTCTCGCCGAGATGAGATACGATATCGCGCACGATCGTCAGCGCATGTTCGTCGTTGTCTGCCAGATGATCGACCACGCCGGATTTGCGCGCATGCAGATCGCCGCCGCCGAGCGCCTCGGCGCTGATTTCCTCGCCCGTCGCAGCCTTCACCAAGGGCGGACCTGCGAGGAAGATCGTGCCCTGTTCGCGCACGATCACGCTTTCGTCGCTCATCGCGGGCACATAGGCGCCGCCCGCAGTGCAGCTACCCATCACGCTGGCGATCTGGGGGATGCCAGCCGCGCTCATCTGCGCCTGGTTGTAGAAGAAGCGGCCAAAGTGATCGCGGTCCGGGAAGACTTCGGCCTGGTTGGGCAGGTTCGCGCCGCCGCTGTCGACGAGGTAGATGCACGGCAGGCGGTTTGCGGCGGCGACTTCCTGCGCGCGGATGTGCTTCTTCACCGTCATCGGGAAGTAGGTGCCGCCCTTCACTGTCGCGTCGTTGGCGAAGATCATGCACTGGCGGCCGGAGATGCGGCCGATGCCGGTGATGATCCCCGCACCGGGGACTTCATCGCCGTACATGCCATTGGCGGCGAGTTGGCCGAGTTCGAGGAACGGCGAGCCGGGATCGAGCAGCCGCTCCACCCGGTCGCGCGGCAGCAGCTTCCCGCGCGAGACATGGCGGGCGCGGGATTTCTCGGCCCCGCCCAGTGCTGCCTTCGCCACACGCGCGCGCAGTTCCGCCGCCAGCACGCGGTTGTGCGCGGCGCGGGCCTGAGCCTCGGGGCTGGTAGGATCCAGGTTGGTGGAGAGAACAGGGCCGCTCATCACGCCGCCCCGATCAGTTCACGCCCGATCAGCATCCGGCGGATCTCGTTCGTCCCCGCGCCGATATCGAGCAGCTTGGCATCGCGCAGGTAGCGCTCCACCGGCCAGTCCTTGGTATAACCCGCACCGCCCAGCGCTTGCACCGCCTCGCCCGCCACGCGGAACGCCGCCTCGCTGCCGAGCAGGATCACGCCCGCCGCATCGAAGCGCGTAGTCTGCCCGGCATCCGCTGCGCGCGCGACGGCATAGGTGTAAGCGCGGGCCGATTGCAGCGCGACGTACATGTCCGCGACTTTGCCCTGCATCAGCTGGAACGCACCGATCGGCTTGCCGAACTGCTTGCGCTCGCGGACGTAGGGGATGACGGTATCGAGGCAGGCCTGCATCAGGCCAAGCTGGATGCCCGCCAGCACCACGCGCTCGTAATCGAGGCCGCTCATCAGCACGCCGACGCCGCCATGCAGCGGACCCATCACGTTTTCTTCGGGCACGAAGCAATCGTTGAACACGAGTTCGGCGGTGGGCGAGCCGCGCATGCCCATCTTGTCGATCTTCTGGCCGATGGAGAAGCCCGGCATGTCCTTTTCAATCAGGAACGCGGTGATGCCCCGGCTGCCCGATTCCGGAGCGGTCTTGGCGTAGACCACCAACGTATCGGCATACGTCGCGTTGGTGATCCAGAACTTGGTGCCGTTGAGCACGAACCCGCCCGGCACAGCATCGGCCTTGAGCTTCATCGAGACGACGTCTGACCCCGCTCCCGCTTCAGACATCGCGAGGCTGCCGACGTGCTCGCCCGAAATCAGCTTGGGCAGGTACTTCGCCTTCTGTTCGTCAGAGCCCCAGCGGCGGATCTGGTTGACACAGAGGTTGGAATGCGCGCCATAGCTGAGGCCGACCGAGGCCGAGGCCCGGCTCACTTCCTCGACCGCGATGACGTGATCGAGATAGCCGAGACCGAGGCCGCCCCACTCCTCCTCCACCGTGATGCCATGCAGGCCCAGCGCGCCCATCGCGGGCCAGAGATCGCGCGGGAACCAATCATCCGCATCCACTTTCGCAGCGAGCGGGGCGATCTGCTCGTCGGCAAAGCGGCCCGCCGCCTCGCGGATCATCAGGGCGCTTTCGGGCAGGGCGAAATCAAGCTCGGGCGTGGCGCGCATTTTGGTTCTGACTCCTCAATCCGGCTGTCACTCTATGGGATTTGCCAGCTTCGGAAAAATTGAATTTTCGCCCGGATCAGTATAGAAAAAACCTATGCTGAACCGCCGCCATCTTCGCCAGTTCCTCGCGCTTGTCGATACCGGCTCGTTCACCGCGGCGGCGAACCAGCTTCATGTTGCGCAGCCCACGCTTTCGGCGGGAATTGCAGAGCTGGAGCGCGCGCTGGGCACGCCGGTGATCGTGCGCGAGCGGCGGGCGCTGCGACTGACGGAGGCGGGCAACCGCCTGCTGGTCCACGCCCGCGCGATCGAGCGCGAGTTCGGCCTTGCCGAACGCGGGGTGCTGGCCGCGCCCGCACCTGCCCCACCGCTGCGGCTGGGGGTGATCGCCTCGCTTTCCACGCGCATGGTGGCGGGGATTGCAGGCCGGTTTGCGCCGGGACGGCTGACGCTGACCGAAGCACCGGACGCTGACCTCAGGCGGCGCCTGGCGGAGCACCGGCTCGATGCCGTGCTGACCACGCTCCACGGCACGGAAGCAGGGGCGGAGGTGCTGCTGGAGGAAGGTTATGCGATGATTCTGCCCACTGCCCACCGCTTTGCCGCGCGGGATATCCTGCAGCCTGAGGAACTGGCAGGCGAAACGATGATTGCGCGTCGTTCGTGCGAGATTCTGGCCGAAACCAGCCGCTTCTTCACCGCGCGCGGGGTACGGCCGCATTTCGCCTTTCGCGGCGGGAACGATGATCGCTGCCTTGCGCTGGTGGCGGCAGGCGCGGGTGTGACGACTGCGCCGGCCTCGCTCGCCGGGCCGGGGACGGTGGCGGTTCCCTTGCATGGCTACGACTATCGCCGCCGGATCGGGCTGATCGTGGCGGGCGGGCAGGAAGCGTTGATTGCGGCAAGCGGGCTGCGTGCAGTCTTGGGCGAAGTTCTGGCGGAGCGGGACTGATCCGCTCGATTCCGGGTCTATCCCGGCTTGCGGTGGCGGGCAGCGGCGTGACACCGACATGGCATGAGCTTCGCTGCGCCCCCTCCCGATGCCCCCGCACCGCCGCGCCGGATCGCGCTGCTCAATGTGAAATACAGCCCCAATCTGGGCGATGGGCTGCTGTCCGAATGCCTTGAGGCAGAGCTGGCGCGCACCTTCCAGACAATTGCTCCCGGGACGCAAGTGTTCTCGATCGATCTGGCCGGACGGCGCGCCTATCCCGCTATCGCCCCCAGCCGCCGCGCCGTGCTGATCGCGGTGCTGGAGGCGTTGCCGGCGGCTTTCCGGCGGCTGGCAACGCGCATCGCGCTTGCCGCGCTGGTGCGACTGCGGCTGCGCCGGCACGTGCGCGTGCGGCTCGCGGGGTGCGATGCGGTCGTGCTCGGCGGCGGCAACCTGCTGACCGACGCCGATCTCAATTTTCCGATGAAAATCGCGGGCGCGCTTGGCCAGGCTGCACGGCTGCCGCTGCCGGTGGCGGTCTATGGCGTGGGTGCCAACCGGCAATGGTCAGAAGCGGGGCGCCGCCTGTTCGGCCGCGCGCTTGGCGGAGCGAAACTCGCTCATGCGGCGGTGCGCGATGCGCGCAGCCAGTCTGCGTGGCGCGATCTGCTGGTGCCGCAGGGCGTGCGCCCGGCGGTGCTGAGCGGCGATCCGGGGCTGCTGGCAAGTTGCCACTTCCCGCGCCCTCCGCTGCCGTTCGATGCACCGCTGGCGGGCCTGTGCGTGACCGCGCCGATGGCGCTGCGTTACCATGCCACCGGGCCGGGTGCCGCGCATGGCACCGATGAACGCGCCGCGCTCGATGCCTGGTACGGGGTGGCAGCGCGCGCGCTCGTCGATGCGGGCTTTCGCGTCGCGCTATTCACCAATGGCAGCCCGGAGGACCGCGACTTTCTCGCCGCGATGGGTCCAGCATGGGTCCTTGCCGCCAAGGGACCGGTGACGATGACCAATCCTTTCGCCGATCCTGCCGAGATGATCCGCTTCATCGCCGGCTGCCAGCTGATCGTGGCGCACCGCATGCACGCCTGCATCGCCGCACATTCCTTTGCCATCCCCACGATCGGGCTGCGTTGGGACGTGAAGCTCGACAGCTTCTTCGCGCTGGCGGGTCGCGGGAGCTATATTGCCGATACGGCCTCGCTCGATGGCCCGGCGCTGACCGCGCTTGCGCGGCAGGCGGTGGCCGATGGCGTGGACCGCGCCGCACTGGAAGACCTCATTGCCGGCACGCGCAGCGATATCGCGCGCATGGCGGCGGCACTGGCGCGGGCGATGCAGCCGGCAAAGGCTGCGGCATGAGCGCGGGGATCGACCGCATCGTGGTGATAAACGATCTCTCGCACGCCATGGGCGGGGCGAGCGCGCTGGCTGTGGGCTCCGCGCACCGCTTTGCCGAGCGGGGCTTCCGCGTGGCTATGCTTGCGGGCGACATGCCCGATCCGGCGCTGGTCGAGGCTGGGATCGCGGTGACGGGGCTGGGGCAGGCCCGGCTGCTGGGGCGCGCGGGCGGGCTGCTCGATGGCCTGTGGAACCGCGCGGCGGCGCGGATGGTGCGGCGCTGGATCGCCGAACATGATACGCCGCGCACGGTCTATCACCTTCACGGCTGGTCGCAGATCCTTTCGCCTGCGGTGTTTGCCGCGCTGGCCCCGGTGCGCAGCCGGCTGGTGATCTCGGCGCACGATTTCTTCCTCGCCTGCCCCAACGGCGCCTTCACGAACTTCGCGACCGGGGCACCCTGCCCGCACGCGGCGCTGTCTCGCGCCTGCCTTGCGGAGCCCTGCGACCGGCGGGGCCAGGCGCACAAGCTGTGGCGCGTGGCGCGCCATGCGGTGCAGCGCTTCGTCTACCGGCCGGAGAGCTCACCGCCGGTGCTGGCGATTCACGCCGCCATGCGCCCGATGCTGGCGCGCGCGGGGATCCCGCCCGCAGCGATCCATCCGCTGCCCAATCCGGTCGTCCCCTTCAGCGCCACCCGGATTGCTGCCGAGCGCAACCGGGACGTGCTGTTCGTCGGCCGGATCGAGGCGACCAAGGGCGCAGACCTTGCGCTGGCAGCGGCGCGACGGGCGGGCACGCCGATCCGCCTGATCGGCGACGGGGCAGACCGCGCGCGGCTCGCCGCCGAGTATCCGGAGGCGCGCTTTGCCGGGCGCCTGCCGCCAGAGGCCATCGGTGCGTTGGCCGCGTCCGCACGCGTGCTGGTGATGCCGAGCCGCTATCCGGAGCCCTATGGCCTCGTCGCGATGGAAGCCGCGCTGGCGGGCCTGCCCGTGATCCTGCCGCCCAGCGCCCTGCTCGCGCCGGATCTGGTAACGGCGGGGGCGGGTGTCTCGGTCGATCCGCGCGATACGGCGGCCTTCGCGGCTGCGCTTGGCGCGCTCGCGGCAAACGATGCGCGGGTTGAAGCCATGAGCCGCGCGGCCTTCACCGCCACGCGCCACCTCGCGCTGTCCCCGGACGAATGGATCGACCGCCTGCTTGCGCACTATGGTGCGCGGCTGGAAGCGCTTCAGGCGCCCTCAAACGCCAGATCTGCGTTCGGATCGAAGCTGATCGCGGCGAACGTCGCCGGTGCATAGGGCGCGGGCGTTGTCGCAGGAGTGGCCGCATACCAGACACGGCGATCAAGCTCGCCAAGCGGCCGGTAGGGATTGCCGCGGGCCAGTTGGCGCAAATGCTGCACCTTGATCGGCACGATCACGAGGCTGAGCGTCGCCAGCACGATGGCCCAGCGCCAGAGGTTGAAATGTCCACTTTGGATTGCGGCCATGAACTCCGCATAAGTCAGCCAGATCGCCAGCGCACCGAGCAGTTCGGAGCTGCGCTGGTTCGGCAGCGCGAGCAGTGTCAGCACGGCAAGAGAGAACGAACCGACCCCCGCAAGCTCGATCGAGAGGCGGTCGGTAACGTAGCCTGCAGTCAGCACAAAGGCGATCAGCAGCGCGCCGATCCGGGCGGATCGGACGATATGGCCGGGCGTGATACGAGCGAACAGGGCGTCCATGGAGCAGGGTATGCATGCGTGCTTTTCAAGGAACGCTTTCCCCCATTGGTTAACGGCGGCCCAACGAACGGCTCCGCATCCGGCCGGGCTATAAGGGAGATTGCTCAGATACGGGGCTAATTGCGCGACTGGGCGGCGGGAAAGGATGGTACCCGCTGCGGCGTGGAATGGAAACGGCGCAGGATCAGGGATCGGGTGATGATCAGCATGCAGCAGCGCAATTCGCGCGGACGTTCCGCGATGACGGTGCACCCGCGCACGCTCTCGGTCTGCCTGCTGTGCCTGATCGCCCCGCTTGCCGATGCGCGCGCGCAGACCACGGTTGATCCGCGGATGGAGCGCGATACCGTGGGCGCCCGCTCGCGGGCTGAGGTGGAAACGTCCGGCGCGCGGGTGGGTGCGCTGCTGATCTCGTCCAGCTTCGGGATCGAGGCGGACGCGACGGACAACATCTATGCACGCGGCGATGTGAAGCGCGGTGATGTCGCGGTGGCGATCCTTCCCGCGCTCGCGGTGCGTTCGCAGTGGTCGCACCATGCGCTGGGGATCGCGGCAGAAGGGTCGATCAAGCGCTATGCCAAGCGCACGACCGAGAATATCGAGACATATGCCGCCAAGCTCGATGGGCGGCTCGACATCTCGGGTGACACCCACCTTTCGGGCGATGTCGGCGCGGCGCGGCGGATCGAGGCGCGCGGCACCACCGGCGATACGCTGTTCGGCGCCGCGCCGATTGCCTACACCGTGGTCACCGGCGGGGGCGAACTCGAACAGACCTTCGCACGCGCGCGGATCACGCTGGGCGGGCGCTACGAACGCTATAGCTATCATGACCGCGAGCTGGGCGGCACGGTGATCGATCTTTCCCCGCGCGATTACGAGGCGCTGTCGGGCTCGCTGCGCGCGGCGATCGGCATCGGGCCAGGCGTCGCTGCCTTCGCCAGCCTTGCCTACAATCGCAATCGCTACCCATCCCCGCCGGTCGGGCCGAGCCGCAATTCGCACGGATTTACGGCCCTGACGGGCCTGGCCTTCGGGCTCAACCGCCTCTTGCAGGGTGAGATCGGGGTTGGCTGGGTGCAGCAGGATTTCAGCGCGCCGATTTTCCCGCGCATCAGCGGCCTTGCCTATAACGTGCAGCTGAAGTGGAGCCCAACGCGGCTGACCACGGTGCGCCTTTCGGGCGCGCGCACGCTCCAGCGTTCGCCGATCATCGGCATTGCCGGGATCCAGCAGCACGAAGTGATGCTCTCGGCCGAACACGAACTGCTGCGAACGCTGATCCTGCGGCCCGCGCTGCGTTATGTCGTGGCCGATTTCCAGGTGCCGAACGGCGCGGCCAAGCGGCAGGAGCACTTTTTCACCGGCACATTCGGCGTGAGCTGGCAGCTCACCCAGCATTTCGAGGTCGCCAGCGACTATACCCACAGCCTCGGCCGCAATTCCGGCGCAGTCGATCCGGGCCGGGCCTACGACAGGAACCGCGTGGCCGTGTCGCTGCGCTGGCGTCTGTAGCTAAGATGGCCAGCCTGCCGCGCGAAACCCAGGTTAATGCAGATCGGCCACCGCCGCTTCCCGAATGGGGCGTGCGGCCGCGCCATATGGCGGTGCGGCTGGTGTTTGCGACGCTGTTCCTCGCCGGGCTCGGCGCTGCACTTACGTTGCTTGCGCCGCCTTCCGCCGGGCCTCAGGTGCGCTTTGCCTTCCCGCCGCCGCTGCCAGACCCGGCTGCGCTGCTCCCCTACTTGCCGGAGACGGCGCGGGCGGCCAATGCAGCCATGGTTATCAATCCTCCCGCAGCGCCCGCGCCGGCCTTCCGGCTTGGCGCGGCGGACGCGCTTGCGCCGATGCGCGCGCTCGATTGCCTCGCCGCTGCTGCCTGGTACGAAGCGGGCGATGATCCCTCGGGCGAACGCGCGGCTGTGCAGGTCGTGCTCAACCGGGCGCGACATCCCGCCTTTCCCGCCAGTGTGTGCGGCGTGGTGTTTCAGGGATCGGAGCGCACCACCGGCTGCCAGTTCAGCTTTACTTGCGATGGCTCGATGCGCTCGCGCCATCCCGCCCCCGCTGCGTGGGCTCGCGCGCAGGCGGTTGCAGCTGCGGCGCTGGCCGGGGCGGTCGATCCGCGTGTGGGGCTCGCGACGCATTATCATGCCGACTATGTGGTGCCGGTGTGGCGCAGCGGCCTCGTCAAGCTCGCGCAAGTGGGGCTGCACTTGTTCTACCGCTGGCCGGGGGACTGGGGTTCGCCCGCCGTGCTGCGCGGCAGCGCGAGCGGCGAGGAGCCGAGGATCGCCGCGATGGCCACGCTTTCGCCCGCGCATGGCGGCGCGGACGCGGCACAGGCAGGGCAAGCCGATGCTGCCGCGAATGCCGGCGCGGCGCTGGCGTACCTCCCGCTTGAGGAAGCGGACGGGCCTTTCCGCTCCGGCAGCAGCAGCGCTCAACTGGCGGCTGCACCGGCGGGAGAGCCATCCGCTGGCGGGCGCATCGCCCTCATGCTCGATCCGGCGGCATTCCCCGGCACATATGCCATGCGCGCGCTTGCCGCCTGCGCAGAGCGCGAGCGCTGCGCGGTGGTCGGCGAACTGCTCGGCGCCGCCCCCAGTCAGGGGCCCGGCTTCGTCTATCTGCGCGATCGGCGGACCGGCGCGGAAGGCGCCTGGTGGGATTGCACCGCCCTCCCCCGCGCCAATCCCGCGCGCTGCCTGCCCAAGGGCGCAGCGCTGACGCGGCTGCTCGCGGACTGGGGCTGAGGCAAGCGGGCGCAAGCATCGCCCGCCGCCGCGCGCCATCGCTGCGGCGTTCCATGCCTTGGAATGGGATTGTCTGACGTTCCTCGCCCGCCCCCGGTCTTGCTCTTGCAAGCGGGATGAAGAGACGGTTGCGGCTTTGCCGGACCACAGTTCAATGAGCGGTGGGCATCCTGCCAGCAGATGGGGTGTGTAGGTAAACGCTTTGCGGCGCATCGCTGGTTCGCGCAGGGATCAGGCACGGCGAACGCGGCGGCGCGGGCTTGGCGGGCGGCCACCTATCGATCGCGGCTACACTCGCCGCCCACTGCCACAGTGGATGACGCAATGCGAGATGCCGTAAACCACGACGCGGATGGGCCTGACCAAAGGTGGAAAATTGGTGGAGCTTGAGAGCTCCTAGCAATCTTACGATCATTCCAGATCGCCAATACTGCGGTAAACTCCAGAATTTCTGCATAGCGTAGACTCCTCCATTTTGGAGGTATATTCAAGTTCTCCGAGACGAATCAAAGCTCTCCGGAGATATCTATGCTGGGTGTAGTCACGGTCGAATCGGAGTTTCTCGTCAGCGACCAGTCAGCGGGCCCCAAGATCACTGACCTTGCAGACGGCGGCTTTGTCATCACATGGTTCGATTATCACGGTACATTGGGCGATACGAGCGACAGCAGCGTCAAGGCGCAGATCTTCAACGCCGACGGTCACCCAGTGGGCAGCGAGTTTCTGGTCAACACCGAAACAGCCAACCATCAAGAGCGCCCTGCCGTGACTGGATTGGCTGACGGTGGGTTCGTTGTGACGTGGCAAGATGGCCCGTCGATTCCAGAGTCGGACGTTCTCGACCTCGAGGGGACGGGCAGCGGCACGCTCGGTGACAATAGCGTCAGCAGTATCAAGGCGCAGGTGTTTTCCGCTTTGGGGACCAAGATCGGCGGCGAGTTTCTCGTCAATAGCCAAACAGCCGGTCACCAAGGCACTCCCCAGATTGCAGCGCTCGCAGATGGTGGCTTTGTAGTGACTTGGCAGGATGGCGATGTCCTGACAGCGGGCAGTGCCACACTGGGAGATACCAGTGGGGGCAGTGTAAAGGCGCAGGTATTTTCAGCCGATGGCGCCAAAGTTGGAAGTGAATTTCTTGTCAATACGCAGACTGATAGCCGGCAGCGCCTTGCATCGGTCACCGGTCTAAAGAATGGGGATTTTGTAGTTACCTGGCAAGATCTCAGCCAAACTTTGGGAGATGACAGCAGTTGGAGCATAAAGGCGCAACTTTTTTCTGCTAGCGGCGGAAAGATCGGCGATGAATTTCTTGTAAACACCTCCATACTTCTTGAACAAATTCAGCCCACAGTCACAGCTCTGGATGGTGGCGGGTTCGCAGTATCGTGGAGAAGCTGGCAACCTAATTCGGCAGGCACCAGGTATATTAAATCACAAATATTTGACTCCCATGGCGCGAAAGTTGGCAGTGAATTCAATTTGGGCACTGGAGCACTTCCCACCATTACAAGTACACCAGATGGCGGATTCGTTGCAGCTTGGTCTGCCGGATCGGAAATCGATCTGGCAGTAGTATCTATTGATGGCACAATAACCGATTACCACACAATACTTAATACATCACTTCCATACCCCTTTATCACTGGTTTGAAGAGCGGCGGTTTTGCATTGACTTGGCAAGACCAGACAAGCTTGCAGATAAAAGCTCAAGTCTTTGGCCTTGGCCAATTTCCCGTAATCAACTCGAGTGGCGGCGGCGCCACAGGTGCGCTCTCGATAGCAGAAAACAGTACGGCAGTAACCACTGTCACCGCTACCGATGCCGATGCCAATTCAACGCTCAGCTACTCGATTTCTGGCGGTTTGGACGCGAGCCTGTTCAAGATCGATGCCATAACCGGAGCGCTGTCATTCAAATCCAATCCGAATTTCGAGTCACCAGTCGATTCGGGTCGCAACAACATTTATGATGTTGTGGTGCAGGTGAGCGACGGCTTCCTGACTGATACGCAGGCCCTCGTGGTCACCGTGACCGACATCAACGATGTACCAGTGATCACCTCCAATGGCGGTACCTATCTGGCATTCCAATCAATCAACGAAAATACATCTGTGGTAACCAAGGTGACCGCGACCGACGATGACAAAGGCACCGTACTTACTTACGCTATACACGGGGGGGCTGATGCGGCCTTGTTCAAGATTGATGCTGCAACCGGCGATCTATCATTCAAAGCTGCAGCCAATTTTGAAGCCCCCGGCGATGCGGATCACAACAACGTCTACGAGGTAAAGGTACGAGCATCCGACGGATCTCTGACTGACTACCAGATAATTTCCATCACCGTCACCAACATCAATGAAGCGCCGGTGATAAACTCAAACGGTGGCGGCTATCTCGGGTACGTATCGATCAAGGAGAACACCACTGCCGTAACCAAGGTGACCGCGACCGATATCGATCAAAACACCCAGCTGACCTACTCCATCGCCGGCGGAGCTGATGGAGCTCTGTTCAAGATTGATCCCACAACTGGTGATCTTGCATTCAAGAGCGCAGTAAACTTCGACACGCCCGGCGATGCGGATGGCAACAACGTCTATGAGGTGAAGGTCCGGGCCTCGGACGGATCGCTGGCCGACTGGCAGGAGATTTCCGTCACCGTCACCAACGTCAATGAAGCGCCGGTGATCACGTCCAACGGCGGCGGCACGTCGGCAGCCATCTCGGTGGCCGAGAACGGCACGGCTGTTACCACGGTCTCGACGACCGATGTCGATGCCGGCACCGCGCTGCTCTACTCGATCGCAGGCGGCAGCGATGCGGGGCTTTTCCGGATCAACGCACAGACGGGCGCGCTCACCTTTGCGGCAGCGCCCGACTTCGAGGTGCCGAAGGATGTGGGCCTGAACAACGTCTATGATGTCACGGTCAAGGTTTCGGATGGCCAGCTCACCGATACCCAGGCGCTGGCGATCACCGTCACCAACGTCGTCAACGAAGTGCTGATCGGCACATCAAGTGCAGACACGCTGACCGGCGCAGGCGGTGACGATACGCTCTGGGGCGGCGCTGGCAACGACAGGCTAACCGGGAACGGGGGCAACGACGGTCTCAACGGAGGAACCGGGGCGGACATCATGGATGGCGGCGCTGGCCACGACACGTACATTGTTGATGATGCTGGCGATCAAGTCATTGAAACCGCAGGAAATGGTAGTGACACCGTCAAAGCGAGCATCAGCTATACGCTTGGCGCCGCTATCGAGAATCTGACCCTCACAGGCTCCGCATATCTGTCCGGCACCGGCAACGATCTCGTCAATACGCTGATCGGCAATGATGGAGACAACCTCCTGACAGGGCTTGGGGGCAGCGACACCCTGAATGGCGGTGCCGGGAGTGACACTCTCCTCGGCGGGCTTGGGAGGGACGTTCTGACCGGCGGCACGGGCCGGGACTTCTTCGTTTTCAATACCGCCGCTGCGACTGCCAACGTGGATACCATCACCGATTTCAACGGCAGCGAGAACGACAAGATCCAGCTCGGCAAGTCGGTTTACAGCGGCTTCACCCACACCGGAGCGCTGACCGCAGACGAATTCTATGCAGCAGCAGGCGCGACTTCCGCACACGATGCGACGGATCGGGTGATCTACAACACGGCTACCGGCATTCTCTACTACGATGCCGATGGCCAGGGCGGCATTGCTGCGGTGCAGTTCGCTCTGATGGGAGCAGTCAACCATCCCACGCTGATCTACAGCGATATTATGATCATTGTTTGAAGGAGGGGCACGGTGACAGATTGCCAAATCCCCGCCCACTAGCGGGCCTGACAAGCGCCAAGTGTGCGCCGCGGCGCTTCAGCGCCCCTTGCGCCGCGCGGCGTGCAGTTCGGCGCGCGAGAGGAGCGCATCGAGGTCTGCCCGGGAAATGTCGAAGCTTTCGTGCATGTCTTCCAGCGCGGCATCGATATCCGCCAGGTGCAGCCCCGCATCGGGGGCAGGCGCGGGCCGGTGAGGATAGGAGTGGCGCGAGAGGCGGTGGAACAGCAAGCCGATCGCCACGAGCGACACGGAATTGAGCGCCACCGGCAGGAAGGCAAAGCCATATCCGGCGTTGTGGACCGCGCCCGAGCCGATCACTGCCGTAAGCGCCGAGGCACCGCCGGGCGGGTGGAGGCAGCGCAGCGCCGACATGACGAGGATCGCCGCGCCAACCGCCACGCTCGCGGCGAGGCCGGTATCGGGGATCAGGCGATAGACCGCGACACCCACCAGCGCGGAAATGGTGTTGCCGCCCACGACGGGCCAGGGCTGGGCAAGCGGGCTCGCCGGAACCGCGAAGACGAGCACGGCCGAAGCCCCGAGCGGCGCGACGAGCAGCGGGAGATCACCCGGCTGCAACGGCAGCCGCGCCGACACGAAGGCCGCGAAAGCAATGCCCAGTACCGCACCCAGACAGGCGAATAGCCGGTCTGGGGCGTGGGCGCCGGACAGGAGAGGATGGAACAGGCGCAAGAGGTTGTTGATCCGCTCAGCTTCATGGGATGCCGCCCCATACGGTGCCCCCTGCAGGAGAGGAAGCCTCTCCAGAACTTTAGTTAGGAAAGCCCCGCCGCGCCGAGAACCGGGCGAAAACCGGTGCCCTCGCGCAGCACGCGGGCCACATGGCTGCCGCCGAAATGCGCGGGCACGAGCAGCGCCTGCCGGATGGCGGCAAGTTCAAGCACCTGGCGGCGAGTCTCGCGCGCCTGATCGGGTGCCTCGCAGAACACGCTGTTCCATTCGGGGCGATAGATCTGCGCCGGATGGTGGACGACATCGCCCACGAACAGCGCGCTATCATCCTTTCCCGCCACTTCGAGCATCATGCTGCCGGGGGTGTGGCCGGGGCATACGTGAAGCGTGAGGCCATTGGCAACCTCGAAGCCGGGCTCAGCCCATTCGGCGCGGCCTGCGGCAATGATCGGCGCAACGCTGTCCTCGTACATCCCCGCATTGACGGCAGCGCCTACGCCGTCCGGGCCGGTGGCGCCATCTTCCGGGTCCCAATAGGCGCGGTCGGCGAGCGGCAGGACATAGCGGGCATTGCGGAACGTCGGCTCCCAGCGTCCTTCAACCAGGCGGGTGTTCCAGCCGACGTGATCGATGTGAATGTGGGAGCAGACGACAACGTCGATGTCCTCCGGCTGGAAACCGGCGCGGGCGAGGTTGCCGAGGAAATCGGTCTGCAGGTTGCTGAAGATGGGGATGTTCGGGCGGTCCTTGTCATTCCCCGCGCCGGTATCGAACAGGATGCGCTGCTCGCCGGTATCGAGCACCCAGCTCTGCAGGAAGGCATAGAGGTGGCCGGTTTGCGGATCGAAGTATTCGGGGGCAAACTCCTCGGCATGCGGGTCCCAGCCTTCGGGGGTGTAGCCCTGAAACAGGTAGGAGGGCGGCGCGAAAGTGCCCTGCCATTCCTCGATGCGGTGGACGGTGACGTGGCCGATCCGGAAACGATCCATGGTTAGCGCTCTCCTGCTCCGGGTGTGCCCCCGGTGCGGACAAGAGTGCCCGAGCTGAGGGCGATGCACAACCGGCGGCGGATCGGCGCAGCGGAGTGCGGACTGGGCATGGCGTGGCCAGCGCGGTCGGCGTGACGCTGATGCTGGCGCTGCGCTGCTATCATCAGCCAGCTGGGGCGACCGAAGTGAATGCGACGATCCCACTGTTCACTGCTGCGACGAAGCCCACCCATGCCGGTGCGGCGCCGCTGGTGTGGCCCTGCTGCTGTTCGCCACCCATGCGCTGGCCCGCGCGGGCGGGATAGTGACGGCCTAGAAGTACCGCTCACCAATGCGGATCGTATCGCCGGGTAAAATCGCCACTTGCGCACTGCGCAGCGAGACGGCGCTTTCGGCCTTGCCGGTCTGCCGCCGCAGGAACACCGTCTTCTCGTTCGCGCGGTAGGTGAAGCCGCCGGCGCGGGCGATGGCCTGCTCCACCGTCATCCCCGAGGCATAGGAATACTCACCAGGTCGGTTAACTTCGCCGAGAATGTAGAACGGCCGGTAATTGAGCACCTCGACGCTCACACGCGGATCGTTGACATAGCCCTCGGCCAGCTTGGCGGTCAGCTCCTGCTGCACCGCATCGATCGTGCGCCCGCCCGCCGCCACCACGCCGATCAGCGGGAATGCCAGCGCCCCGCCGGGGGTGATGTTGTATTCGCCGGTGAGCGTCGGCTCGTTGAAAACGGTGACGCGCACGCGGTCTCCCGCGCCGAGGTGGTAGCTTTCGAGGCCTGCGGCGACGTCCGCCGTCGAGATCGGGGGTGCGCCCGCGGCGGCGCAGCCACCCAACCCGAACGCCCCGGCCACGACCATCATGCCAGCCATGACAAGCGCCAGGCGGTGCCCTGCGCGCCGACCGCCATCGTGCCTGCTATCCATGCGAAATCTCCAATGCTTCTGTGTGCTTTTGTTCGATGCCCACAAGTCTATGCGGCGGGCGGCAAATCGCAATCACCCCGCCCCTTACCGAATCCTCCGACTTGGAGCTGTTCCGGTGCGACCCCGCAAAGGCCCCGGGCCGCAGCCGGTACACCTGCCCCGCCCACTATCGGCGCAGACCCACGCCGCGGCATATGGTGCATAAATCCTTAAGCATTCACCCGGATTTGCCCAAGATCCGGCGATGCGGGATTCAGGCCAGCACGAAGCTTCGGACTGCGCCCACGAAGGCGCGCAGCGATCCTGTGATGCCGATCGGAGCCTCCGCTGCCTCCGGTTTGCCTCCGCAGCGGATACGCTTCGCCTTCCCCGTCGCGGCCCCTTGCCTAGTCTTGCGCCATGCCGAGAAGGGGGCCGTGCTCCCGGATCGGCTGAAATTTACCACATAGGTTTGCCAGCTGCACGGGCAGTTGTCGGCGAACCATTCGACCGAGGAGAACAGGGGTGAACACGGCAGTCGGCCTCTATCGCAACGCTGGGGGTGTGCCGGGTGTGGCACCCTCCCTCGCCTTTGAACCCAGAGTGCCACCCCCGGCGGCGGATCGGGTGGACTTGAGGCTGCTCTTCGCGGTGTTCCGGCGCCGCCTCGGCGTGTTTCTTGCGGTCCTGCTCGCGGTGCTGGCCACCGGCCTGCTGCTGACAGCGCTGCAGCCGCGCACGTATACAGCGCGCGCCGAAGTCACGCTCAACAGCCGGCCGCAGGTTGTCGCGCCGACGAGCACGAGCGACGGACCGCAGCAGGCCGCGATCCCGAGCGAAGGCTACGTCGATACGCAAGTCGCCGTGGTGACTTCGGAAGCCAATCTCGGCGCGGTGGCAGAAACCCTCAGCCTTGCGAAGGAGGACCGCTTTGCAAAGCGCGGGGCAGAGGCGCGGGCAGCCGCGCGGGCCTGGCTGCGCAAGGGCGTGGTGGCCACGCGCATCGGCTCGACCTATGGCATCGCGATTGCCTTCGAGGACACCGATCCCGCACTTGCCGCCCGCGTGGCCAACACTTTCGCGCAGCAATACACCGCCGGCGCGCTCGAGGCGAAGCGGAAGACTGCGCGGGCGACGACGACCGCCATCGCCGAGCGGCTCGAGCAACTTCGCCAGCAGGCCCTTGGCGATACCGCAGCGGTGCAGCGCTATCGCATCGCCAACAACCTTCTCTCGACCACGATGGGCTCACTGACCGAGCAGGAAATCTCCAGCTACAACCAGGCGGTGACCACCGCGCGCGCATCGGCAAGCGAAGACGGCGCGCGGCTCGATGCAGCGCGGCGGCAGTTGGCGCTGGGCGTCAGTGCGGGCGGCGTGGGCGAAGTGGCCTCCTCGCCTGCGGTCGGCTCGCTCCGCGCGCAGCAGGCCAGCGCGGCGACCGAACTCGCCTCGCTGACCGCACGCTATGGCCCGCGCCATCCCGATGTGCTGCGCGCGAAGGCAGCACTGGGCGCGATCGACGCGCGGATTGCCGACGAGACGCAGCGGGTGATCTCCAGCCTTGAGGCGCGGGCGCGGGTTTCCCAGCAGCGGCTGGCCTCGCTCACCGGATCGCTGCAGCAATCGCGCGGCACGCTGGCGCAGAACAATGCGGCGATGGTCGGGCTGCAGGACCTTGAAAAGCGTGCCGAAACCTCGAACGCGCTCTACGAGAGCTATCTCAACCGGTTCAAGGAACTGACCGCGCGTGAGGGGACAGAGCAGGCGGATGCCGATCTGCTCCACCCGGCTGCGGTGCCGCTCAAGCCGACCAGCCCCAACGTGGCGCTGAATCTCGTGCTTTCGGTGGCGCTCGGGCTCGGGCTTGGTGTGGCGGCAGCGTTCGCGGCGGAAATGACCTTCAGCGGGCTCACCACCGGCGACGATATCGAGCAGCGGCTCGGCGTGCGCTATCTCGGCTCGATCCCGACGCTGGGCTCGGTCTGGCGGGGTGAGGAAAAAGTGCCGATGGCGGCGCTGCTGGAGGATCCGCGTTCGGCCTTTGCCGAAAGCTTTCGCTCGCTGCGCGCATCAATCGCGATGAGCACCACAAAGGCGCGGATCATCGCGCTGACATCGGCACTGCCCGATGAAGGCAAGACGACGACCTCGATCTGCCTCGCGCGCTCTATGGCGCTTTCAGGGGACCGCGTTTTGCTGATCGACGGCGATTTGCGCCGCCAGGGCGTGAGCCGGTTCCTGCGCGGCGATGCCGGGCGGCCGGGGCTGATGGACGTGCTGGGCGGCAGCGCATCGCTCGAAGCCGCGCTGGTGGTGGACCCGGCGACAGGGCTCAACATCCTGCCGCTGGCCGAAGGGAGCGACAAGGCGCCCGAACTGCTGACCGGTGACGAGATGGACCGTATGCTGGATGCCGCGCGCGAGATGTTCGATGCAATCATCATCGATACCGCGCCGGTGCTGCCCATCGCGGACGCTCGGCTGATGCTGCGCAAGGCCGATGCCTCGGTCTTTGTGGTGCGCTGGCGCAAGACGCCGGAGGCGGCACTGCGGTCTGCGCTGCGGCTGCTGCCCGATGACCGGGTGCAATTGGCCGGCGTCGCGTTGACCCGCGTCGACATGCGCAAACAGGCGCGCTTCGGCTATGGCGACGATGCATTCTACCACTCGTACAAGCGCTATTATGCCTGAGGCGGGCTCCCCCTTCCCCGTGGCACGGCCCACCGGCCAAACCTTGATCGCTGCGGGAAGCGAGCAGGCCGGGGGCTTGCCCTTCCTGCTCCAGGGCTGCCAGGGCAGCGGCGAAGCGCATGCGGCGAGCGATGCCGCCGGAGCGCAGGGCGAGAGCGCCGGCGTCGCACCGCAGGCCGCGATGGCGCGGGAGACCGCCCTTCCCGCAGCGCGCGCCGAACGCCTTGCCGGGCTCGATCTGGCAAGCCTCGGGCTGGCGGGCCCGGCGCCGGTCCTTGAAGGGCCGCGCCGCCCGGCTGTTATCCGTCCCGGCGCCGTCGTACCAGCCGATCCGCGCAGGCGCTTCCGCCGGGTGGCGATCATCCATTACTGGCTGGTCACGATGCGCGGTGGGGAGCGTGTTCTAGAGCGGCTGCTGCAACTGTTTCCCGAAGCCGATATCTTCACGCACGTCTACGATCCGGCGGCAATGTCGGCCACGATCCGGGCGCACACCGTGCGCACCAGCTTCATCCAGAAGCTGCCGGGCGCGCGCAAGCACTACCAGGCCTATCTGCCGCTGATGCCGATGGCGCTCGAGCAGCTGGATCTGCGCGGCTACGACCTCGTGATTTCAAGCGAGAGCGGGCCGGCCAAGGGGGTGATCCCCGCGCCCGATGCGCTTCATATGTGCTATGTCCACTCGCCGATGCGGTACTTGTGGGATCACTACCACGATTACCGCGCCGAAGCAGGCTGGCTGCGGCGCGCGGTGATGCCGGTGCTCTGCCACGGCCTGCGCCAGTGGGACACGAGTTCGGCGGCGCGGGTCGACCGGGTGCTGGCCAATTCGAACTTCATTCGCGAGCGCGTGGCCAAGGCCTGGCGGCGCGAGGCCGAGGTGGTGCATCCGCCGGTCGATCCCGCGCTGTTTTCGCCTTCGGACGAGGTGGAGCCGGGTTATCTCTGGGTCGGCCAGCTGGTGCCGTACAAGCGCGCGGACCTTGCGATCGACGCGTTCAACGCGCTGGGCCTGCCGCTGACCGTGGTGGGTGATGGGCCGCAGGCGGCCATGCTGAAGAAGCGCGCAGGGCCGACGATCCGGATGATCCCACGGCTCGATTTTGGCGAGCTGCGCCGCGCCTATGCCCGGTGCCGCGCGCTGGTGTTCACGGCCGAAGAAGATTTCGGCATCGTACCGGTCGAGGTCATGGCCTCGGGCCGGCCGGTGGTCGCCTATGGCCGGGGCGGCGTGCTCGATAGCGTGGTCGAGGGGCGCACCGGGCTGTTCTTTGCCGAGCAGACGACGGAAGCGCTCATCGCGGCCGTGCAGCGTCTGGAGCAGTGGTTACCGCACTTCGATCCCGCCGAAGCGACAGCGCGCGCGCGCGATTTCGCGCCAGAACGGTTCGATGCGGGCGTGCTGGAGGCGCTGGCATGAAGCTGCAGCCGCTCAACCGTCTGCGCACCCTGCTGACCGTGCTGCGCCTTCGCCTGCGCGGCGAACGGCCGGGCAAGCGCTTCTTCGTTCACAGCGGCCTGCCGCGCATAGAAGGGCACGGGCGGCTGGCAATCGGCGAGAGGGTGAATTGGAACTGCCACGGCGCGCCGGTAGCGGTTGAAGTCGGGCCCGGTGCGCTGCTCGAAATCGGGGCGCGCGCCTTCCTCAACGCCGGGGTCGAGATCGTCTGCCACCAGTGGGTGCGGATCGGCGAGAATTGCCGCATCGGCCCGCGCTGCGTGCTGGCCGATACCAACCACCATCCGGTGCATGAAGGCCAGGGCGTGCGGGTGGCGCCGGTGCGACTGGGCCGCAACGTCTGGCTGGGGCGCGGGGTGACCGTGCTGCCCGGCGTGACCATCGGCGATCACGCGGTGATCGCGGCAGGCTCGGTGGTGTTCAACGATGTGCCGCCACGTGAGGTGTGGCGGGGCAATCCCGCCGCATTCGTGAAGCCGGTGCGTGCCGAGGACGGGTACGTGCGGCCATGAGCGCGCTGTGCGAGCCACAAGTGACAGGAAGGGCGCGGCCATGGAATTGACCTTCATCGGCGCCGTGCAGGTGCTTGTCGGCCTCGCGCTGTTCGTGGCCGGATCGGTCGAGGCGATGTTCGCATTCGCGCTGGTTTCGGCGCTGTTCGGCGGATCGGCGGCGATCCTGCTGCCGGTGCTCGGCAACTCGTCGATCCCGCCGGTGCAGTTCGCCTTGCTGTTCGTCGCCATGCGCCTGCTGGTGCCGGGCGCCGGGCAGATGGCGACGGTGGGCCGCGCGCTGCGCGCCAACGGCTGGCTGGTGTGCTTTGTGATCTACGGCGCGGCTCTTGCCTTCATCGCGCCGCGCCTGTTCGCCGGGCAGATCGAGGTGACCCCGCTGCGTGGCCGCGTGGAGGCCCGCTATGTCTCGACGCTGGCCTATATCTATGCGGTGCGGCCGCTGGTGTTCACCCCGCAGAACCTGACGACCGCCGTCTATCTGATCGGCACGCTGCTGGCGGGCATTGCAAGCTATGTCGCCTGCCAGCGGGAGAGCGGGCGCGCGGTGCTGGTACGCACGCTGGCGGCTTTGGGCATGGCCCACGCGCTGACTGGCTTCATGTCGGTGGTTGTCCGGGGCACGCCGGCGGAAGTGGTGCTCTCGGTGTTCCGCAACGCGACTTATGCACAGCTCGACCAGTCCTACCTCGGCTTCGTGCGGATGACCGGGCTGTTTCCCGAAGCATCGACCTTTGCCAACTATGGCCTGCTGCTGTTCGTCTTCTCGTTCGAGTGCTGGCTGCGCCGGATCGATCCGCGCTGGACGGGGCCAGCAGCAGCCCTGCTGGCGGCCGCGCTGGCGCTCAGCACATCGAGCACGGCCTATGCCGGCTTGCCGACCTATGCCGTACTCGTCGGTGCGCGTGCGGTCCTCTTCCCCGGCGCGCTGCCGGTCGACCGCGCCTTGTGGGTCGGTGCCGCGTTGCTGGCACTGACGGCCGCCGGCTGCGCGGTGATGATCTGGCAGCCCCGCTTCGCCGATGGCTTTGCCGACATGATCCGCCACATGACCGTGGAAAAGAGCGAAACGCTCTCCGCGCTGCAGCGCCGATTCTGGGCGTGGCAGGGGATCAACGCCTTTATCGAGAGCGGCGGCATCGGGATCGGGCCAGGCAGCTTCCGGTCATCCAGCCTCGCTACGGCAGTGCTGGGCTGCACCGGGATCATCGGGGCGGTGACGCTGGCGCTCCATTTTCTAACCGCGTTCAGCCCGCTGCGGCAATCGACGTGGACGCCGGTGGCGGACAAGACATTGTCGACCGCAGCGGCGTGCGGCTGGGCGATGATGATGGGCCTGATGATGGCCTCGATCTCATCCCCCACCTGCGATCCGGGCACCGACATCGCGATGCTGAGCGGCGCGGCGCTCTCGCTGCGGCGGCGGTCGGTGGCGGCGCCGAGGGCGGCGGCGGAAAGTCCGCTGACAGCGCCCACACCGGCGTTCACCATCCCGGCAATGCCTGACGCGCCGTTCCTGCTGAGCGATGCCGCAACGCCGCGCGGGTTCACGATGGCGGAGCCGTTGGTGCTCGACAGCGCGCTGGAAATTGCCTGACTGGCAGGGTCAGCCGCGTTTCCCGGCATTCGCACCGCCTGCGGCAAAGCGGTAGCCCCCACCAAGCAGGAAGGCGCGGATTGCGGGGTCTGCGCTGAGGCCGGCGGCCGTGGCAGCGGCAGCGGCGGCGCCCTGCGCATCCCCCGCGAGCCATGAGACGCGGGCGAGCGCAGCCCACCATGGCTGGTAGGTTTGCGTGCCGGTCATCGCCCTCAACTGTTCGAGCGCGGCGCTGCTCGCGCCGTTTTCGGCATGGGCGACGGCGCGGGCGACCATCACGCCGGTAGTCGGCGCGATGCCGGCCAACACATCGTAGAGCCGTGCGAGCGGGCCGGTGAAGCGCTCCCCGGTCATGCGCTGGTGCGCGTGGAGAGACTGGATCGCCGCCTCGGTCTGGAAGCGGCCGGGCGCGCCGAACGTTGCGGCGCGGCGCAGCGCCGTTTCGGCTTCCACCACCATTTCGCGCGACCACAGCAGCGGATCCTGTGCATGCAGGGGCACAAAGGTGCCGTCTGGCGCGCGGCGCGCAGGCTGGCGCGCCTCGCAGTGCAGAATCAGCGCGAGGAGCCCAAGCGCCTCGGGCTGATCCGGCATCAGTTCGGCGATGAGGCGAGCAAGGAACAGTGCTTCGCCGCGCAGACCGGCGAGCCGCGAATCCGCGCCGAGCGTATCATCCCACGCGGTGCCATACGCCGCGTAGATCGCCGAAAGCACCCCGCCCAGCCGTTGGGGCGCATCGGCGGGATCGGGCACGGCAAAGGCGATGCCCGCATCGCGGATCTTGCGCTTGGCCCGCACAAGGCGCTGGCCCATCGCGCCGCTGCCGACGAGGAACGCGGCGGCAATGCGGGAGGCATCAAGGCCGAGCACGGTCTGCAGCATGAGCGGGGCCTGCGCATCAGGATCGATCGCCGGGTGCGCGCAGACGAACAGGAGCGCCAGTCGCTGATCGCTGAAAGGGCTGGCGGCGGTATCCTCCCGCTCTTCGGCCAGAAGCGCGAGGACATCTCCGGCACGGGAAGCCGTGGCCGCGCGCGCCTGCTGGTGGCCGGCCACGCGGCGGGCAACGGTGAGCAGCCAGGCTTCGGGATTGGCCGGCACGCCCTGCTCTCCCCATTGGGCGAGCGCGGCGGCGAAAGCCTCGGCCAACGCATCCTCGGCGGCAGCAATATCGCGGGTGCGCGCCGAGACGAGCGCAAGGAGACGGCCATAGGACGCGCGCGCCGCCTGCTCAGCAGCGGCGGAGGAACGGCGGCGCGCGGCGTCCATCGTGGTCAGCCCGCCGGCGGCGCCATCACCGGGCGGATCTCGACCGACCCGGCCACAGCACAGGGTGCCCGCGCCGCCCAAGCGAGCGCGGCATCGAGATCGGCGACCTCGATCACGACATAGCCGCCGAGCGCTTCCTTGGTATCGGCGAACGGTCCATCCACAACGTGACGCGTGCCGTTCTCGATCCGCAGGGTGGTGCCGGTTTCGGGCGGCTGCAGGCCATTGCCGCCCACCATCACACCGGCCTGCGCGATTGCGCCCATATAGGCCGACCAACTGCCCCAATAGGGCCCGGCGGCGACGGGATCAGTGCGCTTGCCGCGCTCTTCGGCGTTTTCCTGAAAGAGGAGGACGTACTGCATCGATCGGTTCCTTCATCGGTATGGGCCGGGTTGTCCGGCAAGCAGCAGGGGCTGCCTGCAACAATGTGCGGCAAGGCACCGCGATTTCGACAAGGCGGCGAAATTAGTACGGCACCTGCGTTCCCACCATTCCCAATCCGCACCCACTGCGCGGCACGTAGCGAGAATGAGACGCGGCTACTCCTGTGCCAAGGCGGCCCAAAAGATCTACCCGAGGAAAAAATCTTCGCCAGAATGCATCCGCAGCAGGGGCCCCTTCGTATGCCTTGGCGAAAGCCGGGAACTATCGACCCGGCAGGGCAAGGGAGCATACCTCACCATGTTGTTTGTTCAGACGAAGATCGCCGCCGCGATCTCCGCCGGGATCGTGCTTTGCGCCATTCCGCTTTCCGCCGCACATGCCGCGGAACCATCTGCGGTTGAGGCGGGATCCTCGGCCGTGGCTGCCGCCAATGGCGCCGTAGCCGATGGCCCGGCTGCCGAACTGGCCATGCCCGAAACACGCGGATCGTTGCTGCCGCAAGGCGGACGCCTGCTGCTGACCGGCGGCGTATCCACGATCGAGGGTGCAGGTGGTGGCGGCCTCGTCCCCTGGGCGCTGATCGGCAGCTATGCCACCCGCAACCAGATCGGCGCGAGCGCCTTTGTTACAGGCGTCGATACCAAGGATTTCACGCTGGCTTCCTATGGCGGCGCGGTGAGCCTCTACAACCGGCTCGAACTTTCGGTGGCGCGGCAGAACTTCAACTTGCGCGAAGTGGGTGCCGCGATCGGCCTCGGCAATCGCTACACCATCAGCCAGACGATCATCGGTGCCAAGCTGCGCCTGTTCGGCGATGCCGTGCTCGATCAGGACACGATCCTGCCGCAGGTCGCGGTCGGCGTGCAGTACAAGATCAATGACGACAAGACCGTCGTCGGCGGCGCGTTGGGGCTGAAGCGCAAGGGCGTGGACATCTATGCTTCCGCGACCAAGATCATCCTCTCGCAAAGCCTCCTGCTGAGCGGCACGGTGCGCCTCACCAAGGCCAACCAGTTCGGCATTCTCGGCTTCGGCGGGCTTGGCGGCAAGGACCAGGCCTACAGGGCGCAGTTCGAAGGCTCAGCCGCCGTTCTGCTTACGCGCAAGCTGGCGGTTGGCGGGGAATACCGCACCAAGTCGAACCGTCTTGAAGGTGCGCTGGGCGGCACCTCGTTCCGCGAGGAGAATGCCTACGACCTGTTCGTGGCTTACGCGCCCACGCGCAACATCTCGATCACCGCAGCCTACGCGCGGCTCGGGCAGATCGCGCTGGCCCGCCAGAACGGTGCCTACGTCTCGCTCCAGCTCGGCTTCTGAACCAGCTTCATCAAGGACACGATCATGTTCAAGACCACCCTTTCGCTGGCGCTGCTGTTCGGCGCTTCCACGGCCGCGTTCGCACAGGAAAACCTTGCTCCCCAGTACAACGTGCAGGAGCCGGCGGTGAGCGATCCGTCGATCAAACCCACAGCGCCGACCACCCCAATCATCACCGATGACGAACACCTGTATGAAACCTTCGGCGGGCGCGAGGGCCTTACCGCGCTGATGGACGATGCCATGGCGCGCTGGCTGCAGAACCCGAAGACACGGCCCTTTTTCGAGAATGCCGATCAGGCCAGGATCAAGGCGCTGCTGGTCGAGCAGTTCTGCGTGATCATGCACGGCCCCTGCACCTATTCCGGGCGCACGATGGCCGAGGCGCACCGCGGCATGAACGTGAAGGAAGGCAACTTCTACGGCCTTGTCGAGGAACTGCAGGTGGCCATGAACAAGCGCCACATTCCCTTCCGCGCGCAGAACCGCCTGATCGCCGCTCTCGCGCCGATGCACCGGGATATCATCGACAAATGATCGCTCTGCGCGCCCTTCCTCTCGCGCTGGCAGGTCTTGGCGTGCTGGTGCCTGCGCATCCCGCGTTGGCCCAGCCTGCCGACACCCTGCCCGCCGAAACCCTGCCCGGAGCCAAGCTCTATCAGGCCAAGTGCGGCACCTGCCATAGCCTCGATGCCAATCGGATCGGCCCAGCGCATCGCGGCGTGTTTGGCCGCGCGGCGGGATCGGCACCGGCCTACCGTTATTCACCTGCGCTCAAGGCGTCCGGCATCGTCTGGACTGCGGCCAGCCTCGACCATTGGCTGCAGGGGCCGCAGAAGATGGTCAAAGGCTCGAAGATGTATTTCGTCGTGCCTGGCGCAAGCGATCGCGCGGCGATCATCGCCTATCTCAAGGCCACATCGGGCAAATGAACGAGCGGGCGCTGGCCGGTGTGGTAAACTGCGAAGTGTTACCCGCCGGCCCGCCCAGCGTTGTTGCAAAGACCAAGCGGTGCTAGACATAAGTCAATGATTTCCAAAGCTGGAGACTCCGAGCAGTCTCTCCTGATCGCCGCGCTCCAGCGCGTTGCCAGCGGCGACAAGCTTGCGTTTCGCGAGGTCTATCGGCGTACCTGCGCGCGGCTCCTTGGTGTGTGCATGCGCATCTCTGCGGATCGACAGGAAGCGGAGGACGTTCTGCAGGAGGTCTATGTCACCGTCTGGCAGAAGGCAGCGATGTTCGATCCTGCGCGCGCAAGTCCGATCACATGGCTTGCGGCGCTGGCGCGCAATCGCGCGATCGATCGTCTGCGGGCGAACGGACGGCGGATCACCACTCCGATCGAAAGCATAGACGAACCCGCCGACGAGAGCGCGGGCGCGCTTGAGCAATTGCTCGAAGCCGAGAGCGAGCACGACATCACGGTGTGCATCGAAGAGCTGGCAAAAGCCGATGCCGTGCTGGTGCGCACAGCATTCTTCCAGCACGCCACCTATGCCGAACTGGCGACCCGCTCCGATATGCCGCTCGGCACGGTCAAGAGCCGGATCAGACGCGCGCTGATCAAGTTGAAGGCGTGCCTGTCATGAGCGAAGAAGACGATCTGCTGGCCGGCGAGATTGCGCTGGGTCTTCTTGACGGACCGGAACGCGAGGCTGCGGTTCGCCGCTTGGGCAGCGACACCGCACTGGCCAAGCAGGTCGACTGGTGGCGCGAACGCTTCGAGCCGCTTTCGGCGGGCGACAGCGTGGAGCCAAGCGAAGGCCTGTGGCAGCGCATCGAGGCCATGCTGCCGGGCAACGACAACGCCGCAGTCATCGAAGCGCGGCGCTGGCGGGCAGCGGCGCTGGCGGCCACGGTCGTCGCTGGGCTGCTTGGTGTGGCCCTTGTGCTGCGCCCCGCGCCTGTGCCGCCAGCAACGCCGCCTGCGGCTGCTCCGGCCCCGGCACCGGTCCTGCTCGCAAGCATTGCAGGAAGCGGCGGTATTCTTGCGACAATCGCCTACAACCAGACGGCCGGCGATCTCACGATTGCCCCTGGCACGCTCGATGCCGGTCAGCGCGACGCCGAACTGTGGATCATTCCGGCAGATGGCAGGCCGCGCTCGCTCGGCACGATCGATCCGGCACGCGCAGCCACCCGCCCGGCACGCACCGACGTCCGCCGTCTGATCGCGCGGGGAGCAACATTCGCGATCTCGCTTGAACCTCGCGGCGGCTCGCCGACCGGCCTACCCACAGGGCCCATCCTCGGCACCGGAAAAATCAGCGGGAGCTGAAGCTGCTAAGTATTTCAACGAGAAGCTACTGCGCCTCCCAACCTCCGCCGAGGCTGCGAAACAGCAGGATTGATGAACGACCAGCTGATCAGCGGCGTGATGAAGGCATCCAGCGAGCCGCGGATGAGGCCGCCCGATGCGCCGAGCGTCACGCGGGGGTACATATCAGCCTTCGCAACTTTCACCCGCGCGCCAGCCGCCGCAAGCCTCCGCTCTGCCTCGCGGATATCGGGACGGCGGGCGAGCGCGTCCGCATGCTCAGCCGCTTCGCCAAAGGGGAGCACTCGCCCGGATCCGGCCTTGGGCTTGCCATTGCTGCCGCGGTGATGGAACGCGCTGGCGGGCGCCTCACTTGGCCGAAGCCTTCCACATTGCAGTTGCAAATGCCGCGATGCCCGTTCGCAGCTACCGGCGATGGCTAGCAGAGGCCACCGATCTGATCGCAATGCGCTTTGCCATTATCGGCGAAGGATGCTGTTGGCACTGACCGGCCTTGTTACAGGGTCGGCCCCTCCATCATCCCCCGTGCTGTCGCGATCATCTCTTCCACGAGGTTATCCTCCATCGCCGCGCTCCAGCAGACGTAAGGGGAGAATGCCATGGCGGGCATGTCCTCGATGGGCTCGAGCTGGCCTGAGCTGATATGGGATTCTGCCAGTCGTTCGGGCACGAAACCGCTGGAACCTGTCCGCGCAAGCCAGTCCAGCGAAAGGACGCCCAAATCGAGCGTCAAACCCGGTGAAGGCAGATCCCCGAGCCGCGCCCGCAGTTCGTCGTTGATTGATTCGCCCCATTCGGTCCTCACGAAATTCTTCGTCCAGTCGACCGCAGGATTGGCCGTCACCAGGATGAGCCGATCATCCGCCAGTTGCTCCATGCGCTGCCCCCTCGCCAACTGGGGCTCGTAGAGAAACGCGATGTCGAGTTCGGCATCATCGAGGGCGCGGTTGAGTTGGGCGGGGGCCGCTGCAACCGCATGAAATGCGATGTCGCTATGGGCTTCTATCATGGCATCCAGCCAAGGCATCAGCAGCCTCGGCCACAGGGCATGCTGCCCGCCGACCCGCACCAACTGGGTGAAGCGTGGTGGCAATGCCGTCTGCTCGCAACCATGCTGCCAGGCCCGCTGCATCTTGAGCGCTGGATCGAGGAAGCGCCTGCCAGCGGCCGTGAGCCGGCACCCCCGCTTGTCCCGTTCAAACAGGCGAACGCGCAAGACATGTTCAAGTTGTTTGATGCGCTCGGTGACTGCGGACGGGCTGGCGTGGATGCGTTGCGAGGCTTCGGAAAAGCTCCCTGCGGAGGCCGCAGCGAGGAACGTGCGAATGGTCACGATATCCATTCATTCGGAATATCCAAATTTAAAGTTCTGACAATCAGGCTTCCTGAAATTGTGCCGCCGTGGGAGAGCAACTTGGATTGTTCTGCACCTAGCGGCGGAACCAGAGCGGCGGTGCAGCGCCGGCCAGGAAACCCATCACGGAGAGGATCGTCATGTCCGCTCAAAGTACGCAAAACGCAAAGCCGGGCAGAGAAGCCCAAGGCACTATTCTTACCGCAGAACTCGCGTTCGCGCGCGATGCACTGGAGCCGCATGTCTCTGCGGAAACCATGCATTACCACTATGACAAGCACTATCTCGGCTATGTCAGCAAGACCAACGCGCTGATCAAGGGCACGGATCTGGCCGAGGCGGCGCTCGAGGACATCATCCGGCAGGCTGCGTGGAAGCGGCGCCGATCCTTGCTGGTCAATGCGGCTCAAACCTGGAACCACGCCTTCTTCTGGGCATCGCTAAGCCCTGACGGGGACGCCGAGCCTGATGCCATCCTCACGTCGGCGATGGAGAGGGCTTTCGGCAGTCTGGAGAGCTTCCGGCAGAAATTCATCGAAAAGGGGCTTGCACACGTCGGATCCGGCTGGCTCTGGCTGGTCTGCGACAAACACCGCGGGCTGATGCTGGTCACGACCGACAAGGCCATACCCGTGTGGCTAGGGACCGACAGAGTCCCGCTGCTGGTGTGCGACCTATGGGAACACGCCTACTATCTCGACTGGAAGAATGACCGGGGAGCCTGGCTTGGCGCGTTCATCGAAAGCTGCGCGAACTGGAACCATGCAGGCAGGCAGCTTGCAGCACTGCTCAATGGCCAAGCCATCTGGACCTATCCCGGCTGAAGCCGGGCCAGCGCCGCAGCAATCGCAGTGTTCCGATTGGTCTTGCCTAAGCGCACCAAAGGTTTAGACTTCTTGCGGCGATGGCAGGCACAGGCACTGTGATGGCGATATCAGCCATTTTTGCAGCCGGTCTGGTCGGTTTTGCGACAGACAGGGTACGCCACGATCTTGTCGCGCTTCTTATGCTTTCGAGTTGCGTGGCGCTTGGGCTGGTCAGCGCCGATCGTGCATTCGCCGGCTTTTCCGATCCAGTCGTCATCACGGTTGGCGCCATCATGATCATCAGCGCCGCGATCGCGCGGTCCGGTGTGCTGGCATATGCGCTGCGCCCGTTTCAGCGTTGGATGAAGGCAGAAACGGGCATTGCTGTGGTTTACGCGCTGCTGTGCGGCGTGGCATCTGCTTTCATGAACAACGTCGGCGCGCTGGCGCTGCTGCTGCCGGCAGCGCTCGCCACCTGCCGTACTGCCAAGGTCTCGCCCAGCCGCATCCTCATGCCGATGGCGTTTGCTTCGCTGCTCGGCGGGCTTGTCACGCTGATCGGGACACCGCCGAATGTCATTCTGGCGGAAATGCGCAGTGACTATGGCAGGCCTGCGTTCGGCATGTTTGATTTTGCCCTCGTCGGACTTCCCCTCGCGCTCGCTGGGCTTGTCCTTACCATCTGGCTGGTGCGCTTTCTGCCCATGCACGCCTCCAGCGAAGGGGAGCCGCTCAAGTTCCGGGTCGCCGACTATCTGTTCGAGCTGCGTGTTCCGACGAATGCCGCGAAGGCCCTCACGGTGGAGGTTCTGGCATCGATCGGATCAGGTAATGACCGGCTTGCTGTCCATGCGATCGATCGCGGCGGCATTCTGGTCACGGCCCCACGTTTGAGCAGGTCGCTGATGCCGGGCGACATAATCCAGGTGGAAGGTCGCGCGCCGATCGTTGAGGAAGCATTGGAACGGCTCGGGCTCGAACTGGCATCCGATGTGGAAGATGATCTTCTTGGCGATGCTTTCTTCGAATTCGTCGTCACGGAACAGAGCACGCTGGTGTTGCAGGACGCCCCGCTTGCCCTGCTGGCCGCACAGGGCGCTGCGCTTGTCGCGCTCAGCCGCCGGGGCAAGAGTATTGCAGCGGGCCTTTCGGCGATGCGGCTGCATGCCGGCGACGTGATCCTGCTGCAGGTCGAGCCGGCCCGAACCGCGGAGCTGGCGCATGTCTTCAGCCTCCTCCCGCTCGCCGAACGCCCACTAAGGCTGCGCGTTTCCGCAAAGGACTGGTTGCCTGTCGCTGCGCTGGTCGGCGCGATCATCGCCGCATCGACCGGCGTTTCCGGTCTCGCCGCCGCGCTCGTGCTCGCCGTCGCCGCGCTCGGGCTCACCGGGAGACTGCGGGGGCACGTCTATCAGGACATTGACTGGTCGATCATCGTCCTGCTCGCGGCGATCATTCCGGTGGCACAGGCCTTTGCGGCAAGCGGAGCTGACGAGACCGTGGCGGGTGTTATCAGTGTGGTTGGCAAGGGCCAGCCGGCCTGGGTGCCTGTCGGGCTCGCGCTCGGATTGACGATGGCTGTCACGCCGTTTCTCAACAACGCCGCCGCGGTGCTCATCATGGGGCCGATCGCCGCGCGGACCGGCATGGAAACGCATGTCCCGGTCGATGCCATGTTGATGGCAGTTGCGATTGGCGCCTCGTGTGATTTTCTCACGCCGATCGGCCATCAGTCCAACACGCTTGTATGGGGCCCCGGCGGTTACCGTTTTTCTGATTACGCCCGCGTGGGCGCGCCGCTGACATTGCTCGTGCTCTTCCTGGGTACAGCGCTGATCACGGCAATCTGGGGATAGAATCCATGGACGCTTCCGCATTGGCCCCGTTTGACGTGGCCGCCATTCTGATCCTGCTGGCAGCCGGGCTCGGCTATGCCAATCACCGCTTCCTGAAGCTGCCCTCGGCCGTCGGCCTGACCCTCATGGGCGCGGTTTCTTCGCTCGCGATCATCGGGATCGGAGCGGCCTTCCCGGCCTGGGGCCTGAGACCCACGGTCGAGCAGTTCCTCAATGGAATCGATTTTCATGCCACCTTGATGGAGGGCATGCTGTCATTCCTGCTGTTTGCTGGGGCGCTTCATGTCGACTGGACGCAGATGCAAGCAAATCGCCTGCTGGTCCTCTCGCTGGCGACGTTCGGCGTCCTGCTTTCGACCGCGCTTATCGGTGCGGGGACCTGGTGGCTTGCCGGCATGGCGGGCGTGCCGGTCCCTCTGACCTGGGCGCTCGTATTCGGCGCCTTGATCAGCCCGACAGACCCGGTGGCCGTGATCGCGATCCTCAAACGGGCAGCAGTGCCGCCTTCGCTGCAGGCGACCGTAGCGGGCGAAAGCCTGTTCAACGATGGCGTCGGCGTTGTCATCTTCGGCATCCTGATTGCGATCGCGACCGGTGCCGAACAGTTCAGTCTGGTCCATGCCGCCAGTGGTTTTGCGAGGGAGGCGGGCGGCGGCGTTGCGTTCGGCCTCGTGACCGGCTGGATCGCCTGCCGCGCGATGGAGACGATCGACGACTACAGCGTCGAGGTGATGATCAGTCTGGCGCTGGTCATGGCGGGATACAGCTTTGCCCATGCCATTCATGTCAGCGGTCCGGTCGCCATGGCAGTGGCCGGCCTGTTCATCGGCAATGCCGGGATGGCCCGCGCCATGAGCGACACGACCGCCGACTATCTCGTCAAATTCTGGGAACTGATCGACGAGATCCTGAATGCCGTCCTGTTCCTGCTGATCGGCCTCGAAGTGATCCTCATTTCCGGGCAGTTCCATCTCATGCTGTTCGGGCTCGCAGTCATTCCGCTCGGCCTGCTTGCGCGCTGGCTCTCTGTCAGCATCCCGCTGCGGGTCCTGCGCAGCGGGATCGATCTTGGACATCTGGCAACGCCGACGCTGGTCTGGGGCGGGCTGCGCGGCGGCATTTCCATCGCGCTTGCGCTTTCCCTGCCAGATAGCCCTTCACGCACTCCGCTGATCGCAGCCACGTTCATGGTCGTGCTGTTCTCTGTCATCATCCAGGGCGGCAGCATTGGCGGCCTGATCAATCGGCTCAGCCAGCGGTCCGTATCGCCCGGGAAAGACACGGCATGAGCTACGTCCCGCCATCTCTGGCATCGTTGTCGGCGCAATTGCGCAGTGGGGTTGCGCGCTCCGTCGCGATGTACAGCGCCCAGATGGCGCGGACCGGCCTGTTTCCCGACCTCACTGGGGAAGCGGGCAAGGCCTTGCGCCGATCGGTGCGCGAGGACGGCCAGATCACCAAATCGTACATGCTGATGTGCGGCCTTTCCGCCGGTATCGCCACGCTCGGTCTGTTGCAGTCGTCCACTGCGGTGGTCATCGGCGCGATGCTGATTTCGCCGCTGATGGGGCCGATCGCATCGATGGGCTTCGGCTTTGCCTCGCTGGATGGACGCCAAATCCGCGAGGCGGCCAAGGTTATTGCGATCGGAGCTGCCATCGGCATCCTGACCGGTATCCTGCTGACCTGGGTCAGCCCGATCCGCAACGCCACGTCCGAGATCGTGGCCCGGACCGAACCGACCTTGCTTGACCTCGTCGTCGCTGTCTTTTCCGGCATTGCCGGGGCGTACGCGACGGTCCAGCAAAAGGGGGCGACCGCGATCGGTGTGGCCATTGCCACAGCGCTCATGCCGCCGTTGGCGACGGTGGGCTATGGGCTTGGCGTGGCAAATCCGGGCTTTGCTCTCGGCGCCTTCCTGCTGTTTCTCACCAATCTCGCGGCGATTGCGTTTTCGTTTGCCCTGATCGCCCGATTGAGCGGGGCTGCACGGCCGCTGGCAAAGGTCGAGAACGCGCCGCGTTTCATACTGGCGGGCCTCGTTGCGTTTTCCGTCCTCGCGGCGCCGCTTGGCGTTACGCTCTACCGCGTCACTGCCGAAGCGAGGGCGCAGGCAACGGTCCGGCGTATGCTCACGGATGAACTGATGCTCAAGCCGATGAACGTCGCCCAGTTGCAGGTCAGGTGGCCGCTGCGGGGAACACCTTCCATCGACGCCGTGGTGATCGTTCCGCAATACACGAACGATGCAGATCGCCGACTGACGGTCAGGCTCGAGAAGGAGTGGGGCATCAAACCCGGGATCAACCTGCAGCAGGTGGTTGCGGCAGACCTGCAGTCCCAGACTCAGGCGTTGGTCGATGCGGCGGTCGAAACCTCTGCTGCCGGCATTGCCCGAGACACGCCGCCACTGGTCGCCATCCGCGAGGCAGTCGGCCTGCCGACGCAGGCACTCTGGGTCAATCGCACAGAGCGGACGGTCCAGCTGGTTCCTTTTGCCGCCGATGGCTGGCAACTGGGCGACTATCGCAACGCTGAACAGGAAGCGGCCAAGGTGGCGGCCGGCTGGAACGTGCGGATCGTGCCTCCGGTCCAGCCGAAGCTGGCCGTTGCCATCGCATTCACGGACGGTGCTCCTCAAGGAAGCGCGGCGTTCGCTGATGCCATCTGGGCGATCCAGCGTTGGGGTGTTCAGGGCATCCCCGTTGCCGGATATGTCCAAAAGCCGGGAACCGAAGCGGCAGATACATCGGCTCTCGCCGCTGCGCAGTATGCGGTGTCACAGCTCGCCAAAGCCGGTATCCGTGGCAGCGCAACCGTGCTGCCAGCCGATCGCTTGCCGCGTGGTGTTCCGGGTCCTGCGGGGGTGGTATTCGACATCGTCAGACCGCCGGAGCGCAAGCCGTGATCCCGCTCATCGCAGTCGTCACCGCGGTAACCGTCTGGGCGGCGCTGACCTTCGGGTCGTTCGCGAGATCGGACACCTGGCGCGCAACAGTCACTCCGCTGGCCTCGATCATTGGTTCGGGCTTTCTTGTCTGCGGCCCATTGCTGGCGAAGGAATTTGGTTCGGCGGCAATTCTCGCGATGGGAGCGCTGCTGGCACTGGCCTATGCTGTCGGCGCAGTCGTGCGCTTCAACATCGTGCATGTCGAAAACCATGCGCGGAACCTGCGTCTGCATGATCCATTTGCCTGGGCCATGCGCATCGGGCAGGTCATGCTTGCGATCGCTTATGCGGTATCAGTCGCCTACTATCTCAAGCTGCTGGCCGAATTTGCAATCAAGCCCTTTTCCATCGATGCGGTATCCCACACATTCGTCGCCAACTTGATCGTGACGGCCATCATCGCCGTCATGACTTTGCTGACTTTTTCGGGCGACATCAAGAAGATCGAACACGCTGCTCACTCAAGCGTCTCGATCAAGCTTGGGCTGATCGCCGGAATCCTCGCTGGCCTGGCCGTCTGGTGGGCGTCCGGCGCCGCGCCCGTGTCGACGCCGCCGCCAGCGCGCATCACCTGGTCCGGCGTTCCGCTGCTGCTGGGCCTCTTGATCACCGTGCAAGGTTTTGAGACCTCGCGCTATCTGGGCGGGGCATACGATCAGCAACTGCGGGTGCGGACGATGCGTCTGGCGCAATGGATCTCGTCAGCGATCTATTTGGCGTTTCTGGCGCTCCTCACACCGGTCCTCGGCCGCGCTGCCGAAAGCGAGGGGGTCACCGGCATTCTCGATATCATGACGTTCGTTGCGCCCCTCCTCAGCCTCTTCGTCCTCGGTGCTGCGGTGACCAGCCAGCTCAGCGCGGCAATCGCAGATTCCATCGGTTCCGGCGGGCTGATGATCGAGGTTTCGCAGCGGCGTCTCAACGTGCGCTCGGCCTTCATTGCGGCCAGCGCGCTGTCTCTGGCCGTCGTCTGGCTGACGGACCCCTTCCAGGTGATTGCGCTCTCGTCACGGGCGTTCGCTGCGTTCTACGCCGTTCAGGCTCTGCTCGCCTTCTGGGTATCGCGCCGCACCGGGGCCGGCGGATTGGTTGCCCAGATCGGCTTCGTTGCCGTTGGTGCGATCTGCATTGTCGCGACGCTGGCTGGTGCTCCGGCAGAAAGCTGAGTGCGGCCGCCGCAAAGGTGACCTGCCGATCTCGATGGCTGGGCCCATGAGTTTACGGCCCGGTTGATGCCTCGCCGGTGAACCCGGCAGCGCTCAAGCATCCAGAGTTGCGCCACTCCCTCTGCTACTTTAGGCGAACTGCATGAAGTTGTTCACAAAGTTCTGGTCTCAAAGCTATCGGCTGGATCCCTCAGGGCTGTTGCGGCGGACTGCAGCGGTCATCGGGGCGGTATTGCTCGGCCTGGTCGCGATCGCCTTCGCCAAGAGCGGCGAAGTGGCGCAGCAGATATTTGACCGGGCGTTTGCAGTGGCGCCTTGGCTGGCCGCCACTGCAACGCCGTTCGTGTTCGTCGCGGTGGTTGGGGTGACGCGGCGGTATTTCCCGGAAGCACGTGGTTCCGGAATTCCACAAGTCATGGCAGCGGGACATAATCCGGCGGCGAGTGCGCAAGGAGCACTGATTTCGCTCCGCACTGCAGCGGCCAAGTTCATTGGCACGCTGGCGATGCTGTTGGGTGGCGGGGCTGTCGGACGCGAAGGACCTACCGTGCAGATCAGTGCCGCACTGATGGTTGCGGTGCATCGCTGGCTGCGGGTTCCGATCAATTCAGGCGTGATTATCGCGGGTGGCGCGGCAGGCGTCGCCGCTGCCTTCAACACACCGCTTGCCGGCGTCGCTTTTGCGATCGAGGAGCTGGCCGCCGCGTTCGAACAGAAGGTTGCGGTGCTGGTTATGGCCGCGGTGATGATTTCGGGCCTCGTCAGCCTCGGGATTGCAGGCGACTATGTTTACTTCGGTGTCGTCACCCGGCATCTGGCACTTCGGGATGTTCTTGTCCTCGCACCCGTGATCGGGGTTTTGGGAGGCTTGGCCGGCGGCACGTTCGCACGCGTTCTTATCGCGGCGGCAACGTCAACACGCCGCCCTTTCGCGTTTGCCCGTTCGCATCCTCTGCCGTTTGCCTTTGCTTGCGGCCTCGTTGTTGCGGCAGCAGGACTGGCGAGTGGCGGGGCGAGTTGGGGCACCGGCTATGAGACAACCCGGCAGCTGCTGAGCGGACAAAGCGCGTCTCTGGCGTTTGGGCCGGCAAAGTTTGTCGCATCGCTGGCAACGGCGCTCAGCGGCGCACCGGGCGGCATCTTCGCGCCTTCGCTTTCAGTGGGGGCGGGACTTGGCCAGATCGTGGGCTTCCTGGTAAAAGGGGAACCTTCGGGGGCTCTCGTCCTTCTTGGCGTTGCAGCGTACTTTACCGGCGTGGTCAGGGCACCGCTAACCGCCGTCATCATTGTGATGGAGATGACCGCCGATCGGTCGATGATCATCCCCTTGTTCATTACGGCACTGATCGCGGACTGGGTGAGCAGCAATATATGCCACGCCAAGCTATACCATGCGCTCTCGCAAGGCTTTCATTCGGCTTTGCTGGCCCCCCCTCACCACCGGTGATGTGCTCGCCATTGATCCTGGCACAAACTGCATCGAGACGCCATTTTTGGCGGTGGTGAGCGGCTGCGGTCCCATGCCCGCGGTGATCGATCACGCCGCGCTCAGCGCGAAGGCGCGCACCCATGCCTCGCAGCCCGAAGGCGGCAGCGACAATGCTGCGCTCCTCCACGCCCGGCTGCCGGCCGACCCGAAGGTCGAGCGCGACTGGCGAGTGCGGCCAGCCGTCTGGGGCCTCGCGATCGCCGACCCCGAATTCGCTGCCGAGCAGCACAAGCGGATGCGCGATTTCGTCGCCCAGATCGAAGCGATCCTCGCCGCTGATTGGCGCTGCGCGCACCTTGCAGCGGCGTAACAGTCGGGAGTCGCCAGCGCACTGCTTGCAGCTCTGCTCGAGATCGTATTGCAGGAGATGTTCGCCCCCGAAACATGGCCGCCCCAACGGCAAGTCGATGCATTCAACGAAATCCTGGGCCGGATCGCCCCGCTTTGCCGAACCTCGCTTATGGTGCGCGGCAGTCAGGGGGACGCGGCACGGCCCGCCCCGCGCGCAGCCACTGCATCGGATTTCGGCGGGTCTGCCCGGCAACTCGTCAGCGGAACTCGTGCCAGGCGTTAAGCGTCCGCTGGATGACGGTGAGCGCGCACAAGCTGGCGTAGATGAAGGCGATCATCGCGAAATGTTGCGGCCACAGGCACATCAGCACAAAGGTGGCGATCGTCTCGGTCCCTTCGGCAAGCCCGGTGTTGTAGAAGAAGCTCTTGCGGCCGTGCGCGCTGGTCTCGATCCCCCGCTTGGCGGCCATCGTGGCAAAGGCGAGGAAGCTCGTGCCCGTCATTGCGAAACTTGCCAGCAGAACGGCAGCGGGAAGCTGGTTGGCAGGCGCCGCGAAGGCAAAACCCAGCGGCACGCCCACGTAGAACACGAAGTCCGCGACGATATCGAGATAGCCGCCGAAGTCGGTGAGACGGGTAGCCCGCGCCACTGCACCATCAAGGCCGTCGAGCAGGCGGTTGAGCAGGATGCCTGCAAGGCCGAGTTCAATGTACCCTGTGGCAATGGCTATCGCCGCCAAGATGCCGATCATCATGCCGGCAATCGTCACCCCATCCGCGCCGATGCCCAGCGCGGCAATGCCCCGCCCGATCCGGTTGAGCGCAGGGTCGATCAGGGGGCGCAGCTTTGCGTCGAACATGATCAGACCGGGGTAACAAGGCCGATCATCGCGCCGCACATGGCAGACGCGAGATTTCCGGCGATCCAGCTTTTCATGCCCAGCTGCGCGGCTTCGCGCCGCCGCTCCGGTGCCAGCGTGCTGATGGTGGTCACCAGCAGCCCGACGCTCGCCAGATTGGCAACGCTGCACAGCGCGTACGTGACGATCAGTTCGCTGCGCAGACTGAACGTGCCCAGCGGCACCTTCGCGAATTCGAGGTAGGCGACATATTCGTTGAGGATCGTCTTGGTGCCCATCAGCGCACCGGCAGCCGGAGCCTCGCTCCACGGCACGCCGATCGTCCACATCAGCGGGGCGAACAGCCAGCCGAAGGTTCGCTTCATCGTGATCGGCGCGCCGTCCACAGTGGGCAAGATGGCCAGGATCTGGTCCGCCAGATTGACCAGCGCGAAAATGACGATGATGATCCCGATCACCGAGAGAACCAGCTGAACGCCCTCCATCGTGCCGCGCAGGATCGCGTCCATCGTGCCATCGTAGCGCACTTCGGGTTCGGCCGCGGCGCTGTCCCTTTCGGCGACCGTTGCCGGCACCATCATGCGGGCGATCAGGATGGCCGCCGGGAGCGAGAGGAACGAGGCCACGATCATGTGGCCCACCGCATCCGGCAGGATCGGGGCCAACGTGGTGGCATAGAGCACCAGCAGCGCGCCCGAGATGTTGGCCATCGAAAGGACCATCACCGCAAACAGTTCGGCGCGCGACATCGTGGCGCAATAGCTGCGGACGATGAGCGGGGCCTCGACCACGCCGAGGAAGATATTGGCTCCGGCATTGAGCCCCACCACCCCGGTAACGCCCAGCGTTCGCCGCAATATCCATGACAGACCATTGACCAGCCAGCGCAGCACGCCCCAGTGCCAGAACAGCGCCGTAAGTGCGGAAAACACAATGATCAGCGGCAGGATCTGGAAAGCGATCACGGTTGGCGGCGTGGCACCCGGTTTCAGCACGAAAGGCAGCTCCGCCCCCCCGAGATAGCCGAACATATAGCTCGACCCCGCCAGCGTGGCCTTCTCGATCGCTTCAACCCCGTGGTTGATGACCCCCACTGCCTGCCAGATCACCGGCACCCGCACGAAGGCAAGGGCCATGATAATCTGCATGCCCAACGCTCCGGCAATCCAGCGCGGCCCGGGCATGGCCTTGCGATCCTCGGAGAGCCCCCAGGCAAGCGCCAGTATCAGCGCGAGCCCGATGAGCCCCTGTCCTTGCTGCAAGATCGCCACTGTTCCCCCGGATGCTTTTGACCGACTGCTATCAGAACTTCCACGCCGCGCCGAACTGGAACTGGCGCGGTGGCCCTGCATTGCGCTGCACGAAGGCCGCGTCGCCACCGAACTGAATCTGATTGGAAGTCGTGGCGGCATTGGCAAAGCCGGATTGGTTGTTGGCGTTGAACAGATTGAACACGTCAGCGCTCAGCTCAAGCCGACCGGCAAAGGCCGGCAACGCATAGCGCAGGCCCAGATCGACTGTCGCTGACCATGGCAGGCGTGCCGAATTGCGGCGCGCGCCCGGATAGCGGTCCGAATTGCCGACGTAGTTCTCGCCGAACGACGCGCCGTCACCATTGAGGTCTTGCGTGCCGAAAATCCGCGCATCGGGCACCAGATTGACCGGTTGGCCAGATTGGAACAACCCGGCCGCAGTGATGGTCAGCCCGTCCAGCGGATAGAGATAGCCGACCGCGGAAATGACATGGCGCCGGTCGTTGGCGGATGGACCCCACTCGGTGCTGAAATCATTGGCGTTGGAGGCGCGGAAGTTGATGTCGTCGGAGTTGTTCTTGAGGCTGGAGAGCGTGTACGACAGCCGGAGGGCATAGAAATCGCTGCCGCGCGCCTTGTTTGCCTGCAGGATCAGCGCCTTGTACTCCGCCGTTCCGGCCGTTTCCGAAACCGTGATCTGCCGCGCTCCGCCAGCGATGAGCGCCACGGGGCGGGTCGCGTCTGCATCGGCCTGGCTGCGCACCAGCCCCAGCGACTGCGCCAGCGCGAACCGCGCGGCATTGTCTGGCTGGTTCTTCAGCAAGGCGATGTTGGCATCGGTGAGGCTCGCCAGATTGGGCGTGAACGGCGCGGGCGCATTGAGATCGCGCAAGCGCACGAGGTTGTGCGTGCGGCTGTAGATCACATCGACGCTGAGGGTCAGCGTATCGCTGGCCTGAAACTGGTAGCCGCCGCTCAGCTGCAGGCTCCACGGGCTTTGATAGCCGGCGGGATTGAGAATGCGCGCTTCGCCCAGGGTCGCCGTGCTGCGTAGTGCCTGGACCTGCGCCGGGGCCGGACAGGCGGCAACCGTTGTGCAAGGCGGCGAGACGGTGAGGTTGCCGTCGAAGGTCACCTTGGCCAGATCGCTGTCCTTGGGAATGACCCCGGCTGCCTTGAGCTGGTTCAGCTGCGCCAGGAACCCCGGCGAGGTCGTGTTGCGCTGGAGCGCATCGGAGATCACCGAATAGGTCAGCTTGCCAGTGAAGATGCCCGCGCCAAAGCGCAGCGCCGAGCGGGAATCCGGGCGGTAATTGAGCGAGAAGCGCGGAGCGAAATTGTTGTAATCGCCCCGCTTCCCGCCCTTGGCCGTCAGGCTGTCATAGTCCCAGCGCAGCCCTAGCGTCGCGGTCAGCTTGGGGCTGAGCTGCCATTCGTCCTCGACATAGGCCGCAACAAGCGTCTGCCCGGTGCCGAAGGACTGCGGCCTGAGTTCCACCGAATAGCCGCCGGGTGCGACGGCGGGGTTTAGCGCCAGGACATCCTGCGCGGTGAGGCTGAGCCCCTTTCCACTGGCGGCAAGGCCAGCAAGCTGCGCAGCCGTCAGATCGACGGTGTAATTGCCATCGGGATTGCCGCCGCCAAGCAGGGCAAACTGCGAATGGATGAGATCCCCGCCGAGGCTGAGCTTGTGATTGCCAAGCTTGCGCTGAAGCCGGTGTGTGGTCTGCCAGGTCCGTTCGAAATCGTTGAAGACATACCCCGGGTGACCCACGACGCCGACGGTCAGCCCGCTCGGATCGCGGATGGCGACTTGCGGCCCGGCCGGCCCCTTCGGCTTGCCGTAATTCCAGCGAAAACTGCTATACTGGACCGCGCCATCATAGGTCCACTCATCGCCAGAGTAGCTTGCCGTGGCGGCGATCAGGGTGGAGAAGCGGTCCTGATCCGATCCTGCGGAAGGGAACGTGACATTGCCGCCGCCGAGCCCGCCGCCGGGCCGGTCCACAGTGAGGCGGCCGATATTCGCGCGCAGGCCCAGCGTCCAGTCGTCCGTCAGGCGGTGGTCGATACGGATCGATCCGAGGTAGGCCTGATTGTGACCACTAACGTTGCCCACTACGCCAAGCGCAGGGGCGTCGACAACCTGCAGGTTGCGGTCGCGGGTATATTCGAAGTTGGCGTAGAAGAATGTCTTGTCCCTGACGATCGGCCCGCCGATACTGCCGCCAGCCTGATAGCGCTCGAAGCTTTCCCCAACCGGATTGCCGGTGAGGTCTCGCCGCGGATAGGGCGAGGCGGAATCGAGCGGCCGCCCGGGGCGCACCAGCGCATAGACCTCGCCGTGGAAATCGTTGCCGCCCGAAGGCGAAGTGTAGTTGACGATCCCGTTGGGCGTGCGCCCGTAAGCCACCGAATAGCTGTTGGCGAGCACAGTGACATCGCGGGTGAAGCCCAACGGCACCGGGAACTTGGGACCGCCGAGGAAGTTCTCGTTGTTGTCGAGGCCATCGACCAGATAGTTCGTGTCGAGCCCGTTCGATCCGTTGATCGAGATCGACGGGGATTCGGGAAAGAAACCGGTCGAAGCAACGACATTGGGCAGGCGCACCAAGGCCCCGATCACATTGCGCCCTTCAATTGGCAGCGCAGCGAGTTCGGCCGGCTTCAGCGATGCCGAAACTTCGGCATTGACCGTGTTCACGCCGGTGATGCCGCGTTTCCCCTTCACCACAATCGATGCTGAGGCTGCGGGCGAAAGGCGCAATGTTACGCTGCTGGCGAAGTTGGAGCGCAGCGCGACGCTGACCGGCTCGGTTGCCGCGAACGTGGGGGAGGCAAGGACGGAAACGCTGTAGTCACCGGCCGTGGAGAGACCATCGATCTGCACCATGCCTTGCGCGTCACTGCGCAGCACGCGCTTGTACCCAATGGCCGCATTCTCGACCGTCACGGCGACCTCTGCGACCGGGCTCCCGCTCTCACCATTCACGAGCGCTATGCGGATGCCGGCCTGCTGCGCGAGCGCCGGACCGGCAAGGCCCACGGCGAGAGCGGCAATGCTGGAGGCGGCGACAATGCGGGGGAAGGAACGCAACAAGAATCTCCGCTAAGGCATCGCGATCATTGGCGGCTGCGTGGCATGGTGCCTATTGGTCTGGCAAGTCCGGCAATCCTTACAGGACGTCCGCCTCAGCCGCGCCGCCACGCATGGTACTTGCCCACCAGCGAGAGAAGGCGCTGCGGCGCATGCTTCTTCTTCCACTCGCCCGCGGCATATTTGTTCGCTTCCGACATGGTCGGGTAAATGTGGATCGTGCCGAGGATCTTGTTCAGACCAAGACCGTGCTTCATCGCCAGCACATATTCGGCGATCAGTTCACCAGCATGGTCGCCAACAATAGTGACCCCGAGAATGCGGTCCTTGCCCGGCGGAGTGAGCACCTTGACGAAGCCCTGCTTCGCGCTCTCGGCAATCGCACGGTCAAGCTCGTGCAGCGGAAACACTGTCACTTCGTGCGCCACGCCGGCGGCGCGCGCATCCTGCTCGTTGAGCCCGACGCGTGCGATCTCGGGATCGAGGAACGTAGTCCAGGGAATGACCCGGTAATCGGCCTTGAACCGCCGGAACTGGCCGAACAGCGCGTTGACCGAGGCGTACCACGCCTGATGCGCGGCGACATGGGTGAACTGGTAGGGGCCTGCCACATCGCCGGCAGCATAGATGTTGGGATAAATCGTTGCGAGATAGGCATCGGTGACGACCGTGCGTTCCACTTCAATCCCTAGATCCTCGAGGCCATAGCCCGTCAGTCTGGCCTTGCGCCCAACAGCGAGGATCAGCGCATCGAAGGGGATCGCGATCTCGCCGTCGCCATTCGAGGCGATCAGGCGCTTGCCCGCTGCATCGTTTTCGATCCCTAGCGCTGCATGACCGGTGAGGACCTTGACGCCCGACGCCTCAAGCGCAGCCAGCGCCAGATCCGCCACGTCGGCGTCCTCGCGCGGCAACAGCCGCTCGCCGCGATCGACTTGCGTCACTTCGGCTCCCAGCCGCGCGAAAGCCTGCGAAAGCTCACAACCAATGGGGCCGCCGCCCAGCATCAAGATGCGGCGCGGCATCACATCGAGCTTGGCAAACTCTTCCCACAGCGTATCGCTGGTCACATAGCCTGAGCCTTCCAGCCCCGGCAGATCGGGAATCAGCGGGGCAGCACCTGCCGCAATCACGATTGACCGGGTGGTGAGGCGCTGAGTGCTGCCATCCTCGGAGGTGATCTCGACAGTCCATGGATCGACGATGCGGGCATAGCCCTTGACCACGTCGACCCCGAGCCCGGTATAGCGCTCTTCGCTATCGTGCGGCTCCACTTCGGCAATAACCGCATGAACCCTGCGCATGACTTCGGCGAAGCTGAAGGCGGGCTCGACCGGCGCAAGGCCGAAGCGGTCCGCCTGCCGCATTTCCTCGGCGATCCGCGCTGACTTGATCAGGGCCTTGGAAGGAACGCAGCCGTAGTTGAGGCAGTCGCCGCCCATCTTCCCGGCTTCGACAAGGGTCACCTTGGCCTTCACCGTGGCAGCGATCAACGACGAGACCAGACCTGCCGCGCCTGCCCCGATCACGACGAGATTGCGGTCATAGCGCTCGGGCTTCTGCCAGCGCGCATAAACCCGCCGCTGCACGATCATGCCCATGATCCCCTTGCCCACCCACGGCAGCAGCCCCAGCGCCGCGAAAGAAAGCAGCAGGCCCGGGGTCGCGATATCGCGCAGGCTTTCGATCCGGGCGAGCTGCGTGCCGGCATTCACGTAGACTACCGTGCCCAGAAACATGCCCAGCTGGCTAACCCAGAAGAACGTGACAGCACGGATCGGCGTGAGGCCCATCAACAGATTGACCGCAAAAAAGGGAAACACCGGCACGAGCCTGAGCGAGAAGAGATAGAACGCGCCGTCGCGCGCCATACCGGCATTGATCGGACGCAAGCGCTCGGCGAACCGGGATTGCACAGCATCGCGAAACAGGTAGCGCGATGCAAGGAACGCCAGCGTCGCGCCGATCGACGAGGCGAAGGAGACAAGGGCGGTCCCGATCACCACGCCGAAGATCGCCCCTGCGGCCAGGGTGAGGACAGCTGCGCCGGGGATCGAGGCACCGGTGCATGCGACATAGACCGCAAAGAACACGCCGGCGACAAGCAGCGGATTGTCCCGGTAGACCGATGCCAGCCACGCCTGCTGCGATTTGAGCGCATCAAGGGTCAGAAAATGCCCCAGATCGAACACAAACCAGGCTGCAACCACCAGCGCCAGCAGCAGAAAGATACTAACGCGTTTCAGCGGCCTGTTTCCTTTTTCTGACCGTCAGGCCGGATGAAGTACGCGACATCGCATGGACCTGCAATTGCGTCTTGGTTCATTCCGGCGCGATGTTGTGATCGCGGTAGCGGCGCACGAAAGATCGGTCGATCCAATCCTTGAGTCGCCACGCCCATCGGCCCATGCCGACGAAGCTCCCCCAGGAGCAGATCGCGCGTCCGTCGCCCAGAGCGAGGAGATACAGCGTGCGGCGGCGTGGCAGGTAGTGCCGCATGGCACCCTCCTCCAAGGCCGCGCGGAGATTGGCGGCAAGAACGGGACCAGCCTTGACCGCATGGACACCTGATCGTTCGAGCCGGCGGTCGGCGCGTTCGATAATGTCGCCGGCGGCAAAGATGGCGCTGTGCGACAGGCTGCGCATGTCCGGCCCGACCGCGACAAATCCCTCGGGGCTGCAGGCAAGGCCTGATTGCGCCAGCCAGTGCGGTGCGCGGCTGCCCGTTGCCGCGACAATGCAGTCTGCCTCAAGAAACCGGCCATTGGAAAGCAGGAGACCACCTTCGGCACCGACTGCTTGAGCGAAATGCACCGCAATGCCGCGCTCCTGCAGCGCGCGTTTCGCCAGTTTTCTCACCCGCTGATCGTGGCCCGCGAGAAACCGCTCCCGGGCCGTAACCAGCGACACCCGGTACCTTGCAGCAGCGCCTTTCTGAACGGCGCAAATGGCAAAGGCCAGTTCAACCCCGGCAGCACCGCCGCCAACGACGACAACCTCTTGCGGCTGGATCGGCAAGTCCGGCGCAAACCGGCCCTGCCATTGCGCAATGAAACCGCACATAGGCCGAACCGGGAGCAGCCGCTGGCCAGCGGCTGCAAGCGCAGACGTGTCGGTCTCGCCTCCGGTCGCGAGTGACAGCAGGTCGAACGCCAGTGCCTCCCCGTTCGACAGCGCAAGCATGCGGTGCTCGGCATCCAGGCCGATCACATCCGCAAGCACCAACTCGGCACCGGCGCGCTCGGCCAGCGGCTCGAGATCGATCGTCAGGTCTTCGGCCCGGTAGAAGCCTGCAAGCCAACCGGGAACCATGCCGGAATAGGCCGTGAAGCGCGAGGACGTCACCAGCCAGCGGCGGGTGGCCGGAAGCGGCTTGCGGGCCCAGTCCGCCAGCACGGCCAGATGCGCGTGTCCTCCGCCTGCCAGCACCACGCGCATCATCGATTCCGAATCCATTTGCGGGCAGTTTCCGTCAGCGAAGATCAGGTGCGGTGCGGAACCTTACAGACGGCACACCGCCGATGCACGGCCAAGTTGACGGCGAGCCCGTTTGCTGATGAATTGACCCCATGAAATCTCTTGAATCTTCGCAGCGCCCCAGCCGGCTTGCACGCTGGACGGTCTTCTTCACATTTGCCGCGCTCGTCATTGCGGGTTTCGGGCTGACCCTAGCGCGCTATGACCTCATTCCAAAGCTGGCCGGGTTCGGCGCGCTTGTTGGCGGAGCCCTTGCCGCGCTCATCGCCGTTCTGCTCGGGCTGGCCGCCCTGATTACCACGCGCCGGCGCCCGGATGCACGCGGCGCAAAGCTGCTGCCAGCCATTCTCGTCTCGCTGCTCTACGTCGCTTTCATCGTGAGCAGGCCCTTTGCCGCCGGTTCAGCGCCGGCCATCCATGACATCACCACCGATCTCGCCAATCCACCGCAGTTCGAGACGATCCACCTGAGGCCTGACAATCTCGTCGGCGTCGACAGCCTTGATAACTGGCGCAAGATCCATGGCGCTGCTTATGGCGATCTGCGGACAATCACGATTGCCAAGCCGGTTCGTGAAGTGACCGACCTTGCATTGAAGGTGGCCAAGGAAACGGGATGGGAAATCGTCAGCAGCGACCCGGCACGCGGCCATATCGAGGCGACGGCAAGCGTTTCCTACATCCGCTTCCATGACGATGTGGCGATCCGCATCGTTCCCACGGGCGATGGCAAATCCTCAAACGTCGATATGCGTTCGGTCAGCCGGGTTGGCGTCGGCGATCTCGGCGTCAACGCCCGCCGCATCCGCACCTTTCTGGAAGCATTGCGCGCTGCGTGACAGGCTGCCAGCGGATTTTCGCTGGCATGATCGCGCGTAGGCTGTAAAGAGCGCGCATGGGGCGTTTGCGCGCATATTCTCGCGGTCATTTCCGGCTGGCCATGCTGCTGGTCGCCCTTGCGCTCGTGGTCAAGGCATTGGTTCCCGCCGGTTATATGGTCGGCAGCCAAGGCAAATCATTAACGATCCTCGTTTGCAGCGACGTTTCGGGCGACCACCTGACCAAGCAGATCACCATTCCCGGCAAGGCCGAAGGGCAGGCCAAAACCGGCGAGGCATGCCCTTACGCCTCGCTGTCCTTCGCCTCGCTCGATGCGGGTCTCCCCGTCTTCGTCGCGCTGGCGATTGCCTTCCTGCTGCTGCTCGGATTTGCGCCGGTGGCCATTCCAGCGCTTGCAGGCTTCACGCACGTCCGCCCACCCTTGCGCGGACCACCCGCGCTGATCTGACAGACTGACCTGCCTCACCGCGTGTGAGGCTTTCTGACAGATACCCCGCATGCGCGCTGGCGCGTGCCGGACAAGCGGACATCGCACATGAAGACTTCCCTTATCGCGCTCGGCCTCGCGCTGAGCTTCGCTGCGCCCGCGTGGGCGCAAGACGTTGCAGCGCCCACTGCCGAGGCGCCGGAAAACTCCATCCTCGTCGTCGGCCAGAAGGACGCCCCGATCGAGATCGCACCGCGCGGCCTTGCCGTCAGCCTCGGCGCGGAGCAGATGGCGGCGGTCAACGCCTTCAACACCGAAGACCTGATGAAGTACGCGCCCGACTTTTTCGTGCGCAAGCGCTACTCCGGCGACAGCAACGGCGTGCCGGGCTTTCGCGGCACCCACTCGACCCAGAGTGCGCGAACGCTCGTCATGGTCGATGGCTTCGTCGTCTCCAACTTCCTCGGCAACAGCTTTTCCTTCGCGCCCAAGTGGGGCGTGGTTGGCCCGGGCGAAGTGAAGCAGTTCGACGTGGTCTATGGGCCCTACTCCTCGCGCTACATCGGCAATTCGATGGGCGGCATCGTCAACATCACCACGCGCGATCCGGACCGAACCGAAGCCTTCGCCACCGTGCAGGGCTTCGTCCAGCCCTATCGCCAGTTCGCGACGCGGGACGACTACTATGGGTTCTCCGCCGAGGCAGGTATCGGCCTGAAGCAGAAGGACGGCCCGTGGTCGCTGCGCCTCACGGGCCGCTATTTCCGCAACACCGGGCAGCCGATGACGTTCCTTGGCCTGAACCCGGTTGCGGGGGGTGGAGGTACGCCGGTCACAGGCGCCATCGTCGATCCCGAACACGTCCGCGCCGCCGCAGAGGGAACCGGCATTCCCGGCGCGCCGGGCACGGCAACCAATCCCTATTTCGCCGCACAATCTCCCGCGCGGATCACGCAGGAGCAGGCCAAGGTCAAGATCGGCTATGACAATGGCTCGTTGACCGGCCAGTTCCTCTTCGCCTTCTGGCACAACGAGGACAGCCAGACTGCCCCCGATTGCTACTTGCGCGATGCAGCCGGCAACATCGTGTGCGAAGGGCGTGTGCGGATCGGGACACAGAGCTACACCGCTTCGGGTGCCAACTGGTCGAAGACGGTGCGCGACGAGTACCTTGCGGGCATAAAGCTGGCGGCGGACCTTGCGGAGAACACCACCGCACGGCTCGCCATTTCGACCTATCAGGTGCCGCGCACCAATACGTTCACGTCGAACGGCTATCAGGCGGGCAAAACCAGCGGCGCCGGCACCCTCGCCGCGCAAGGGCCGACCGGCTGGTGGACCGGCGATCTCACGCTCGAAAACAAGACAGTTCGCCGCGCCTTCGCGCTGGGCCTCACCGCCAATGCCTATCGCACCGACCAGACGCGCTTCAATCTGCCTGACTGGACCAGTGCCGCAGGCCAGACCTTTGCCTCGCGCACGTTCGGCAAGACCCGCCAGCTCTCCGCCTGGGGCGAGGCGCAAGTGTTCCTCGATGCGCTGACCGTGACAGCGGGTGCGCGCTATGACAGCTGGCGCGCCTATGATGGCGGACTGGCGCGGCTCGGCAGCGGGGCGCTGGCAGGGCAGCCGGTCGCCAACAGCTACGCCGCGCGCAGCAGCGACGGCGTGAACGGAAGCCTCTCGTTCGAATACAGGCTCGACAATGGAACCTCGGTGCAGTTGAGCCTTGCCATGGCAACGCGCTATCCCACGGTGGGCGAACTGTTCCAGGGCAGCCTCAACGGCGACGGCACCTTTAATCCCAACAGCTTCGATCCGGGCCTGAAGCCTGAACGGAGCAAGGATGCAAACCTGGTCGCCGTACACGATTTCGGATGGATGAAGCTTACAGGTTCTGCGTTCTTCCAGCGGGTGAACAACACGATCTTCTCGTTTGTTGGCTTCAATCAGAACGGGATCACGACTTCCTCGTTCAAGAACATCGACCTCACCCGCCAGTTCGGCATCGAGGGAATCGCTGAAACGCACAACTGGCCGATCGATGGCATGAACATCGATCTCAACGCGGCCTACATCGATAGCAAGACCCTGCGGAATGCCGCCGCACCGGCCGCCGAGGGCGTGCAATTCCCGCGCATCCCCAGGTGGCGCGTCAACGCCAATCTGCGCTACGATCTGTCCGACAAGCTGCAGGGCTCGATCGGCATGCGCTATGCCAGCCGTCCCAACACCGATCTGCTCGGTCTCCAGCGCGGCGACACGTTCGGCTTCACCTCCGAACTCTTCGCGCTCGATCTGCGGCTCAACTGGCAAATGACCGAAAAACTGCGGGTTTCAGCCGGTGTAGACAACCTCACCAACGACCGCGCATGGGTGTTTCACCCCTATCCCCAGCGCACGTTCCTGCTCGAAGCCGGATGGAGACTGTGAGGATGGACCGGACGCTTGTTTACCGCACGATCTGGCGCTGGCATTTCTATGCCGGGCTCTTCGTGATGCCGATGGTGCTGGTGCTGGCGCTCACCGGCGCAGTCTACCTGTTCAAGCCGCAGGTCGATGCCTGGGAAGAGCGCGCCTGGCGGGACCTGCCGGCGACCGTAACGGTCTCGGCCGATCAGCAGGTCAAGGCCGCGCTTGCCGCCTTCCCCGGCAGCCGTTTCCATTCCTACCGCTTGCCAGAAGCCGAGCGCGATGCCGCCCTCGTCCACCTCGCCCTGCCGAATCATGGGCCAGATCATGGGCCAGATCATGGGCCAGGCAGGGCGATGCGCGATGTCTACGTCTCGCCCGACGGCAAGGTGCTGGGCTCGCTCGATCCCGAATGGCGCATCATGCAAGTGGCGCACGACATTCACGGGCAGCTCATGCTCGGCAAGCGCGGTAGCTGGCTGGTTGAACTTGCCGCCAGCTGGGCCATCGTGATGATCCTCACCGGGCTCTACCTGTGGTGGCCAGCAAGCCGCAGCCTTGCCGGGGTCGTCTGGCCGCGGCTGGGTGGCGGCCGCAAGGTGCTGTGGCGCGATCTTCATGCGGTTACGGGCTTCTGGGTTTCAGGGCTGGCGCTGGTGCTGCTGGTGACGGGCCTGCCCTGGGCCGACGTCTGGGGAAGCGCCTTCAAGGCCGTGCGGACCGAGCTCGGCTGGGTGAAGGGCAAGCAGGACTGGACCATCGGCGGCGCACCTGCGGGCGGCGACGAGCACGCCGAGCATCAGCACGACGCCATGGCCATGGGAGTCTCGCCCATGCCGATGGGGACGCACCGCATGCCGGATGGGACGCTGATGACCATGTCCAGCGTCTCGCTCAGCGAAATCGTCGCCGAGGCGAAGAGCCGCCACCTCCCCTTCCCGGTGATCGTTTCGCCGCCCGGCACCCCGCTCCGCTTTGGCGGCAAGGCGAAGAGCGAATGGTCGGTGCGGTCCGACACGCAGAACCGGCCCTTGCGCGTCTCGTACACCTTTGATCCGATGACCGGCCGCGAAACCAGCCACGAGGACTTTGCCGACAAGCACGTCATCGACCGGGTGGTCGCCTACGGCGTCGCCTGGCACGAAGGACAGCTGCTGGGCCTCGCAAACCAGCTGATCGGTGTTGCCACTGCGCTGATGCTGGTGATGATGTCGGTCACCGGCTTCATCCTGTGGCGCCGCCGCAAACCGGCCGACCGGCTCGGCGCGCCTGCGCCCACTGTCACGCCAGCGCGCATGGGCGGCGTTGTGGTGATCGTTTTGGCGCTGGCGTTGCTGCTGCCGATGCTGGCGGTCTCGATGACAGCCATGCTGTTGATCGAATTCGCGCTGCTGCGAAGACTGCCCGCCACCGCACGCTGGCTGGGCTTGCGGGCTTCGCTCAACGCAGGATCTGGTTCAGCATGACGCCGGTTGCACGGATCCCTTGCCCCCGATGCGGTACTTCATCCGCCAAAGCTTCGATCCGTTTGGTTGCATGAGCAGGTGTCGAACATCGCCGTCAGCCAGCTTGCAGGCCTGTTCGCGGAGCTTGGGCTTCTTGGCCGGAAGCTCTGTCGAGAGGCATTGGGGGTATCGCTCCTTTCCGCTACCCCGCGATAATACCTCCACACCAAATCTGGCTGCACGTGGAAGACACAGGGTGCATGCGGACCCGAGTCACCTGCAAACCTCTGCTCTTCTTCGTTTTTTTGGAAAAATCCGAAAGCATCTGGAAGCGTCGATCACGGGCCAGCGTGAATGGCCCCCCGGCCGCTATTTGTCCGGCAGCGGTGAACGGGGGTCGCTTGCCGGAAGCTGCGGTGTGAAGACCCGCGGTTGGTCGCCTGTCAGGGTCTGCAGGAAGCCGACAATTTTGGCGGTCTCGGCCGACGTCAGCGTCTGCGAAGGGTTTCGGGCGCTTGCGTACGAAAGCCTCCAGTGCAGGAACCCGCGGGCCCCGGGCGCTGGTCTATGGGTAAAGCTACTTTGGGATGGTCCTTGTGGGTGAGCGCTGCCGGTCCGGCAGTGCTCCGGGCGACCTGATCGAAGTGATTTTGGGCGGTGTCACATGGCTCCTGGCGTTGGTTTGGCCGGCCGATATGCCCTTAGCCCAAGGTAGTCCTGGGACAGGCATGCGCTGGACCATCGGCCAGGACGCTATAGGCGCAACCGTCGTGCAGGCTGAGCCATGCCGGATCATGGCGCATTCTCCCGGAGAGGCGGTGCCGATGACGGCGGCGCACGGGGCTGGCACCACCGGGCGAAGGACTCGATGATGGTCATGTGCCCGCCGCAGCATGGACAGGGCGGGCGATGATCGGGAGGTTCGTCGGGTTCGGGTTCCTCGGCTGGCGCCGCCACGCCCAGCAGCCTGCGGGCGAGCGCCATGGTGTCCTTGTGGGTTGAACTGGCGAGCAGACCGTAATGCCGGATGCGGTGGAAGCCGCGCGGCAGGACGTGGAGCAGGAAGCGGCGGATGAACTCGTCGGTCGCCAGCGTCATGACCTGCTGCCGTTCGGCCCCGTCGCGGCGATAGTCCTTGTAGCGGAACGTCACACCGCCCTCGTCGAAGGCGATGAGCCGCCGGTTCGAGATGGCAACGCGGTGGGTATAGCGCGCAAGATAGGCCAGCACCGCCTCCGGCCCGGCGAAGGGCGGCTTGGCATAGACCACCCAGCGCTTCTTACGGATGGGCGAGAGATGGCGCAGGAAGGCCTTGCGGGCGGCAAGGTGGGCCTGAGCGCCGAAGAAGCCCAGCTTGCCGGCATCGAACAAGGCCAGCAGGCGCGTGAGGAACAAGCGGCGGAACAACGCTCCCAGCACGCGGGCCGGCAGCAGGAAGGCTGGCCGCGAGGAGATCCACCGCGAGCCGTCCGGAGCGATCCCGCCGCCGGGCACGATCATGTGCACGTGCGGGTGGTGGGTCAGTGCCGATCCCCACGTGTGCAAGACGGCAGTGATGCCGATCCGCGCGCCGAGGTGCCTGGGATCGGCGGCGATGGTCAGCATCGTGTCGGCCGCCGCGCGGAACAGCAGGTCATAGACCGCCGCCTTGTTCTGCCACGCGATATCCGCGACCCCGGCAGGCACGGTGAACACGACGTGGAAGTAGCCGACCGGCAGCAGATCGGCCTCGCGCGCGGCCAGCCAGGTGCGCGCGGCGGCGCCCTGACACTTGGGACAATGCCGGTTGCGGCACGAGTTATAGGCGATCCGCCAGTGCCCGCAGTCGTCGCAGGCCTCGACATGACCGCCCAGGGCAGCGGTGCGGCAGGTCTCGATCGCCGTCATGACCTTGAGCTGGCCGAGGCTGAGATGCCCGGCATGGGCTGCGCGATAAGCGGGCCCGGCGCTGCGGAAGATATCGGCGACCTCGAGTGAGGAGCGCACCGGTTCAGCCCGGGGGCGCTCTGCCCTCCATCACGGCTACGATCTGGTCGAGCGGGCTGGTCACCGCCCGCATGGTCTTGCTCGAGACCTGGGCGTAGATGCCGGTCGTGTTGATGTTCACGTGTCCCAGCAGGACCTGGATGACGCGAATATCGACGCCCTGCTCGAGCAGGTGAGTGGCGAACGAGTGCCGCAAGGTGTGCGGGCTTACCCGCTTGCGGATCTCGGCACGCTCGGCCGCCTCCTGCACCACGCGGTGCAACTGGCGAGCCGAGACCGGATCCGTGCCGCTGCGGCCGGGGAACAGCCAGCCATGGGGCAGCATCACGCCGCGCCGCTTGCCTTCGCGCCACCACTGCCGGAGCAGGTCGAGCAGATGCGGTGAGAGCATGGCATTGCGGTCCTTGCGCCCCTTGCCCTGCTCGACACGGATCAGCATCCGGGTGCTGTCGATGTCATCGACCTTGAGGTGGGCAACCTCCGAGACCCGCAGACCCGCGCCATAGGCCACGCTGAGCGCTGCCTTGTACTTGATGCCTGGCGCCGCCTCGAGCAGCCGCGCGGTCTCCTCGACGCTCAGGACCACCCGCAACTTGGGCGCGACGTGAATGACGACAAGCCCCAGCGCCATCTCCGGCCGCCTCAGGGTGATACCGAAGAGGAACCGCAGCGCCGACACGGCCCCATTGATGGTCGCGGGACCAACGGCACGTTCATGCTGATCGAGCTGGAAGCGCCGGAGATCTTCGAGGGTGGCCGTATCGGGGGGCTGACCAAGAAAAGCAGCGAAGCGCCGGACGTGGCGGATGTAATCCTTCTGCGTGTGCTCCCCAAGCCCACGCATTTGCATATCCTGCAGCATCCGCTGGCGCAGCGATGCGTTCGGGGCGGCGGTCGTGACAGCATCCATCGTGAGTTCCTTTGCGTTGAAGGAACTCCACGGTCGCAAGGCGACCCTGCCGCTCGCAAAGCCTGAACAATACTACGCTACATCACCCCAAGCGACCCTCCCGCGCAGCGGGTTCGTGCTCTGGCCCAACTGCGCACGGGCCATGACATCGACGACTTTGGCAAGGTCCTGTTCTGATCCGGTGTGGAAGTAAGGCGCGGTGAGCGCGATGTTGCGCAGGCTTGGCACCTTGAAGAAATAGTCGTCGTCCGCCTTGCCGGTTACACCGCTGCGCCCCTTGTCGTCGGCCGGTCGATAGCGGACGTCGGGCGCTGCAACTGCCCCGAACTTGGCATACATCGTTCCGCCCATGTTGACCCCGGCGTGGCAGGACGAACAGCCCTTGTCGATGAACAGCGTGAGCCCGGCCTTCTGGTTGGCATCTAGCGCCGCCGCATCACCCCTCAAGAAACGATCGAACGGCGCGTTCGGCGTGATCAGCGTCGCCTCGAACACCGCAATTGCTTTTTGCGCATTGGCAAGCGTAACCGGGCTCGGCTCGCCGGGGAATGCGCGCGCGAAATCGTCGCGGTATGCCGGAAGTGCCGCCAGTTGCTCAGCGACGTGCTGCTTGGGCGATGCCATTTCGACCGGGTTGACCATCGGCCCGCCTGCCTGCTCTTCAAGGTCCTTGGCCCGGCCGTCCCAGAATTGTGTGAAATTGTAGGCCGCGTTCAAGACCGTGGGTGAATTGCGTCCGCCCCGCGTTCCATGGAACCCGGCCGATGTCGGCGAATTGTCCGCTCCGCCTAAGCCGAGGTTGTGGCACGATGCACAACTGATCGAATGCGTGGCCGAAAGCCGGGGATCGAAATACAGCATCGAGCCCAGCGCAAGCTTTTCCGCTGTGGCCGGATTGCCGGGCAGGTCCGGCGCCTTGAGTGGAATCGGCTTGAAGACTTCCCGTGCCCTGAGCAGCAACGGATCGTTGGAGGCCGTGGTTGGCGGTTCGGCGGCATCCGATGTTGCAGCAGTGGTGGGGACTGGCGACTTGCTGCACCCGGTTGCCAGCACAAGCAGGCTGACTGCTGCCAGACAGCTGCGCAGCTTGAAGCGGTGGCCGTGGTTCGCGCCAGCAATATTTTGCGACTGTTCATGCATGCTCAAGTCCTCGACGATGACATGTCGCCCGAAAGCGTGACGGATTGCGATGGGATGGCTTGGCATCGGCAAAAACGCGTGCTGCATCGACTTTTGCAACATCAAACACGTTACTTCATACTGGCGGCTCACCCAGAGGGTCGGAATCTACGCAGCTCACACAGCCGTCCCGACCAGATTGCCGATCCCGGCTGTCAGCGCCAAGGCCAACGCGCCCCAGAAGGTGACGCGCAAAGTGGCGGTCCAGACCGGCGCACCGCGTGCGCCGATTGCGCCGAGCAGCGCGAGAAACAGCAGCGACACGGCAGCCTCGATCAGCACCAGCAGGCTGGCTGGCGTCAGAATTGCGATAGCCAATGGCAGAGCCGTGCTTGATGTAGAGTCCGGCGAGCTCATCGACCTCGGCATCGACGTTGCCTGCCAGTTCGGCGCGTTCGCGCGCGAGATCGGCGGATTCTGTATCGGACTGCGAACTGACCGAGGCATAGTCATCCGCTGCCATCGACATCGCGCCCGCGACGAGCCCGGCAGCGCCAGCGATCAGGCTACTGGCCAGCTTGGCAACCGCCGCGGCAACGGCAATGATGAGACTGGCGGTCGAGACAATCGCGTTGCTGGCCCCAGCACAGCGGCGCGGAGCCAACCAATGCACGAGACGAGATGCCGTTCCGGGTGCAGGTGTAGTCTGGTCACGTACGCCAATCCTTGTTGATGTGGCTTGTTCCGGATCAAGCCGCGTCGGTTGGGGCACTGCCGGATTCTTGGCCGAGCAGGGCGATCGCGATCAGAAAACCGATCGGGGAAATGCCAGACAGAAACCTGATGCGGATGACTGCCAGCACGCTTTTCTGCTCGGCTCGACCCACGCAAGAGTGGCCCAGACGAGTTAACCGCTGTCAGTTGTGTTTGGACCTCGGCCGACGTCGATCAAATGACCTTCAGCACCATCTCGCATGAGGGTCGATGCGTGCGCTGTCAGGAACGCGTCAGAAATGGCCGTCAGCCGAGCGGCAGGGCAATTCGCATGCGTTTAGTCTTGGGATTGCTGCTCGCCACGCGAAGAGATGTTCCATTGTTGTTGCGTTCCGGCGCAAGGCGGACCAAGCCGATCCCCAAGATATGTGGTGACATGATTACGTGCGAAGCTTAATTAGCAGCGGCAATGTTAAGCCTGCGCGCCTTCCTTTTGCGCTATCGCGCGTTGGCACTCCTGGTGATTGCCTTGGCGTTGGCTGTGAAGGCGATCGTTCCAGCGGGCTATATGGTCGGTTCGGAATCGAAGGTTCTGACGATCCGGATCTGCGATGATACCCAGCTTTCCGACGCTCTCCATGCCCGCGACATCGCGATCCCGATGAAGGGCGAACCGGCGGACAAGCACAACAAGGCTGAGGGCATGTGTCCCTACGGCGCGCTCTCGTTTGCCAGCCTTGGCGGGGCCGATCCGGTCCTTCTCGCACTCGCACTGCTGTTCATCCTAGCAACAGGGTTTGCCGCGCTAGCGCTACCCGCACCGCGCCGTACCACTTACCTTCGCCCGCCACTGCGCGGCCCGCCCGCTCTCGCCTGACGCAATCCAGGTCTGGCCCTTGCCAGACCTGAGGTCTGCTACACAGCAGGCCGTCCGTCAGAATAGACCGGCTATCAGCGTGCGCATTCCTTGCATGGCGATGAGCCGGTCCGCCCGGACTGTTGATCCGGGCGCTTGAGGCCGGAGCCCATTTCCGATGTACCAGATCCTGCGCCGTTCGCCCGAACGGCTTGCGCAGTATGGCCGTGAGGCCAGAACTGCATCCTCGCCCCTGATCCTGCACATGCAGGAGAACCGATCACATCTCTCAGACGAGGCGCGCGGTGCCGTGGCGGCCTTGGCTTTTGCCCTCATGGCCGGGGCGATTTTGCCCGCGCTCGAGGGCCTGCTGTTCGTTCCCATCTCGGCGCTCAGTGCGCTGGCTTTGCTGACCCTCGCGCTGGAACGTCATGCACGCTCACAGCCTGCGAACGAGACGCTGGAACTTGTCGGCGACATGGTGCGCCACCGCGACAGCAGCGGTCGCGCAATCGAAATCTCTGCGCACCGCACGCGCCTTGCCACGCGTGGCAGGGCTGAAACCGATCTGCGCCTGTTCCTCGAGACGCAGGATGCGCGGATCGAGGTGGCGCGCTGCCTTGGTCAGCACGAACGGCCCGAGATTGCTGCGCTCGTTGCCGATGCTCTGGCACAGGCCAACAGAAGCGGAGGTCCAACGTGGCCTTGAACCCGCAGCACCTGCGCCGCTTACGCCGCCGTACCTGGGTGGCCATCGCCGCCTGCATCGCGCTCAGAGCGAGCGCCGCGCTGGCCGGGTTCGACCTGACCGATCCCGCCGCAGCCAATGCCCCTTCCTGCTTCCCTTCCCTGGAGACATCGTCATGATGAACCGTCTTGCCCCCGCGCTTGCCGCAACCCTTCTTGCTGCCAGCCTACCTACCGCCGCTTTGCTTGCGCATCGCTACAAGGCCGGGGCGATCTCCATTGCGCATCCCTGGTCCCGCCAGACCGCGCCCGGTCAGACCGTGGGCGGCGGGTTCCTCGTCATCACAAATGCGGGCGGCAAAGAGGACCGGCTGGTTTCGGTGAGCAGTCCGGCAGCCAATGAGGTGCAACTGCACACCATGTCGATGGACGGGGGCGTGATGCGCATGCGCCAGGTGACAAACGGCCTGCCCGTTCCCGCACATGGCACGCTGGAGCTCAAGCCCGGCGGTTTCCACGTGATGTTCATAGGCCTCAAGGCGCCGTTCACGCTGGGTGCGAAGGTTCCGGCAACGCTCACGTTCAAGCGTGCTGGCAAGGTGAAAGTCGCCTTTGCGGTCGAGCCGGTGACCTACACCGGCCCCGCCGCCGCGCCCGCCATGGAGCATAGCCATGCCGGACACTGAGGCACCGGACACTGAAGGCTTCGGCCCCCGCTGGAAATGGGCGCTGGGGCTAGGGCTGGTATTCGCCATCGGCCTCGCCATCGCGCTCACCCCGCGCGGGGGCGGCAACGCGGCCAGCCTTGCGGCGGAAACCGAGATCGGCGGCCCGTTCACACTCACCGCACCCGATGGCAAGCCGTTCACGCTCAAGGATCTCGGCGGCAAGCCTTTCGCTGTCTATTTCGGCTTCACTCGCTGCCCCGATGTGTGCCCCACCACGCTGTCGCGCCTCGCGCTGCTGCGCGGCAAGCTGGGCGCGGATGGGAGCAAGTTCGCGATTCTGTTCGTCTCGGTCGATCCCGGGCACGACAAGCCGGAAGCCGTGGGCGAATACGTCAAGCTGTTCGGTACACCGATCATCGGCCTGACGGGCAGCGAGGAACAGCTTGCGCCGGTGAAGAAGGCCTACGGCGTCTATGCCGCCAAAGTACCGCAGCCGGGCGGCGACTACACCGTCGATCACAGCACCGCCGTGCTGCTTATGGATGGCGAAGGCCGCCTCGCCGACATCATCAGCCACGATGAACCCGATCCCAGCGCGCTGGCCAAGCTCAAGGCGTTGGTCGGCTGACGCCCCCATTTATCTGGAGATTCCCCCAATGAAGACGTCCCTCATCGCGCTCGTCCTGCAAGGCGAATATGCGCCCAACCCGGCGATCAAGGGCGGTACGCTCGCCACCACATCGCAGCCTGTCGGTGAAATGATGAGCAGCATGTTTGCGCCGCTGAAGGCGCAGTTCGGGGCTTTGGCCACGGGCTGATGCGGATCGGTCAACGCCTGTAGGGGCCAGCAACGCCAGAAGGGCCTGCGCCCCGCCAAGCTAACGTGCGCGTGAGCAAGCCCGGCGCAGGCAAGTATGTAGGGGAAAAGGCTTGCCTGCCAAAAGCCAAGTCAGAGTGAGGACCAACTTTTCCAGAGCATATAGAGCGCAACACAGAAGATCAGCACGGCGAAAACGGTGTTCAGCAACCCCTTGTGCGCGGACAGACGCCGGGAGGCGGCTGCGCCCACAAGACCGCCGAGAACGCCGCCACCGATGAATACCGCTGCGAGGCCCCAATCGATCAGGCCTGAAAGGGCATAGTTGAGTGCCGTTGTCAGCCCGAAGGCGGCGACCGCCACGAGCGAGGATCCGACCGCGTTGATCATCGGCATGCCGGTCGAGGCCATCAGGCCGGGCACGATCAGGAATCCACCACCGATCCCGAAAAAGCCCGAAAACAAGCCGGTGGCGCTGCCATAGGCGATCACCTTGGGCGCGTTTTCCCGCCTGCACTCGACGTTGGGGTTCCCCGCCTGTCCGCGATTGCGAAGCATCAGCGCGCCCACCACCAGCATCAGCAAGGCGAACAGAAACAGCAGACGCTGGCCATCGAACGCCTTGCCGAGGCTTGAGCCGGCAAACGCCCCCGCCACACCGGCAAGTGCATACATGCCCGCACAACGCCATTTGACCGTGCCCTGCCGCGCGTGGGGAACAAGGTTGGCCGCTGCATTCGCTGACACAGCCAGCGCGCTGGTGCCAATCGCGACATGCGGAGATGCGACGCCCACGAGGTAGACCATCAGCGGAACAGCGAGGATCGAGCCGCCCCCACCCACCAGCCCCAGGGTGAAGCCCACAAGCGAGCCCGATGCGCCGCCGAGCATATACTGGAAGGGCTCAAGCATCATGGTTTTCCGGGCCGCGCTACAGGCTGTTCAAGGGGAGTTTGAGATAGCGCGTGCCGTTGTCTTCAGGCTCTGGCAGGTGGCCGCCGCGCATGTTGATCTGGATCGAAGGCAGGATCAGGCGCGGCATCCCCAGCGTTGCGTCACGCGCTTCGCGCATCGCCGCGAAGGCATCCTCGGTGATCCCCGGATGGACGTGAACGTTGTCCCGGCGTTCCTCACCAATTGTCGTTTGCCAGACAAACCGGTCGCGGTCCGGAGCCTTGTAGTCATGGCAAAGGAACACCCGGGTCTGGTCAGGCAGCGCCAGCAGCCGGTGGATCGAGCGATAAAGGGTCCGCGCATCGCCACCGGGAAAATCGACGCGTGCCGTGCCGTAGTCCGGCATGAACAGCGTATCGCCGATGAAGGCCGTGTCACCGATGATGTAAGCCATGTCCGCGGGCGTATGTCCGGGGACATGCAGCGCGATGGCATCAAGTGAGCCAAGCCGAAAGCGTTCGCCATCCTCCAGCAAATGGTCAAACTGCGAGCCGTCACGGGCAAAGTCCGGCCCCTCATTGAAGATCGAACCGAACACCGACTGGACCGTCAGGATATCCCGTCCGATCGCCAGCGTGCCGCCCAGGCGCTCTTGCAGATAGGGCGCCGCCGAAAGGTGATCGGCATGCACATGGGTCTCAAGGAGCCATTCGACCGCCAGCCCTGCTGCCTCGACGTAGGCGATCACCTGATCCGCGCAGCCGGTCGAGGTGCGCCCTGATGCCGGATCGAAGTCCAGCACGCTGTCGATGATCGCGGCCTTGCCGGTTGCGGGATCTCTGGCAATGTGGGTGGCAGTGAACGTTGCCTCGTCGAACACGGTATGCACATGCACACAGCCGGGCGCGGCAGCTTCTGCAATGCCGCAAGCAGCCGTAAGCGGCCGGTCGATCATGCTGCTGCCCGCACCAACCATGCCTTGGCCGGAACAGCCATACCCTCCGGCGTTTCGAACTGCTGGAAGAATGCGGTGACCTTGGCCCGGATCGTCTCCTCGAGGCCGGGCTCCGCTCCCTCCAGCACATTGGCGAACGAAAAGGCGCGAAGCGAGAATTCGGCAGCCTTGGCAGCGTCGCTGCCCACGCCGCCAACCGGGATTGCGCCATGCCATGCGGCAATGTCCACTTGCGAAAAACCGGCCTTGCGCAGCAGACTCGCGGTCGCATCCGGGTCTGCCAGCCTGAACGGTCCCGGGGCCAGCGGATCAGCCGCCGGCAGCTCGATATGCTCGGCGACGATGGCGCGCGCGCCGCTCATCCAGACATTGTCCTGCGGCGAGGCCCACACCACGAAATCTGCGCGTCCTCCATCCACCAGCAGCGTCCGCAAATGTGTGAAAGCAGCCTCGGGATCGGCGAAGAACATCACGCCGAGCCGCGAAATCAGCCGGTCGAACGGCGCGCCTTCGGGCATGAACGATGCGGCATCGCCCGTGCTGAAGCGCACATTGCCAATCCCTGCTGCCTCAGCGCGGCGGGTCGCTTCGTCCATCAGCATCGGGGCGATGTCGATCCCGTGTACGCTGCCGCCGGGGGCGACGAGATGCGCGGCCAGACGCGAGGTCAGGCCCCCGCCGCACCCGATGTCGGCAATGTGCTGCCCGTTTTGCAGCGCGGCGCGGTCCAGCAGTGCAATGCCGAGCGGCTCAAGCATCTGCTCGTAGGAATCAAGCTCGGCCAGCCAGAGCGCGCCGCGCGCGTCGGCCCAATCTTCACCGCTCGTGCCTTGGGAATTGGACATGTCGTTCTCCAGAATTGTTCGGTCAGGCCTTAGCCGGAACGGCCTCTGCCTTCGCCGCAAACTGGTCGTAAGCCTCGATGGCCTGCGCGGCATACATCAGGCTAGGCCCTGCTCCCATGTACAGCGCCATGCCCATGACCTCCATGATCTCTTCGCGGGTCGCGCCCTGCCGGACCGCGGCCTCGCTGTGAAAGGCAACGCATCCATCGCAGCGGATCGCCACGGAAATCGCGAGCGCGATCAGTTCCTTGGTCTTGACGTCGATCACACCGGGCGCTGTCGCGGCGCGCGCCATGGCTGAAAACGCCTTGGTGACTTCAGGGCTGCCGAGGCGCATCTCCTTGATCGCGCCGGTGAGCTGTTCGGCCATTTCCGGCCAGTCCTTGTGCATCGCGGTCATCCTTTATGCGTCAGAATTTGCGGCCAAGCAGGCTGAGCAGCCGGTAGGCAGCCACGATCCGGTCGGTGCTCGCCCTCGCGGCTCCAGCCTCGGCAGATGTTGCCTCACGCTCCGCATCGAGCAGATCGAGCTGCGGCTTCATGCCGACGCGAACTTCCTGCCTGACGCTGTCGAGCGCCTTCGCAGCAGCAGCGGTCTGTTCACCCGCTGCCTGCTCGACGAGCTGCGCAGTCCGCACCTCCTGGAACGCAGAGATGACCTGCTCCGCGATCTGCAGCCGCGCCGCGCGTAGCCGTGCATCGGCGGCCAGGACCGTACTGTCCGCTTCGGCGACTTTGCCCGAGACCCGGCCGCCGCTGAAAATCTGCCAGCGGGCGCGGATGCCGACAGTGGCACTGTCGCCGCGATAGCCCGGAAAGAATTGATCACGCACGGTCGCCGCTTCGGCGAAGGCACCGACCGTGGGCAGCAGTTCCGCACGCGCGCCGCGCGCTGCTGCCTGCGCGCCGCGCAGACCGGCCTCGATCTGGGCAAGCATCGGATTGGCCTCAATCGCTGCGTCCATCGCCTCGTCGAGCGAAGCCGGGAGCGGGGGATTGGCAGGAAGCGGCTGGAGATCGGCGGGCTCGAGCCCGGTCAGATTACGGAACCGCGCCTGCGCCGAAACCTGCATGCCTTGCGCGCGGGCCAGCCCGGCGCGCGCTTCGGCGAGCCGCGCATCGGCCTGCGCAACATCGGTGCTCGGACTTTCGCCCGCACGGAACTTGAGCTGCGCCTGGCGCCCGATCTCGGTTGTCTGCGATACGAGCCGACCATAGAGATCAACGAGATGTGCGGCGGTCAGCACATCGCCGTAGGCTTGCGTCACGGCCAGAACCAACTGGCTGCGCATTCCCGTTTTCCCGGCGTCCGCCGCAGCCACACCGGCACGCGCACGGTCGATCCCGGCACCGACCCGACCGCCAGTGAAGAGGGGCTGTTCTATGGCCATCTGCGCAGTTCGCGGGGTCACATCGGCTCTGCTAAGCCCGAAGAAGCCGCCCGGATCGAGGCGGCCATAGCCGATCGAGCCGCTAAGCGTCGCGGTAGGCATATGCTCTGCTCTGGCCTGATCCAATCGCGCCGAAGCGGCACCGGCGTCGGCATCGGCTGCCGCGACTTCCGGCGCATGTGCAAGCGCTGCGGCAAGCGCTTCTTCAAGCGTCGCCCCGTGCGCTGCGCCGCTCAGCGCCAGCGGCGCGGCAAGCCACAGCGCAAGCCGGGCAGTGCGGCGCTGGCTCATCATTTGAACGCCGTGCCCGCACGCACGCCCATGGCCTTGAACGCGATCGCGGCGGGGCAGAAGCCGGTGAAGCCGGCCTGGATCATGTTGAGCCCGGCGAACGCCGACAGGCCGATCCACCAGGGATGGACCGCAAGCGACAGGGCAATGCCCAGCAGCACGACAAAGCCGGCGAAGATCATCACGGCACGATCAAGAGTCATGTCTCGGTCCTTTCAGGATCACAAATCAGGGTCACAGGGTGCGGATCAGTGCCGCAGTTTCTCGATGCCCATCACCTGCATCGCGAGCTTCTCGTAAAAGGGCTCGCTCTCGCCCTTGCGAACTTTGCGCAGAAAGTATTTTTCGAAGCCGATCTTGGCGAAGTGGACCCACTTGCCGCTGGCTGCCCAGTTGACATTGCGCGGGGGGATCTGCGGCTGGGCGACAAAGGCGATACCGCCATCGCCGAAGTCGGCAAGGCAGACCGCATTCCATGTCGCCTCGGCGGTCGGTTCCTTGCCGTCGAGGATCGAACTGAGATTGGCAGCGGTAGCGGTCACCATGCTCTCGATCATGAAGCCGGTCTTCGGCACGCCCACCGGCACGTTGGTCGGCCCAGTCGGCGGGATGGCTACGCACACGCCCAGCGAGAAGATTTCCGGGAACACCGGATTGCGCTGGTGTTTGTCGATCAGGATGAATCCGCGCGGATTGGTAAGGCCGGGGATATCGCGCACGGCGGCTACACCGCGAAACGCGGGCAGCATCATCGAATAGCAGAAAGGCAGATCATGCGTCTTGGCGACTGCGCCGCCTTCGGCAATCTCCTCGACATGCATCATGCCCGCCTCGACTTTGGCGACCCGGGCATTGGTGATCCACTTGATGTGCCGATCGCGCAGCTTGCTCTCGAGCAGTCCCTTCGTATCGCCCACGCCGTCGAGGCCGAGATGGCCGACGTAGGGCTCGGCCGTCACGAAGGTCATTGGCACCTTGTCGCGGATCTTGCGGCGACGCAGTTCGGTATCGAGGATCAGCGCGAACTCGTAGGCCGGGCCGTAGCACGATGCACCCTGCACTGCGCCGACCACGATCGGTCCCGGATTTTCCACGAAGCGGTCAAAAGCATCTGCGGCCATCGAGGCATGGTCCGTCTTGCAGACCGAAACCGTGTGGCCACCATGCGGACCGAAGCCCTCAATTTCGTCAAAAGCCAATTCCGGCCCAGTACAAATTACGAGATAATCGTAATTTACGGAAGTGCCATCATTCAACTCGAGTCGCTTTTCGGTCGCATGGAGCCGTTTGGCACCGATCGCGGTGAACCCGATCTTCTTCTTGGCGAAAATCGGCGGAAGATGGACCTGGATCGCCTCAGGCTTGCGCCAGCGCACAGCCACCCAAGGATTCGAGGGGATAAAGGAGTACGTTTCCGTATCGGAAACCATCATGACATCGGCACGCCCCTTCACAGCGTCCTGGATTTCATAGGCAGCGATGGTTCCGCCCAGACCAGCACCGAGCACCACGATCTTTGGCTTTTGCATGACGCCTGTTCCTCTCATCTCGATATCGTGCTTGACTGAATATGATGATTACACGATATATGCAATATACAAATTGAAATCCCCACTCACGACCCTCCGGGAGACCCACCATGTTTGGATCTGGCAAGACCAAGGCACACAACGAAATCGACGCGCAGACCCTTAAGGCGATGCTGGCAGATGGCTCAGCCATGCTGGTCGATGTGCGCGAACCCGACGAGTTCGCCGCCGAACACATCAGCGGTGCTTTCAACGCCCCGCTCTCGTGCTTTGCTCCGCACGATCTGCCCGAAGCGGCAGGCCGGACGATCGTGCTCCAATGCGCGGGCGGCAAGCGTTCGGCGCTCGCGCTCGATCAGTGCGGCAAGGCTCAGGTCGCTGTGGACACGCATCTCGCCGGGGGAATCGGGGCCTGGAAGGCCGCCGGCCTCCAGGTCGAGCACGGCTGAAGTCATCTGGCAGGGGAGGAAGCGGCAGTGACCAAGTGGACATGGATAGTCACCAATGCCGCGGTGGCATTGGCAAGTGGGGCGTTGGTAGGCTGCAGCAGCACCGCGCCCAGCGAAACGAGCGCGCCGGCCCTGCCCGCAGGCGAGCGACTGGCCGTTGCACTGGTTGAGACCGCCGACGTGAAAGCTGTCGGGGGCGAAATCACCACGCGCGACCAGGCGCAGGCGTTCGCCCGCATCCCGGGCACTCTGGTCAGCTTCTCCATTCGCGCGGGCGATATGGTATCCAAGGGCCAGCGGATCGGCTCGATTGTGGATTCGCGGCTTGGTTACGAAACCAGCGCAGCGGGAGCCCAGGTTACCGCCGCTCAGGCCGAAGCCGCGCGGGCGCGCGGCGATCTGGCGCGGGTGCAGGACCTGTTTAATCACAATGTCTACGCCAAGGCGAAGCTAGACCAGTCGGTCGCCATGGCGCGCGCCGCCGATGCGCAGGTTGCGGCCGCGCGCGCACAGCTGAGTGCTAGTGCTAGCGTGGCCGGGCAAGGCGCAGTGCTGGCACCGGCCTCTGGCCGAGTGCTTCGCGCCGATTTTCCCGCCGGTTCAGTCGTCGCCCCCGGCATGTCGCTGGCAACGATCACCGCCGGTCCGCCGGTGCTGCGCCTCGATCTGCCCGAATCGCTGGCCAGTGCCGTCCATGTCGGCGCGGCAGTCACCATCGCGAAGCAGGATTTGCCCGTCGGGTCGCACCAGGGGCAGGTTACGCAGGTCTATCCTGCGATCGCCGGGGGCCGGGTCCAGGTCGATGCGACCGTGCCCGGCCTTACCACCGAACTGGTTGGACGCCGGGTTGGTGTCTCGATCGAAGTCGGGCGGCGGAAGGCCCTCGTTATCCCGCGCCGGTTCGTGTCCACCCGCTACGGCATCGACTACGTCGATGTTCTGAGTGCTGATCGGCACGTCAGCGCCGTTGCCGTCCAGACGGCGCCGGCGAGTGATCCAGGCAAGGTCGAGATTCTCGGCGGAATCGCGCCGGGAGATACCCTGTTCGCAGCAAGGCGCCCGAAATGAACCTCGGCCTTTCAGGGCGCCTCACCCGCGCGACCATCTCATCCCCACTGACCCCGCTTTTCCTGCTCGCCGCCATCGCGGTCGGCCTGCTCGCGCTGTTCACGATCCCGCGCGAGGAAGAGCCGCAGATCAGCGTGCCGATGGTCGACATTCAGGTCATGGCCCCGGGCCTTGCCGCGCCGGACGCGGTCCAACTCGTCGGCATTCCGCTGGAGACGATCGTCAAGAGCGTCGACGGCGTCGAACATGTCTACACGCAGGCCGAAGACGACGGCGTGATGGTGACCGCGCGCTTCATCGTGGGCTCGAACCCCGAAGCCGCCGCCACCCGGATCGACGAGAAGCTGCGCGCCAACTGGGATCGCATCCCGGTCGGTATCCCCGAGCCCAAGGTCACGGTGCGGGGGATCAACGATGTTCCCGCCGTGGTCCTCACCCTCTCGCCCAAGGTAGGTGCGGCAGGCCACTATAACGATCAGGCGCTCTATGCGCTCGCCACCAAGCTACGTACTGAGATCGCCAAAGTCGACAATGTCGGCCTCACGTTCCTCACCGGAGGACGCCCCGAGGAAATCCGCATCGCGCCCGATCCGGGCAAGCTCAGCCAATATGGCGTGCCGCTTGGCAGCGTGATCGATGCGGCCACGCAGGCCAACCGCAGCTTCCCGGCGGGCAGCATCCGCGAAGGCGGGCAGGCTGTTGCCGTCGCCGCTGGCCAGACGCTCGCTTCGGCGCAGGATGTCGGCATGTTAACGGTGAGGTCGGCAAGCGGTGCTCCCGTCTATTTGCGCGATGTCGCTGCCGTATCGCAGGGCCCGCGCGAGGATCAGGCCCGCGCGTGGCGCTGGGCCCGAAGCGATGGCCGCTGGTCGAGCGCGCCTGCCGTCAGCATCGCGATTGCCAAGCGGGCGGGCGCGAACGCAGTGGTGGTTTCCGATGCGGTGTTGCAGCGGCTGGAAAGCCTTAATGGCAGCCTCATCCCCGACGGTGTCGATGTCGCGGTCACGCGCAACTACGGCGCGACGGCGAACGAGAAGGCGAACGAGCTCCTCTACCACCTTGCGCTGGCGACGGTTTCGATCATCGTGCTGATCGGCTTTGCCATCGGCTGGCGGGAAGCGGCGGTCACCGCTGTCGTGATCCCTACCACGATCCTGTTGACGATGTTTGCCTCGAACCTGATGGGCTATACGATCAACCGCGTCAGCCTGTTTGCACTGATCTTCTCGATCGGCATCCTGGTCGATGATGCGATCGTGATGATCGAGAATATCGCGCGGCATTGGGCCATGCCCGATGATCGTACCCGCACACAGGCGGCCATCGAAGCGGTTGCAGAAGTGGGCAATCCCACGGTCGTGGCGACGATGACCGTGGTCGCGGCGCTGCTGCCGATGCTGTTCGTCTCGGGACTGATGGGGCCCTATATGGCGCCGATTCCGGTCAATGCTTCCGCTGCCATGGTCTTCTCGTTCTTCGTCGCGGTGGTGATCGCGCCGTGGCTGATGATCCGCTTCGCGCGCAAGGTTGCAGCGGGCGGCGGCCATCACGGCAATGATGAAAGTGGCGGAAAGCTGGGCGGGCTCTACGCCAAGGTCGCGCACAGGATCATCGACAACCGCACTTCGGCGCGCAATTTCCTTATTGCTGTGGGTCTTGCGACGCTGCTCGCCTGCTCGATGTTCTATTTCAAGGCGGTCACGGTCAAACTGCTGCCCTTCGACAACAAGTCCGAAGTGCAGGTCGTGGTGGATATGCCCGAAGGCACCAGCCTTGAGGCGACGGGCCGCGTTCTGGAAGACGTGGCCCGCCTCACCCGCCAGCTCCCTGAAGCCACCGCGATGGAAGCCTATCTGGGCACATCCGCACCATTCAATTTCAACGGGTTGGTGCGCCACTATTTCCTGCGCAGCCGCCCTGAAATGGGCGATGTCATGGTCACCCTGCTGCCCAAGGAAGACCGTTCGCGCTCGAGCCACCAAATCGCGCTCGATCTGCGCACCAAGCTCAAAGCGCTGAAACTTCCCGAGGGTGCCTCGCTCAAGGTTGTCGAGACGCCGCCGGGGCCGCCAGTGCTGGCCACGCTGCTGGCGGAGATCTACGGCCCCGACGCGCAGACCCGCCGCGCCACCGCAACCGAGCTCGAAAAGATCTTCAAGTCGGTTCCCTATATCGTCGATGTCGACAACAGCTTCGGTCAGGCGCGGCCCAAACTCCGCCTGATCCCGCAGCGCGACCGGATCGACTATTACGGCCTCTCGGCGCGCGACATCAACGATTCGATCGGCGCGCTGCTGGGCAGTCGCACGGTCGGCTATGCCCCGCGCGGTGACGAACGCACACCGCTGCCGATCACCATCGCGCTCCCGCAATCTGCGCGCAGCTGGACGCAGACCTTGAACAGCACGCCCGTGGCTATGGGTCAGGGTGGGCAGCTGGTCGAGCTCGGTGCCGTGGTCGAAGCGCGGCAGGAGCAGAGCAGCCCGGCGATCTTCCGCCGCGACGGCCATTTCGCCGATTTGGTGACCGCGGAGCTGGCGGGCGACTATGAAGCGCCGATCTATGGGATGCTCGCGGTCGATGCTGCCATCGACAAATACGACTGGGCGGCCAAGGGTCTGACCAAGCCCGTGATCCGCCTCAGCGGCCAGCCGACCGACGAGCATGCGACTTCGCTGCTGTGGGACGGCGAGTGGGAAATCACCTGGGTGACGTTCCGCGACATGGGCGGCGCCTTCATGGTTGCGCTGCTGGGGATCTATATCCTCGTGGTCGCGCAGTTCCGGAGCTTCACGTTGCCGCTGGTGATCCTGACCCCGGTGCCGCTGACGCTCGTCGGCATCGTGATCGGCCACATGCTGTTTGGCGCGCCGTTCACCGCGACCTCGATGATCGGCTTCATCGCGCTCGCCGGGATCATCGTGCGCAATTCAATCCTGCTGGTGGACTTTATCCGGCACACCGCCACGCCCGAGCGGCCCTTGCGTGATGTGCTGATCGAGGCGGGCACGATCCGATTCAAACCGATCGTGCTGACAGCGGCGGCGGCCATGATCGGCGCAGCGGTGATCCTCACCGACCCCATCTTCCAAGGCCTCGCTATCTCCCTTCTTTTCGGGCTGGCCTCCTCGACCTTGCTCACGGTTCTGGTTATTCCGGCCATTTATATCGTGCTGCGTGACGACGGGAGGCCGGCAAGCCAATGATGATGACGAGCGGCACGGCCGAGATGCTTTGCGAGCGCGCAAGCGAAGTCGCGGCGTTCCTCAAGATTGTCGCGAACCCGCAGCGCCTGCTGCTGCTCTGCCGCCTGCGCGAGGGAGAGGCATCGGTGAGCGAGCTGATCGGACTTTGCAGTCTGTCGCAGTCCAGCGTGTCGCAGCATCTGGCGCGGATGCGGGATGGCGGTCTGGTGGAAACTCGCCGCGAGATTACCACGATCTACTACCGGATTGCCGACCGCCACACGCTCGCGCTCATCGCGTTCCTTTGCGATCAATTCGGCGACTCATCCGCTGCTGCATCAGCCAATCGGGCCATGGCATGATCCGCCGCGCTGCCTGTGCCCTGGCCGCTGTGTTGCTTGCTTCCGCGCCGCTGCCGCTATCGGCTGAACCAACGCCCCTTACGATCCGCGTATTGAGCCTCGGCGGCAAGTTCATAGGGACTGGCATGGGCGGTGCCCGGATCGTGGTTCGCGATGCCAGAACGCAACAGATCCTGGCGCAGGGCGTTACGACAGGCGGCACGGGCGACACCAAGCGGATCATGGCAGGTGGTCCGCGCAATGCGCAGGTTGCCGACGCAAGCGCCGCGGCCTTCAACTTCGTGCTCGATCTTGCCGAACCGACCCTCATCGAAGTTGAGGCTTATGGTCCGCAAACGCAGCTGCAATCGGCAGTTGCCGCCCGGTCGCAGCGCTGGGTTTTACCGGGACACGGCGTTGCCACTGGCGATGGCTGGGTGCTCGAACTGGCTGGCGTCGTGGTCGATGTCATCGATCCGCCAGCACATCTGCGAACAGCAGCAGGCAACCACCAGATCACCATCCGCGCCAACGTCGCGCTGCTGTGTGGCTGCCCGATCGAGCAAGGCGGGCTGTGGGACGCAATGCGCTTCGATGTTACCGCCCACATCAAGCGCGAGGGCGACAAGGAGACAACGCAGCCTCTAGCGTATGGCGGGAAGACCGGTGTTTTTGCCGCCAGCGTAGAGGCTGCCAAACCCGGGACTTATGCCGTGACCGTAACAGCGGTTGACCGGGCGACAGACGCGGTCGGTATCGATCGCACCAGCTTCATCGTGCCCTGACGTTCCGACTTACGCGGCTAGAGCATCTTCGCAAACATCGCGGCGGACCCGCGCGCTGGAGGCTCCATGGATTCGACCCTTGCAGGTCTGCCTGCCGCATCGAATGGTGCGAGCGCGGCAAGGAACCCCGCCGCTGGCGCGAACGCTTGCGGCAAAACACTGTAGTAGACCTGCTTTGCTGCGCGGCGGGTCTGCACCAACTCGGCCTTGCGCAAGATCGCCAACTGCTGCGAAAGGCCCGGCTGACCTATGCCGGTCAAACCCTCGATCTCGCTGACAGATTTCTCGCCGTGTTCAAGCAGCGTGGCGATCAGCCGCAGCCGCGTGTCATGGCCAAGCGTGCGCATGACCTCGGCGATCGCCTCGATATCCGGATCCATTTGTGGATCTTGCATCGTCTACCCTTTCGCCGGCTGCGGCCTGAGGCGGCAGAACCACGTTGGATCGTCTGCCTCTGCGAGCAACGCAGCCTGATCCTGATCGGGCGGGATGAGGACCGCGTCACCGGGCTGCCAGCCCGCGGGTGTCACCACATCCCCACCATCGACAGCCTGCAAGGCAGCAAGCACCCGCAGCATCTCGTCGACCGAACGGCCGACCGTGGCGGGATAGCAAGTCATGGCACGGACAAATCCGGCAGGGTCGATGAAATAGGTTGAACGCATGGCCGCTGCATCCGGTGCGTGTTCGGCAACCATGCCAAAGGCGCGCCCAATGATCAGCGATGTATCCTCAACGATCGGAAAATTGATCGTGACCCCGAACCCGTCACGGATCGCGCGAACCCAGGCCAAGTGCGAGTAAAGGCTGTCAACCGAGACGGCGAGGAGCGCACATTGGAGCGCCTCAAACCGGCTGCTGGCCTTTGCCAGAGCAATGAACTCGCTGGTACACACCGGTGTGAAATCTGCCGGATGCGAAAACAGAACCAGCCAGCGCCCGCGAAAGTCCGCGAGTGACATCCCCCCCATGGTCGTCCGTGCCTGAAAATTGGGGGCCGGATCGCCGATATGGAGCGACCTTGGAGCGTTAGCCATCTGGGCCAGTGGGTCAGCCATTTCGCGAAATTCCGTGCCGTACATCTTGGCAAAATCCCATACACGATTACATTACAAATGTAAGCCAGAAATTGTTGGGAAGGCTGATGCCGATGCTGGCAGGTGTTCCCACGAGATGCCCGGGCGATCACGCCGAGACCTGCTCCGATCAATACCGGCGCACGAAAAGAGGCGTAAATTCAAGGACACAGTCATGAATGCAGCCGCAATCGATCCTGCCATCATTCTCTGCCCATCGTGCGCAACGGCAAACCGAGTGCCGTCAGCCCGAATCACAGAGCACCCCGAATGTGGTCGCTGCGGCAAGATGCTCTTCCAAGGTGCGCCTCTTGCCGTAAGTGGCGTGACGTTCAATCGCAACATCAAGACCGGCACGCTGCCCGTACTGGCCGATTTCTGGGCAAGCTGGTGCGGCCCCTGCAAAGCAATGGCCCCAGCCTTTGCTGCTTCGGCCAGGATACTTGAGCCGAAGGTACGGTTGCTCAAGATCGACACGGAAGCAGAGCAGGCAGTTGCGGCGCAATTCGCCATCCGGTCGATCCCCACCCTGATCCTGTTTGCCGGGGGCCGAGAGATCGCACGTAGTGCCGGGGCCTTGGATCAACGTGCGATTGTCGCATGGACCCAGCAGCATCTTGCAGGCAGCTGAGTTCTTTCGCGCCAAAAGAGGTCTTTGCAACCGCTGGCCAGCGCACAGACAAAGAGGATCGGAAAGATTCCCCCGATCCGCAATGCTCTTGAAGATACTAGCGCGGTGCACAAATGGCCCAACGCCGACTGGTAGTTCAGGAAGGCGATAGTGGCTTATCAGATTTGAATGCATCCCGAGGCAATCAAGCCGAACCACGCATCGATCTCTGCCTCCACCCAGACCACACAGCGCGACCCTAGCTAGCGGCCTTTCGGGAAACAGCCCTCCACCATACCCTGGTAAATCGATGAGCGTTTGAGCCCGACCCTGGCCAGGACATAAGGCAGGCAGATCAAGCGTGGGGGCGCGGTCCTCACAATTGCGGACTCTATCGCTTCAGCGACAGCCTCGGGAACGCGCTCAGCGCCAACTTGTGATGTACCGCCCCCCCAAGCGGCGTGGAGGCATGGTTGGCAGAGTGCTGGCAACTCCGGATTGGATCGCAGGCCGCGCCTTTCTGCCTTATGCTGCCGGGCCTCGCTTCTGGTGGCGCCAATCAGAGGAGCACGTCACGCCCAACGCCTGCGCTCGCTTCGAGCGAAACAGCAATGTCAAGAATCGAACGCGCCAGCACCATCGGATCGTCCTTCGACCTCAGAAACCCGCGCCTGCGCCAGAACTCCGCAGCTTCATCATCGACCGCGTTGACGATCAGCGCCCTGCCCCCGATTAGCGTCGCACCTTGGGCGCAATGCTGCAGGGCATGTTTGAGCAGCCCGGTGCCAATGCCCTGCCCGCGTCATGAACCACCATCACTGCGTGAAGCCCTTTTTCTGGTTCGACAGCGCTCGGGTCCACAGCCAGTTGTCAAGCGACGGTTTGCCCCAAAAGAACTGTGAGAGTTCGTACTCGTCACTTAGCGGTTCGGATGCGGAAATCGGCACCTGGTCTGGCTATTTGGCGGCAGCCTGGGTTTCCCAGGGTGCGGGCCGCTTGAGCAACTCGACCATTTCAGCCACCGGTTTGGCCGGACGGTCCAGCAGATCGATGAAGGCGGCGAAACCTTCCGGGGACATCCGAATGACCGTATTTTCCATGATCACCTCCTCGGCAGTCCGCACCGCCGCATCGCGCATGAATTCCGTGCGCGAACGCCCGCGCAGGCTCGCTGCGCGGGCGATGATTGCGATGTCAACATCGGGAAGCCGCATTGAGAGCGGATGATCCTTGCGCAGGGTCGAGCGTGCCATGGTTGTTCTCCGTGGCGACGCTGAAGGATGTTTGTATCGCATTTTGCAATACAACTCCTGGGAGTTTGACTGGCCACCGATCAGTGAGGACACCCTGCCATCGCAGGAGGCGCAGACAAGGGCAATGCAACTCGATCTGGGTCAAAATTCCGAGACTGATAGCGCCTCGGTTGACGGGGGCACCCAACACGACTTGGTTCCTGCAGCGATACCCCCAAAACACCCCCAGTTAATTGTCGCCAGGGGGTGATTCTGGATCAAATCAGCACAACCAAAAAACTCCAAACTCGTGGAGTTTTAGTCACTAAACACCTGATCCCGAAAGAGAATTCCACCACGCTCGAGTCCCACTCGACAATTTTTTATCATTTATATTAAATGACATGTGGGAATGGTAGCGGAGGAGGGATCTTTAGGAGGGATATAAATAATTGTTTTAAAATATTATTTTAATCCTTCAACCCATGATACCCCCAACAATACCCCTTCACTTGGTCCCTTTTCGACGACAGGTTCAGGTTCCAGGACGAACTGAAGCTGGGCCTTACGTCACCGCGTCCGGAAAACGTTCAGCAAAGAAATTGGTGGTATGGCATCTGGCACTGCCATTCCGCACCGCGCACGATGGCGGGTAGTCCCCTCGACGCTCGTTCAACAAGCATACGATGTGGCAGGGCGCACGCTTTCAGTAAGGCCTAGGCAGTCCGAGAACATGCTCGGCGATGTAGCTCAGGATCATGTTCGTCGAGATCGGAGCGACTTGATAGAGCCGGGTCTCGCGGAACTTGCGCTCGATATCGTATTCTTCGGCAAATCCGAAACCGCCGTGGGTCTGCACCGCCGCCTCTGCCGCCGCCCAAGACGCATCGGCGGCCAGCATCTTCGCCATGTTGGCCTGCTCGCCGCAGGGTTCGCCAGCCTCGAACAGGCGGGCCGCCTCGTGCACCATCAGTTCAGCGGCGCGCGTTTGCGCATAGGCCTTGGCGATCGGGAACTGCACGCCCTGGTTCTGGCCTATCGGGCGGCCGAACACATGCCGTTCACTGGCGTAATCACGCGAGCGTTCGATAAACCATTTGGCATCCCCGATGCACTCGGCCGCGATCAGGATGCGCTCGGCGTTCATGCCGGAGAGGATGTAGCGAAAACCCTTGCCCTCCTCGCCGATCAGGTTTTCGGCGGGCACTTCGACGTTGTCGAAGAACACCTCGGTGGTCGAATGGTTCATCATCGTGCGGATCGGGTGAATGGTAAGCCCGCCCGCTGCGCGCGCTGCGTTCATGTCGAGAATGAAGATCGAGAGGCCGTCGATTCCGCGCGTGGATTCCTCGCGGGGTGTGGTGCGGGCTAGCAGCAGCATGAGATCGGAATGTTCAGCGCGGCTGGTCCAGATCTTCTGGCCATTGACGACGTATGTGTCGCCCTTCCGCACGGCGACTGTCTTGAGCGAGCCGGTATCGGTGCCGCTGGTCGGCTCGGTCACGCCGAAGGCCTGCAAACGCAGTTCGCCGCTGGCGATCCGGGGCAGGTACTTGCGCTTCTGCGCGTCGCTACCGTGGCGCAGCAGCGCGCCCATGATGTACATCTGCGCGTGGCAGGCCGAGCCGTTGCACCCGGCGCGCTGGACTTCCTCGAGGATCGCCGCCGCTGCCGAGAGTGGCAGGCCCGAGCCGCCGTATTCCTCCGGAATCAGCGCGGCGAGGTACCCCGCCTCACCCAGCGCGCGGACGAACTCGGCCGGATAGGCCATGTCGCGATCAAGCTGGCGCCAGTAGGGATCGGGGAAGGACTGGCACAGCTTGGTCACTTCCTCACGGATTTCGAGGAAGTCAGTGCCCTGCAAATTCGCCAATGCCATCTACGATCCCTGTCGGCGGAGTTCAGAGGCGCTCGATGATGATCGCAGGGGCCATACCGCCCGCAGCGCACATCGTGATCAGGCCGTACTTGCCGCCGGTGCGCTCCAGTTCGTCAAGCGCGGTTCCGATCAGCAGGGCACCGGTCGCACCGATGGGATGGCCAAGTGCAATGGCGCCGCCGTTGGCATTGACCTTCGCGCGGTCCATCCCGATGTCGCGCATGAACTTTTCCGCAACGACAGCAAAGGCTTCGTTGATTTCCCAAACGTCGATATCGTCGACCGTCAGGCCAGCACGTGCCAGGGCCTTGCGTGCTGCCGGAACCGGCGCATTAAGCATCAACGTAGGGCAATCGCCGAAATTGACCGCCGTCACGATGCGGCCACGCGGCTTCCAGCCCTGCCGCTCTACATACGCTTCAGAAGCGAGCAGGACCGCCGCCGAGCCGTCAACCACGCCCGAGCTGTTGCCTGCGTGATGGATGCCTTTCCAAGCAAGTTCAGGGTACTTGCGCTGGATCATCGCGCGAAAGGTGGTGCCATCGCGGTCGGCGGGCATGTCGGCCACGCCATCGAAGCTTGGCCTGAGCTGGGCCAATCCTTCGGCGGTTGTTTCAGGCCGCGGGAACTCGTCGACGGCCAGCACGACACTGCCGTCGGGATTGCGGACCGGTACGACGCTGCGATCGAATCGCCCTTCGTCCATCGCCACCTTCGCGCGGCGCTGGCTTTCTAGGCCAAGCGCATCGACATCGGCGCGCGTGATCCCCTCCATCGCGGCAATCGCATCCGCGCAGACACCCTGGTGGCTGAGCGGGTGGAGCGCGACCAGATCGGGATTGCCGGCGCCCGGCCCCAGCGCAAGGCCAGCCGCCGCCTCTTCCTGAAACACCGTGGTGTGCAGGCTCATCATGTCGGTTCCGCCTGCGATGACGCAATCTTCATAGCCGGAGCCGATCTGGCCTGCCGCAAGCGCCACCGAGGTGATCGCACCGCCGCAGGCACGATCGAGCGTCATGCCGCTGGCCTTGACGTCATAGCCGGCAAGCAGGGCGGACAAGCGACCGAGATTACCCGCCTGCCGGCCCTTCTGCACCGCCGTGGACCAGATCACATCATCGACGGCAGTGGTATCGAGCCCGTTCCGGTTGGCCAGCGCCTCAAGGACCGCCGCGCCCAGCACTTGCGGGTGGAGATGGGCCAGCGCGCCCTTGCCCACTTTGCCGATTCCGCGCGGCGTGCGCACCGCGTCGATGATGTAGGCCGCGCTCATGATAGGTGTGTCCTCTCTTGCTCTGGCACTGCCAGATGGGCTGAATCGGATTCTACATATCTAACGTAGTAATATAGGTCAACCGAGGCACTGGGCCCGTTTCCTTTAGCCAGACGCCCGCGTTCAGCAGCACGCGCAGGCAGACGCGCAGCATCGAACGACAGGACGATCACGAGATCGTCCTGTCGTTCACGGATCAATTTTTGAGTTCAGTTGCGGGTAAAACTGCCGCCGGAAGCCGCATTTTCGACCAGCAGCGCGGCCGGCTCGATGCCCATCGCGCGAAGACCATCGACGACCTTGGTAAGCCCAACGGTATCGGCCCAGAACATCGGCCCGCCGGTGTAGACTGGCCAGTTGTAGCCCAGGATGCAGGCCACATCGATGTCGCTTGCGCGGATCGCAATGCCTTCCTGCAGGACTTTGGCGCCTTCATTGACGACCGGATAGAGCAGCCGCGCGACGATGGCCTCGGCGCTGAGCGTACCCCTGTTTGCAACCCCGCGCGCGGCGGCAAAATCGGCAATGACTTGTGCAGCGACCGGGCTCGGGCTCGGCTGGCGCTTTTCGTCATAGTCGTAGAAGCCGCCGCCCTGCTTTTGTCCGAGGCGGCCCAGCTTGACCAGATCGCCGCTCAAGGTGCGTTCATTGGAACCGCGCCCGATCACATCGAGCCCGACCAGATCGCCCATCGCAAAGGGCCCCATGGCGAAGCCGTAATCGTAGATCGCGCGGTCGATGTCCTGCGGGGTCGGGCCCTGCAGCACGAGTTCCATGGCCTGCTGGCTGCGCGGGCTCATCACCCGATTGGCAATGAAGCCATGCCCCACGCGGCTGACAACCGGAACCTTGGCGATGGTCTTGGCCAATTTCAGCGCCGTTGCCAGCACTGCATCCGCCGTCTTGGCACCGCGTACGATCTCCAGCAGCCGCATGACATTGGCCGGCGAGAAGAAGTGCAGCCCGATGACGCTTTCCGGACGGTTCGTCGCAGCGGCAATCGCATCAAGGTCGAGAAACGAGGTGTTCGAAGCAAGGATCGCGCCCGGCTTCGCGATGCGGTCTAGCTGCGCGAAGATGTCCTGCTTGACCCCCATTTCCTCGAAGACCGCCTCGATCACAAGGTCTGCCGCCGCCAGTGCATCGAGCCCGAGCGCCGGGCTGATCAGTGCCATGCGCTGGTCGACCTGTTCGGTAGTCATCCTACCCTTGGCGGCGCTCGCCTCATAGTTCCGGCGAATGACGCCCAGCCCGCGATCAAGCGCGGCCTGGTTCATCTCGACCAGCGTGACCGGCAGGCCGGCGTTAAGGAAGTTCATCGTGATGCCGCCACCCATTGTGCCGGCGCCGATCACGCCGACCGATCTGATCGGCAGCGCCTGCGCGTCGCGCGGCAGATCGGGCACTTTCGCCGCTTCGCGCTCGGCGAAGAAATAGTACCGCTGCGCCGCGCTTTCGGTGCTGGCCATAAGTTCGCCGAACAGTTCGCGCTCGCGCTCCATGCCCTGCTCGAATGGCAATTCGGCTGCGGCCTCGATGGCCTTGACGATATTGAACGGCGCCTTGAACCCGCGGAAGGCGCGCGCATTCTTCTTGAGGTACTCGGCGTAGATCTCGCCCTTGCCGCGATAGGGCTCGACCTTGTCCTGCCGGTCGCGCACGCGCAGCAGCGGTCCGCCTTCGCTGACAATCCGCTCGGCAAAGGCAATCGCGTCTTCGCGCAACGTCCCTTCATCGGCGAGCGCATCGATCATGCCGAGTTCAAGCGCCTTGCGCGCAGGGACCGGTGCGCCGCCGGTGATGAGATCAAGTGCCGCAGGAACGCCCACGATGCGCGGCAGGCGCTGCGTGCCCCCCGCCCCCGGCAGCAGCCCAAGCGCCACTTCGGGGAGGCCGACCTTGGCCGAAGGCACCGCAATCCGGTGGTGGCAAATGAGCGCGAGTTCATAGCCGCCGCCAAGCGCCGTACCGTGGATCGCGGCAATCACCGGCTTGGTCCCACACTCGATGCTGTCGAACACGTCCTGCAGGTTCGGACCTTCCAGCGCCTTGCCGAATTCTGAGATATCCGCGCCCGCAATAAATGTCCGGCCCGCACAGATAAGCACAATCGCCTTGACCTGCGGGTCCGCTGCGAACTCGCGAAACCCGCTATCGAGCGCGATGCGCGTATGAACGCTGAGCGCGTTGACCGGTGGGTAATCGATGGTGAGCACACCGATGTTGCCCACGACTTCGGTCGTACCCACGGAATGGCTGGCGGCGGCGCTGTCGGTCATTCTATCATCCTCTCTTCAGACAAGCATGCCGGCCATGCGGCCGCGGACGATAGCTTCGGCATCGGCAACGATGCGGCTGATGAGTTCCTCGCAAGTCGGGATATCGTGGATCAGGCCCTGCACCATCCCGGCCCAGAACACGCCCTTCGAGAGATCGCCCGTCTCCAGCAGTTCCTTGCCCGCAGTGCCGGCAACGAGTTCGCGGACATCCTCGAACTTAGCTTCGGGCTTGGCGAGGCGCCGCACGACTTCTTCCGACACCGGGCTCTTGCCGACCCGGGCGGTGTTCTTGAAGTTGCGGAAAATCAGGAAGCTGCCGCGCTCGTCATTGTCGACATAGGCCTGCTTCACGTTGTCGTGGATCGGCGCTTCCTTGGTCGCGCAGAACCGGGTGCCCATGTTGATGCCGTCCGCCCCAAGCGACAGCGCTGCTGCGAGACCACGGCCATCACCGAACCCGCCCGAGGCCAGCATGGGGATCTTCACCTTGTCAGCCGCAGCCGGGATCAGGATAAGTCCCGGAATGTCATCCTCGCCCGGATGGCCCGCACATTCGAAGCCATCGATAGAGATGACGTCCACCCCGGCCTTCTCGGCGGAGACCGCGTGGCGCACAGCGGTGCACTTGTGGAGGATCTTGATCCCGTGGGGCTTCAACTGCTCCCAGATCTCGCGCACCGCCGGGGTACCTGCTGTCTCGACGATCTTGATCCCGCCATCGATGATCGCCTGCGCATAGGCCTTGTAATCGGGCGAGTTGATCGTCGGAAACACGGTCATGTTCACGCCGAAGGGCTTGGAGGTCATGCTGCGGGTGCGCTCGATCTCGTTGCGCAGTGCTTCCGGGCTCGGCTGCGAGAGCGCGGTGATAATGCCGAGGCCGCCCGCGTTGGAAACCGCGCTCGCCATTTCGGCAAAGCCCACATTCATCATCCCGCCCTGAACGATCGGGTGTTCGATTTCGAGCAGTTCGGTGATCCGGGTCTTGAATGCCATGGCTGAAAGCTCCTGTCAGATACGTTCGATGATGATCGCCGGGGCCATGCCGCCGGCCGCACACATGGTGATCAGCGCATAGCGGCCGCCGCTGCGCTCAAGCTCGTCGAGCGCAGTGCCGACAAGCATCGACCCGGTCGCGCCGATCGGATGACCGAGCGCAATCGAGCCACCGTTGATGTTGACCTTGCTACGGTCAAGCGCGAGGTCCCGCATGAACTTCTCGGCGACGACGGCAAAGGCCTCGTTGATTTCCCAGACGTCGATGTCGTCGATCGTGAGGCCAGCCTTGGCGAGTACCGCGCGGGCGGCCGGCACCGGCGCATTGAGCATCAGCGTCGGGCAATCGCCCTTGTTGACCGTCGCGACAACCCGGGCTCGCGGCGTCCAGCCATTGCGCCGTGCCGCATCGGGCGAGGCGAGCAGGAGCGCCGCTGCACCGTCGACCACGCCCGAACTGTTGCCTGCGTGGTGGATCGCTTCCCATTCGAGGCCGGGATACTTGCGCTGGATCGCCTGCCGATAGGTCTCGCCGCCCTCGTCAATCGGCGCATCGGCCACGGCAAGAAAAGCAGGACGCAAGCTGGCGAGCGCTTCGGCGGTCGTCTGCGGGCGCGGATATTCGTCATGATCGAGCGCAACCGACCCATCCTCGTTCAGCACCGGGACCAGACTGCGATCGAAGCGTCCGGCGCGGATCGCCGCATCGGCGCGGCGCTGGCTTTCCAGCCCGAGCGCGTCGACCGCCTCGCGCGTGATCCCTTCCATCGCAGCAATGGCATCGGCGCAGACGCCCTGGTTGGACTGGGGATGCATCGCCTGCAGCCCCGGGTTGCCCATGTCGCGCCCCAGCCGGGGTACACCGCCTGCTGCCTCAAGCGCGGTGAGGTGATCGCGGTAGGACATCATCTCGACCCCGCCGGCGATCACCACTTCTTCCATCCCGCTGCGGATCTGCGCGGTCGCCAGCGCGACCGACGTGATCCCGCCGCCGCAGAAGCGGTCGAGCGTCATGCCGGAGACGACCGGATCGTAGCCGGCATAGAGCGCGCTCATGCGGCCGATATCGCCGGCCTGCCTGCCGCGCTGGGCCGAAGTCGAGAAGATCACGTCATTGACCTGGCGGGTATCGAGCGCGTTGCGTTCCTGGATGGCCTTCAGCACCGCCGCGCCAAGGTGCTGGGGGTGGAGGTGCGAAAGCGAACCCTTGCCCCATTTTCCCCCGCCGCGCGGGGTGCGGACGGCATCGATGATCAGCGCGTCATCCATGGCCGGCATCACGCCGGAATCTGGTTGAAAGGCACGCCCTTGTCGGGCCGGTGATCCTGCGGCAGGCCGAGAATCTTCTCGGCAATGGTGTTGAGCAGCATCTCGTCCGCACCGCCGGCAATGCGGCCCGTCGGCGCATTGATCCAGCTTGTGGTCCAGTTGTCCTTGACCGGCGCGTGCTCGTCAAAGGCAAAGCCAAGGTTGCCTTGGAGATCGATCGCCAGCTCCGAAAGCTTCTGCCGGCTGCGCACCGAAACCAGCTTGTTGAGCGAGCCTTCGGGTCCGGGCTCCATCCCCGCCTGCAGCATCTGCATGGCCCGCGCGGTGATCGATTCGAGCCCGGCGCGCATCGCATGGTTGCGGGCGATCGCCGAACGGACCCGACCATCGTTGAGCGCGGGCCGCTCGTTGATCTCGAGGCCTTTGACCAGATCGACAAACAGATCGAGGGGCGGGCCAAATCCGCCGCTGTCCGTCGCGACATAGCGCTCGATCATCAAGGTGGTCATCGCCACGCCGAAACCGCCGCCGATCGGGCTCATGCGCTGCGAATCGTCGAGCCGAACATCATCGAAGAACACCTCGTTGACGTGGCTGTCGCCCCCCGCGAGCTTGATCGGGCGCACCTCGACTCCCTTGGCGCGCATGTCGACCCAGAAATAGGTGAGGCCCTTGTGCTTGGGCTGCGTCGGGTCGGTACGCGCGACGATCACGCCGTAGTCACTGTACTGCGCCCAGCTCGTCCAGAGCTTCTGCCCGTTGAGCTTCCAGCCGTTGCCATCGGGTTCGGCACGGGTGCGCAGACCGGCAAGGTCCGAGCCGCCAGCGGGCTCGGAAAACAGCTGGCACCAGATTTCCTCACCGCGCAGCGCGGCGATCACGCGTTCCTTCACCCAGGCCTTGTCCTCGCCGAAGCGGATCAGGATCGGCACCGGCATGCCGAGCGAGATTCCGAAATAGACGGTGGGCATACCGAAGGCCATTTCCTCGGTATCGAACACGACCTTCTCGATATGGCTCAGGCCTTGCCCGCCGATCTCCTTGGGCCAGTTGATCCCGGCAAACCCCGCATCGAACCGGGCTGCGAGATAGCGCCGCCCGAGCGCCAGATCCTCGGCTTCCGAAAGCCCCTTGCGCGCGGCCTTGCCGAACGTTCCGGCGACCGAGGCAAGCCAGTCGTGCGCCCGCAGGCGGAATGCTTCGAACTCGCTCATGCTGCCACTCCCGTCAGGTTTTCAACCAGCAGATCTTCCCAGAAGAGCATGTTGCCCAGCTCGATCGCCAGACTGCGCGTCCGCCGCATATGGAGGTGGATGCCCGCCTCCCAGGTCACGCCGATCCCGCCGTGCACCTGAACGCAATCGCGCGCACAGGTGTCATAGGTTTCGGTCGCCGCGAGCCGCGCATCGGCGGCCGCAATCATCAGTGCGGTGAGATCGGCCTGCCCGCCATCGGCAAGGCCGGCGGCATGGATGCAGTTCGCCCGGGCGATCTCGACAAGCCCGTAGAGTTCGGCAATCCGGTGCTTGACCGACTGGAACGCGCCGATCGGCTGGCCGAAGGCGCGGCGGGTAAGCGCATAGTCGCGCGCGGTCAGCATCAGCGCCTCGGCGCCGCCGACCTGCTCATGCGCGGTGACGATGGCCATGCGCGCAAGGATTTCAAGTGCCAGCGCCTTGGCGGCAGCCCCTGCCGCAAGCACGGTCGCCGGGGTGCCCGCAAATGTGAGATCAGCGTAGAGCCGGGTGTTGTCGAAGCTTTCAACCGGAGTGCGGGCCGCGCCCGCCAGTTCGGCCAGAACCAGTGCGGGCGCACCATCGGCTTCGGCCCATACCAGCGCGATATCGGCCTTGAGGCCGCCCGGCACCGCGTGCTTGGTGCCGTTCAGCGCGCCGCCGGCATAGCGCACCGCCGGGCGAGTGGGCAAAGGCGCGGTGCCTTCCGCCAGCGCCACCACGCCGAGGATTTCGCCAGCCGCAAGCCGCGGCAACCACTGCGCCTGAATGTCCGCGTTGCCGCTTCCCATGATCGCCAGCGCAAGCCCGTAGCCGGGTGTCAGGAACGGTGCACCGGCCGTAGCCGCGCCAGTGGCCTGCGCAACAAGGCCCAGTTCGACCAGGCCCAGACCCAATCCGCCATGCGCCTCGGGAATGGCCAGCGCCGTCCAGCCCTGCTCCACTGCCGTGTCCCAGAACGGCTGGTCAAATGTGCCGGTCTGTTCGAGCAGCGCGAGCAATCGCTGCTTGCTGGTGCGGGCATCGAGGACCCGTCGTGATTCGGTGGCGATGGCCTGCTGGCCCTCGTCATAGAGGATTGACATTCGCGGCATCCCTATCCCAGAAGGTTCTTTCAGTTATATAACTAGGTAATACATATCAAGCGTGATTCATTGAGGGGGCGCTCCGTCCTTTCGGGAAACGCGCGAAACGGGTGGTGAGGGTGCAAAACCTGGCTGGGCGAGCATGCCGCAAGCCGCGCTCAACGCGCCGCGATCTGGCCGCCTGCGGCCAGGGCACGCCGCAGCTCGGCCTTCTGCACCTTGCCCGTCGGCGTCCGCGGGAGAGCGTCGAGGACCACCAGAACCTCGGGCGCTTTCTGCCGAGCGACGCCAAGCTCGCTGAACACCTCGCCGATTGTTTCGAGCGTCGGCACCGCGCCGCCGTCCTCCAGCAGAAGCACTGCGCAGACCCGCTCGCCCAGCCGCGGATCGGGGGCTCCGATCGCCGCCGCCTCGCGAACGCCGGGCACCTGCAGCAGCAGTTCTTCCACCTCGCGGCTGGAAATGTTCTCCCCGCCGCGGATGATGATGTCCTTCTTGCGGTCGGTGATCGCAAGATAGCCTTCGGCATCGAGCCGGCCGATATCGCCGGTGAGGAACCAGCCGCCAGGCAAAAAACTGAACGCATCAAGTGCTGGGTCGGTGTAGCCCGCAAAGCGTTCGGCGCCGCGTACCGCCACCTCGCCTTCCGCACCGATCGGCAGGTCGGCACCGCCATCATCGACAATGCGGACTTCGACCCCGGGATTGGGACGGCCATCGGTGCTGAGCCGCTTGTCCAGCGGATCATCCGGCGCACACTGCGAAACCGTCGGCATTTCGGTCGATCCGTAGCAGCGGCAGCAGCGGATTCCGATTGCCTCGCTCGCTGCGACAAGCGCTGGCGGCACCGTGGTTGCCCCGATCAGGAACTGGATGAAGCTGGTAAGATCACGCCCGTCCCGCGCCGCAGCTTCCATCATGCCCGAAAGGTGAAACGGCGTGCCCGACATCTGGCGAACCTTGAACCGTTCGACGAGTTCGGCGGCAAGGCCTGGATCCCAAGCCTCGAGGATCAGCATGGGTCGGCCGAGCAGGGCGTGGGCCATGACGCCGAGCGTGCCGGCGATATGCCCGGACGGCCATGGCGAAAGGCCGCAATCATCTGCGGGCGTATCGCCGCGCTGCGCGGCAAGCTCGGCCAGCAGACTGCGCGAGGTGTGGCGTACGCCTTTGGGCGCCGCCGTGGTGCCCGAGGTGTAAAGCAGCAGCGCCAGTGCATCGGGATCGACCGCACAAGGCGGCAGATCACCCGCCGGCAAGGCGTCCAGCGCGATCATCCCGTGCGGTACCGTCTCGCCCATCACGATCCGGTGCAGCAAGGCCGGCAGATCAGGGAGCCGCGCAAGTCGGTCGAGATAGTCGATGGCCTTCCAGCGATCGGGCACGATCAGCGCCTTGGCACCGCTATCGGCCAGAATGTGCGCCAGTTCGTGCGGGCCGTAGATATGGACGATCGGCAGCAACGTGCAGCCGAGCAGCGCGGCGGCCTGAAACAGCACGGCATTTTCCATGCAATTGGGCAACTGCATGGCGATCGTATCGCCCGGCCGCAGCCCCAGTGCGTGGAACGATCCGGCCAGCCGCCGTCCCTCGGCATGGACCGCGCCGAGCGTCGTGACTTGCTCGCCCGCCGCACCGAAAAAGTGCAGCGGCGCGTGCGGACGCACTGCTGCAGTGCGCGCCATCGCGTCGGCAAGCGACAAATCCTTCCACAAGCCCAGCCTGCGCCACTCCGCCTCGCGCCCGTCCGGCATCCGGCTCGCCGCCATTCCCATGTCCCGCTCCCTACGCGTGTACCTGCGCGCAAGGGTGAGCCACGCGCGGCGTGCGCGTCAATCCCGGAGACCTGATCCGATGGACATCGCTTTCTCACCCGAAGAGCAGCACTTCCGCGCCGAATGCCGCGACTGGCTGCACGAAAATGTCCCGAGCGAGCCGCGCCCTTTCCACGCCGCGGACGCGATTGATTTCGACAAGGCCTGGCAGCGCCGCTTGTTCGACGCAGGCTGGGCCGGGATCAACTGGCCGCGCGAATACGGGGGTCGCGGGCTTTCCATCGTGCAGCAAGTGATCTGGCTGGAGGAATACGCCCGCGCTCGCGCTCCATGGATCGGCGCCAATTTCGTCGGCATAAACCACGGCGGCCCCACACTGATCCTCAATGGCAGCGAGGCGCAGAAGGCTCTCCACCTGCCGCGCATCCTGAGCGGCGAGGCGATCTGGTGCCAGGGCTTCTCGGAACCTGGCGCAGGATCGGACCTCGCCGGAATCCGCACCCGCGCCCGGATCGAGGGCGACGAACTGGTGGTGAACGGCACCAAGATCTGGACCAGCTTTGCCCACGTCGCGGACTGGCAGGAACTTGTGGTGCGCACGGAGGAAGGCTCGCACCGCCATGCCGGGCTTTCATGGGTGATCTGCGACATGCACACGCCGGGCGCAGAGGTGAGGCCGATCCGCAAGATGTCGGGCCAGATCGAGTTCGCACAGGTCTTCTACGACGATGTCCGCATTCCGCTCGAGAATGTCGTCGGCGGGCTGGGCCAGGGGTGGAAAGTCGCGATGTCCACTCTGAGCTTCGAGCGCGGCACGGGCTTCATCGCCGATCAGGTCAAGCAGGCGCAGGAACTGGAGGACCTGCTGGCGCGCGCCCGCCAGACCGGGGCCATCAAGGATGACCGGATTGCGGGCGATCTGGCACAGATGCGCGCCGAAGTGGCAGCGCTGAGAGCGATGACCTATCGCAACATTTCCGAAGTCGTCCGCACCGGCCAGCCCGGCCCGGAAGCCTCGGTGATCCGTCTGTTCACCGCCGAACTTGGCCAGCGGCTGGAGCGCATGGCGCTGCTGCTTGCGGGCGAAGGCATCCTCGATTTCCGCTACGGCGAGGACTCGCTGGTGGCCGAATACTTGCGCGGGTTTGCCGCCACGATCGCCGGCGGGTCTTCGCAAATCCAGCGCGACATCATCGGCGAGCGGCTGCTTGGCCTGCCGAAATCGAGGTAAACCCCATGGACCTGACCCCGAGCGCCGAGCAGGAAGCCTTCATCACCGCCACCGCAGACTGGTGCGCCGATAATATGCCGCTGGAGCAGGCGCGCCAGCGTCCAATCGCCCTTTGGCAGGAACTCGAAGCCATGGGCTGGACCGCGATGACAGCCCCGGACATGGGGCTTGATCATGCCACAGAGGCTGTGGTCTTTGCCGAACTGGGGCGCCATCTGGCCCCCGTCGGCCTCGTACCCAGCGCAGTCGCGGCGCGTTGGTCGCCTCATGCGGGCAAAGCGGCGCTGGCGCTGCTGGATGGCTCGCTCGAAGGGGGCATGCTGCGTGTGTTCGATCCGCATGGTGCGGTTCAGGCACTGGGGCTGGCAGGCCACCTCGCCGCGACTACCGCGCTGCCGCGCGATCTTGACGGGGGGCCGTCGCTCGACCCGACAGCATCGCTCGCTCGTCTCGATCCTGCCCCGCCTTTCGAAGCCATCGCCGATCCGCGCGCCGCGCTGCATCTCCAGCTGCTCGCCGCCGCCTTTGCCTTGGGCTGCGCAGATGCCGCCCGCGACATGGCCGCTGCCTATGCCAAAGTGCGCGAACAATTCGAGCGGCCCATCGGCTGGTTTCAGGCGATCAAGCATATCTGCGCGGATATGGCGGTGCGCTGCGCGGTAGCCCGCTCGCAGCTGTACTACGCGGCCTGCGCGCTTGATGCGGGCGCCGATGACGCTGCGTTCCATATCGCCAGCGCCAAACTGCTGGCGGATCAGGCCGCGCTCGAAAACGGACGGGCCAACATCCAGGTCCATGGCGGCATCGGCATGACCGACGAAGCCTATCCGCACTTGTGCCTCAAGCGGGCACACCTCCTCACCTTCATTGCGCCTGCCAGGCGCGACATCCTGCTGGGAGACGCCGCATGAGCGACAAGGTTCTCTACGAAGTTATCGACGGCGTCGGCGTGATCACGCTCAACCGGCCCGAAGTCCACAACGCGCTCGATGATGAGGCAGCGCATCTCTACAAAGACCTGCTCGACCGCGCGCTGGACGATGACGGCGTGCGCGCGGTGCTGCTGCAGGGGGCGGGCAAGTCGTTTTGTTCCGGCCGCGACACCAGCATGCTGGGGCACCGTGCACGCGATGAAAGCGACTACCACTTCGTGCTGCGCCACCAGCAAAAGCGGCTGGCGGTGATGGACAGCCCCAAACCCTTCATCGCGGCGCTCAAGGGCGCGGCACTCGGCGGAGGCTGCGAAACTGCGCTATCCTGCGATATCCGCATAGCCGACACCACGCTCAAGATGGCGCTGCCTGAAATTCACTACGGCATCCTGCCCGATACCGGCGGCACCCAGCTCATGACCACGCTGATCGGCCCCAGCCGCACAAAGTACATGGTGATGACCGGTGACAGGATCAACGCCGAGACCGCGCTGGCATGGGGCGCGGTGGATTTCGTCGTCGCGCCCGAAGAGCTTGAAGCCCGCGCGCTCGATCTTGCCCGCAAGATCGCAGCCAAGCCGCCCATCGCGCTCGCCATGGCAAAAACGATGATCGACCAGATCCACGCCGGCGCGGTCCGCAGCGGCATTGCGCAGGAACTGCTGGCGCAGACCGCACTGTTCAAGACGGAAGACTATGAGGAAGCCCGCACCGCGCTCCGCGAGAAGCGCACGCCCGCCTACAAGGGGAAGTGAGATGACCGATTATGCCGCCGACAATTTCAGGGGCCTTCGCGCCGCACCGCCGCGCGGCACCCGCATGCTGCCCGAGGGTAGCTTTGCTGGTGAAGTCGCCATCGTCACCGGCGGCGGTTCGGGCCTTGGCAAGGCGATCGCCAGCGAGTTTGGCCGGCTCGGCGGCGCCGTCGCGATTGCCAGCCGCGATCCCGACAAGCGGGCGCGCGGCGTTGCTGCGGTTGAGGAAGCTGGCGGCCGGGCGCTCGGCGTCATGCTCGACGTGCGCGATCCCGAAGCGGTCAAGGGCTGCTTCGACGAAGTCGAGGCAGCGTTCGGCCCGGTCACCCAACTCGTCAACAACGCCGCCGGGAACCTCGCCGGCGCTTCGGAGGACTTCAGCCTCAACGCCTGGCGCGCGGTGACGGGCATCGTGCTCGACGGCACATGGATCTGTTCAACCGAATTCGCCCGCCGCCGGATTGCTGACGGCATCGGCGGCGCGATCCTCAACATCGGCGCGACCTACAGCTGGACCGGGGGGCCAGGCACTTCGCCCTCGGCTGCGGCCAAGGCGGCGGTGACCAACCTCACCCAGACGCTCGCGGTCGAATGGGCGCCCTACGATATCCGTGTCAATTGCCTCGTCCCGGGGCTGTTCCCGCACGAGGACCGGGCGGAGCATTTGCGCTTTGCGGATAAGGACCGGAGCGATCTCGATCGCCGCCAGCCCGCACTCCGGGTCGGCCAGACGCACGAGCTGGGCTGGGCTGCGGCCTATCTCTGTTCAGACTATGCCGCGTTCTGCTCGGGCCATGCCTTTGTGCTCGACGGTGCGAACTGGCTGCGCCGCAGCCTCAGGATGCCGGAGTTCGAACCGGTGCGGACATGGCTGCCGCCCAAGCGGGAACGGAACGGCTGAGATGTGCTCTCAGCCGATCACCTTCTTCTCGCGGTAGGCGGCGATCTCGTCAGGGGAGAAGCCCAACTCGCCCATGATTTCATCGGTATGCTGGCCGATGGCGGGCGCCGCGTGGCGGAACACCACCGGAATATCGCCAAAGCACCAGAACGCGCCGGGCTGCTCGACTGTGCCGTAGACTGGCTGTTCGAGCACCGAGATCAGGTTGAGTTCGCGGTGCAGCGGATTGTCGAAGAAGCGGTTTTCGGCATCCTCGAAGGTCACGTGATCGCAGGGCACGCCCGCTGTTTCCAGCGCTGTGACAAGTTCGGCTGAAGACTGCGCGCCAGCAGCAGCCGCGAAGCCGGACTCCGCATCACCCAGTACCGAACGCAGCGCGGCGCGGCGCGCCTCGGTCAGCGCGGCCACCGCGATCCAGTTGCCATCGGCACACTGGAAGATGCGGTGATAGGGCGAATAGCCGGTCTGTTCGCTGTCGAGATGATAGGTTTCGGCAAGCGAGCCATCGGGAAACAGCAGGGTCTCCCCCTGCGTCATCGCCGAAATGCCAAGCAGCGAGGTCTGGGTTGAGTAGCCGCGCTGGCCTTCGCGCTTGGCATAAATCGAGGCCATGAGCTCGACGAGCGCGCTCTGTGCCGAACTCACGTCCATCGTGCCCGGACGGTTGAACATCGGCTTGTTGCCTGCGCCTGCGTTCTCGAATTCCCAGCCGGCAATCGCGTTGAAGATCGAATCGTACCCGGGCCAATTGCCGCGAGTGCCCTTCTGACCATAGGCGCTGACGTAGTTGAAGGCGATGTCCGGGTTGTGCTCGCGGATCCCCTCGTCGGAGAGGCCGAGTTTGGCTGCCCCCTTGAAGCGCATGTTGTGGTGGGCCGCTTCGGCCCATTGCAGCAGGCGCGCGAGAATGGGCTTGGCTTCGGGATGCGTAAGATCGAGCGCAATCGAGCGCTTCGAGCGCGAAGCGGCCTGATAGTAGCGGTGCATGAAGCGGATGCGGTCGCCGGTCAGCGCTTCCACTTTGATCACGTCGGCGCCCATATCGCCCATCATCGAAGGGCCCATCGGCCCTGCGAGGAACATGCCGAAATCGACGACACGGACACCCGCCAGCACTTCGGCGGGCTGGCCATTGGTACCGACCGCAGCAGGCGGCGGCGCCCAGTCCACCTCGCCGCCCTCACCAAGTCGCGGCGCCGGACGGACCGGCGGCAGGTCGGCATCAGTATGGAACGGCACGTTGGGCTGGATCGTCGGGCCGAGATCGGGATCGTCGATGGCAACGACATAGCCGTTGGCCTCGACTTCGGGATGGCTGAGCATGCCGCCAAGCGGATAGGCCGGTTCCGCCGCGATGTCGGCCGCACGCAGATCCGCGAGCCAGCTTTCCAGCGGGCGGCGCTTGAACGCGTCGATCTTGCCGGCTTCGGTTTCGAGATCGGCCCCTTCGGCCAGCACCTCCCACATCGTCGGCATCGACGCGTAATCGAACTGGCGCGTGGGATCCATGATCTGCAACCAGTCGCCGCCCTCGCATTCGTAGAGCTGCTGCCCGATCGGCCTTGGCCCCAATGGATAGGGCTTGTTGTTGGGCATCGGACCCTTGGAATTGCGCGCCCAGATCAGCGGGATAACGGCCATCAGACCCTGGAACAGCGAAGTATGCGCCGCGCCGCCTTGGCCAGATTGGAGCCGAACAATCAGCCTCGCCAGAATGCCCGCCGCCGCCAGATGCGCCGCAGACCACGAGCCGGCGTTGTAGCGCCACACGATCGGCCCGGCCCGGTAGCCGTCGTTTTCGTAGAGCATGCCGAAGCGCGCCTGGACGAGAAGTTCATCATCCGAGCGTTCAACGTCGGGATGGTTGAACGGACTGCCAGTGATCCCGCAGGTAACGAGCCGCGGATAGCGCGCCGCGAGCGCCGCATCGTCGAGCCCGAGCGCCTTGGCGCGCGCTGGCGTGAACTGATGGAGCAGCACGTCGGCGCCTGCCAGTCGCTCATGGAGTCCCGCCAGCCCCTCCGGCCTTGCCAGATCGAGGACAAGGCTGCGCTTGCCCCGGTTCCAGTTTGCGAACCGCGCTTGCCCTCGCGCCGGATCGCCGCCCGGCCGTTCGATCTTGAGCACCTCTGCGCCAAGCGCCGACAGCATCAGTCCGGCGACCTGGACCGCCTGCCCTTCCCCGATCTCGACGATCCGCAGCGCGCCCAGCACGGGGTCAGGCCTTGCGGAAGTTGGGCAGAACCCAACCGTCCTGGATTGAAGTCCATTCAACGGAGACTTTCATGCCGATGTGCACGTCCTCGGCATTGCAGCCGGTGACATTGGCGTTGAGCCGCGCGCCCGGTGCCCCATCGAGATCGACGACCACTGGGACGTAGATATAGTCTTCGCCATTGGCAGGGTTCTTATTGCACACGACATAGCTGAACACGGTGCCTGTGCCCGGCAGCGCCGGCCAGTTGACTTCCTGGCTCGAGCATTCGGGGCAGTAGGGCGATGGCGGCATGCGGAAATGGCCGCATTTGGCGCACTGACATGCGGTGAGCTTGTGTGCCTTGGCCGCTTCCCAGAAGGGTTCGGTGTTGGGGTTGGTTGAGATGCGGATCTGGTCGCCCGGCAACAGCTTTGCCGGACCATAGAGAATGGGCTCGCTCATGCTCAGGCGCTCCTCAGGATCAGGCTGGAGACGGGAAGCGAAGCCGGGCCGCCCGAAACAAGCGCAAACTCGGCATCCTTGACCTGGTTGATCGCGGTGCCGCGCACTTGCTCGACCCCTTCGACGATATGGGTCATGCCGATGATATAGGCTTCGTTGAGATTGCCGCCGTGGGTGTTGACTGGCACGCCGCCGTTTACGCCGCCCTGCGTTGCCGCATCATAGCGGATCTTGCCGGCAAGAACGTAGTCGTTGCCCTCGCCCTTCTCGCAGAAGCCGTAGTCCTCCAGCTGCATCAGCACCATCGGGCTGAAGTGATCGTAGATCAGAGCGACATCCATGTCCTTGGCCGAGAGGCCGGACTGCGCCCAGATGCGGTCAGCGGTGAACTTGTGGCCGGAGCTGGCGAAGTGCGGATCGGGCATGCCCATCCACGCAAAGGCCCGGCCCCATTCGCGCTGCCCGCCATGCGCGCAGGCATGGACCACCGCCGGCTTGTGGCGGCAATCCTTTGCGCGGTCCATCGTGGTGGTGATCACCGCCACCGCGCCATCGGTTTCAAGGCAGAAATCGAGCCGGCGCAGCGGATCGGCGAGCATCACCGAGGCGTCGTATTCCTCCTTGGTGAGCGGCGCCTTGCGCACCGCCTTGGGGCGGTTGTGGGTGTTGGCGCGGGTGGCCATCACGATCTCGCCAAAAGCGTCCTGCGTCGTGCCGTAAAGATGCATGTGCCGCCGCGCGAGCACGCTCATCAAGTGGCCCGGGCCGACCAGCCCCGAAGGCTGGAGGAAACTGTTTTCCGGGCTCGGAGCCGCCGCGCCGAACACCACGCCGAGCCGGTGCTGCGGCAATTGCTGCAGCGCCATCAAGGTGACGACGTACTTGCAATCCTCGTTCATCAGGCCCGCGGTCGCGAGCCCGATCGCGCCGGGGCAACCGCCGCCGCCGCTCGTCAGCGTGGCCGAGAACGAGATGTTGGGCATGCCCAGCGTTTCCATCAGGCTCGCCGTATCGAACTTGTCGAGATAGCCCGCACCCGCGGTCGAATAGTAGGCGAAGCCGTCGATGTCCTTGATCGAAATGCCGGCGTCGGCACAGGCCTTGAGGATCGCCTCGCCCGCCATGTCATTGATCGTGCGCGGCCAGCTCTTTCCACGGACATAATAGTCCGTCGCGCCCACCCCGACGATCGCCGTCTTGTCCTGGTTTGCCCAAGGCATGCTTCGTCCTCTCACTCGATTCCAAGTTATATAACTAAGTGGGATATGACAGGACGGACGCGTTGTCCAGCGCCGTGGCGTCCGGCTCAGGCGAAATGCAGCCGCCTGTATTTTCCGCGGAAGTAGAGCAGCGGATCACGGCGCGGCTCGTAGCGCGCGCGTGTGACCTCGCCCACGAGAAGGAAGTGATCGCCGCCTTCGTGGACGGCGTGACGGCGGCATTCGAAGGCCACCAGCGAACCGTCGATCAAAGGCACGCCCGCTTCGCCTGGCGCCCACGCAGTTGCGGCAAAGCGGTCCTCCCCCTTGCCGGCAAAGCGGTTGGAAACCGGTTGCTGGCTGGTCTGCAGCACGTTGACCCCGAAATGGCTCGCCTGCCGCAACACCGGCGCGGTGCCAGCCGTGTTGGCAATGCACACCAGCAGCAGCGGCGGATCGAGCGAGACCGAGGTGAAGCTGTTCGCGGTCAGGCCGACCGGAGAGCCATCGGGGGCGAGTGCCGTCACGACAGTGATCCCGGTCGCGAAACAGCCCATCGCATCGCGCAAGGTCCGGGCATCCGACCCGGCGCGGAATTCGCTGGCAGAGCGGGGCTGCTTGCGTTCCAGAAAATCGAGCAGCAAGCCAAGGAACGCTTCGGTCCGGTCAGTCACGACGAGAAGATCTGCATCGGCGACTTGGGCGGACTCGGCCTGGGGCAATGCCGCCTCGAACTCGGCATTCCCGGGTGACTGCCCGATCCATGAGAGGCCGCCGCGGACAACCAGCGTGGGAAGCGCCAGATGGGGCGCCGCCTCCATGAGGACTTTCGCCATATGGTCGAGCGGGAAGCCGTCCAGCGTCCGGACATCCCATTGCGCGTCGTCGCCATCGCGCAGCGCACCAAGCCGCGCGGCAATGGTCCCGGCCACAGCCGGATCGGGCTTTACCGGCATGTCGACCAGTACCAGCCCGGCCGCTAGATTGGCAGCATCGCTGGCGAGCGCGGCAACCGCGATCCATCCGCCCATGGTCGCCGCCACGACCACGGGGCGCGACCCCATCTGCGCGAGCACGGCGCGCAGATCCTCGACATGGGCCGCAAATTCATAGCGCCCGTCAGCCGGCCACTCGCTCGTGCCATGGCCGCGCAAATCGAGCCTCACCACCCGCCGTCCGGATTGGACCAGACCGTCCGCAACATCGCGCCAGACCTCGCGGGTCTGCGCTGCGCCATGCACGAGCAGGATGGCCGGATCATGGGGATCTCCGGCAACTTCAGCTTCCAGCCGGATGCCGCCGAAGCCTTTAAAGGTGATCACTTCCATCATGCTTGCTGCCCTGCCGCATCAAGCCATTCCGCCAGGGTCGCCGAGCGGCGGCGCATGATCAATCGGGCGATATCGGCATCGCGGTCGAGTATCGCCTGACACAGGCCATGCTGCAGCTTGCGTGCCACTTCGCGCTGCTCTGGCGACTGGTAGAGGCTGGTGCCCTGCTCTTCCATGCCGAACGAATAGCCAATCGCCATGACCAGTTCGATCGCCGGATTGCCGCTCATGCTGGCCAGCAACCGGGCAATCCGAGACTCCGCAACGATCATCGCCGAGGCACTGTCCGCTTCGTCAATGGTAGCGGCGAATTGCGCCAGCTTCCAGCAAAGCACCTCGTCAGTGCAGCGACACGCCAAAGCCGCGGCCTCTTCGGCAACGAGCCGGCTAACCGCCATAATATCAAGCAAGGTCGCGCCCCGCAGCCGCAAAAAGCGCGCCAGCGTGCGGATTGCATCATCGGCATCGGGGCGGCTGGCATAGAACCCGCCCCGGATGCCCCGCCGCACAGTGATCAGGCGGTCGTTTTCGGCAATCTTGGCGGCCTGCCGCAAGGTCGGTCGGCTGATGCCGAGCCGGGCGAGTAGCTCGTCCTCGGCACCGATGAATGCGCCGTCCTCATGCGCCATGCTGAGCTTGGCAAGTTCGCGCGCGGTGCGCACGACCAGCGTCTCGGCCTGTCCTGACTGCAGCATGCTACCTCCATTTAAGATACCTTTTTATCCCACCAATATCCTTTGTCCAGCAAAACTCTTGCGCTGACTTGTCTAACTAGGTATTTCTTTTCCCGCAATCGACTCGGGAGACATCACATGAAGCCCTTCGTTTTCAGCGCCGACAGCCACATCATGGAACCGCCCTCGATCTTTCTCGATGGTCTGCCCGCCAGTCTCAAGCGCCACGCCATTCATAGCCGCAAGGAAGGGGACTTCCTGATCACCGGCACCGAAGACAAGGTGATCTACCGCCTGCGCGTCGGTCAGCACCGCGAAAAGGCGCTCGGCGACAATGAACGCAAGGGTATCCGCGAGATCCCCGGCCGGCTCGAGGACATGGAGCTCGAAGGCATCGACGCCGAGATCTGCTTCCCGAGCCTGGGCCTCTGGCTCTACGCGCTCGACAGCGCCGAGGCGGAAGCCGCATCGGCGCGGCTCTACAACGATTGGAACAATGAGTTTCTGGGCGGCCACCCCGAACGCTTCGTGCGCTGCGGGATGCTGCCGGTGCTCGATTTCTCGAACACGGTGGCCGAACTGGAATACCTCGCGTCCAAGGGCTTCACCGCTGCGATGCTGCCTGCGGTGACCCCGCCAAACCTCCCGAAATACAATGACGAGAAGTGGGACGTGGTGTTCGCCAAGGGTGCGGCACTTGGCATCGTCTTCGTCATGCACACGGGCACCGGTCTTGAATCCGTGGTCATCGAGCGCGGCCCGGGCGCGGGGATCATCAACTACACCAACCAGATGATGGATGCCGAGCAGAGCGTCATGTACCTCGTCGCCGGCGGCGTGCTCGATCGCAATCCGGGCGCCAAGGTCGCCTTCATCGAGAGCGGCGCCAGCTGGCTGGTCGCGCTGGCGGAGCGCATGGACGAGGTCGAGGAAGCGCACGCCAAGTTCGTCTTCCCCAAGCTCTCGCGCCGCTGCAGCCAGATCATCGACGATCAGGTCTGGGCGAGCTTCCAGCATGACCGCGCGTGCATCACTGCCGCCGCTGCCGGCCTTCCCGGCGCGAAGAACGTGATGTGGGGTTCGGACTACCCGCATGCCGAGGGTACTTTCCCGATCAGCCGCCCGATCCAGGAACAGCTTTTCGAGAACCTCGATGTGCCCGAAACGGTGCGCAATGACATCCTCGGGCTCAGCGCCGCGCGGCTGTTCCGCATGGAACCGGTGGTGCACACCTCGCCGGTCTACCAGGCCGCATGAAGGCGGGGCGGGGCCCGATCACGGCACCGCCACCGCGCTGATCCTGGGGGGCGAGGCAGCCATGGTCCATCTCGGCCTGAGCGGCGAGCAGGAGGCGATGATCGAAACGGTCCGCCGCGCGCTCGCCGATCGCGGCGCGCGCGGCGCCGATGAGGTCCTGCGGGAGCTTGGCATTGATGCCCTGATCGAGGACGGCGGCAGTCTCTTCGATGCCGCGCTTGTGGCAGAAGCGGCCGGACGCGCGGGCGTAATCGCCTATCCCGAGGAACGCATCCTGATCGCGGCCGCCTGCATCGGCATCGCGACCCGCGCGCTGGAAGACGCGGCCGCCTATGCTTGCGAGCGGGTCGTGTTCGGAAGGCCCATCGGCGAATACCAGGGCGTGGCCCACGCGCTCGCCAATGCGATCACCGAGGTGGAGGGCGCGCGCCTGCTGATCTGGCGCGCCATCGCCGCGCGCGCAGAGCAAGCGGCGGACGGCGCTCTCCTGGATACGCAGGCCTTCTGGTGGGCCGCGCGCAGCGTGATCCCCGCGATCAGAACCGCGATGCGCACCTTCGGCGGTTATGGCGTATCGGAAGATTCGCCCCTGCCCGCGCTCTATCTGGCGGCGCGTGCGGCGCTGCTGCAGTTTGGCGATCCTGATCGCCTGCTCACCGGCCCGCTTCGCGAGCTCGCGCCGATCGGTTCCGTGCCGATCAGCTTCAGCCCGGATGCCGAAGCCGAAGCGTGGCGCGCGCGGACCGAAGCGTTTCTTGCTGCCCATTTTACCGAGGCCGACAAGCGGGCCTTTGCCGTGAGCCTCGACAACCACATTCCCGAGCTCCACCGCAAGTTGGCCGATGCGGGGCTGCTGTTTCCGGACTGGCCGGAGGAATGGGGCGGATCGGGCGCGTCGGCGCTCGCAACTTCTGCGGTGCACCGTGCGCTCACCCACGCGGGTTGGCCGATCTCGGTGCTCGTTGTGTCGGATTCGATCGGCAAGCTGCTCATGCTGTTCGGCACTCCCGAGGCCAAGGCGGAAATCCTGCCCAAGCTGGCACGCGGAGAAGCGCTGGCCTGCCTTGGCCTGTCCGAACCAACAGGCGGATCGGACGTGTTCGGCGCAAAGACCCGGGCGGTCCACGATGGTGAGCGCTGGATCGTGAATGGGCAGAAGGTCTTCACCACCAGCGCCCATATTGCCGACTACGTGCTGCTGCTGTGCCGTACCGAAGGCGGGCTAACGTTGTTCGTGGGGCCGCTCGGCAGCCCCGGCACAGGCGGTTTCGATCTGGCCCCGGTGCAGACCTTTGCCGGCGAGCGCACCAACATTACCTTTTACGCAGATTTCGCGGTGCCGGACCGGTACTTGCTCGGCGAGGCCGGACGCGGCACCAAGGTACTCGCCGCGACGATGACGCTCGAACACAATCAGGGTGACTATTATCTGGGCGCGCTCGATCTTGCTCGCAGCGAGCTGCATTGCGGGCTCGATGCGTTGTTTTCCCTTCCGGGCATTGGCGAGAATGCGCCCGCCATCAGGCTTTCCCTTGCCCGCCTCGATGCGCATATCGCCCTGCTCGAATGCCTGTCGATCCGCGCGATCTGGGCGGGGCACACTGGTCAGGGGCAGCGCTGGTTCGGTCCGATGTGCAAGTTGTTCGGCACCGAGAGCTGGGCCTCCTGCAATGCCGAACTGGTCCAGCGCTTTGCCCCCTATTCGCTCGACCGCAGCATCGCGGCGCTGGCGGCGGTGGAATCCGAAGCGCGGAGCGGCATTCAGGCGACAATCTACGGCGGCACCAGCGAAGTGCAGCGCAGCGTGATCGCGGAGACCCGGCTCGGCTTGCCGCGCAGTCGTTAAAAGTATCTTTTATTGATAAAAATCGTCAAAAAATCCGATATTTTGACGCTCATCAAATATATTAGATACCTCTTTTGACAATCTGCTCCGGCAAGGCGGCGCAACGGACATGCGCCGTCCGTGGAAGAGGAGCCCTGCCATGACCGAGAAACTTCGCCCCTTCGTTTTCAGCTGCGATGCCCATGTCGCCGAACCGCCTGACTTGTTCGTATCCCGCATGCCCGCGCATCTGAAGGACTACGTGATCCACGGCGAGGTACAGGGTGACATCCGCATAACCCGGATCGGCGAGCAGGTGATCCTCAAGATCAACACAAATTTCCACACCCACAAGACCGGTGAGGGCGATGCCGCATTCAATGCTCAATCCGGGGCCCAAACCGGCGCAGAAAAGGCCCCGGACCGCTCCTGCACCGATGCGGCCGACAACTTCGTCTCGGACTGCGCGGTCGATACCAAGCGGCGCGGCGCGCGCGATCTTGATTTGAGGCTCGCCGATATGGACCGGGACGGGGTGGATGCCGAATTGGTCTTCCCCTCGCTCGGCCTGATGCTGCCACGCATTGCCGACCGCGAAGGGCAGCGCACCGCCTGCCAGATCTGGAACGACTGGGCCTGGGACTATTGCGCACCGGTGCGCGGCCGGCTCATCCCCGCCGCGATGATCCCATGCATCGATTTCGATGATGCGCTTGCCGAGTGCGAGCGTGCAGCCGCAAAAGGCTTTGCCGCCTTCTGCTTGTGGGAAGGGCTCAACAACTACAACGATCCGCGCTGGGATCCGATCTTCGCGCTGGCAGGAGAGCTTGGTATTCCGCTGGTGTTCCACACCGGTGTCGGCAACATCAACATCCGTGCGCTCAAGGGCCCGGGCGGTGCGCTGTTCAACTACACGCGTCAGATGAACGATGCGGTGGATGTGATCACCCAACTGGTCGCTGGCGGCGTGCTCGATCGCAATCCCAAGGCGCAGATCCTGTTTGCCGAGCACAGCGCCGGCTGGCTCTGGGGCCTCGCCGAGCGGATGGACGAGGTCTACAACGGCCACGCGCCCTCGATCAGTCCCAAGCTCTCGCGCCTCCCCAGCCAGATCGTGCGCGATCAGGTGCACTGCGCGCTGCAGAATGATGGCAACAGTTCGATGGCGATCCGCAAGGGCGTCGGCATCGATGCGCTGCTCTTCGCCACCGACTATCCCCACGCCGAAGGGACGTTCCCCTTCTCGAAGCAGGTGATCGACACGCTTGTGGCGGCCAACCCCGATGTATCGACCGATGAACTGGTCGCAGTGCTGGGCGGCAATGCGGCAAAGCTGTTCAAGCGCGCCAACCTGCAGCCGCAGGTCGACGCGCGGCGGGCGGAGCTGATGGCCGCAGCCTGATCACCGTCGCGCGCACAACCAAGCCCCGCCGGACCGGCTCCGGCGGGGCTTCTTCTTTGCCCGATCGCGCCACAGAAAAGGGCGGACCGCCACCGGCCCGCCCTTCCCGTTTCATCATTCATCCGGGCCGCCGCAGCGACCGCGGGGCCCTCAGAAGTGGAAGCCCAGGGTCACGCCGTAGGTCAACGGATCGCGGCGCTTGGAGCTCGTGATGCCGAGCGAGCCGATGTAGAGGTTCTGCGTGAAAGCGCGGTTGTCGGTGAGGTTCTTACCCCAGACCGTCACCGAAATGCCGCTGTCGCTTTCGTAGCCGATGTTGCCTCCGAGAATACCGGTTGCAGGCGTTGTGAACGAGTCGATCGCTGCCTGCGAGTTCGGCGTGATCGTGGTGCCGGCGTAAGTGAACAGGTCAGGCGCGCCATAGTACTTGTCGACCCACGAGAAATCGACGCGCGCGGTCAGCTTGCCGGGGCCGACCCTCTGGTGGAAGTCGGCTGCGACGGTGAAGCTGCTCTTGGGCACCGCCACGAAGGCATCGCCCGAGTGATCGACGAACGTGCTGCTGCCAAATGCAATCGGCTGGGTATACCTCTTGTACTTGGGATCGGTAATCGAACCCGATGCCGAAAGCGTCAGGTAGGGTGTGACTGCAGCCGCGAGATCGGCCTCGACACCATAGGTTTCCTGTTTCTCTGCGTTGTAGAGCACGGTCAGCAGGTTGGTGCTGCCCGGCACGTTGAGCAACAGCGAACGCTGCGCGTCGGAAATCTGGTTGTGATAGGCAGCGACGTTCAAGCGAACCTTGTGATCGAGAAATTCGGACTTGATGCCGATTTCCTGCTCGTCGTTCATTTCGGGCTTGAACGGTGTAAAGGTGGCAGGGTCGCCGTTGGCACGAAGGTTCTGACCTCCCGAACGATAGCCGCGGCCAGCCTTGGCGTAAATCAGCACGTCGGGAGTGACCTTGTAGTCAAGACCGGCCGTATAGCTAAGCCGCTTGAACGTATCCGAACGACCCGCAGCACAGTTGTCATTCGCCACCGTAGTGATTGAGGGGATGTTGCAACTGATGTAGACGGTGGTGTTGAACAGGGCGTTGCCGTTGCGCGTCAAAAGCGACTTCTTGTCGCTCGACCAGCGCAGGCCGCCCGTGAAGGTGAGCTTGTCGGTAATATGGTAGCTCGCCTGGCCGTAGATGCCGAAGCTCTTGTTGTTGATATCACCGCGGTAGAGGCCAGTGGTATTCGGCACGAAGGTTCCTGCTGGTATACCAGCGGGCGCGAGTGCGCCGACGAAGGCGAGGAAGGGCACGAAACCAACCGCATTGTTCGAGGTCGAGCGATCAAAGCCGCCTTCAGTGAAGTATGTCACACCAGCCGCATAATCGAGCTTGTCGTCCATGATCTTGCCGGTGAGCTGCACTTCGCCCGACCACTGATGCAGGTCCTGATAGCCTGTAGTTTGCAGGAGCAGATAGGGCGTTCCGTCGAGGTCGATGTTGCTCGCCGAGGTGATCTTGCGGTAACCACCGATCAACTTGAGTGTGCTTTTGCCCAGATCGAACTGCGCTGTCAGATTATAATTCCGGGTCTTGGTGTCAGTGAACGGCTTGTCGTTCAGCGAAACCGTGCGCGGATCAGAGTTTACAAGACCGATCTGGGAGGCTGGCGGCTGCGTAGCCTGATTGAGTGCCGCAGCCGTGTTCGCGGGAGCGATGCCTGCAACAAAGCCGAACTGGGTGCTCGCCAGCTGCTGATAAGTAAGCGCAGTCCCTGCAACGCGACGCACCTGGCGGGCCGGACCGTCGGACTTGTAAGTGTACCACTCGCCGGATGCGGTGAGTGAAATGGTATCGGTCGCCTGCCAGAACGCCGAGATGCGGCCTGTCAGGTTGTCGACATTGTCGTACTTTGCACCCGTGACAGTGTCAGTGGTATAACCATCGCGATTGCGGTACTTGACCGCGCCTCGGAGTGCGAACTTGTCCTTAATAACCGGCAAGTTCAGAATCACGGTACCGTCAATCTCATTGAACCGGCCGTAGGTGGCCACAATGCTCCCGCTCACGGCATCAAGCTTCGGCTTGTTGGTTTCAAGCAGCACCGCGCCTGCAGACGTATTGCGGCCAAACAGCGTGCCCTGCGGGCCCTTGAGCACCTGCACACTGGAAATGTCGAGGAGATCGCCGTTGAGGCCATAGGTGCGGGCGATATAGACGCCGTCGAGATAGGTGCCGACCGAAGGCTCAAGCGTGGCGAGCGCATCATTCTGGACCTGACCACGGATCGAAAGTTGCAGCGCTGTCGGGTTTGACGGAGCCTCAATCGTAGTGAAGCCCGGGGTAAAGGCGGCAATTTCGCTCACCTTGACGGCATTCTGCGAAGCGAGTTCCGCGCCGGAGAAGGCGGTTACGGCGACCGGCACGTCCTGAAGCTTCTCGCTGACCTTGCGTGCGGTGACGATGATTTCCTGCAGACCGCCGTTTTGGTCGGTCGCGGCTGCTTCGGCCGGTGCGTCCTCGGCACGAGCAATTCCACCTGACAGCAGCATGGCGGCACCGGCAACTCCGCCCAACAGATGCACCGCGGCGCGCTTCGAAAGCTTCGGCATTTTCAGGTCTCCTCCCAAAGAGCGATACACGCCGCTCAAAGTGTGCGGACTTATATAACTACGTCCACCAAGATACACAAGAGAAACCGCAGGGCGCATCGAGGCGTCAGTCTGAGCGCAGCTCCCGCGCCAGTTCGGGAACGTCCGAAATCGCACGCAGCACATCGTTGAGATGCGTGCAGCCAAGAGTTGACGGCAGTACCTCGACCACCGAATCCCGGAATTCCCTGACATCGCTGCCGATCAGCCGGGTCGCCTTGACCGATGCCCCGGGGCATTCGCGATACGGCAGGATCAGCGGAAGCGCCTGCAAGGCAAGAAGGCACGAGGTAACTGGATCGATCTCGGCATAGAGGCGGTATTCATGAATCGCGGTGCGTCCACCTGCGGGGTTTGAGCCGCTGTCCTGGAACCCTGCATCGACCATGATCACATCGTTCTGGAGCCAAAGATCGATTCGGCGGGCACGCCGCTTCCTGGGTCCTTGCTGAAACGGCATCGGGTGCCAGCCGGCGGCATCATCCGGGTGCTCGAGCGGACCGACTTCTGTGAAGGACTGATTGACGTTGTCAGGGGTGCCGTCAGCCTTGAAGGCGCTGCCACCGGTGGTGAAACCGGTGCAGATGTCGTTCATGACGCCCTTGCGACCGGCGGTTGATTGCTGCGCACTGCGCTGCGGGCCTGAGGCCCAGTCACCGCGCCACTGCGACCAGATCCAGCCTGCCACCAGACTTGCTCCGGCAAAATCATCCAGAACCTGAAATGTCGGCGTGCCGCGTAGATCGCCGAGAATTTCAGCGATGGCGCGGCGACTGGCCCCGCCCGCTCGGACACCGACAAGTTCCTGCGATCTTGGATGGTCGGGGTTCAAAGCGATCCGCAGTATCTCCCGCTGCGGCGAAGCGAGGATTTGAAAACCCCCCACGGCCAGTTCGACCGGATCGCCGTCCAGCGGCGTCAGCAGATCACGCGCACGGCCCACCATCTCCCAGGGCTGGCCGAAGCCATCGGGCCATTCCGAATCGATCGACGTTGTGCGGCGGATCGATCCCGGCCACCGTAGTGGCGCATGTCCTGCACTCTGGCGGGCAAAGGGAAACTGCTGCGGCCGGTTCATGGCAGGTCCTTACTTGGGCGGCATGCGGATGGCGCCATCGAGGCGGATGCACTGGCCGTTGAAATAGGTGTTGCGCGCGAGTTCGAGCACGAGGCTGCCGAATTCCTCCGGTTTGCCGAGGCGCTTGGGGAACGGCACCGAAGCTTCGAGCCCGGCAAAGATCGCCGGCGCCTTGTCCTTTACCGAAAGCATCGGCGGCGTGGCGAAGATGCCCGGCACGATCGCATTTACGCGGATACCCAGATCCATGAGATCGCGCGCCATCGGCAGGACCATCGAATTGACCGCACCCTTGCCGCCGCCATAGGCGACCTGCCCGATCTGCCCATCCTGCGAGGCGGCGGAGGATGTCATGATGATGCAGCCGCGCTCGCCATCCTCATTCAGCGGATCGGCATTGGCCATGCCGAGCGCCGCGATCGAGGCGATCCGGTAGCTTGCGGTGAAGATGCCTTCTGCCGAGCGGGCGATCATCTCGGTGGGCGTGCGCTTGTAGCCGCCGGTCTGCTTGTCGAACGAGACGGTCTTGCCGCCGCCGGTGACCATGGCGCAATGGACCACGATCCGTTCCTGCCCATGCGCCGCGCGCGCCTTGGCATAGCCTGCTTCGACACTCTCTTCCGAAGTGATGTCAACCTTGCAGAACAGGCCGCCGATGGCCTCGGCAACTGCAGTTCCGGCTTCCTCGTTCATGTCGAAAAGCGCGACCTTGACGCCGGCGGCAGCCAGCGCCTCGGCACTGGCGCGGCCGAGCCCGGATGCGGCGCCGGTGACCACGGCAGCGATGGAATTGTCGATCTTCATGGAAATGCTCCTGGTGACGTTCAAACAGATTTCGGAGCAGGGCCGTGCTGGGCCCTGAGACGCTCCTGCAAGACCTTATCCGCCCCTTCCGCGCGCGGCGCGACCGACGCGCCGCCGTCGAGCTTGAGCGTGGAGCCGGTACAGTAGCTCGCCTTCTGCGAGGCGAAAAAGAAGCAGGCATGGGCAATGTCGTCCGGCGTTCCGGCACGGCCAACCGGAATCGTCGCGCCATAGGCGGCAAGGCCCTCCGCCCCCAGCACCCGCAGCGCATTGTCGCTGGCCACGAGCCCGGGGTTGATCGCATTGACCGTGATGCTCTCGCGGACCACATCACCCGCAGCTCCGCGCACGAAGGCGTCCAGCGCGGCCTTGGCCATGCCATAGGCGGTCATGTTGGGAACAGTGACGAAGGTGCCGTTGACCGAGCCGATCACGATGAACCGCCCGCCTTGCGGCGCGGCGGCGAGATGCGGGCGCGCGGCATCCAGCAGCCACCAGGCCGCCTTGGCCGTCGAGGCGATGCCCGCTTCGAGCGCCTCATCACTGACCGCGCCAAGGCCGCCATGCGCGATCTCGGCGGCACAGTGGACGATGACATCGATCCGCCCGAAGACTTGTATCGCAGTTGCCACGAGATCGCGGCACGACTGGTGGTCCTTTGCATCAAGCGCACAGACCTCGGCGCGGCCTCCCGCCGCCACAATCGCCTCTCGCGCTTCTGCGGCGTAGGAGAGGGTCCGCGCACCGAGCACAACATGGGCGCCTTCTGCCGCAAAGGCCTGCGCGACGCCGCGCCCGATCCCGCGTCCCGCGCCGGTCACGATCACGCAGCGGCCTGCAAATTCGCTCATGCCGTCTGTTCTTCGAAAAGCGCCTTCAGGCCGGGGGCTGATGGCTTCATCGAGGGGGTGCGCGGAAAGTCGTCGACGAAGCGGAAGTGGACCGGAACCTGGTAGGCGATGAGCCGGTCCCTGAGGAACTGCTTGAGGTCTTCGGGATCGGGGCGCACGGCCCCGGCGCGCAGGATGATCGCCGCCGCCGGCACTGCGCCGAGCCGTTCATCGGGCACCCCCACAACAGCCGCCTCGCGCACCGCCGGGTGCTGGTTCAGCGCCTGAACCACATCGTCAGGATGGATCTTGAAGCCGCCGCGAATGATCGCATTGTCGGCGCGGCCGCGGATGTAGAGAAAGCCGTCGCTGTCAAGCACAGCGCGGTCCGTGGTGCGCAGCCAGCGCTCACCAGTCTGCGGGTAGTCAGGCCCCAGCTGATCGCCCTTCAGTTCGAGGAGCCCTTCCTCGCCGTGGGGCAATTCCAGACCACTTGCGGGATCGACGACTCGGGCGGTGATATTCGCGTGGACCCGGCCGACCGCACCGTATTTCGCCTTCCAGTGTGCCCGGAAATCGTCGAGAGACCAGCCCGCGATGGCGCCGGCAAATTCGGTCGCGCCATAGTTCGCGAGGATCGGAATGCCGTATTTTTCATAAAACGCGTCGACCAGTTCAGGCGCGAGCGGGGCCGTGCCGCTGATCATCGCAGAAAGGCTGGAAAGCGCAGCAGGATCGACATCGGCTTCAAGCAGCATCCGGATCGCCGAAGGGACCGCGCCCGCCACTTTGGGGCGGTTGCGGCGGATCGCCTCGACCCAGCCCTCGACGGTGAACTTCTCGAGCAAGCCGATCTTGCGGCCCGCTGCAAGCGCACCGATGCAGCCGTATATCCCGCCGATGTGGGTGAGCGGATTGTTGACCATCGTCACGCCCGAACGCAGCTGCGGCCTATCGGCAAAATCACGGCCGCGCTCGTAGCGGGTGAAGCCGGCGAAACTCGCGTCAAACGATGCGCGGGTGAGCGGCACGCGCTTGGGCGCGCCTGTGGTGCCGCTGGTCAGCATTTCGATCGCCACGCCAGGTGAAGTCAGGACTGTGCAGCGCGGCGTTTCATGCCCGGGCAGCAGACGCACGCCTTCCATCCGCGCACCGATGGCGATGACCGCGCTGCCTGCACGGTGCAAGGCATCGGTCATCCCGGGCCGTGCGAGATCGCTTTCATCAGCAATGATCGCAGGCAGGCCCAGCCCCTCGATATCAGCATGGAGCCGCGCATCGGGCAGGATCGGATTGAGCGAGACGAGGCAACGATCCGTCGCCAGCACCGCGAGGATCGCGGCGATATGGCCGGGCCGATTGCGCAGCATAATGCCGACGCGCGCTTCCGCCGGAAGGCCCATCCCGCCGAGTGCGGCCTCGATGGCTTCCACCACGCGGGAAAGATCGCCCCAGGTATAATCGATTCCCTCGAAATCGATCTCGGCGCGCTGCGGATCGAGGGCCATGATCGCGCGCAGCTTTTCGGTCATCAGTGCCATCAGATCGCGAGCCCTCCCGCTGCCTCGATCACGTTGCCGGTCACCCAGCGTGCTTCCTCGCGGCACAGCATCAGGACCGCACCGGCGATATCGTCGGGCTGGCCCATGCGGCCCATCGGCGTGGTCTTGGCGTTTGCTTCGTCGAACCCGGGACGCTCGCGCAGCTTGGCGATGAAGTCGGTCGCCACCGCGCCCGGCGCAACGAGATTGCAGGTGATACCGCGCTTGGCGACTGCGACCGCCGTGGAGAAGGTCAGGCTCTGCAAGGCACGCTTGCCCATCGCGTAACCCGCTGCGAAATGCTGGGCAACCTTGCCCGAAATCGAGCCGATGTTGATCACCCGGCCATGATCGCGCAGCCGTGGTAACGCGGCCTGCGTGACGAGATAGGGCCCTTTGGCATTGACCGCCATCATCCGGTCAAACAGTTCCTCCGAACCGCTCTTGAGGCTCGCGTCCTCCCCGTCGCTGCCCACGCCAGCGTTGTTGACCAGAATATCGAGATTGGGTGCCGGCCCGAATGCCGCGTCGCAGGCAGCGAACATCGCTGCGATCGAAGCACTGTCGGAAACGTCCGCCCGGATAGCAAATGCCCTGCCCCCGGCCGCCGCGACCTCTTCGACCAGCGCTTCCGCCGCGTCCTCCGCGCCGTGCCAGACAAACGCCACTTGTGCGCCTTCCGCCACCAGCCGGCACACGATCGCCGCCCCGATTCCCCTTGCGCCACCCGTGACGAGCGCGGTCTTTCCATCCAGACATCCCATGGCCTGATTGTGCCGAGATATCTCACCTAGTGCAATAACTCTTTATCGATACCTCAATCGATCAGCGCCTGGAAGGCTGCGGCAAGCCATTTGCGGGTTTCGGCGGACATCTCCGCGCCGAAAGCGCCGAGCGGATAGAGCTCGCGGTACAGCGTCAGCCCCGAAGCCAGTGCCGAAAAGCAGGCCGCCTTCCCGGCGCCGCGTTCGGGGCCGTACCAGCGGGCCAGAGGTTCGACGAACAGCTCCTTCAGCAGCCGGTCTGAAATGGCGCGGGCCGTGGGATCGGCGCTTGCCAGCATCATCATCGGCAAGGGGTTGCGCTGCGGGCCCTGGCTGGTGGTGAGCAGATCGACCACCGCCACGCCGAAGTTTTCCTTCCGAAGTTCGGTGATGATCCCCGCGCGCAGCAGATCGGAGAGCGCTGCTTCGTAGAGCTTTTCCTTGGAGCCGAAGTAGCGGCTGACCAGCGCGGGATTGACCCCGGCGGCAGCGGTGATTTCGCGGACGCCGGTATCCGAATAGCCCCGGATCGAAAAGGCATCCTGCGCGGCGGCAAGGATCGCGGCGCGGGTACGCTGGGCATCGCGCTGGGGACGCAGAGCTGGTTCTAACGCAGATTCAGGCATTGACATGCTATGTAAACCGCCGTTTACTTAGAGGCAAGGATATAACGAAGTGGGAGTGCGACTCGATGGCGACTACCGCGACTGAGCGGCTGCGCGAACCCGTTTTTGCGTTCGACTATGTCAGTGACCCGGCAATTGCAGCCGATGTCCACGCCGCCTACTGGGACCTCAAGCAGAACGCTCCGCCGGTGTTCTGGACCCCTGCGCATGGCGGGCACTGGGTCGTGACCAGCGCCGATGCCGCGATCGACGTTTTGCGCCATCCGGACCGGTTCTCGAGCAAGTTCCTCTCGATCCCGCCTAATCCGCACCAGCCCCGGATGATCCCGGAATCGCTCGATCCTCCCGAACACCGCCCCTATCGCCAGCTGCTGCGCCCGTTCTTCGAGAGCAAGGCGATCGAACCGCTCGAACCGCGCATCCGCGACTGGGCCGAACGCTTGATCGACGAGGTTGCTGCCAAGGGATCGTGCGAATTCGTCGACGCACTGGGGTCGCGGTTTCCCGTCTCGGTGTTCATGGAGCTGTTCGGTTTTCCGCTCGATCAGTTCGACACGTTCCGTGCGATCGTGGTCGAATATTTCAGCACCGCAATCTCCGACGAGCGCCGCATGGCGCTGTCGATGCAGATCCTCGGCACCTTGAGCCAGCTGATCGAGGCGCGCCGCGCCGAGCCGAAGGACGACCTCGTCTCGACTCTGATCCAAACCGATTTCGAAGGCCGCAAGCTGGCGCAGGACGAACTGATCTCGATCGGTTTCCTGATGTTTCTTGCCGGGCTTGATACTGTGGTCAACGCGCTGACCTTCGGCATGCGCCACCTCGCGCAGGACGACGCACTGCGCACCCGGATGATCGAGGATCCCGCGGCGATCCCGGCGATCATCGATGAATTGATGCGCCGCTACACCTTCGTCTCGACCCCTCGCTACATCGTGCAGGACACCGAAATCGCCGGCGTGAAAGTCTACGCCGGCGATTCCGTGCTGGTGCCGCTGCACATGGTCGGCTGGGATGAAAAGCTCACCGAATGCCCGGCAGAGGTGCGGCTCGACCGGCCGACTTGCCGCCATGCCGGGTTCGGGTCGGGTATCCATACCTGCCTCGGCATCCACCTCGCCCGCCTCGAGATGACGATCTTCTACGAGACCTGGGCGCGCAAGATCGGCCACTTCCAAACGGCAGATGATCAGACGCTGCGTTTTCGCGGTGGATCGGTTCAGGCGCTCGAGGCGCTCGAGCTGGAATGGGAGACAGCATGATGGATCAGGCCTTGCACATGCACATGGTGCCCGCCGCCGATGTGGCGGCGCTGCGCGCGTTCTACATCGACGCGCTTGGCTGGAAGACCTGGGGGCCAGACATGCCGGGCAGCGTGATGCTGCGCGCCGGGACGGCGGTGATCGTGTTCCTTCCCCGTGACTATCTCGCCAAGGAAAGCGGGATCGATGTGTCGGCCACTGCCCGCGCGATCAACGCGGTCTTTGTCGAGTCCAAGGCCGATGTCGACAGCCAGATAGCTCGTGCCCTTGCCGCAGGCGCCGCCCTGACCAGCCCGGTACGCGACCGCGATGGCGGGCTCTATTCGGGCTATTTCACCGATCCCGAAGGCAATGGCTGGGAAATCGTGTGGAGCCCGGTGATGCGTCCCGGTGCAGACGGCGGCCTGACCCTCGCGCTTCCCCAATAACCCGATCCCAGCCGGAGACCCCGCCGTGAGCACAGCCATTCCCACCGTCCACCTCCACCTTGGCCACGAGCAGCGCACCAGCGGCTCGGGCGGCAGCCGCACCCATATCCACCCGGTGAGCGGCGACGCGCTTGCCGAAATCCCGCTTGCCGGGCCCGCCGAGATCGACGCCGCCGTCGCAAGAGCGGAAGCCGCCCGCGAGGGCTGGCGCCGCACCTCCCCCGAAGCGCGCGGGGCCATGCTGACCCGACTTTCCGATCTGATGATCGCAAAGAAGACCGAGTTTGCCGAAATGGCCGCGCTCGATGGCGGCACGCCGCTGATGCAGGGCGAGCGCGGGGTCGAAACCGCGGCCGCCTGGGTGCGCTACTACGCCGGCTGGTGCGACAAGCTGACTGGCGATCTCCTCAGCACGTTCGATACGCGCGGCGAGTTTTCCTATTCGGTGCCCGAACCCATCGGGATCGTGGGGATCATCAACACCTGGAACGGACCGCTGATCGGCCTCGGCATGAAAGTGGCCCCGGCGCTGGCGGCGGGCAACTGCGTGATCGTCAAGCCGGCGGAGATCACGCCGTTCGCACCCGAACTCTTTGCGCAGTGCTGCGTGGAAGCGGGCATTCCGGACGGAGTGCTCTCGATCCTGCCGGGCACGGGCGAAGCGGGCGATACCATCGTGCGCCACCCCAAGGTGCGCAAGATCAGCTTCACCGGCGGGCCGATCACCGCGCGCAAGATCCTCGCGGCCGCGGCAGAGCAGATCAAGCCGACGGTCATGGAGCTTGGCGGCAAGTCGGCCAGCCTCGTCTTCCCCGATTGCGATCTGCAGGCCGCTGCCGAGCGCGCGGTGTTCTGGACGATCGGCTGCCTCGCCGGGCAGGGCTGCGCGCTGCCCACGCGCCAGGTGGTCCACGCCGATGTCTACGACGAATTCGTGGAGCGGATGGTCGCCATCGCGAAGCAGTTCAAAGTCGGCAATCCGATGGACCCCGGCGTCATGGTCGGCCCGGTGATCAACAAGGCAGCCGTCGAGCGGATCACCGGCATGTTCGACCGGGCTACCGCCGACAACGCCTGCAAGTTCCTGATGGGCGGCAAGCGCGCCGGGGGCGAGCTTGCCAGCGGCAACTTCATCGAGCCGACGATCATGGTCGATGTCGATCCCGATCACGAAATCGCGCAAGTCGAGATCTTCGGCCCCGCCGTCGCGATCCTCAAGTTCCATACCGAGGAAGAGGCCATCGCCATCGCCAACAACAGCGAATACGGCCTTGCCGCCTATATCCAGTCGAACGACCTGCAGCGGGTCCACCGCATTGCCGAGCGGCTCCATGCCGGCGGCGTCTATGTGAACGGCGGGTTCCAGATCAATTCGCACACGCCGTTCGGCGGCGTGGGCATTTCCGGCTTCGGCAAGGAAGGCGGCAAGGCCGGGATCGACGAATTTCTGCACTACAAGACCGTCACCATCGGTGTCGGCGCGCCGATCTTCGGCGGTTAAGAGGAACGCGACATGGCGGATTTCAGCAACGACAATTTCAGGCTCGAGGGCAAGGTGGCCATTGTCACGGGCGCAGGAGGGCGCGGTAACTCGATTGGCCGGGCCTACGCGGTTGCGCTCGCGAATGCCGGAGCGGCGGTCGTAGTCGCAGACCTCAACGGCGAGGGCGCGCAGACCGTGGCCGACGAGATCACGGCAGCAGGCGGCAAGTCGCTGGCTGTGCAGGTTGACATCACCGATACCGCATCCGTCACCGCAATGGCCGACAAGGCCAAGGCCGTGTTCGGCGGGATCGACATTCTGGTGAACAATGCCGCGCTGATGGTCGAGATTGTCGACAAGCCGCTGATTCAAACCGACCGCGCGCGCTTCGACAAGGGCATGGCGGTGAATGTCTGGGGCGCGATCAACTGCGCGCAAGTGGTGGCCCACTTCATGGCCGAGCGCGGGGGCGGCGCGATCGTCAATCAGGTCTCCGCCGGGGCCTATCCGGCGCAGTCGTTCTACGGCGTGACGAAGATCGCGCTTCACGGCGTGACCACCACGCTCGCGACCGAACTTGGCCGCCAGGGCATTCGCGTCAACGCGATCGGACCGGGCATGACCAAGACCGACGCGGGCCTTGCGCTTACGCCAGACGACAGCCCACTGGTCCAGTATGTCGAGGCGCGCACCCCGATCCAGGGGCGCGATACGCCCGATGCGCTCTGCGGCACCTTGCTTCTTCTGGTATCCGAAGCCGGTCGGTGGATAACCGGGCAGGTCCTCAATATCGACGGCGGCTGGGTGATGCGCGGCTGAGCATCAACTGCCCCTAGCTAAAATTGAAGAAACGTCAGTTTTAGCATTGAGCGCTGCCGTGCACCGGAGTATTCACTCGGGCGAGAACATTCTGCGGGAGAGACAGATGGCCACCGATATCCTGGGCTACGCCGGCAAGCGCGTTGTGGTGATGGGGTGCTATTCCGGCACGGGCGAGGCTTGCGCCCGCCAGCTCGTCGCGCTGGGTGCGCAAGTGCACGGCGCGGATATCCGGCCCTCGCCGGTCGAAGGGCTCGCCTCCTTCACCACGGTCGATCTCAAGGATCCGGCTTCGATCGCGGCCGGCGTGACCAGCATCGGCGGCGAGGTTGATTGCCTTTTCAACGTTTCCGGCCTGCCTCAGACTTTCCCCGGCGAAGACGTCATCACGGTCAATTTCCTTGGTATCCGGCTCTGGACCGAGACATGGCTGCCGCACATCCGCCAGGGCGGCGCGATTGTCACGGTCTCCTCGCTCGCGGGCATGCGCTATCTCATGCGGCAGGAGCTGCTGAAGGAATTCATGGACCTGACCGATTTCGCCGAAGCGCGCGCGTGGTACACCGCCAATGCGGAGCGCGCCGGCGATTCCTATGGCCTGTCCAAGGAAGCAATCAACACCTGGACCCAGCAGCTCGGCCCGGGCCTGATGGCGCGCAATATCCGCATCAATTGCACGATGCCGAGCCCGATCGACACGCCGATGCTGGGCGAGTTTCGCAAGATTGCGGGTGATGCCGTCCTCGGCGCGTTTTCCAAGGCCAAGGGGCGCCCTTCCTCCCCGCTCGAGCAGGCCCTCCCGCTGATCCTGCTGTGCAGCGATGCCGCCAGCTTCATCAGCGGGGCATGCCTGCCGGTCGATGCCGGCCTTTCCGGCGGGCTCTATACCGGCGTGCTCAATATGGAGCAGATGCTCGCCGACGCTGCGGCAGGCTAATCGCGCGCGCCAAGCATCATGGCGACAGTGTGGGCCGCCGCAGCCCGCAGCGCATCGTAGGAAATGTCATCGTCCTCGCGGGCCATCGGCCCGACGGCGGCAAGGCGTTCAAGCATCATCAGGATGGTACCGCCGCACGATCGCGGCTTGAGCTCGGCAGGCACGAGCCCGGCAGCCTGCGCCTTTACGATCAGGGGAGTGAGCCCGGTCATGATCGGCAGCGCTGCCTCCATTCGGGCACGATAGAACCGCTCATCGCCTTCCTCTGCCGCCATGTTGCGCACCCGGAAAATCGTGCGGTTGCGGTTCCACAGTTCGCAGTAGGCATCGACCAGCGCGCGGGCAAAGGGGCGGCTGCCCGGCTGCTGCCAATCGCGCGCCAGCAAGTCATCGATTTCAGGCGAGGTCAGCGGCGCATTGGCCAGAGCGGCGAGCACCACTTCTGGCACCCCGCGAAAATAGACATAGAACGTCGCCGGTGACGTTTTGGCCACGCGCGCCACATCAGCCACAGAAACATCGCGAAGACCGTGCGTTTCAAGGAGGTCGACCGTCACGTCGATCAGCGTCTGGCGCGTCCTCTCGCCTTTTGAGCCGATCTTCTGGCCATAGTGGTTGTAGCGCGCCGCACGGGCACGGACCGGCTTGGCAGGGGTGATTTCAGCCGCTTGGGTCATCGCAAGCCTCATCGACGAAAACTTGCCCTCGCGCAAGGAATTGACGTATCGTCAATCTTGAAGGTTTGCAGGGAGAAGCAGGTTGGAGCCGCTCAAGGACAAGGTCGCCGTAATCACCGGCGCTTCGAAAGGCATGGGCCGGCACTTTGTCGCAGCACTGGTCGGCTCTGGCATGAAAGTCGCCGCACTGGCGCGGCCCTCGCCCGAGCTCGAAAGCCTTGCGGAAGCGTTCGGCGAAGACGTGGCCACTTTCGCCTGCGATGTGACCGATCCGGACGCGGTGCGATGCGCAATCGATGCGGCGGCCTGCCGGTTCGGACAGATCGACGTGCTGGTCAACAATGCCGCGATCTATCACCCCTTCGCGTTCGAGGAGGGCAGCGACGCGCTGATCCGCAGCCACCTCGATGTCAACGTACTGGGCCTCGCCTGGGCGAGCCGCGCCGCGATCCCGCACTTGCGGCGCACGCGCGGGCAGATCGTCAACATATCCAGCGAAAGCGTGCGCCATCCCTTCCCCATGCTGGCGCTCTACGCCGCCACCAAGGCCGCGGTCGAGGTGCTGTCGGAGGGGCTGCGCGAGGAACTGCGCAGCGAGGGCATCCGCATCAGCGTCTTGCGTTCGGGCTCGGTATCAGGCGGGAGCGGCGGGGAAAGCTGGTCCGAGGAAACCCGCAAGAAGTTCTTCGCCAAGATCGTCCAGACCGGCCATGCGGCGATGTCCGGCGCCCCGGCCAGCCCGCAATCGATGGCGCGCGGGCTGGTCTCGATACTCTCCTTGCCGCGCGATGTCAGCGTCGATCTGGTCGAACTGCGCGCGGCGGAAGAGGGCGTGCCAGAAGGCGCGCGGCAGCAGGACTAGCGCACTGCTCGCAGCGCATGAAGCATGCGCTGGAAGTGTTTGGGATTCCACACATCCTGATCCTCACCCCAGCCAATCTTGCCGTCGAAATCCCAGCGCATCAGCTGGTTGGTGCCATAGCCCGCCTCGCTCATCCGGCTGACCGCCGTGCCTTCAGCCGCCATGGTTCGGCCCAGATCATCGGTCAGTTCGACCTGCATGTGGCTGCACCAGCCCGTCTCCGGATTGCGGAACGAACGCATGCGGCACTTCGTTCCGTCGAGATTACCGTAGACCCCGTCCCGCAGCAGGTAACCGCCGTTCATCGGGCTCCAGCCTTCGGCCGTGCCATCCTGCGGGCGCACGAAACCAAGGAACCCGCTGTCCCCATCGGCATGGCCAAAGATGTACTGGATGCGCCCGCGCCCCCGCTCGCGCTCGATTTCGCGCCAGCGCGGCCCGCCGGGCTCGCGGACGCGCTCAAGGTCGTTCGCATAGCTCTGCTTCTTGCTCTGCGCATAGGGGCCACCGCGCGGACCCCAGGTGCGGTCGCGCACCGACCAGCAATCGAGCCGGATATCCTCGCCATCGAGCCGCAGCGTCCCTTCGACCTTGCCGAGTTGATCGTAGTGCGGGGTATGGATGAACGGCGGCTCGCCCGGCTCGAACCGGCGTGGCGGATGCGCACCGGCAAACACGAAGTCTAGCCCGAAATCACGATCTGGATCAGCATAGTGCAGGTGATACTTCATACCCGGTTCGAGCATCTTGAGGCTGTAGCCGCCGGCCGGGAAGGTGATGTGGCGCAAGTCCGGATTGTCCGGCATCGGCGCTTCCTCAACCTTGCGGTAATAGGCCATCCGCGCCGGATCATAGCCGCGCGCATCCCACACGAAAATCCGCCAGGTCACCGTCTTGCGATTGGGATAGTAGGGCGTGTGGATCCAGCCGCCGATCTTGCGTTCGGGCACGTTCCACGACCACCAGTTGGTCTCGGTCTCGTATGGGTCGTCCGACAGCGCGTGATAGCCATCATCTTCGGGCTTGAAGGCATAAGGATCGGCGACTTGGTTGGTCATTGGTGTGCTCTTTCAGTTTCCCTATAATGGTAAACCTAGTTATACAGGTTACAACCCCAAATGGAGAGCCATGTGCGCCCCTTGCCCGAATTGACCCCAGAGAACACAGCCTTCTGGACCGGCGGCGCGCAGAGCAAACTGATGATCGCGTTTTGCGGCGCATGCGACAAGGCAATCCACCCGCCGCAAGTGATCTGCCCGGCCTGCCAGTCGCGCGATGTGAGCCCGCGTGAGGTGGCGGGGTCGGGCACTGTCTATAGCTACACGGTCAATCACCAGCCCTGGCTCCCGGACATGGCGGTGCCCTTCGCAATCGCGGTTGTCGATGTAGACGATGCGCCGGGCGTCCGCGTGACAGCACCGGTCACCGGCTGCGCGCCCGAGGCGGTCATGATCGGACAGCGCATGCACATCGCGTTCGAGCCCAGCGGCGAAGTCTGGCTGCCGCTGTGGACACCGCTCGAAGGAGCGGCAGCATGAAGGCCGCGATCACCGGCACCGGCATGTCCGACATCGGCCGTAACACCGGTCGGCCGGCCATGCTTCATCTGGCCGATGCAGCCGACCGCGCGCTGGCCCGTGCCGGGCTGACGCTCGCGGATATCGACGGGATCTGTACCTATCCGGGCAAGGCAGACAATTCCCCCGGCATGTCGCCGCTCGGCACAGGCGAAGTGCGCAATGCATTAGGCTTGCAGACATGCTGGCACGCGGCGGTGCCCGATGGACCGGCACAGATGGCCCCGATCATGGTCGCCGCGATGGCGGTGATGACCGGGCAGGCCCGCCATGTGCTGTGCTTTCGCGCGCTGACCGAAAGCTCGTCGCAAAGCGCCGGACGCCGCGCCAGCATTCCCGGCGCAGGCCGGGCCGAGATCGGCGGCTGGCTCAGCTGGCTGGTACCCGTCGGCGCGATGTCGGCCGCCAACTGGGCCGGATGGATGGCCACGCGCTACTTCCACGAATTCGGGATGACGCGCGAGCACCTCGGCATGGTCGCGCTGGGGGAACGGCAGTTCGCGCAGATGAACCCGGCCGCGGTGATGCAGAAGCCTCTGACCATGGACGACTACCTCGCCGCGCGGATGATCTCGACCCCGCTGGGCCTGTTCGATTGCGACATTCCGATCGACGGCGCGGCGGTGGTGATCGTCTCCGCCGCCGATGCCGCGCAGGACTGCCGCATGCCGCCGCTGCGGATCGAGGCGCTGGGTTCGGCCCTGCGCTCGCAGGAGACCTGGGACCAGCGCGCAGATCTCACCACGATGGGCGCGCACGATGCGGCGATCGACTTGTGGTCGCGCACCGCCTTCAAGCCCGGCGATGTCGATGTGCTGGGGCTTTACGACGGCTTCTCGATCTTCGTGCCGCTGTGGCTCGAAGCGCTGGGGTTTTGCGGCCACGGCGAGGCCAAGGACTTCATTGCCGAGGGCCAGATCGGGCCCGGTGGCCGTTTTCCGGTCAACACCGGCGGCGGGCAGATGTCGGGCGGGCGGCTCCACGGCTTCGGCCTGCTGCATGAAACCTGCCTGCAATTGTGGGGCGATGCTGGTGCGCGGCAAGTGGCAGGTGCGAAAACCGGAGTCTGCGCCATGGGCGGCGGGTTCATCGCCGGGGCGATGCTGCTTCATCGCGATTGAAGGCGATCTTGCCGCCGACGATTGACATGCGGAGCCGGTCGGCCGTGAGATCAGCCAGCACATCGGCCATCGCGCCCTCGCAAAGGATCAGGTCGGCAGGCGCGCCGGGGGCAATCGCGCCGCCACAATAGAGGCGCAGCGCAGCGAGCGGCTCGAGCCGCTCGTCCGGCCCCAGCGGCACACCGCGCGCTGTCCGGCGATCCCGCGCGCTGCGCATCGCCAGCCAGGGATCGGCAGCGGCGTAAGGCGCATCCGAACCGCCGAGCAGCGCAATGCCGGCGCGCGCCAGCCGCGCGGCGGGGTAGAGATCGCCGTGCTGCGCGGCTGCGACCGCTTCGAGATAGCGATCCCCGCGATCATGGATGAATGCCGGATTGGTCACAACGGTCAGCCCGGCGGCGGCAATGACCGGCACGAACGTTTCCGGAATGAGCCCGCCATGCTCGATCCGGTCACCCGGCCGCGCGCCACCGGCAGCCTCCAGCGCGGCGAGGAACAGCGCGAGTTCGGCTTCGGTCACGCAATGCGCGGCGACGGCCCGCTGCTGCCGGCGGCCTTCCCCGATCCGTGCCGCCAACGCGGTGATCTCGGGCGGATCACGCTCGTCGATCAGCAGCTTGAGCGCGCCGAGCGCATAGCCCTCGCCCGGCCCCAGCGCTTCGCTACCCATCAGGATCAGGCGCTGCGGCACGGCACCAGCCAAGAGCCGCGCTTCATCGGGACCATTGTGCGCGCCGGCATCGGTCAGTCCGGTCAGCCCGAATGCAGCAAGCTCGCCGCCCATCGCTCCGAGGTCGGGCAAGCTGCGCGGCAGGGCGCGGGCGAGCCAGCGATCCTCGCGCCAAAACTGTCCGGTCAGGTGCCCGCCGGCGTCGCGCTCGGCGCCCGGTGGCCAATCGCTGGTGCCAAGCGCGGCGAGCGCAGCGGAATTGAGCACCCACAAGGCGCCCGTCCGGTCCTGCAAACGGACCGGGCGATCCGGGACCCAGCGGTCGAGAAGCGCTGTATCAGGCAGACCGGCAGCGCGCTCGTCATAGCCGACTGCGCGCAGCCACGGGCCGGGACGGGCAGCGACGAGAGCGGCACGCACCGCAGCCTCGGTCGTGAGCCCGGCGAGATCAACCGACTGCCGCCGGGCCGCGAGCGCCAGAATGTGCAGATGATGATCGTGCAGCCCCGGGAGCAGCGTGTCACCCGCGCAGTCGATCTCCATCGCGGCACGTGGTTGATCGAGGCCGATATCAGCAATTCGGCCGTCAGAAATCCGGATATCGGTAAGCGCCCCGCCCCATGGCCGCACTTGCCTCAGGATCAGGCTCACGCCAGCCGCCCCGCATAGGCGGCGGCCACGCGGGCCATCGCCATATCGATCAGCCCGCATTGCCCCGAAAAGACCGCGCGCGCTGCTTCCAGCCCAGTCAGCGGATCGGCGATCGCGTCACCCAGAAAGCGCGGTTCGCCTCGCTCCCAGCGGACCAGTCCGCCCGCCACAGCGCAATCATCGCCGAAGCCAACCCGCTGTGCGCCGGGACCGGCAAAGCCGTGCGCGGTGATCGCGACCCAGGTCAGGTCCGGCCAATCCGCCGGAACCAGCCCCAACCGGGCAAGCGCTGCCGGGCGGGCACTGGTGACCAGAACATCGGCCTCTTCGATCAGTTTGCGGAGCGCAGCCCTGCCCTCTGCTTCTCGCAAATCCAGCGCGACGCGGGACTTGCTCGCATTGATCCGCGCATCGAGCAGCGGCGAAGTCTGCGGGGTTGGATCGGGCCGACCGATGCTCTCGATCCGCACCACTTCGGCCCCGGCGCGCGCGAGCAGCCCGGCGCAGAGCGGCCCGGCCCACAGCGCCGACAGATCGACCACCCGGCGCGGAACGCGAAGCAGATCGGGTGTCGGCAGGGCTTGTGGCGCCGCTTCGCCAAGCACTGCCACCGGCAACTGAAGTTCGGCCGCGCGGTCGCGAAAGCTTGCCGCGCCAATCTCCTTCGCCAGTTCGGCCAGTGCAGCCCATGGCTCCCCTTCATGGCCGCAGAGCGCTGGAACCGTGTCCCGATCCTCCTCGCGTGCGAGATTGAGCGCGGCCCAGCCATCCTGCGCTTGCAGCAGACGGCAATGGCGGTTGGCCGAGGAGAGGCAGGGCTGATCCAGGCCGCCCGGCGCGTCGCGGACAAGGAGATCTTCTGCACGCCAGTCGAGGCCCGCAAGGCGCTCCTCCACGATCGCCTCCAGTGCCGCGCTCACGGTTCGATCGCATGGATCAGGCCCCAGTCCAGCGCCTGTGCAGCGCCGATCCGGAAGGCACCCAGCGCCAGCCAGAGCAGCCGCTGCCGCCCGATTGCGCGGACCAGCGTCACCGTGCCCCCCGCCCCCGGAATCAGGCCCATGCCAAGTTCGGGCAATTGCACAACAAGATCCGCCGCCGCGATCCGGTGCGCCGCCGCGGCGGGAACCTCGATCCCCGAACCGATGCAGGCCCCATGCAGCCGCGCGGTGGCGCGCGAGCCGAGCCGGTGCAGCACCCGCGCAGCGCTGTGCTGGGTGCGGATGACATGCGCCCGCGCCAGATCGCGCGCCGTGCCGAATTCGGCCAGCGAACCGCCGGTCGAGAAGCACTTTCCCTCGGCCTGCAGTGTCAGGTCCGGCGAGCTTGGGTCTTCCAGCACATTGACCAGCGCCTCATAGAGCGCATCGCGCATCGCCGCGGTCATGGCGTTGCGGTTGCCGGGAGACGCCAGCGTGAGGGTGACATGCTCCTCCTCGCGCGCATAGCGCACGGGATGAGCGGCCTGAACACCCGCATCGGGCGCAGGCCTTGCGGCCAGCCAGCGCGCAAACTCTTCGCCGCCCAGCAGAGCCGAATAAGCCAGCGATTCGAGTTCCAGCGCGGTATCGAAGGCCAGTCCTTCCCCGTGCCGCAACACGCGTGCGAGCAGGGCGGTGGCAATGGGAGCACGGGCAGCCATGGCCTGCACGGCCCCCAATTGTGCGCCAAGCCTCCCCGGCGCAGCGCTCACCCACGGCGACGGCGCTCCAGCCCGCGTTGTCACCAGCGCATCGTAGGCGGCAGCATCCACATCGGGCAGGAGCCCATCCCGGTCGACCAGCACAGCAACCGCACCTGCCGGCACCCGCTCGCCGGGCGCAAGCAGCACCAGCGGCGAGCCGGACACTGACGAAAAGGCTTCCTCGCCCATGAGGTCGGATGGAACGGCGGACATCGCCCGTTTCATCGGCCAAAGCCTGCTGTCAGGCAATGGCCCCCTTGCCCTTGAGCGCCTCGATCCGGTCCCATTCAAGCCCCAGTTCCATGAGGAACAGTTCAGTATGCTCCGAAGCTTCGGGCGCACGGGTGTTGCTGGCGGGCTGCTTGTCGAACTGCACCGGATTGGCAACGAGCTTGATCGGCGGACCGCCATCTGCGCTCTCGACCTCGAAAATGAAGCCGTTGGCCTGGACCTGCTCGTCATGCTCGATATCGGCGGGGGATTGGTAGGCCGCCCATTGCCCCTTCATCGTCTTCAGCCGTTCCTGCCAATAGGCGAAGGGCTGCGATGCCATGGCCTTCTTCACTTCCTGATAGGCCGCCATCGCATTCTCCCACAGCTTCTCGATGGTCGAAAAGCGCGGATCGGCGGCGCATTCGGGAATGCCGAGATGGGTGAAGGTATCCTCGATAAGCTGCGACGGCGAGAGCACCGTCAGGTTGATGAACCCGCCGTCAGAGGTCTTGAACACGCCCATGAACGGGTTGGTGCCGACGACATCCTGACCCGGCAGTGCATTGACGAAGGGGTTGGTCTTGAGCTCCATGCACACGTCGATGCTGCAAGCCGTCGCCCAGATGCCGGAGGAAAGGAGCGAGACGTCGACTTCGGTCGGCTCGCCGGTCCGTTCACGGTGGAACAGCGCGGCGGCGATCCCGCCGGCAATATTCATGCCGCCGATCGTATCGCCATAAGCCGGGCCCGGCTGCAGTAGCGGGCCATCGAGTTCCTTCGGTGTGACAAGGATCGAGGACCCGCCGCGTGCCCAGTAGGCGGTCGAATCGAACCCGCCCTTGTCGCGCTCGGGGCCCTTTTCACCAAAGGCCGAGCCGCGCACATAGATGATGTCGGGATTGGCCGCGCGGATATGCTCCAGATCGATGCCCAGCTTCTGCCGTGCGGAAGGCAGATAGTTGGTCAGGAACACGTCGCAGGTCTTTGCAATCTCATAGAGAAGTTCGCGTCCCTCGGCGGTCGAGATATCAATGCCCACACTGCGCTTGCCGCGATTGGGATGCTGCATCAGCGACGAGCGCTGCGGATTGACCGCAAGGCGCTGCAGTTCCTTGATGCCTCGCTGGGCATCGCCGCGCACCGGGTGCTCGATCTTGATCACATCGGCACCCCAGTCCGTCAGCACCGCACCCGCCGCCGGGACGAATGTGAACTGCGCCACTTCGAGGACGCGCACGCCCTGCATTACCTTGGTCATGCCCTGTCCCCTCACGCAGCGTGGAAGCTGATGACTTTCTGATAAGTGAATTCGTTGAGGCCATCCTCGCCGTATTCGCGGCCATAGCCCGAGCGTTTGATCCCGCCGAACGGCGCATCGGAGAGCATCGTGCCCCCGCCGCCGTTGATCGCCACGCTGCCGGTGCGGATGCGCAGCGCCATTTCATAGGCCTTGCCCGCATCGGCCGAACAGATCGCGCCGGAGAGGCCGAAATCGCTGGCATTGGCGAGCGCGATGGCCTCATCGTCATCGTCGAAGCCGATCACCGCACCGATCGGACCGAACACTTCCTCTTGCGCGAGGCGGCTGTCGTTGCGCACGTTGTCGAACAGCGTCGGCTCAAAGTAGAAGCCCTTGTCCAGCCCGCCCGGCCGCTTGCCGCCCGCGACCAGCGTTGCACCCTCGTCCAGCGCGATCTGGACGTAGCGCTCGGTCCGCTCGCGCGCGGCTTCGCGGATCAGCGGGCCGTAGTTGACCGAGGGATCGGCGGGGTTGCCGATCTTGAGATGCGCGATCATCGCCTTCAGCGTCTCGACGAATTGCGGGCGGATGGAGTTGTGGACGAGGTGCCGCGTGGTGAGCGCACAGCCCTGCCCGCAATGGATGGTAAAACCGCCGAGCGCTGCCATCGCCGCTTCCTGCAGATTGGCATCGGCGCGCACGATCAGCGCGGACTTGCCGCCCAGTTCCATCACGATCCGCTTTAGCGTGGGCGCGCCCTGCGCCTGGATCATTTCGCCGACCTTGTCCGAACCGGTAAAGTGCACCAGATCGACGCGCTTGTCGCTCGTCAGCAGACGGCTCGCCTCGATATCGCCGGTGACCACGCTGAGCACGCCTTTGGGCAGCCCGACCTCGTCGGCGATCTCGCCCAGGATCAGGGCCTGCATCGGCGTGTAGGGCGAAGGCTTGAGCACCACGGTGCAGCCCACCACCAGCGCCGGAACCACTTTGCCGACATTGAGGAAAAACGGAAAATTGTAGGGCGAGATTGCTGCAACAACGCCCACCGGCTCGCGGCTGACGACTCCGGTGCCGAGCGTCGTCGTGCCCTGCGCGTTGGGGGTCAGTTCCACCGGAAGCGGCGTGACCGCCGGACGGCTGGCGAGCTCCACCGTGCGGCGGGCGTGCTTCATCGGGATGCCATATTGCAGGAACCCGGCCAGCATCTGCGTCGCGCCCGCCTCGGCCACGATCATCGTCACGATCTCTTCGCGGCGCGCATCGATCGCATCGAGGAAGCGCGTCATCATCGCCTGACGCTGAGCGACGGGCAGACGCGGCCAGTCACCATGATCAAAGGCCTCGCGCGCCCCGGCGATTGCAGCATCGACTTGGGCCGTGCTGCCGACGGGCGCTTCGATCAGCAGGCTTTCGTCGGCGGGATTGATCACCGGTTCGGTAACCAGCGTCGGCTGCCATTCGCCGCCAACGTAGATGCAGCCGGGGTGTTTCAGGAAGCTCATGGCGATATCCTCAGGCTGCGTTCCAGATGATCGGGAGATTGCGGATCGAAAGCAGGCCGGGCACGACGGTGGTGTCGGTCCCGGGCTTGATCCGGAAGGGCTGCGGAATGCGCGTGAACCATTCGTCCAGCAGCACCCGAAGCTCGCGCCGGGCGAGATGCGCGCCGAGGCACAAGTGGATGCCGCCCGAAAGCGCATAGTGACGGTTGACCTGCCGTTCGGGATCGAACGTGCGGGGATTTGGGAACTGCGCGGGATCGAAATTGCCCGAACTGTTGAAGACCGAAACCCAGTCCCCGGCCTTGATCTCGATCCCGTGCCAGGTGAAATCGCGTTTCACCTTGCGGCCCGAATTGATGAGCGGCTGGACCCGCAGAAACTCCTCGACCGCTGTCGGAATGATCGCCGGATTGTCGCGGATCCGTGCCTGCAGGGCCTGATCCATGCCGAGCCGACGAAACATCTGGCTTACCGACGAGGCCACCGTATCGAGCCCGCCCAGCCACAGGAACCAGGTCATCCCGATCACTTCGGTCGGAGTAAGCGGCTCGCCTTCCAGCGCGCCATTGGCGATATAGCTGCCGAGCGTCTGGTCCGGCGCCGCCTGCTTTTCGGCGATGAAGCCGCGCAGGTACGCGAGAATGCCGCGCACGGCGGCCGCCTTGGCGGCGATGTCCGGTACGTGGAGGATGTTCCATTCCCATTCGAGGAACTGGTCGAACATCGAAAACGGCAGGCCCATCAGATCGAGGAAGACCCTGACCGGGAAGATCCGTCCGAAGTCGTAGGCGATATCGACCTCGCCCCTGGCCGCAAAATCGTCGATCATTTCGCCGATGATCGCACGGATGCGCGGCTCCATCGCCTTCATCGCGACCGGCGTGAACCACGGGTTGAGGAAGCGGCGATACTTGGCATGATCGGGCGGATCTATCCCTAGCGGGATCGAAGGCCAGTGCTCTCCGGCCAACGCCTGAAACTGCGCCACGCCTTCGGTGGAGAACAGGTCGTTGTCCTCGTAGACCCGGCGAATGTCTTCATACCGCGTGACGACCCAGGCCCCGCACTGGTTGCCGCTCGTTGGCCATGGGTAGTAATGGATCCGCGGGAACGCCGGATCGCGCAGCACATCGGTCGATGCGTAAGGATCGGGCAGGTCGTTCGCGACCTGACCATTGGCAAAGCGGGTATCGAGCACAAGCTCAGGCGGAACATGCGCCGGCACCGGCGGCGCATCGGCAGGCGCGCGGGAAACCGGATAGGTCACTGGCCATCCCCCCGCGCGCTATAGTGGCGGGCGAGCAGGACGGCAGCCATATTGCCCTTGGTGCGGAACGACTGGACCAGCAGATAGGCGAACGTGAACAGGCAACCGCCCATGATCGAGAGCACCGCAAACAGCACGCCGAGCAGCCGCGATTTCGCGTGCCAGACCATCCACACCGCGATCAGCAGCAGCATGCAAAAGAAATCGAAGTTGAACTGCGCGCGCCAGGGATGCGCCATGTCGCCGAAAAAGAAATCCCCGGCCTTGTCCCAGCCGAGCGTCTGACCGGCGTGGATGGTGACCATCAGCAGGCGCAGCCAAGCTGCCGCCAGCGCGATGCGGAAAAGTTGGATCATGCTCGAAACTCCCCTCAGGCCGACGCGAACATCTTTTCGATATCGCCCGACGTCACCGCGCGCCGTGCCTTGCCGATCGCGTCCATGCTTTCGGTTTTCAGGCCGCCGAGATTGTGGCGCGGGCTGACATCGACGTCCTTGCCCAGTTCGCGCAGGTGGCCGACAGTGCAGTTTGCCCGCCCACCATTGTGCGCAAAGGCATCGAAGCTGTATTCGCGCATGACGTTTTCGTGGGTGATCTTGTCGATCACCGCCCGATCGAGCCCGTTGACCGAGGCCCAGAGATATTCGGGAACGTTGGGCCAGACAGTGTCCGAGTGCGGATAATCGCATTCGTAGGCGACCATGTCGGCATTCATGTAATCGAGATTCTTGATCCCGAACTGGTCATCGATGAAGCACGAGATGATGTGCCGCTTGAACACGTCGGACGGACGCTCCCCTGCGAAATCGCTGAAGGTCCACTCGTGGTGGTGCTCATAGGTGAAGTCAGCCCGCTCAAGGAAATAGGGCACCCAGCCGATCCCGCCTTCCGACAAAGCCATGCGCAGACCCGGATAGCGCTTCCAGAAGCTGGCGAAAGTCCAGTCCGCCGCCGAGTTGGCAATCGAGATCGGCATCGCGGTGATCCACGCGTCGATCGGGCTCTCGCTGCTGGGATGCAGCGCCCGCGCGCCGGTGCCGATGTGGCAGTTGATCACGATCTTGAGATCTTCACAGGTCTGCCAGAACGGCTCCCAATAGGCGTTGTGAATGCTCGGCAGGCCGATGTTTGCCGGGTTGTCGGAGAATGACACCGCGTGGCAGCCGAGCGCGCTCATACGCTTCAGTTCGCGCACCGTCTCGTCGATATCCCAGGCCGGCACGAGGCACATCGGGATGAAGCGGCCCGGCGCGCTGGCGCACCATTCCTGCACGTGCCAGTCGTTCCATGCCCGGCAGGCGAGCATGGCTTCGACCGGATCCTTCTTCGCCATGCCAACAAACACCCCGCCGGCAAAGCTGGGCATCGTCGGGAAGTTCAAGCTGGCGAGCACGCCATTGGCGTTCATGTCGTCGACCCGAAACTTGGGATCATAAGTGCCCGGGCGGAGCTGATCGAAGGTCGTCGGCTCCATGCCATATTCGCTGCGCGGACGGCCGACGACCGCATTAAGCCCGATCGTGGGGAAGCGCTGGTCGTTCCACAGCCAGACGTCCTTGCCGTCCTGCTGGATGATGCGGGGTGCGCGGTCTTTCTTGCCTTCGGGATAGTGGCGGATGAACGCTTCGGGCGGTTCGATCGCATGATCGTCAACGCTGATGATCACCATGTCTTCCATTTGCATCGCTGCTCTCCCGCCAACCGGCCGCGCATCGCTCGCGACTCAAAAGTTGATGAAGCGTCAATTTATCGAATGGACGTCCCGACTGCAATCAGATAATCGTCAACTGAGTTAGATAACTGAGACGGGAAAACGGGCATGGGCACGCCGCCTGCACCTGCGCGCACGCTGCCGGCAATCGACAAGGACAACTGCGCCTACTGGACCGGCGGCGAACATGGCCGATTGATGATCTGCCGCTGCGGCCAATGCGGGTATTACGTGCATCCGCCTGTGCCGTTCTGCCCGCAATGCGAAAGCAGCGACGTTGCGCCAGAGCCGGTTTCCGGGCGGGGGCGGATCGCCAGTTTCACAGTCAATCACAAGATCTGGGTGCCGGGGCTCCCTACGCCCTATGTCCTCGCGCTCGTCGCCCTCGACGAGCAGGACGACGTGCGCCTCGTTTGCAACATCACGCATTGCAACCCCGACGCGGTGCGCTTCGACATGCCGGTCGTGGTCTGGTTCGAGCACCAGGAGGATCTGTGGGTCCCATTCTTCCGTCCGGTGGAGCAAGCGGCATGACCGCCTATGCCGAAAAGAACACCGCAATCACCGGCGTCGGCATGTCCGAGGTTTCGCGCGGCGCGACCAAGTCCGCGCTGGCACTCACAGTCGATGCCGCAATGGCGGCGATCCGCGATGCCGGGCTCACTCGCGCCGAGATCGACGGAATCGCGACCTGGCCTGGCGAGCAGGCCAATGCCTCAGGCTTTTCCGCAGTGGGCTGCGCCGCGCTGCAGGATGCGCTGCGATTGAAGGTGGGCTGGTACGCGGGCGGGGGAGAAGCTCCGGGGCAGTACGGCGCAGTGTTCAACGCGGTCGGCGCGATTACCGCCGGGCTCTGCCGAAATGTCCTCATTTTTCGCACGATGTACGAAGCAACCGCGCGCAAGACCGCCTTTGCCAATTCGCTGCTCAAGTCAGGCGAGCGCCAGTCCGGTCCGTTTGCCTGGTATGCGCCCTATTACACCTATGCCGCGTCGCTCCAGCAGGCGCTGTTCTTCAATCTCTATGTCCACAAGAGCGGGATCCGGCCAGAACAGGTCGCGCAAGTGCCGATCAACCAGCGCCGCAATGCCGGGCTCAATCCCAACGCGGTCTATCGCACGCCGATCACGCTCGAGGACTACCTCGCCTCCCCGCTCATCGCGACGCCGCTGCGGCTCTACGATTGCGATGTGCCGTGCGACGGGGCGGTGGCGATCATCGTCTCCCGGATGGATGTGGCACGTACCTTGCGCAATCCGCCGGTGCGGATCGAGGCGATCGGCTCATCGATGCAGTATCGCAATTCATGGACCCAGCTCGACGCACTCGACACGCAGGCCCAGCCCAAGGTGGCCGAGATGATGTGGAGCCGCACCGACCTCAAACCTGCCGATGTCGATATCGCCCAACTCTACGACGGGTTCACCTATCACACGCTCAACTGGCTTGAGAACTTCGGCTTCTGCGAGCGTTACGGGGCCAAGGACTTCATCGAGGGCGGGCGGCGGATTGCGCTCGAGGGCGAACTTCCGGTCAACACCGGCGGGGGCGCGCTTTCGGGCGGGCGGCTTCACGCCTATGGCGCGGTGCACGAGGCTTGCAGCCAGCTCTGGGGACGGGGCGGAACGCGGCAGGTCAAGGGCGATCCGCAGGTCTGCGCGACGTCGACAGCGGGCGGGCCGCTGGCGGGCGCCATGTTGCTGGTGCGGGACTAGCCTGCTTCAGCTGCCGAGTGATTCCACCACACGCTGGCCTTCGCCGTCGCTGGTCCATGTGGCATTGGCGTTATGGAGATGCAGTCGCCAGTGGGCCACGGCGTCTTCGACCCGCCCGGCCTCGATCAGATCGACGACCTTCTGGTAAGAGCGCAACCCCGCGCGATGCGCCTTGAGCCGGAATTCGCGGGTCCTGGGGTGCCGCTTCTGATAGCCGCTCTGGTGCTTCCCTGCGAGGTTGAGCAGCATCCGGCTCATGAACGTCAGCGTCTTGAGCCCGGTCGAGGCAACCAGCGTCTGGTGAAAATGTTCGACGTGGTCGATGAAATCATCATGCCGGTCCTCATCGAGCATGCGCTCCATGTCGGCCAGCAGATTGCGAAGCCGGACGGTTGCCCCGGCGCCCTTGTCGGTCGCGAGCCAGCGCACCACCGACGGCTCGATGGCGAGGCGCGCCTGGTAGAGATCGAAGATCGTGGTGCCTTGCGATTCCAGCACATAGCCGGCATAGCGCGAGACCAGCTCGACCGATGGCTTGTGGACCTTCGCCCCGGTGCGCGAACCGCGCACCACGCTGATCAGCCCTTCGGCCTCCAGAATGCGAAAGGCCTCACGCAAGGTTGGGCGTGAAATGCCGAGGCTGTCCATGAGCTGCCCCTCGGGCGGAAGGCTGTCACCCTCGTTCAGTTCGCCCCGGATGATCTGCGCGCGGATCTTGTCGGCCACGATCTCGCTGGTCTTGGGAACATGGATGCGCTGCGAAGTGCTATCGTCGTCCATGCCATACAGCATCAGCTCATCCTCTCATGAACCAACCGGGTCCAAGAGTCCCAAGGTAGTAAACTTGGTTTTATAACTAAAGCGTAAAATGAACAGGTGCGGGATTTATCCCCCGAACACCGCTACCCGAAGGCAAGGTCTTCGTTGAGCGTCCACTTGCCATTGCGGCCGCGTACCCAGCCGCCTGCGGCGGCAGTGCCGCCATCAACCGGCAATACCACGCCAGTTACATAGCTTGACTGGGATGAGCAAAGGAAAATTGCTGCATCGCCGCATTCGCTGTCCACACCCTCGCGCCCGAGCGGAATCAGGCGGTTCATGGCATCAATCTCTTCCGGACTGTGCGTACGCCAGCTGGCCGGATCGACCGGCCCGGCGCGATTGCCCTGGTTGCCCGGCGTGACCGTATGGTCGGGAGAAATGCAGTTCACCCGGATGCCGTGGCCCGAAAGCTCGATGGCCATCGACTTGGTGAAGCTGACCATCCCGGCCTTGCAGGCCGCGTAGACCGCAAAGTTCGGCGCCGCGCGCTCCGCCTCGATCGAGGCGACGTTGAGGATCGCCCCGCCGCGCCCGCCGCGGATCATGATCGGCGCGGCGGCGTGGGTCGCGGCCAGCATCGACACGAGATTGATATCGATATGACGGCGCCAGCTCCGCTCGCTCTGCTCGAGGAAGGGCCGGCCCGAAACGCCGCCCACATTGTTGACCAGAATATCGAGCCTGCCGAACCGAGCATCGGTGGCGGCAATTGCGCTGCGCAGCGCCTCGGTATCCATGGCGTCGCCCGGCAGGGCCAGCGCCTCCCCGCCCAGTGCCGCGATCCGCTCCGTGGTTTCGGCACAGCGCTCCGGGATGATGTCGAACACCGCGACCGCCGCCCCGGCCTCGGCAAGCCGCAGCGCAATGCCCCGACCGATCCCGCCACCGCCGCCGGTCACGAACGCCACTTGCCCATCGAGCCGCCCGCGCTCAGTCATCAAGCCCCACTCCCATCACGGCACCTGTGACATAGGCCGCATAGTCGCTGGCCAGATAGGCGACAAGATTGCCCAAGGTTTCCCCCGTCTCGCACGTCAGAATCGCGTTCACCCGAATGCCGTCGCGCGCCCATTCGACGCCCAGCGTCTTGGTCAGATTGCCCAGCGCCCCGGCCGCGGCGGCATGGTCACTGCCCAGTGCCTGTTCGGGCGCACCGACATAGACGACCGCGCCGCCCTTGCCCGCAGCGCGGCGCAGGGCAGCATAATCCCTTGCCAGCAGGAAGCGCTGATCGAGGCCGCTATCGAGCGCCGCGCGCCATTCGGCATGGCTCAGTTCATGCGCCGGTTTTGCGAGTGGCGGCGCAGCAATGTGAAGCAGCACATCGCAACCGCCATCATCGACAAGCGTGGCACCGTGCGCCGCCAAGGCGGCTGCGATCACCGGACTTTCCCCCACCAGCCGCGCGGTTTTGCCCTCAAGCCAGCTCATCAGCGCCACCCCCAGGGGCCGTCGGCACGTTCGCGCGGGGGGATGAAATCGGGCATCATCAGTGAGCGGCGCAGGCTTTCCCCGCCGTCCTGAACGATCACCTGCCCGGTCAGCCCCGCCATAAGCGGGGTGCAGGTCATCGCGGAAAGCCAACCGAATTCGTGGATCGAGCCGGCGCGCCCCGCCGGGATCATCGCCTGCAGATCCTCGATCCCGCCCTCGCGCCGACCTGCTGTCGAGCTTTCATGCGGGAAGAACCCTGCGGCAATCGCATTCACGCGGATGCCATAAGCTGCCCAGTCACGCGCCATCTTGCGGGTCATTGTCGCTTGCGCGGTCTTGGCGGCAGCCGAATGGGCATCGCCCGGAAACCCCGTCCAGATATACTGCGCCGAATTGTTGATGATCGCCCCGCCCTGCCCCAGCGCGATCCGGCGGCGGGCAAATTCGGTGGAGCACAGGAACGTCCCGTCGATCGCGATCCGGGTCACCGCATTCCAGGCATTCACCGAAATGTCCTCGGCGAGCACCGGGAAATTGGCCCCGGCGTTGTTGGCCAGCAGACTGACCGGTCCGAGCGTCCGCTCCGCCTCATCAAACGCGGCGGCGACCTGATTGGGCAAGCGCACGTCGCAGCTGATCCCGTGGGCCTTCACGCCCAAATTGGTCAGCCCTTCCGCTGCAGCCTGCGCCTTTTCGAGATTGCGCCCCATGACCGCGACACTGGCCCCGCCTTGCGCAAAGGCGATGGCCATGGCGAGCCCCATGCCCGAGCCGCCCCCGCTGACCAGCACGGTCTGCCCCGCGAAGATATCCGGCGGATAGGGCGGCGAGCCGAACGGCGGCGGAACCGCAACGAGATGGTGTGAAGGCACGGCCATGCATCCATGCTTGCGGAGCGGCCCGCGTGCTGTCAAGACATAGATAACCTAGTAATATAGGATACTGGTATGGAGACGGTTGCCGAAGGGCTGGCTTTCCCGGAGGGCCCGGTGGTGATGGCCGACGGCTCGGTCATCGTTGTCGAGCTCGCGAGCGGTCGGATCACCCGTTGCTGGAACGGGCGCAAGGAAGTCGTCTGCGAAATCGGCGGCGGGCCCAACGGCGCGGCGATCGGCCCGGACGGGGCGCTCTATGTCTGCAACAACGGCGGGCTCGATCTCACGCGCTTCCAGAACGCGCGTGGACCGGGCTGCGAGGGGCGGATCGAGCGGGTCGATCTTGCCACCGGCACATTCGAACGCCTTTACGACAACTGCGACGGTATCGCGCTCGAAGCGCCAAATGATCTGGTATTCGCCGCTGACGGCACCTTGTGGTTCACCGATCTGGGCAAGACCCACGACGGCATCCGCACCGCGAGCGGGCTGTTCGCCTGCAGCGCCGATGGCACCGCGATCACTGCGATAGATCGCCATCCGATCTCCTACAACGGCGTGGGGCTCTCACCAGATGGCACCACGGTCTATTGCGCTGACACCCATCAGGCTCGGCTCTACAGCTACAAGGCCGTGCCGGAAGCACAGCGCCCGCAATGGGTCGCAACCGCGCCGGGGCATGTCGGATTCGACAGCCTCGCGGTCACGGCGGCCGGAAACATCTGCGTCGCAACGCTCTATCAGGGCGGCATCACGACGATCACGCCGGACGGCAGGACTGCCAAGCGCGCCTTCGATGATCGCTACACCACCAACATCGCATTCGGCGGCGAGGACATGCAGGATGCCTGGATCACGCTTTCGGCCTCGGGCCGGCTGATCAAGGCACGATGGGACGAGCCGGGCCTCCGGCTCAATTTCAATGGCTGAGCCCGCCCCCAATGTCGCAGCCGACCGCGACGCGATCCGCGATCTCCTTGCGCGCTACACCTACAACGGTGATCGTGGGCGGATCGAGGCACTCTCTGCCTGTTTTGCTGATGACGGCACGCTGGAATATCCCGGCAACCGTGCGAGCGGTCCGGCTGCCATCGTAGCCGCGCTCGCAGGCGGCAGCGGGACGCCCGGCCCGAAGCCAAGCTTCGTGCGCCACCATATCACCAACCCGCTGATCGAACTGGACGGTGATCGGGCAACGGCGCGCAGCTACTTCGCCGTTCACACCGACATCGGCCTCGATCACAGCGGTACTTATAGCGACACGCTTGTCCGGACGCCCCACGGCTGGCGCTTTGCGCACCGGCTGGTGCGGGTCGACTGGCAATCTGCGCAGTCGCTGTTCCGGCCGATGGCGACGCGCAAAGAATAATTTGACACCATGGTGTCGTTTTGACACTAAAGTTCCATGCTCGAATCACACTCAGACCTTGCCCTGCTGATCGACGCTCTCGCGCGGACGCAGGGGCGCCTGCGCGCCGCATTTGCTCCAGCCCGTGCCGGATCGGCGCTTGGCGACATGGAGCACACCGTGCTCGTCGCGGTCGTGGAAGCCCGGGAGCCTCCGACAGTACCGCAGATCGGCCGGTCGCTTGGCCATCCGCGGCAGGTGATCCAGCGTGCGGCCAACCGGCTGATCGAGGCAAGGCTGATCACTGCGGAGCCCAACCCAGATCACAAGCGGGCCGCGCTGCTCGTCCCCACGGCGGCGGGACAGGCGCTCCAAGCGGAAGCCAATCGGCACGCAGGAGACATCGCCGCCGGTCTGATGACCTGCCTCGATGCAGCGCAGGTGAAGCAGGCAACCGCCTTGCTCTCGGCCATCCGCGCCGGGATCGAGCGCCACGAAAAGGGCAAAGCATCATGACCGATACCGCGCCCCTCGCCCCCGGTCTGGTCGACCTGCCGCGGCTCACCGCATGGCTCGATGCACATATTACTGCGCTGGGCGATGGTCCGCTCACCGTGACCCAGCTTCACGGCGGCACCTCTAACGTGATCCTCACACTCAATCGCGGCGGCAAGGATATGGTGCTGCGCCGCCCGCCCCCGGTTGCGCCGCCCGGTGCGGAAAAGGGCGTGCTGCGCGAGGCGCGCGTGCTCACCGCGCTAGGCGGAACGGCGGTGCCGCATCCGACTTGCCACGGTTCCTGCGCCGATCCCGAGGTCATCGGTGCGCCGTTCTACGTGATGGAGCGGGTCGCAGGCTGGGCTGCGGAACTGCGCGGCGAGCGCATCTATCACCGCGCGCCGTTCGACCGCGCGCCCTGCGAATACGGCATCGCCTATGCCATGGTCGACGGACTGATCGCGCTCGCCAATGTCGATTACAAGGCGGTCGGCCTCGAAGGCTTCGGCAAGCCCGACAATTTCCTCGAGCGGCAAGTCGACCGCTGGGAGGGCCAGATCCGCTCGTACCCCGAGCACTATGGCTCGGAGTGGCGCGAACTGCCCGGCTTTGCCTATGCGCGCGATTGGCTTCGCGCGAACATTCCGGACGATTTCCGCGCTGGGATCATCCACGGCGATGTCGGCACGCCCAACGCGCTGTTCGCGTTCGATCGCCCGGCCCGGCTCACCGCGCTGATCGACTGGGAGCTTTCGACGATCGGCGATCCGCTGATCGATCTTGCCTGGTTCACCGGGCGGCTGCGCGACGAGGACCACCCCGAGGTGATCGGGGAGGCGGCGCTCTATGCCGCCGAAAACTTCCCGACACGGCAGGAACTCGCCCGCTACTACGCCGCCGGCACGGGGCGCGAACTTGCCTGTTTCGACTACTACTGCGTGCTCGCCGCCTACAAGAGCGGCTGCATCCTTGAATACAAGGTGGCGCAGAGCAGCGCCGGGATTCTTCCGCCCGAGACCGGACAATTTTTCGACAAGCTGGTGCGCGCGGCTTTCGCCCGTGCCGAAGTGCTGGCCCGCAAGGCCGGCTGAGGAGACGCGAGCGCATGTGGCAATTCCAGACAGATCCCGCTTTCCAAGCCCAGCTCGACTGGATGATGGACTTCGTGAAGACCAAGGTCGAACCGCTCGACTACCGCTTTCCCGGCCACGGCGCGCCGTATGACTTTGCCAACCGCGAGAGCCGTGCGGCGATTGCGCCCTTGCAGGCCGAAGTGAAGGCGCGCGGGCTCTGGGCCTGCCACCTCGGCCCGCATCTGGGCGGACCGGGCTACGGTCAGGTCAAGCTCGCCTTGATGAACGAGATCCTCGGCCGCGCCTATTGGGCACCGACGGTGTTCGGCACGGCCGCACCCGATACCGGCAATGCCGAGATTCTGGCGATGTTCGGCACCGAAGAGCAGAAGGCGCGCTACCTCCAGCCGCTGATGGACGGGGATATCGTCTCATGCTTCTCGATGACAGAGCCGCAGGCCGGTGCCGATCCAAAGGAGTTCGTCTGCCGCGCATGGCAGGAGGGCGAGGAATGGGTGATTGAGGGCGAGAAGTGGTTCTCCTCGAACGCCCGCTATGCAGCCTTCCTGATCGTGATGGCGGTGACCAATCCGGAAAACCCGCCGCACGGACGGATGAGCATGCTGATCGTGCCGACCGATACGACGGGGGTGGAAATCCTGCGCAATGTCAAGGTGATGGGCGATGATCTGGCCGGCGACGACGGCATTCACGCCTATATCCGCTACAACAAGGTCCGCGTTCCGCTCGATGCCATGCTCGGCCTGCCCGGCGAAGGCTTCAAGGTGGCGCAGGCGCGGCTCGGCGGCGGGCGCGTCCATCACGCCATGCGCACCGTCGGCAAGTGCCAACGCGCGCTCGACATGATGGTCGAACGCGCCAATTCGCGCCGCACGCAGGGCCGGCTGCTCGCCGAGCACCAGTTCGTGCAAGGCATGATCGCTGAGAGCTGGATCGAGCTCGAACAGTTCCGGCTGCTGGTGATGAAGACGGCCTGGTCGATCGATGAGGTCGAAGCCGGGCGGACGCCTCCGGTGAACCCGCGCACTCTGATCGCGATGTGCAAGGTGCAGATGGCGAAGGTCTATCACGACATCATCCAGCGCGCGATCCATCTCCACGGCAGCCTTGGCGTTACGCACGAACTGCCGCTGGCCGACTGGTGGGGCGGCGTCGCCAGCCTCGCGCTCGCCGATGGCCCGACCGAGGTCCACAAGGCACAGGTCGCCAAGGCGCTTCTCAAGCGCGGTTCGGCAGCACCGGGGCTTTTTCCGAGCGAACATATCCCGACCCGGATGAAGTCTCTCGCCTGATGGACCCCTTGTTCGATTTCACCGGCAAGGTCGTGCTCGTCACCGGCGGCAGCCGCGGGCTGGGCTATCAGATGGTCAAGGCCTTTGCCGAGCGCGGCGCCGAAGTGATCATCGCCAGTCGCAAGCTCGAAAAATGCGAGACGGTTGCAAATGAATGCCGCGCGCTGGGTCGTCGTGCCTTGGCGGTGGCGGCACATGTCGGCCGCTGGGCCGAATGCGATGCACTGATCGCGTCAGCCTATGCCGACTTCGGCCGGGTCGACGTGCTGATCAACAACGCCGGCATGTCGCCCCCGTGCCCCAGCCACGATATGCCCGAGAGCCTGTTCGATTCGGTGCTCAATCTGAATTTCAAGGGCCCGTTCCGGCTCGCCAGTCAGATCGGCCGCCGCATGGCCGAGGGCGATGGCGGCGCGATCATCAACATCAGTTCGACCGGCGCGCTGATGGCGCTTCCCGGCGTGGTGCCCTACGGCGCTGCCAAGGCCGCCCTCAATGCCATGACCGTCTCGCTCTCGCGTGAATATGCCCCCAAGGTGCGGGTCAACACGATCAGCGCGGGCCCGTTCCTGACCGATATTGCCGAGGCGTGGGATCCGAAGCGGCGCGAAAAGCAGCCTGTTGCGCTCGGGCGTCCCGGACATCCGCCCGAAATTATGACTGCCGCGCTGATGTTGGCGAGCCCCGCGTCTTCCTTTACCACGGGGGCATTGCTGCGGGTCGATGGAGGGCAAAGATGAGCGATCTCGTTCTGTTTGAGCGCACGGGCGCGATCGTCACGCTCACACTCAACCGGCCGGACAAGCGCAATGCCCTCAATCTGGCGCTGTGGGGGGAACTGGCAGCGCACCTCGATGCAGTCCGCGCGCTCGGCGAAAACATCGCGGTCGTGATTCTGCGTGCATCGGGTCAGGTGTTCTGCGCGGGCAACGATCTCAAGGAGCGCGGCGCCAAGGCACCGGAGCGCGACTATCAGGCGAAGATCGTCACACGTCTGGCCGATCTGGCGCAGCCGGTGATCGTGGCCGTGCAGGGCGGCTGTTTCACTGGCGGGCTCGAACTGGCGCTTGCTGGCGACATCATCGTCGCCGGCGAAAGCGCCAGCTTCGCCGATACGCACGGCAAGTTCGCACTGGTCCCGGCCTGGGGCATGAGCCAGCGCCTGCCGCGTCGGGTCGGGCAATGGAAGGCGCGCGAGATGAGCTTCACCGGGCTGCCGGTTTCGGGCCGCGAGGCGGAGCGGATCGGCCTTGCCAACCACTGCGTGCCCGATACCGAGCTGGACAGCGCGGTCGCCCGGCTGGCCGAGGCGATCGCCAGCCAGAGCCGCCACAGCGTGTTCGCCTACAAGCGGCTTTACCGCGAACAGGACGACCTGCCGCTACAGGCCGGGCTCGCGCATGAAGTGTTCGCCAGTGCCGGTGTCGGACCGGACTTCGCCGAGCGGGTCAGCGGACAGTTCGGCAAGTAACCGGAAGCGCAGCGGTGCTATTCGAACCGGGCGTTCTCACGGATCGTCGCCCATTGCCGCCCATCGTGGCCGAACAGGATGCGCGTTCCGGCAGCACGCGCACGTGCCAGCCGTTCGAACGTCAGGCGGCCTTCCTCCAGATCAGCAGTCGCCTTGGGCAGCACCATCGTATCGAGGTTGCGCTCGGTATAGCAGCAGTCGCCCGCGAGCAGCACGTCGCCACGCGCGAGCCTGACGATCATGCTCTGGTGGCCGTGGGTGTGCCCGTAAGTCGGCACGATCCGCACCGAGCCATCGCCGAACAGATCAAGCTCGCCCTCGATCGTGCGGATCGGTTGTCCGGTATCGAAATCGACCGCTTCGTAGAGCCCGGGATCGGGCCGCTCGCGCGCAACCTCGTATTCGCGCGCCTGGACGATAACGGTCGCGCGCGAGAAATGCACGTTGCCGCCGCAATGGTCGATGTGGAGATGCGAATTGACGATCCAGTCGATGCTCTCAGGATCGACATCGATCGCACGCAGGCGGGTGGCGATATCCATCCCCTCGAACCACTGCAGGCCGAACTTGTTCGCCGGCAGCGCGGTCTCCAGATCGCGGCAATAGCGCACGCCCATGCCGGTATCGAACAGCGCGCGGCCCTTGGGGTGATCGATCAGGTAGGACGGGACAGGCCCACGCAGATAATCGCCCTCGTCGCCTTCGACGAAGTAGCCGGGGCGGCACTGGAACCAGCCGCAATTGAAGGCGTAGAGCCTGAGATCGTCGGTCATGTTTTCGAGCCTGGTGCGCACAGCACTGAAGACAACACGCTTTCGCTGCTCGACAAGAGCCGGCGGACGACTGCCAAGCCAGAAGGAAACGAGCCATGCCCCGCGCCGTGATCGCCGATGAACTCGGTCCGCCCTCCGCCTATAGCCTGCGCGACATGCCGTCCCAACCTTTGGTCCCGCATCAGGTGCGCATCGCGATCCGCGCTGCCGGAATCAGCTATGTCGACGTGCTGACCGCCGACGGGCGCTATCAGGTGAAGCCGCCGCTGCCATTCGTTCCCGGCAGCGAGGCAGCGGGCGAGATCATCGAGATTGGCAGCGCGGTCACCGGTCTCATCTTGGGGGACCGCGTTTCGGCGAGCGGGTGGGGCGGCCTGTTTGCCGAGGAAGCGGTCCTGCCCGCCCGCGCCGTACGCAAGCTCCCCGATGCGATGGGCTTTACCGAAGCGGCGGTCTTCCCGGTCAGTTACGCAACTGCCTGGCACGCGCTGGTCGATCGCGGCCTGCTCCGCGCGGGCGAAACGCTGCTGGTGCTCGGTGCAGGCGGGGCGACCGGCTATGCCGCCATCCAGGTCGGCAAGCATCTTGGCGCCCGGGTGATCGCCTCGGCCTCGAGCGAGCCAAAGCGCGCGCTGGCGCTTGCCGGAGGGGCCGATGCTGCCGTCGATGCCCGCGCGGAGGATTGGCGCGAACAGGTGAAGATCGCCAACAGCGCAAAGGGCGTGGACGTGGTGTTCGACAGCATCGGCGGCGCGGCGACCGATCCGGCGTTCCGCTCATTGGGTTGGGGCGGTCGGCATCTGGTGATCGGTTTTCCCGCAGGCATCGCGGCGCTGCGCACCAACCTGCCGCTGCTCAAGGGCTCCAGCCTCGTTGGCGTCGATATCCGTCAGTTTGGCGAGTTCGAGCCGGAGAAGGCCGAAGCCAACCGCGGCGAAATTTTCCGGCTGGCCGCCGAGGGTGTGCTGCGCCCGCATATCGCCGCATCCTATCGGCTTGAGCAATTCCGCGAAGCGATGACTGCCGCTGCCGAAGGCGCGCAGGCGGGGCGGATCGTGCTGACGATGGAGACCTAAGCCCAGGCTTGCTCGATCGCGGCGAGCCGGGCCCGCCAGCTTTGCTCCGGTACCAACTCGGCAAACTCGCGGCGCATCCGCGCGACAAGATCTGCCACCGGCTCAATCGCGTCGATTAGTCCCACGCTTTGCCCGGCACTAAAGATATCGCGCCATGGGCGGACCCCCTCCGGCATGGGCACGCGGTGCGTGGGGAGGCTATCCGGGTCGAGCCCGGAGGCTTCGACGGAGTCGCGGATCCAGTTGGCGGGAACCCCGTTCATCGCGGCGGAAATCATGATCCGATCGATCCCGGCGCCCGCGATCATCTCGCGGTGGGCCTGAACCACTCCGCTTTCCGGCGTGGCGATAAAGCGTGTGCCCATGCAGGCCAGATCGCCGCCCAGCGCGAGGACGGCAGCCATACCCCGGACATCGGCAATCCCCCCGCCCACAATCAGCAAACCGTCCCATATCCGCCGCACGGCAGGCACGAAGGCAAACGGCGTGATGAACCCGGTATGTCCGCCAGCCCCGGCACAGGTGAGCATCAACCCATCGACCCCGGCCTCGATCGACTTTTCGGCATGGCGCAGCGTGGTCACGTCCTGGATCACGCGCCCGCCCCATGCGTGGACACGTTCGACCAGAGCGGTGGGGTTCCCGACGCTCGAAAGCACCAGCGCGGCGCGGTGGCGCTCCAGCAGCGCCAGCCGCGCTTCGCCGTCGCCGTCATTGGCAATGCGCGCGGGCAGATTGACCAGCGCCGGTGCGCCCTCTGTTTGCGCCAGCGTGTCGAGATAGCGTTCGAACTCGCTGACCGGGGTCGCCGCCCCGCCCTGCCAGCCCGCCACGACCCCCGCCTTGCTACAGGTCGCTGCCAGAGCGACCGAGGAGGCAAAGCTCATCGGCGCGCAAACGAGCGGCAGCGCGAGCCGCTCGAACATCACGCCGCGAGCAGCTTCTTGACTTCGCGGCGCAGCAACTTGCCCATCTCGTTGTAGGGCAGGCTCGGGAAGAAGCGCACCACTTCGGGCACCCGGCTCGAACGCAGCCGCGCGCGGACCATGCTCCGGATCTCGTCCGCATCCGGCTGCGCAAAGCCGCCGCGCACCACCACGGCGACGCCAACTGCCTCGCCCCATTCGAGGCTGGGCACCGCAACAGCCGCAATATCGGCGATCGCGGGATGCGTAAGCAGCAGATCCTCGATCTCGCCGGGGGAGATATTCTCACCCCCCCGCACGATCACATCATCGGCGCGCCCGGCGAGGAACAGATAGCCGTCCTCGTCGAGGTAGCCGGCATCACGCGTCGGGAACCAGCCCTCGGCATCGAGCGCGCTCTTTTCCTTGTACCGGCCCGAAACCTGATCGCCGCGCACGTAAATCTCGCCCGGTTGTCCGGCGGGCAGGACCTCGCCGTCCTCGCCGCGAATCGCGAGCTCGATGGTCGGCAGTGGAATGCCGACCGAGGCGAGCCGGGCGCGCACTTTGGGATCGTCCGAGCGATGCGCTGCGCGATGCTCCTCGGGACCAAGCAGCGCGATGGTCGAGCTTGTCTCGGTCAGGCCATAGGCATTGGTGAAAGCAGTCTCGGGAAACAGATCAAGTGCGCGGTGGATCAGTTCGAGCGGCATCTTGCCCCCGCCATAGGCGATGGCCTTCAGCGAGCCGATATCGGCGCGCACGCCCTTGTCCAGCGCCTGGATGATTCGCCCGAGCATGGTTGGCACGACGAAGGCATTGGTGACCTTCTCGGCCTCGACCAGTTTCAGCCAGTCCTCCGGCGCGAAGGCAGGAAGGAGCACCACCCTGCGCTGGGCGTAGATCGAGGAGACCAGCGCAGCTATCCCGGCGATATGGTAGGGCGGCACCGAAACAAGCGTCGCTTCGCTTTCCTCCGCCGAGCCGAACTCGACCGTGCCGAGAATGTAGGAAACGAGGTTGGAATGCGCGAGAATGGCGGCCTTGGGCGCGGCGGTCGTGCCGCTGGTGAAGAGCTGGATGCAGACGCCCTCGCCCGGATCGCATTCGGCCTGTTCGTCCACCACGGCTTCGAGTGCAGCGAGCGTGAACTCGCTGCGCGGATAGACGATGTGTCCGGCATCGCCCGATAGCTGCTGCACACGCCGGGCATCGCCGACAATGAGCGCAGGCGCCACGCGGCCAAGCAGCGCGGCGAGATCGGCATCGGCCAGTCGGTAGTTGAGCGGGCAATAGGGCACGCCGGCGAGCGCCGCGCCGAACAGCGCGATCACTGCCGCCTCGCTCGATTCGTCGAGCAGCGCGACATGGCCTGCCCCGCTCGCGCGGATAAGCGCACAGGCCCCGCGCGCGGCGGCGTCAAGCTCGCCATAGGACCAGTGCTTGCCGTCGCAGACGAGGCCGATCCGGTCGGGATCGGCTTGTGCCGCCATTTCCAGAAAAAGGGCGATGTTCATGGGCCGGGCAGGTCCGTTCAGTCCGAGGCCGGAAGCGGCTTGGCTTCCTTGAGCTGCAGTGCCAAACCATCGAGCGCCAGAGCGCCTTTGCCCGGCTTGACGCAGAGCAGCTCGACCGTACCGGCAGCGTCAACATAGCGCTTGCCCATGACGGTGCCGCCAGCCTGCGCGGGATCGATTTCTCCGCGCTCTCCGGCACCATCGCCCAGCGGCGCGCCGCCGCAGGTGAGCACGCCGCTGCCATAGCGGATCACCACCACTTCACTGTCACAAACCGTGCTTTTCAGACGCGAACCCGGCTTCATGGCCCGATGCTCCCTTCCTCTGTTTTCTCTACCAACCCGCCAGCTCTGCGGCGCGGGCGCGATGCTGCGCCGGACTGCCAAGCCAGGCCCGGTTGTGCACCGAGCGGCGGAACCAATAGTTGAGCCCATATTCCCACGTGTAGCCGATGCCGCCATGCGCCGCGATGGCGGCGCGCGTGGTGCGGGTATAGACCTCACACAAATGCGCCTTGGCCATCGCCGCCGCGCGGGTCGCGTCAGGCAATCCGGCATCCCACGCATAGGCGGCGTACCAGACTTGCGCGCGCGCGGGCTCGACATCGAGCATCATGTGCGCGAGCTGATGCTTGAGACCCTGGAACCGGCCAATCGGCTGGCCGAACTGTTCGCGCGTCTTGGCATATTCGACCGAAAGATCGGTGCAATGCTGCGCGCCGCCGAGCGCGTCGGCGGCAATGAGCACCAGCGCCGCATCGCGGATGCGCTGGACCATCGGATCGCCCGCCGCGAACAGCGGATAGGTCTTGGCCGATCCGAAGGTTACGCGCGAGACCGGGCGGCTGCGATCGGTGGCGCTGACCGCTTCGATTGCCACCCCCTCGCCCGCGGCGATCAGGCAGAGCCCGCCGGCTCCGTCGTCCGCCAGAAACAGCTGGGCCGCGCGGGCGCATTGGACGAGATCGCTGTCGAGCGCGAGTGTCGCCACGGCCTCGCCGCTGACAATGCCCGGTAGCAGCGCGCGGGTGGCAGCATCGCTGCATTGTGCCACAGCGAGCGCGGCGACAATTTGCCCGATCAGCGGTCCGGGCGCAGCCGCCTCGCCCGCCACTTCGCAGACAAGTGCGGCGTCTAGCAGCCCGAGCCCGGCGCCGCCTTCCGCCTCGGGCAGCGCAAGAGCGCCGATCCCCAGCGCCATCAGCGCCTGCCAGCTCTCGGCATCGAAGTCGGCTTCGCCATCGGCAAAGGCATGGAGCCGCTCCATTCCCCAGCATTCGCCGAGCGTGCCCCGCACGGCATCCTGAATCGCGACTTGTTCCGCTGTCAGATGAAAATGCATGGCTTACTTCTCCGCGCTCATCGCGAGATCGCGCGGCAGGCCGAGACCGCGTTCGCCAATGATATTGCGCTGGATATTGCTGGCGCCGCCCGCGATCGAATTGCCGAGGCTGCCCATGATCTGATCGAGCCATTTGTTGGGGCCGCGAGGGCCGCGCGGGCCTTGTCCGCCTGCCCCCACCGGTTCGGTCATGCCTTCCTCGCCAATAAGGTCCTGTGCGAGGAGAGCGATATCGTGGCCAATTTCGGTGAGCAGCAACTTCATCAGCAGCGGGACCGCACCCGGATCCTCGCCCGCCGCGGCGCACGAGAACAGGCGGAAGCTGGTGTAGCGGTGCGAGAGCACGCGGCCTTCGATCTCGGCCAGCCGGTCGCGGACCAGCGGATCACCGATCCGGCCCATTTCCTGCGCCAGTTCGACGAGCTTGCGGAACTGGCTGCCGAGGCCGTCGGCGCTCCCGATGCTGGCGCGCTCGTGCTTGAGCGTGGTGCGGCTGACGTACCAGCCCTGCCCGCGCTCGCCCACCTGCCACGAGACGGGTGCCTCGGCATTGTCGAAGAAAAACTCGCAGAAGGTGTGGCTGCCCTGCTCCCCGGTCATCTGCCGGATCGGGCGGCGGGTCACGCCCGGCTGGTTCAGGTCCATCAGCAGGTAAGTGATGCCATCGTGCTTGGGCGCATCGGGCTCGGTGCGCACCAGCATGAACATGTGCGTCGCCTGCATGCCCTGGCTCGTCCAGATCTTCTGCCCGTTGACGATCCACTTGCTGCCATCGGCGGAGAGCTCGCCCTTCGTCCGCACCGAGGCGAGATCGCTGCCGGAGCCGGGTTCGGAATAGCCCTGCCCCCAGACGTAATCGCCTTCAATCGTAGGGCGGATGAACAGCTCGCGCTGCTCCTCGGTGCCCTTTTCGAGCAAGGTCGGCACGGTCATGTTGACGCCGTTGCCGCCCACTTCCATCGGCGCGCGAGCCCGGCCGAATTCCTCGCGGATCACCTGCGCGCGGATCACATCGACGGGCTGCTCCGAGCCGCCATAGCGTTTGGGCACCGAGCGGTAGAGATAGCCCCGCTCGATCGCCGCGCGGCGGAACGCGCGGATATTGTCCTTGAGCTCGGCCCCGCGCAATTCACCGGGCTGCCAGGCCTGTTTGATGAAGCCGCGGACTTCCTTGCGGAACGCCTCCGCTGCTTCGCCATAGCTCAGGTCCATTGACAAAACTCTCCCGTTGCGGTGCTTGATTGACCGCGCATCCTATGCCTTACTTATATCACTAGGTCAAATATGTCGACAGAGGAGCACGCGCGTTTGAACGAAGCTGAAACCCGGCCCTGGCCTCCATTCTACTACGAACGGGATGGCGCGGAATATCGCCCTTCCGGCCTGACGCGCAGCCCATGGGACGGCCGCGCCATCGCCGGTGGACCTGTCAGCGCGCTGCTCGCCAGCGGGGCCGAGGATGCAGCGCTCGACGCCCATTTCGAGATCGCCCGCTTCCAGGTCGACATCTTCGGAAAGGTGCCGCACCAGCCGCTGACCATGGCCACCGAACTGCTGCGCGACGGGCGGCAGAGCAAGCTCCACCGCGTCACTCTGCTGGCGGACGATCGCCCAGTGGCGCAGGCGCACGTGCTGCGAGTGAGGTGGATGGAGACGCCGGTTTTCCCGGTGCCGCACGACTATCCAGTGCCCGCCAGCGTACCCGAGATCGAAAGCCCCCGCGCAATGCGCATGGCTGGGGCGATCCGGCTGCGGCGCGTCGAGGGCGGTCCCGGCGAGCCTGGTCGCGGCATATCGTGGCTGGCCATGGACGGCGAAGTCATCCGCGGGACCGCACCGTCGCAATTCGTCAAGGCCTGCCTCTTCGCCGATTTCGGCAATGGCTTCGGATCGGCGACGCATGCGGAAGACTGGTCCTTCGCCAATCTCGACATCACCGTCCAGTTCCTGCGCATGCCCGTCGGCGAATGGTTCCTGCTCGACGCCGAGACCCACATGGCCGGCAACGGCCACGGCACAGCACGCAACGTCTTTGCGGATGAGCAGGGCGTCTATGCGCGCGGCTTCCAGACGATTTTTGTTGCGCCGGGTTACCGGTCAGACAGTAATCCAATTTTGGCACGCTGAAGCGCGCTTCAATTTCCCGCCTGATCGCGCACCCAGCGGTCGATCCGCTCGTACATCTCCAGCCGCGTCTCGGCGAAGTTCTGGCAGTGGCCCGAGCGCGGCAGGATGTGCAGCGTGATGTCGCGGCTGTTGCGGTAGTAGCCGGGCTCGGCGTGAGGGTCGGGCGAGACGTCGCGCTCGCCCAGATTGATGTAAAGCGGCACGTCGATGCGCGCGGCATCCTCTCGCACGATACCCATCATCACCGATTGCGCGCTGAGCACATAGGGGACCTCGACCAGCAGACTATCGTCAACCGCAATCACGTCGGGAGGCACGTCATCCCAGTGGAAGGTCGAATGCAGGCGCGATCGGTCATGGAGAATGTAGTCAGGCATCGCGAAATCAAGCGGTCCGCGATCGGCCGGAATCGTCTGGCCGTCGACGTGCAAGTGAACTCCGCAAGCGGTATAGCCAAGGATCAGGCAGAGATCGTAGGTGCGGTGCGCGGCCTGCTGGGTGATGGTCTGGAACGCCCCCATGGAATGGCCGCCGCCAACCTTGACCATCGCCTGAAGCGGCGGAAAGGCGGGACTGATCGTGCCCGCAGCAAGACGCGCGTAGATTTCGGTCATGGCCGCATGGTTCGCCGCTGCGGCGACATGCCGGGTCACCAGCATCTGATTGCTCGCCCGGCCGCTTGCGCCGATCCCGAGATGGTCGGGCAGCACCACGATATGCCCGCGCTGGCGCAGAAAGTCGGCCAGCGAATATCCGGTTCGCCCGGGCACCTCGAAATGAAAGTAGCGCCGGTCGTAAGTTCCCCCGTTCAGCAACGAGATGACCGTGGGCCGATCCGGGAACGCATCGGGCAGGAACACCCAGCTGCTGATGAAGAGCGGCTGCCCCCCGCTGACCTCCGGCGGCAAGGCCGCGCTGACATCGACCGAGATCTCGATCGGTTCAACCACCCTTGTCTTCGCCGGCCTTGCGCGCTTCGCGCCAGATCATCGCCGTCGCCTGGGTGGAAAGCCCCATGTTGAGCGCCTCAGCGTCGAACTGGGCTTCGAACGACCAGTCCTCGGCATTGTTGAGGTTCTGCTTCATGTAGCGGAAGCCCATGCGCGGTCCGTCGGCCAGCCGGTGCGCGGCCTTCAGGGTTTCCGCTTGCAGCACCTCGTCGTCGAACAGGCGGGTGTAGATGCCCTTGGCGAAGGCTTCCTCGCCGGACAGCTTCTCGCCCAGCAAGAACAGTTCGCGCGCGACTCCGGTGCCGAGGATCTTGGTCCAGAACCAGGTCGATCCGAAATCCCCACCTGCGCCGATCTTGTCGAACGCGGTGAGGAAGCTCGCCGAGCGCGCGGCGAAGCGCAAGTCGCAGGCCCCGGCGATGCCGATCCCGGCCCCCGCGACCGGCCCGTTGACCATGGCGATGGTCGGCTTGGGCATCTCATGCAGCAGGCGCGCGGTTTCCATGAAGCCGCGCAGCCGCACGAAGCTCTGCTCGGCGCGGCTGCCGCTCTCCGGATTGGCCGGGACAACAGCCTTGTCGCCCCCGCCGTCCTTGAGATCACCGCCCGCGCAGAAGCCCCGCCCGGCCCCCGTCACGACCACGCAGCCGACCGAGGCATCGCGCGCGGCATCGGCGCAAGCATCCGCCAGCGGCGCCATGATCGCGCCATTGAGCGCATTGAGCCGGTCGGGCCGGTTGAGGGTGATGATGCGGACACCGCCCTCGTTCGTGATCAGCACTTCATCGGCCATGACTGCGTTCAATCCCCGCCCAGTTCCCAATGCCGCGCCATCATCCGCACCGCGGTTTCGGCGAGATCAGCCGGCACCTCGGGATAGAGCGGCAGCGGCTTGTCCTTGCTCGGCAAGGCGATGGTGGCGGTCGAGCGCACCGTCTCCTCACCGCGCTGGTTGACGAAGCGCACCGCGACATCGACGAGGTTCTGCCCGTTTTCGGTCCGCTTGCCCAGCACTTCACCGGAGACCCGCTGGACATCGCCCATGTAGTTGAACTTGCGGATCTCGTCGTGGACATGGACGATCACGCCGTCATTGCCGGCCCAGTCGTTGAGGTACTGCCACAGGTAGTTCTCGCGCATGACCCCGTAGTCGTAGGCCATCGGATTGCCGATCGCCTGCGCCCACACCGGGTCCCAGTGCAGCCGCTGAGCGACATCGGGAATGCCGTGCTCGTTCTTGACGTAGAACGCCGGGATGCGCTGGCGGTTCTTGTGCGCGCGGCGGTTGGCCGTCGGCGCATAGGGGGTGAAGCCGTAGCCGCCCGCGTGGAAGCAGATCACGTCGGTCACGGTCAGCGGCCCCTTGGCCTGAAGCCCCAGGGCATCACCCTTTTCGACATCCTCGAACCAGCGCTTGCTGCTGCCTTGCACCTTTTCGCCGGCGTAGATGTCCTCGATCGCCTGCAATTCCTCGTCGGTATAGGTCGCCGGCTGGATCGAGAGATTCTTGCCCTTTTTCGCGGCGGTCTTGCGTTCGGTGAGCACGCGCAGAAGATCATAGGTCGCGATCACTTCCGCACGCTGATTGACCTTGACCCGGCGGCTGGTGATGATCACCGATCGGCCGGCAAATTCCGATTGTTTGACCTCGCAGGTCAGGTCGCCGCCATAGGAGTAGATCGTGTCACCCGGTCGCACCGGACGGTAGAAATTCCATTCCGAGCCGGACACGAAGACGTGGATACCCTTGAACAGGCTCTTCTTGAGCGCGCGGATTTCGTCCGGCACCGGATCGCCCTTCATAGGGCGGTTGATCTGGCCGACGAACATGCCCGGCGCGATGATCCCGCCCCACCGGGTCTTGCGGGCATAGGCCGGATCGCAAAACAGCGGATTGTCATCGCCGCAGCCGTAGGCCCAGTTGCGGATCGAGTCTTCCGAGGCGGTCTGGACATATTCAGCCGTCTTCTGCGGTTCCCAGAAGCCGATCAGTTTGCGCTGCCGCTCGATGTCGCTATCCGCGATCTCGTAATCGACGGCTTTCTGCCACTCTTCGCTCTGCTTGATATCGGTCTTTGCATCGGCCACGGCATTCGCTCCTTGATCCCAGTTATATAACTAGGTAATAGAACCTCTGACGACAGGCAAGGGATTTCAGGATGGTTGAGGTGCGGCGGATCAGTGATGCGCTCAAGGTGCGGGCACAGCACCAGCGCGATGAGATCGCGCACGACGGTATCAATCGCACCATTACCTATGCCGAATGGGACAGCGAGGCCGACGCAATCGGGGGCGGACTGGCCGCAGCCGGGCTTGAACCCGGAGACCGCGTATTTCTTCCGATCAGCAATGCCCACGCGGTCGAAATGGCGATCGCGGTGTTCGCCGTGTTCCGTGCCGGCGGGATCGCATGCCCGATCAACACGCGGCTCAACGCCAAGGAGATCGCCGAGTTCGCCGCGCTGACCACCCCGCGCTGGTGCATTACCGACGTGCCGGAGGTGGTGGCGGGCCTTGAGCTCGACGGCTGCTGGACGGTCGATGCTATGCCCCGCAAGCTCGCCGCGCTGCCCGATCAGAGCATGCTGGACCCGAACTCCGATGCAGAAATCCTCGGCACCAGCGGCACCACCGGCAAGATAAAGGGCGTGGTCGTCTCGCACCCCGATCTGATGAAGGGTGTGACCGGCACCAACATGGACCGTTCACGCTCGACGCTTAATGCTCTGCCGCTGACCGGGTCGGGCGGGAACCTCGGCATAGTCATGCTGCCCGCGCGCGGCGGCGCAACCGCGATCACCCAGCCGAAGTTCGATCCCAAGGGCTTCCTCGAACTGGTCCGGGAGAAGAAGCCCGATCTGGTCTATCTGGTCCCCTCGATGCTGCGGCTGATCCTCGATCATCCCGATGTGCGGGACTACGATTTCGCCGGGGTGAAATACCTCATGACAGGCACCGCGCCGCTGCCGCACGATTCGGTGAAACGCGCGCTCGAGCTTTGGCCGCACGTGCGGATGCGCAACAGCTACGGCATGTCCGAAGGCGGCATCGGCATCGGCACGACGACCAAGGAGCAAGTGCTCAAGCCCGGCTGCGTTGGCAAGCTGCCCGAACACATGCAGCTGCGCGATGAAGCGGGCGCAGTGATCACCGAGCCCGGAGTCGTGGGCGAAATCTACGGTTTCCAGAAGCATCCGCGGCGCTACTGGAACGACCCCGAAGCCACCGCCGCAAGTTTCATCGGCGGCTGGACCAAGACCGGCGATCTTGGCTACGTCGACGAGGACGGCGATCTCATCATGGCCGGCCGTTCCAAGGAACTGATCATCCGCGGCGGCTACAACATCACACCGCTGGAAATCGAGACCGCGCTCCATCTGCACCCGGCGGTGCAGCAGGCTGCCGTGGTCGGGGTCGAGCACGAGGTGCTGGGCGAGGATATCGCCGCCGCCGTGACCTTGCGCCCGGGCCAGAGCGCCACGCCGGATGAAATCATCGCGTTCTGCCGTGAGCATCTCGCCGACAACAAGGTTCCGCGCACCCTGCTGGTGCTTGGCGACATGCCGCTCAACCCAAACGGCAAGATCCTCAAGAAGGATCTGGTCGGACCGCTTACCGAAGCCGCGAAAGCACGCCGGAAAGCCGCCTGATGCGCTAGACGTGCCCGAGCACCGGGTGCGGCACGTAGGGCGCTTCGAGCGCACTCAACTCGTCAGCGCTCAAGGTGAGATCGAGCGCTGCCAGCGCGTCCTCAAGCTGCGCAAGCTTGGTCACCCCGACGATCGGTGCCGTCACTTCCGGCTTTGCAAGCACCCAGGCCAGTGCGACCTGCGCCATTGGAGCCCCGCGCGCCGCAGCGACAGTGGCAACCGCCTCGACGACCTGCCGGTCGCTCTCCTCGGTGCGTGCATAGAGCATCGAGCCGAACCGGTCGCTGCCCGAACGCTCGGTCATTTCGCCCCACGACCGGGTCAGTCGGCCGCGCGCCAGCGGACTCCACGGGATCACACCGATGCCGGCATCGCGGCATAAGGGCAGCATCTCGCGCTCTTCCTCGCGGTAGATGAGGTTGAGATGGTTTTGCATCGAAACAAAGCGCGCCCAGCCATTGCGCTCGGAGAGCAGCAGTGCCTTCTGGAACTGCCACGCATGCATCGATGATGCGCCGATATAGCGCACCTTGCCCGCCTTCACGATATCGCTGAGCGCCTCCAGCGTCTCCTCGATCGGCGTTTCACTGTCCCACCGGTGGATCTGATAGAGATCGATCCAGTCCATGCCGAGCCGCCGCAAGCTGTCGTCCACTGCCTGCATAAGCGCCTTGCGCGATAGCCCGCCCTGATTGGGGCCCTTGCCCCAAGGACCAAAGGCCTTGGTCGCGATCACCACCTCGTCGCGGCGGGCCATGTCCTTGAGAGCACGACCGGTAATCTCCTCGGACGCGCCCTCGGCATAGACATTGGCCGTATCGAAGAAATTGATCCCCCCTTCGATCGCCCGCCGGATGATCGCACGGCTGGCATCCTCATCGAGCACCCAGGGGTGCGCGCCCTTGCCCGGTTCGCCAAAGCTCATGCAGCCAAGGCAGAGCCGCGAAACCTTGAGGCCCGTCTGGCCGAGGCGCTTGTAGGTCATGCTCATTTCAGCTGCTCGAACGGGACGTCCTTGTCCATGCGCACCTCTCCCGGCATGCCCAGCACGCGCTCTGCGATCTGGTTGCGCAGCACTTCATCCGCGCCGCCTGCGATGCGCATCACCGTCGAATAGATATAGTCGTATTGCAAGTCGGCCGTCGCGCTGTCCGCCGGATCGGCGGCGATGGCATCCAGCCCGCGCAGCTCCATGCCAAGCCCCAGCGCCTTCTGCTGCCGCCCGGCATAGGCCAGCTTGATCATGCCCGCGAGCGCGCCGGGGTTCTCACCCTTGGAAACCATGGTCCTGAGCCGCGCCTGGAAAAACCGTTCGCCCTGCTCTTCCGCCAGTGCATCGGCCAGCGCAAGGCGGACGGCGCGATCATCCAGCATTGTTGAGCCATCCTGCGCAGGCGTGCGGGCGGCCATGGCGATCAGCGGCTCGACCCCGCTGCGGTGCGCGCCGGATCCGAGGCGCTCGCCCATCAGCACTGTCATGCAGCAGGCCCAGCCCTCGCCGATCGCGCCGATCCGGTTCGCATCGGGAATGCGCACGTCGGTGAGGAACGTCTCGTTGAACTCGCTCATCCCCGAAATCTGCCGTATCGGGCGGGTCTCGATGCCGGGCGTCTTCATGTCGACGATGAAGAAGGTGAGCCCCTTGTGCTTGGGCACAGTGGGATCGGTGCGGACGACCAGAATCCCCCAGTCGGTGAGGTGCGCCCAGCTCGACCAGACTTTCTGGCCATTGACGATCCAGTCACCCGAACCATCTTCGGCGCGCACGGCCTTGGTACGGAGGTTGGCAAGGTCTGACCCGGCAGAGGGCTCGGAGAACAGCTGGCACCACGTCAGATCGCCCTTGAGCGTGGGCTCGATGAACTGCGCGCGCTGGGCTTCGCTGCCGTGTTTTGCAATCACCGGCAGCGCCATGCCGGTGCCGATCGCGGTAAACGGGCCCTTGGGCAGATTGTAGCGCGATTCCTCCTCGGAAAAGATCACTGCGTCGATCCCGCTCAGCCCGCGCCCGCCGAGCGCTTTGGGAAACGTCAGGCCCGACCAGCCGCCGTCGAACAACTCGCGCATCCACGCGCGGCCCCGGTCGGCTTCCTCGGTATCGGGGATCTTGAGCCCGGGCGTCAGTTCGTGCGCCGGGGCGTGCGCGGCAAGCCAGCTTCGCGCTTCGGCGCGGAACGCCGCTTCAGCGGGGGTATCATTGAAGTCCATCTCAGGCCGCCTTTCCGGTCGAATGGGGTTGTCCTTGCGCGCCGGGCTGCGCGTTGAGGAGGCGGTCCGCCCAGTAACCCCGGCCGCCAACGATCACCGCCAGCAGGCGTTCGCGCCGGTAATAGAAGTGGCAGTTGGCCTCAAACGTGTAGCCGATCCCGCCGTGGACTTGCAGGTTCTCGCGCGCCGCCATTTCAAAGGCCTTGATCGCGGTGAGCCGTGCTGAGGCCGCTGCCCCCGGCAGATCATCGGCCGAGCATTCCGCCGCCCAGCCGGCGAAATAGGCGTTGGACTTCGCGAGCTCGATCGCCACCGCGACATCCGCCAGCTTGTGCTTGATCGCCTGATAGCCGGCGAGCGGACGGCCGAACATCGTGCGTCCCATCGTGTAGTCGCACCCCATGGCAAGGCAGGCTTCCGATCCGCCCACCGCCTCAAAGGCTGCCTGCACCGCTGCCCGGTCAAGCAAAGTGGCAAGCACGCCGGCGCCGGGCATGGGCTCGGCGGAGGCATCGGCAAAGTCGATCCGGTAGTGCGCGCGCAGCTGATCGAAGCTGTCGAGCCGGGTACGCGTGACGCCGGGTTGATCAAGCTTCACGAGAGCAAGCCCATCGCCGACCTGCACGACGGCGAGCGTCGCGATCCCGGCATCGGCGACCGGATGCTTGGCGCCGCTGAGCTTGCCATCCGTCAGTCGGGTCCCCTGCCCCAGCAGCGGCCCCGGTCCTTCCGCGCTGGCAAAGCAGGCGATCACTTCACCGCTCGCGAGGCGGGGTAGCCATTCGGCCTTCTGCGCGGCACTCCCGGCGAGCCGGATCGCATCGGCTGCAAGCACGATCGAGGAGAAGAACGGAACAGCCGCATTGGCCCGGCCCAGTTCTTGCGCGATCACGCCAAGATCGAGCTCCGCCATGCCCAGCCCTCCGAATTCCTGCGGAATATTGGCGCCCAGAAAGCCCATCTCGCCAAGCTCGCGCCACAGCGGCTCATCCCATTCGGCCCCACTGTCGATCAACTTGCGCAGCCGGTCATACGGGGTGCGCTCGGCCAGCAGGCCGCGAGCCTGATCGGCCAGCATCTTCTGTTCGTCGGAAAGGTCGAAGTCCATTCAGCCGATATCCTCATACCAGGTGGAGGCGAGTGCACCCAAAGCGTCCGCCATGACGAAAGTCTCGCGCACGGCGCGGTTGTGACACAGTTGCAGGGCCGCGGCGAATTCGGCCCTGCCTGCCGCAATCGCTTCGCCCAGCTCGGTGCGGGCTGCGGCGAGACTGTTTGGCGCACCGGGCAGCAGCGCCTGAATCTCGCCAAGTTCGGCTGCGTCGAACGCCGCACCGTGGCTCGCGCGGCGGCGCCAGAACTTGACCATCCGCGCGAGATCCTTGGCCTTGGCCGCTGCGCGCTGGTTGGCTGCGGCAGGGACAATATCGGCCTTGAGGTCTTCAAGCGCGGCGGCGAAATAGCGATCAGTCCAGTCGGGCTCGATCTGCGGCACGGGCGGATCAGTCAGCGTGATCCCGGCCAGTTCGGCCACCGCGCGCACGATGACGCGCCGGTGCATCGTGCCGTAGAGCAGTCCGGTTCCGCTCGCGCCGGCAAGCGAGCCCGGCGCCGCCGCAGCGGCTGCCCCGGCAACGCTGAAGCTCAGCTGGAAATAGAGGCGATGATACTTGATCCGGGCCAGATCGGGCACAGACCCACTTGCCTCGGCATAGGCTTCAAGAACATCGCGCATCGGCACGAAAGGCTGGATCAGGCTGCGCACCCAGATCTGCGCGAGATCCTCTGCCGGATCGCCGAGATGCGTGAGTTCCCAATCGATCAGCGCCGCCACGCGGTTGCCATCGAACAGGAAGTTGCCCGGCCCCGCATCCCCGTGCAGCACCACCGCCGGGCCGCGATCTTCGGGCACATGGTGCACCAGCCAGTCGAGCGCGATCTGCAGAATCGGATCGGCTCCTGAAGCCAGATTCGTCTCCCGCCACTGCGCAAGGTTCGCAGTGATGCTCTGCGAGGGCGGCTCGCTCGCATCGCCCAGTTCGGCGAAGGCAGGGTCCGCAGCATTCAGCCGGTGAAGCGCCGCGAGTTGCCCCACGAAATCGGCGGCCAACGCTGCCTTGTCCTCGGCCATCGCAAAGCGGTCATTGCCCGGAACGAACACGCTCAGCAAAGCGAGGTGCGAAGGATAGCTCCCGATCAGTGGCGCAGCCTTGATGCCGCTTGCTGCAAACGGCCCCGAAAGCGCCCGCAGGATGGCGGTCTCGCGCGCGAAGAACGGCAGCCGCGAGGGATCGCCCGCACGCGCATCCCACGCCAGATAGCAGCGGTGTTCGCCGCCATCGGCTGCCCGGAGGGTCACTTCCGCCCCCTGCCGCGATGCGCCGCCGCCGCCCCGCGCAACTTCGGCGGCAATGACACAGCCCGTGCCTTGCTCTACCTGTTGCCTGAGGTCAGAGGGGATTGCGCTTGCCATCGGTCCTCTCAGTTATATAACTAGGTCACATACCAGCCAATCACACGCCTCAGGCGGGAGAGTCAAGCGTGCGCTACGAAACCATCCTGTTCGAAGTGGCCGATCACGTCGCCACGATCACGATCAACCGGCCCGAGGCCATGAACAGCTTCAACCGGCAGATGATGGACGAATTTGCCCATGTCTGGCACGAAGTTTCGTGGAACGACGATATCCATGTCAGCGTTCTGCGCGCGGCGCCGGGCCGGGCCTTCTGCACCGGGGTCGATGTGAAAGGCGCCGTCGCGGGCGGCGACCAGCGGCCCGCGGTCGATCTCGACAACATCTGGCATTGCGAGGATCCGGGCGATCTGCTCGGCCCCAAATCACGCAAGTGCTGGAAGCCGATGATCGCGGCGGTGCATGGCATGGCGGCGGGCGGCGCGTTCTACTGGCTGAACGAGGCGGACATCATCATCGCGTCCGAAGAAGCAACCTTCTTTGATCCCCACGTGACTTACGGGATGACCAGCGCGCTCGAGCCGATCGGCATGACCTACAAGATGCCGCTCGCCGATGTGCTGCGCATGGTCCTGCTCGGCAATGATGAACGTATGAGCGCGGAATATGCCAAGTCCATCGGTCTCGTCAGCGAAGTGGTCCCGCTCGATGCGCTGTGGAGCCGGGCGCACGAACTGGCACTGCAGATTGCAGCCAAGCCCCCCGCCGCGATCCAGGGCAGCATCAAGGCGATCTGGACAAGCCTCGACCTGCCGCGCTCGGTCGCGCTGGCGAACGCGCTCAAGTTCCCGCAGATCGGCAATCCGGTCGGCGTGCCGCAAGTCGACCGCGCGGCGCTGATGGCGGACAAGGCCAAGAAATACACGCTGCGTTGAAGGGCGCACGGCGATGACCCACCCCCGCCTGCACGCCCTCGCCGATCCGGCCAAGACAGCGGTGCTGATGAGCGACGGCTCCGCCGGGCTCACGTATGGCGAGCTTGAGGACCGCGCAAATCGCGGCGCGCAGCTGTTGCGCTCGCTCGGGATCAAGCGCGGCGATACGATCGCCTACTGGCTGCCGAATTGCCCGGAAGTGTTCGAAGTCTATTGGGCCGGGCAGCGCGCCGGGCTCTATATCACGCCCATCGCCACCGGGCTCACCGCAGGCGAGGCGGACTACATCGTCGAAAACTCCGGCTCGCGGCTGCTGGTGGTCTCGTCCGAGATTGGCGGCCTAGCAGAACTGCCCGCGCGTGAAGGCGTCACTGTGCTGACGCTCGCGCAATGGCGCGAAGCACTCGTCGCGCAGCCGTCCGGGCCGATCGCCGACGAGGCACCCGGCTTCCACATGGTCTATTCAAGCGGCACCACCGGCCGGCCCAAAGGCATCCGCCTGCCACTGCCGCAGGGCGAGGTGACCGCCAGCCACATGCTCGCGGAGCTTTCCGCCGCCGCCTATGGCACAGGTCCGCACACAATCTATCTGTCGCCCGCGCCGCTCTATCATACTGCACCACTGGCCTATACGACCAGCTGCCACCGGCTTGGCGGGACAGTGGTGGTGATGCCGAAGTTCGATCCCGAAGCCGCACTCGCCGCGATCGAGCGCTTCAAGGTCACCGCCACGCAGATGGTGCCGACCATGTTCGTGCGCCTGCTCAAACTGCCGGACGAGGTACGCGCGCGCTACGAACTTGGCTCGCTCAAAGTGGTCGTCCACGCCGCCGCGCCCTGCCCGGTGGAGATCAAGCGGGCTATGATGGCGTGGTTGGGGCCGATCATCCACGAATATTACGGCGGATCGGAAGGCAACGGCTCGACCCGGATCACCCCGGAAGAATGGCTGAGGAAGCCCGGCTCGGTCGGCAAGGCCAGCTGGGGCGTGGTCCACATCTGCAACGATGCCGGAGAGGAACTGCCCGCCGGCGAACAGGGTGTGGTCTATTTCGAGGGCGGCTGGGACTTCCAGTACCTCGGCGATCCGGACAAGACGCGCGACAGCCGCAACCCGCTGCATCCGGCCTGGTCCACCCTCGGCGATGTCGGCTTTCTCGACGCGGACGGCTACCTCTTCCTGACCGACCGCAAGAGCTACATGATCATTTCCGGCGGCGTGAACATCTACCCGCAGGAGGTCGAAAACTTGCTCATCACCCATCCGCGCGTGGCCGATGCCGCCGTGATCGGCGTGCCCAATGCGGATTTCGGGGAGGAAGTGAAAGCCGTGGTTCAGCCGCTCGACCCAGCCGCCGCCACCCCCGAATTCGCGGCTGAACTGATCGCGTTTTGCAAGGCCCGGCTCGCGCATGTGAAGTGCCCGCGCTCGGTTGATTTCGATCATGCCCTGCCCCGGCTCGACAACGGGAAGCTCTACAAGCGGCTGATCAAGGACCGTTACTGGAGCTGAAACTTCGTAGCTTGGTTCGGCCCCAAAAATGTCCCTTGGCCATGCCCCAGAGAGTTGGGCCTAGATACCGGCTTCCAGCAGGCTGGCAGATGCAAAGTAATCCCGCCGGATTGCGAACTCGCTCTGTCGGAGAATATTCGGTATCGGCACTATGCCGCGAGCGACTTTGTGATGGGTCCCTCTGGGCAATGACTGAATGGAGGATGTCAGTCGACCCGGGATACGGCGGGATGCGGGATAGGATGGAACTTGCCCGATACCCCGGGAACCGCGCGAATCCGGCAGGCGCGTGATGGCTACCCTTATAGTTTGACCCTGAGCAACATCCCCGGCAGTGATTGCCGAGGCGTAGCCCGTGTCATTGCATGGCTCGGGAGTAAGCTGCGCCAGCATAAGCACCAGCGATGAGCACGATGCCGGGCAAGAACCAAACTGTCCCTATTGAGATCAACCCGATCAAGGCGGAGATTGACGAGGTCAAACGCAGACGCATTCTCGAAGAGGCCGTGCGGCAGTTCTTCGAGAAGGGCTATGAAGCGACGTCGCTGGAATCGATTGCCGAAGGGCTCGGTGTCACGAAGCAGTTCATCTACTCGCGCTTTCGCAGCAAGGCCGAACTGCTGGTCCATGTGTGCAAGGCCGGTGCGACTGCCGCCGATGAAACGGTTGCGTTCAGCGCCACGTTGGCGGGGGAGCCGGCTACCCGCCTCGCGCAGATCATTCGCTATTTCGTCCGGCTCCAGATCGAGCATCGCCGCGAAGTCGCGCTCTATTTCCGGGAGGCCAAGAGCCTTCCGGCCGAAGAGGCCGTCACCATCGACGCCTCGAAGCAGCACTTTCACCGGATGCTGCGCGCGCTGCTCAAGGAAGGTTCGCTGAGCGGCCAGTTCGAGATTGCCGATCCCTCGCTGGCGGCGTCAGCGCTTGGCGGCATGGCTTCGTGGGCCTTCACGTGGTTTACGCCCGAGGGGCGCTGGGATGCCGAATCCGTGGCGCAGGAACTGGCCCGCCTCGCGCTCAGAACCGTCGGGGTGCGCGATCCCGAAGCTTACGTCATGGACGGCCCCGCCTGAACCAGCCGCCTCGTTGCAACGCCAATTGGCAGCCTGATCTGGCCTTTACTCCCTGATTATCAGTCGTTTCGCCTTTCCTGAAGGCAGTGCGGCCCTCGCCGCACGCACGTGACTTGCGCCTTTCCGCTCAGAATATTCTTGACAGAATATATATATTCCTATGAGTATATTGTTGATCCGGCGGCGTGGCCCGGCGGCAAGAACCGGAAGGTGCCTCATGATAACTGGCGAACTCGTGCCCGATTTCGATGCCGTCGTGATTGGCGCCGGTGTGACCGGAATGTACCAGACTCATCTGCTCGACCAGAGCGGCCTCTCCGTGTGCGGGATCGAAGCGGGTGCTGATGTCGGCGGCACGTGGTACTGGAACCGCTACCCCGGGTGCCGGCTCGATACCGAAAGCTATGCCTATGGCTATTTCGCGCTCAAGGGCATCATTCCGGATTGGGAATGGCAGGAGCGCTTCGCCTCGCAACCGGAAATGCTGCGCTACGCCAACTGTGCGGCTGACGCCATGGACGTCCGCAAGCTCTACCGGTTCAACACCAAGGTCGTCGCCGCGCATTATCAGGATGCGGGCAATGTCTGGCAGGTCACGCTCGATAGTGGCGACGTGCTAACTTGCCGCCATCTGATTTCGGCAACGGGCCCGCTATCAGCCACGAGAATGCCGGACATCAAGGGCATCGACGCGTTCCAGGGCGAGTCCTTCCACTCGTCGCGCTGGCCGGTCGATGCGGACGGCCTTCCGCGCGACATCGATTTTGCCGGCAAGCGCGTCGGGATCATCGGCACCGGCGCGACCGGGGTTCAGATCATCCCGATTGTTGCGGAAAGCGCAGGCGAATTATTCGTCTTCCAGCGCTCGCCCAATTGGTGCACGCCGCTGGGCAACACGCCCATCAGCAAGGACGAGATGGCCGTCATCCGCAAGCGCTACCCCAACATTCTGGAATACGTGAAGGTCACCGACACGGCGTTCCCCTATCACCGCGATCATCGCAAGGCGATCGACGTCCCTGCCGAAGAGCGCGAAGCCTTCTTCGAGGATCTCTACAACCAGCCCGGCTACGGCATCTGGCTGAGCGGCTTCCGCGATCTGCTGGTCAACAAGGACTCGAACAAGTTCCTCGCCGATTTCGTCGCAGGCAAGATCCGGCAGCGAGTGAGGGACCAAGGCATTGCCGAGAAGCTGATCCCGACCGATCACCCCTTTGGCGGCAAGCGCGTGCCCATGGAGACCAACTACTACGAGGCCTACAACAAGGACACCGTCCACCTCGTCGATATCCGCGAGGCCCCGATCGTGGAAATTACCGCGAGAGGAATCCGCACGGCCGACGCATTTTACGAACTCGACGTGATCATCTTTGCGACCGGCTTCGATGCGGTGACCGGTTCACTCGACCGGATCAATATCCGCGGCAAGCAGGGCAAGCGCTTGAAGGACGCTTGGGCTGATGGCCCGACAACATTCCTGGGCCTTCAAGCGCGCGGCTTTCCGAACTTCTATACGCTGGTGGGGCCGCACAACGGATCAGCCTTCTGCAACGTCGGCGTGTGCGGCGGGTTGCAGGCCGAATGGGTCACACAGATGCTGGTCTACCTTACGGCCAAGGGCCTCAGCTTTGCCGAACCTTCGCAGGCAGCCGAGGACGAATGGACGGAATCGATCTACCGCGATTTCTCGCGCACCCTGCTTGCCGAGGCCAATGCCTGGTGGGTCAAGACGACGACGAAACCTGATGGATCGGTGGTGCGCCGCACGCTTGTCCATGTCGGCGGCGGCCCCGAATATCGCAAACGGTGCGAACAGGTGGCTTACCACGATTACGAAGGCTTCGAACTGGCCTGACGTCAATCAACATTGGCGTTGACAGACGCGCTCGTGCGCTTCATTCATGGCTGCGACAAGCGATGACGGGGAGAGTTTCGCCTTGATATTCAGCGAGTGGTCCGAGGTTGCGCCACTGGCGGATCTGCTGATCCGCAGCGCAGCTCGCCATCCTGACCGGCATGCGCTGGTCATGCCAGACCTGACCCTGACTTATGCCGAGCTGCGCGATGCCTCGATCGAGATCGCGCGGGGCATCATCGGGCTGGGCCTGGCCCCGCGCGCGCATGTCGGCATTCTCGCCAACAACAGTCGCGAACTCGTCACCGCCCTGTTCGGAGCCGCGCTGGCCAATTGCGTGGCCGTACCGCTCAATGCCCGCCACAAGAGCCGGGAGCTTGGCTTCATTATCGAGAACGCCGATCTCGCGTTGATCCTGACAACGGCGGCCGACACGCGCTTTGTCGATTTCCGGTCTGTGCTCGCGGAGGCCCTGCCCTCGCTTGGCACAAGTGCGCCCGGCGCGCCGCTTGCGCTCGCCGAAGCACCCCTGCTGCGCGGTGTCGTGGTGCTCGAAGGCGATGCGCCCGCGGGCTTCCTCTCCCGCGCCGACTTCGTTGCGGCAGCGCAGGCTGTGCCCGTCAGCGCGGTCGACGCCGCCCGCCGCGCCACACGCCTGCGTGATACGGCCTTCATCATCTACACGTCCGGAACCACGGCCAATCCCAAGGGCTGCCTGCTCTGCCACGAAGCCGTGTCACGCGGGCCGGTGGAGCGCGCCAGCAGTCGGTTCCGCGCGCGCGAACACGACGTGACATGGGGCGGCGGCCCGCTGTTCCATATCGGCTCGCTCGCCCCGTTCATCGGCGTGATCGGCACTGGCGGGACCTATGTCACCGACGTGTTTTTCGATGCCGGGCGCGCGCTCGATCTGATGGAGCGGGAAAATGTCTCCGTCGCCTGGCCCTGGTTCCCTGCCATCCTGCAGCCGCTGCTCGATCATCCCGCGTTCGATCCTGGGCGCCTTGCCGCCTGGCGCAAGGTCCTGCTGATTGCGCCCCCCGCGCTGGTGAACCGCGTCCAGCAGACCTTTCCCGAGGCCGAATTCATGCAGGCTTGCGGCATGACCGAAACCGCCGGGATCTTCGCGCTTTGCGCCCCCGATGAAACACCCGAGCAGCGCGCCGTCAGTCAGGGCAAGCCCGTCCCCGGCATTGCGGTCAAGATCATCGAGCTCGAAAGCGGCGAGGAGGCCGCAGCCGATGTCGTGGGCGAGATTCTCGTCCGGGGCTACTGTGTGATGGACGGCTATTACCGCTCGCCGGAAAAGACGGCCGAAGCGCTCGATGCGGAGGGCTGGCTGCACACAGGCGATCTCTATGCGCGCGCTGCGGACGGACAGCTGACCTTTCACGGCCGCGCCAAGGACATGCTCAAGGTCGGCGGGGAAAACGTCGCGGCGATCGAAGTTGAAGCCTACTTGTGCAGCCACCCGGCGGTGAAATTGGCCGAAGTGGTTGGCCGACCCGATCCGCGGCTCGACGAGGTTCCCGTCGCCTTTGTCGAGCTTCGCCCCGGCAAATCCGCCAGCGAAGAGGAACTCATCGCGTTCTGCCAGGGCCGGATCGCGAGCTACAAGGTGCCCCGCGCGGTGTTCTTCATGAACGACGGCGAATGGCCGATGTCCGCCACCAAGGTCGATAAACGGGCCCTGCGCGCACGCCATTAGCTGTCGGGGCGCTCAGCGCTTTTCCATGCCGCTGAAGAAGATCTCGCAGAAGGCGTTCGAGATTTCGGGCGCCGAGTGGGTTCCGCCCGGCTGGTACCAGCGGTGGGTCCAGTTCAGCATGCCGAACACGGCATTTGCCGCCACCGAAACGGCGATGTCATCGCGCATCTCGCCCTTGCTGATGAGTTCGCTGATCAGGCTGAGAACGATCCGCTCGAACGTGCGGGTCTTGGCCACGATCCGCTGCGCCCAGGCGCTTTTTTCGCTGGTGACCCGGCTCATCTCTTCCTGAATGTAGACGTACATATGCGGATAGTACTGGTCGTAGGCCGACATGAGCTGCGTGATGACCGCGCGCAGCTTTTCCTTCGGTTCCAGCGCATCGTCGGCAAAGATTGCTTCGCAAGCCGCGATGTTGGCTTCGACCCCAACTCTCAGGCATTCGCGAAACAGCTCCTCCTTGCTACCGAAGTAGTAATAGACAGTAGCCCGATCGAGCCCGGCCTTGTGGCCGATTTCGGCAAGAGTCGTTGCCTTGAACCCGTGGGTTTTGAATTGCCGGCCAGCAATTTCAACGAGTTCGGCGCGCTTTGCGAGATAATCGTTACTGCCCTCTTCGAGAGCCGATTGCCGCCGTTTCGAAATATTGCTCGTGGTTGCCATGCCCCGAGGCCTATCGACCTCCCGCTTGGCTGACAAGGTCGATTGGTTCACTGGATCAGCCCCCTGCAATGGCTCTGCGATCGACGATTTCAAGGCCAAATCCCTCCAGCGCCGCCATCTTCCTGCTGCTCGAAGTCAGCAGTGCCATCCGCCCGACGCCAAGGTCCTTCAGGATCTGCGCCCCGATCCCATAATCGCGCTCGCTTGAAATCCGCGCGTATTCCTCACGGCCGCCAAGGACCCGGCGCGAAATGGACGCGCGGTCCGGATCCTGGACAAACACCGCGACGGCCGGACCATCGTGCTGTGCAAGCTGGCGCAGCGCCGCGGGCACATAGTCCGGATGCGCATTGCGGTAGCCAAGCAAGTCCGCCGTCAGGTCGAACTGGTGGACGCGGACCAGCGTGTCCTCCTCGGGAGTGATCGCACCGCGCACCAGCGCCACATGCTCCCCATGGTCGACCAGATCGCGGTAGACGTGGATCGTGAAGCTGTCGCCGTAGTGGCTGTCGAACGGTCCGCTGGCGACCCGCTCGACAAGCTTCTCGGTTCGCCGGCGCCAGGCGATGAGATCGGCGATCGTACCGATCTTCATGCCGTGCTCGGCCGCGAAAGGAACAAGGTCCGGCAGGCGCGCCATCGTCCCGTCCGGGTTCATCACCTCGCAGATCACTCCTGCGGGGACCAACCCGGCAAGCCGGGCGATATCAACCGCGGCTTCGGTATGGCCGGCGCGCACCAATACACCGCCATCGCGGGCGGTGAGCGGAAACACGTGCCCGGGCGAGACCAGATCGCGCGGTCCGCACTGCGCATTGATCGCAACCGAAATCGTGCGGGCCCGGTCAAATGCGGATATCCCGGTCGTCACCCCTTCGCGCGCTTCGATCGAAACGGTGAAGGCGGTTCCATGCCCAGAGCGGTTGTCGCTCGACATGGGCGACAGTTCCAGTTCCCGGGCGCGCTGCGCCGTGATCGCAAGACAGATCAGGCCGCGGGCATGGATTGCCATCTGGTTGATCCGTTCCGGCGTCGCGAACTGCGCGGGAACAATGATATCGCCCTCGTTCTCACGGTCGTCGGCGTCGACCAGAATGAAGGGCCTGCCATTGCGGGCTTCGTCGATGATTTCGTCGATGGAGGCTATCGCGGCCATCTCAGGCTCCTTGGTTCGCAGGTTCGGAGGCGGCGTGCCGCATAGGAGGAAGTCCGCCGCTGAAATCGCGAACATAGCCGGTGTTGTCGAAAGCGGTTTCAAACGACGCGCCGCTGTAGCTGAAGCACGCACCGAACCGCGAAGGTTCCTCGGCGACCCGGCGCGGCCTGTCGCTGTCAACCATGTAAGCCCGCCCACGCGCAACGAACACCGCCATCTGGGCCATGCGCCACAGGTCTGCCTCTTCGGGCGGAAAAGACGCGTGAACCCAGCGGATGAACCCGCCGAACAGGCCCTTCCCGCGATGCTCCGCCGGCTCGGCAATCGTCTCATCCCGCAGGACCCATGCCAGCGCCGGTTTGCCCTCCTGATGCAGCGCAAGCCGCTGCTCGCCCGCTGCATCCCGGTCCGTGAGGGCAATTTCAACGACGCCGCTGCCTTCATTCCGCACCAGCCGACAGAGGCCCAGCCGCGCCAGTTCGACAAGATGGGTGCATTGCCCGCCGCGTTCCGCGGCGGAAAGCGCCAGCACGGCAACCGGTCGGCCGATCAGCGCGCGCAAAGCATCAATTGCGCCCGGACAGCTTGTCTTCGGAAAACGGTCCATGCGGGCAGCGGCATCGGTGATGACCTGGCCATCGACCGTGAGTGCGACGCCCATGTCGTGATAATCATCAAGCAGCGCCACATCGATCCCGTTCGCCCTCCGCTTGAAGGTGATCCGCCGCCGGTATACCCCGGCTCCGTAAGCGGGATTGGGCGAATAGTGCTGGAGATTGCCGGACATCGGGGCCGTCAGCCTGCGGCGGCGAACCGGCCGTACGCACCCTTGAAGAACAGGAGGGGCCCGACAGCGCGCTCGACCGCCAGAGTTTCGACCCGGCCCAGCACGATCGTGTGATCACCGGCGTCGATCTCGTCGGCTATGGCGCATTCGATATGCGCCACGACACCGTCTAGCAGCGGCAGGCCCCGCCGCGACAACCGGTGCGCAGTACCTTCGAACTTGTCACCCCCGCGTGAGGCGAACCGGCGGCACAGCTCGATCTGGTCGTCGGCCAGCACGTTGACGCAGAAATAGCCGCCTGCCCGCACCAGCGGCCAGCTGCTCGAACCGCGATCGGGGAAGAAGGCGACCAGCGGCGGATCGAGCGAAACCGAAGTAAAGCTGCCGACCACCAGCCCAGCAGCCTCGCCATCATGGCTCACTCCAGTGATGACGCAGACGCCAGTGGGATAGTTGCCAAGCACGGAGCGGAAGTGGCCCGGATCGATCTCGACCCGGATGTCGGTTTCGCCCGCTTCCGTTGTGCCTTCCCCGGTCATGTCAGCGCCCAGTCCACACCGGCTTGCGGCGCTCGGCCCCTGCCAGTTCGCCCTCACGCTTGTCGTGGCTTTCGGCGTATTGCTCGATCTCTTCGAAGCGCGTCATCAGCGCCACTTCGAGCGGATGGCCAAGACGCCCCAGCGCCGCGGCCTTTGCCGCCTGATTGGCGAGCGGCGAGGCCGCCGTGACCTTGTCCGCCCACTTCTGCGCCGTGGCTGCCAGATCGGCAAATGGGACGACCTCGTTGACGAGGCCAAAGCGCTCGGCCACATCGGCCTTGATCCGCTCGCCGGTCAGGATCATCGCCATCGCGATATGGTGGGGCAATTGCCGCATCGCGCGGTGCACGACGCCGCATTCGCCGATGATGCCGACTTTGGTTTCGGGCAGACCGAACTGGGCAGTCTCCGCCGCGACGATGATATCCGCGCACATCGCCAGCTCAAAGCCGCCGCCAACACAGAAGCCCTGCACTGCCGCGATCAGCGGCTTCCTGAGCGTGACAAGCGGACCGCCAATCCCGGTCAGCCCGCCAGCCAGCGCCATGCGCGTCTTGCGCTCTGCGCCGCCCGAAACGTCAGCCCCGATGCAGAAGCCCTTTTCACCTTCCGCCGAAAGGATCGCGCACCAGATATCCGGATCGGTGTTGATCGTGTTCCACGCGTCCAGCAGGAGGTCGTCCATTTCCTGCGTGATCGCGTTGAGACCCTGCGGGCGGTTGAGGCGGACATGCGCGACATGCCCCTCGATCGTGAATTCGACGTCTGCCATGTTTACTCCTCCGGCGCGACGAGCGGGCTCGTCGGCGCGACTTTGAACTGCTGGATGACGGCCTTGAGGCCCTGCTCCTTCATGCGCTGCCGGATCTCGAGAACAGCCGGCGCCAGGTGCAGCAGCGCGTCGATTTCGGCGATGCCGGACAAGGCCTGCCTGAACCCTGCCGCCTCGGTGGCGCGGTTGATCGAGAGCTTCTTGAGCCGCAGGACCTCCGGCGGGGTCAAGGCGATCCGCTGCGCCAGCGAGCGCACTGCCGGAATGAGCTGCGCGGCGGGCACGCAGTGGTTCGCCCAGCCCCATGTCACGGCGGTGGGCCCGTCGATCCAGTTGCCCGGCACGAACGCGAATTCCTTGGCGCGCTTGGGGCCGACGAGGCTGACCCAGGTCGGCGCGATGAAGCCGCCGCCGATGGGAATAGTCGGTTCGCCGATCCGCACATCATCGGCGACGACAGTGATATCGGTGAACACGCACATCTGCGCCGCAGCGGCGAGGCAGAAGCCGTGAACCGCCGCGATCACCGGCTTGGGATGATCCCACATCAGCAGCCAGCGTTCGACATTGGCGCGAAGGCGGGCCTGATCAGCCATGGGATCAGCCGGGCCGCTATCCCCTGCACCATAGCTGCCAAGGTCCATTCCGGAGCAGAACCCCTTGCCCTCGCCGCGTATGGCGATCACCGGACCGCCCTCGTGCTTCAACCTTCCGAGCGCGTCGGCAAACTCGTCGAGCAACTGCGGCGACAAGGCATTGGCGGCCTCGGGCCGGTCGAGCACAATCCAGCTGAGCGCTTCCTCGTGCTCGATCCGGATCGTGGCATAGTCGCTCGCCATTGTGGTTACTCGGCGCGCCCGATGGGGTTAGCAGCGCGCACGTGGTAGTCCGTCGCCATCGTGGTCTTGAGGATGCGCTGCTTGAATTTCCACTGCCCGTCCCGCTTGACGATGACGTCATGGTATTGGCCATAGAGAATTCCGTCGGGGCGTTCCTTGGTGTAGCGGTGGATGGCAAGCACGGCTGCGCGCAGCGTGACCTCGGTGTCGCTGGTCCAGTCGATAACGATGTTGGAGACATGGTGTGAGGTCGCGCGGAAGAACGTGCCGATCCCGTCGAGCGTTTTGGCATAAGCCTCGATCCCGGTCGCGCCGAAATTCGGGGCATAGCTGACTTCGCAATCTTCGACGAACAGCTCGATCATCTTCTCGGGCATGTTCATGTCGAGGTAGTAGGCGTAATCGAACACGATCCGCTCGATCGCGCGTTCCTCCACGATCCGGTTCAGGGCGCTTGCTACATCCACGACATCTCTCCTTTTTCATTCAGTGGGTTGAGCCCGAAATTCCGGCCCCTCCCCGCAAATCCCGAGCAAACCATGCCCACCCGATCAACCATCGCGCCGCCTTGGAAAATCGGAAGCCAGCGGCTCGGCACCGGGCCAGCGCACGTTGAGCGTGCTCGTCAACGAGGCCTCCACAGCAGACCAGGGTGCCACGTGCACGACCCTCATGGCGCGGACCGCAAGCCGCCATTCGCCATCCTCGCGTTCGTAACGGTCCACATAGCGGACCGCGCCGAAGTAGGTGGCTGCGCCGAGACCCAGTTCGAGATGGGCGCAGACGAGCCCATCCGCTGCATCAGGTCCGTCAAACCGGATATGCACATAGTGCGGCGTATGGACGGTCTGACCCATGCCGGAGCGCGCCACCTTCAGGACCGCGACGATCCCGTCACGGCCATCCGCATCCTCAAAGCCTGAGGCTTCAAAACGTGCCGATCGGGTAAAACACTGCGCCAGCGCGGCGTAGTCATCATCGTCGGCCGCACGGAAGTAGCCCGCGACCAGATCCTGAATCGCTGCCCTGTCCTCCAGTATCCTGATGCGCTCTTCCAGCGATGACACGACACGACTCTCCAACTCTTCAAACCGATATGGGCAAGGCGGAAACCGCAGTCAACACATAAGTTGACAGTTTCAAACGGAGCGGGCAAAGTCCTTTCATGACAGTTATTTCGATTGCGCAGCTGCGCGCAGAAGCTGAAACCATGACGGCGTCGCTCGGCGAAGGAGAGCCGCTTGACGCGCTCGGCGTCGCCCTTGTCACCCTCGCCGTAACCGCATCCGTAACCGCGCTCGAACGCGCCGGGATCGAGCGCGCCATCGCACGGGCCTTCGATGCGGGCGCGACCATCGCGCAAGTGCAGGAAATCCTCGCGCTTTCCTCCGGGCTTGGCGTGCACACCCTGATGGTTACAGCCGCCCCGGTCCTGGATGCCGCCGCCACGCGGGGGCTGATAGACGCCGCGCAGCCTCTCGATGCCGAGCGCCAGTCGCTGTGGGACCAATATGTTGGCAATGATCCGTTCTGGAAGGGCTTTACTGAGGAGCTGCCCGGATTTCTCGAGGCAATGCTGCGCCTCTCGCCCGACATCTTTGTCGGCTTCTTTGACTACTGTGCTATTCCCTGGCGCAGCGGCACCGTTCGCGCGCGGATTAAGGAACTTGCCGCGCTCGCCTGCGATGTGACGTCGAGCCACCGCTTTCGCCCCGGCTTTCGCGTGCACCTCAAGAATGCCATCGCGCTCGGCATTGGCCGCCGCGCCATTCTGCAGGCGCTCGACATTGCCGCCGCAGTGCCGGAGCACTGCGGCACCGACTGATCACCCGGCCTTGCCGGCATCCCAGATCAGCGGAACATTCTCGACGGCCGCAACGATGCCCGAGTGGTAGATCGGGTTCGCGCCGGGTGCGAGGCTGAACTCAGGGATCCGGCGGATCCACTCCTGCAGCGTGACGGTCGCTTCGAGCCGCGCCAGATGGAGCCCGGCGCAGCGGTGCGGGCCAGCCGCGAAGGTGCTGTGCTGCGGGGCCTTGCGGTCCCAATCGAGGTTCCAGGGATCCTCGTTCTCATCCGGATCGAGGCCATGGAGCGCCGTCGGCAGCAGGATCATATCGCCCTGCTTGAGCTCGACACCACGATAGGTCTGATCAGCGGCGACCATGCGCGCGTCGGAAACGACCGGGAAACGGCGGAACAATTCCTCGACACCGCGCCGCAGCTTCAGTTCGTCGTCACGGATCTCCGCAACCTTTTCCGGATGCCGCGCAAGGTAGATCATCGCGAAGCTCAGGAAATTGACGACCGTATCCAGCCCGCCGAGCAGGAGCAGCGAAATCAGCCCGACGGCCTTGTCATGCGGCATGGGCTCGCCGTTGATCGCGCCGTTGACCATGACAGAAATGAGATCGGTGCCATCCTTCCCGCGGCGTTCGCGAATGATCGGATCGACATAGGCGTCAAAACCGCGGTTGGCCGCATCGAGCGTTGCAGCCATCTCTTCGGGCGTATTGCCCGATGGCCGGGTCATGTCCTGCGCGAAAACAGCAAGCTTGGGCACATCGGACATGGGCAAGTCCGCCATCGCCATGAAGACCTTCACCGGGAAGACATTGGCGTACTCGGCGGCAAAATCGCAGTGTCCACGCGCGACCATCGGCTCGATCAGGTCCGCCGCTGCCTGGCGCACCTGATCTTCCATCTTGCGGATTTGCGCGGGATTGAGCCCGGTATCGAGCAGCTTGCGGTACGGCGTATGCTCGGGCGGATCCATGCGCGTCGGCACCATGCCGTACTTTTCGCCCGCTTCCTTGGGCAGAAAGATCACCTGGCTCGAAAAGCGCGAAGGGTCGCTGTAGATTTCCTTGATGACCTCGCCGCGCGTCGCCACCCAGTGGCCGCCGGTCAGCGGAGTCCACGCAAGTTCGGGCGTACCGTCCGTCTGCAAGGCCTTCCACGCCTCGTGGAAGCCGTTCTCGATCCCGTCAATCGCATACATGTCGATATCGCGGACAAGGGCTTCCGGAACGTGCGGCGGGCGCGGCGCGCGCACGCGACTGTCGTCAATTGCGGTTTGCGTCATGGAACGTCCTTCCGTGCGTCAGCTGATTTCGGGATCGATGATGGCCTTGATCACTGCACCGGCGGCCGTCGCCTCGAGCGCTTCCAGCGCGCCTGCGACACCGAACCGGTGGCTTACGATCTCGGCCAGCGGGTATTCGCCATTGAGCCGTGCCGCGAGGTGCAAGGCCTGATGGAAGTGCTTGGGCTTGGCGAAGGTCGCCCCCGCAATCGTCAGGTTCTTGATCGTGAGATCGCGCGGGGAAATCGGCTGCGTGCCGATAGCTCCCCACAGGCCAAGGATGATGTAGCGGCCATGATTGCCCGCGATGTCGACGCCTTCCGGAAAGGCCGGCAATGCGCCGGCGGCTTCGACCACGATGTCAGGCCCGTTGGGCGCAACCCGGTCGTAGATCTGCCGGCGGCGCTCTTCCGGGCTGTCCTTGAGCGACACAGTCGCCGTCGCGCCCAGCGAACGGGCGATTGCGAGGCGGTTCTCATGCATGTCGACCGCAATCACTTCCCGCGCGCCCGAAAGCTTCGCCAGGAGGATGGCGGAGAGGCCAACGGGGCCAGCCCCCTGCACCACCACGGTATCGCCCATCCGAACTGGCCCGCAGCGATCAAACCCGCGCAGCGCGGTGGGAAGCGCGCAGCCCAGCGCGATCACCGCCTCTACCGAGGCGCCATCGGGCAGCCGGAAGAAGGCAAGGCCATTGGGCAGCCAGGCGTAATCGGCATAGCTGCCCCAGTTGGGCTTTTCGGCATGTTCGAAGAAGGTCGAATTGTCGCAGGGAGTCTCGTCGAGCACGGTGCAACTGTGGCAGCGATGGCAAAGTGCGATCGGCGCCCAGTAGACAAGGTCACCCGGCTTCACCGCAACCCCGGCATAATCGGTCGTCACACCGGCGCCGAGCTTCTCGATCCGGCCAACCCCTTCATGGCCGAGGATGATCGGGAACGGCATGACACCGGCCTCGCCCGACATGATGTGCACGTCGCTGCCGCAGACGCCGCCCGCTACGATGCGCACCAGCGCGCCGCCGGGTTCGGGATCGTAGATCTCGACATCCCAGGTCTCGACCCGGTTGGGTTCGACCAGCACGCATGCTCTTGCCTTGCTCATTTCTCGATCCTCTCGGCACCCCGGCGAGGCCGACCGCGGCGCGTCTGGCGGCGCCCTCGGTGGCCGACCCGGGAGGGGTTCAGTTGGGCATGCGCACCTTCGGACAGACTTCGGTCGCAAGCCGGCGCAGCGATTCCTCCCAAGGCTTGGGATCGTCGATGCTGTCATGCTGGTTGGCCACGATCTGCCCCCAGCCGCCGACCGCATCGGCGAGCTTCTCCAGCTTCTCGATCACCGTTTCAGGCGAACCGCACAGGATCACGTGCTCGACAAGGAAATCCTCGTCGATTGCGTCAGGCGTGATGTCGATGCCGCTATCGTGGATGATCCCGTCGAACAGCCCGAACTTGACGTAGATTTCCTTCAGATACTTGTGCCAGGTCTGCATAAGCCCGGTCTTGCGCACGAGCCGCTTTGCCTCGGCATCGGTATCGGCGATGAAGATATCCCGGCACACGCGGTAACGCTTGCGATCCGGCGTATGGCCCTTGGAAAGCATTGCTTCCTCCCAGGTGTCCCAGTGCGCGCGCATCTGAGGGGTGCCGCCGAAAAACGAGATCGGCGAGTAATCGCGCTCGCCAGCAAATTTCATCGAAGACGACTTCATCGAGAGGCCGGTCACGGCAAGCTCAAGCGCCGCCCGCCCGCCATAGGGGCCGTTGTTGGCGATCTCGACGTGGTATTCCGGCATCGTGTCCGCGCCGGGGAAACCGGCCTGGAAGTACTTGCCCTTCTCGACGAACGGCTTGCCCTCCCACACCCGCTCCATGAGCGCGAGCGCCTCAAGCTGCATCGGCGGCAGCGGCGCGATGCTCTCGAAGCCGTGCAGGATAGCGTCGGTGTGATGGCCGCCGGGCGCCACGCCAAGGAAATAGCGGCCTTCCATGACCTGGCTCAGCCAGCCGATGCGGATCGCGAGCGTTGCCGGGTCGTGATAGGGCAGCAGGTGCGCCATCGGCGCAAAACGGATCTGCTTGGTTGTGTGCGCGCAGGCAGCGATGATCGCTTCGGGCATCGGGATGTTCTCCCAGCCCAGCGTGTAGTGCTCGCCGATCATGTAATCGGCAAAGCCAGCCTCGTCGGCGATCCGCGCGATATCGACCGCCCAATCGAACACCTGACGCGGTGTGCGGCTCGGCGGATTGTAAGGCGTCATGAAGATACCGCACTGCATAGCCATTTGATCTCTCCCAGCGTTTGAATTGGTTTCAAACTTTATGCTTCAGACGAAGACACCCTCTTCGTTCTTGGTCGAAAAGCGCGGCGCCACCTTGCTGATGAACTTTTCGAGCTCTTCCTGATTTTCCTCGGGCTCGAGGTGGCCCTGACCGAACATCAGGAACAGCTCGTCAAAGCCAAGCCGGTCGTGCGCTTCGCCGATGCGGTCGGCGATCTCATCGGCCGAGCCGATCAGGACGTTCGGCGGGCGCTGGCCCATCGGGATGAACCATTCATCCCAGAACCACATGTGCTCCTCCATGAGCTTGGCCGCGCGGTCCTTGTCGTCGGTCAGCATGAGAAAGCCGCCCCAGGCCGAGGCCTGGGTGTTGGTCACCTCTCGGCCAACCTTGGCGGCCGAGGCGATGTAGCGGTTGTTGAGGGACTCGCAGAAATCGAGGTTGTCCGAAAGAACGATCAGCTTGCCGCCTTCTTCCGCCCAGAAATCGATGGTGCGCCCCGATGCGGCAAAGCCGCCGTAGATCGGAGGGTGCGGTTCCTGGAAGCATTTGGGGGCGATGCCGATCTGGCGGACAATGCCATCAGCGTCCTGTCCCTTGCCATACTTGGCGTAAGCGGGATGACCGGCAGAACCGCCGTTCGGGGGAAACTCCCAGTTGTCGCCCTTATGGCTGAACACGTCGCTGGTCCATGCCTTCTTGATGACGCGAACACCCTCCTCGAACAAGGAGCGATTGCGTGCATCCTGTTGATCTCGCGCCTTTACATTGTCCGGCGTGGTGGCGCTGATGCCTTCCTTGGCAGCATAGCTATCCACCCAGCGGGCATGGTAGCCGCGGGTGAAGCCGCAATACATGCGGCCCTGCAGCATGTGATCGAGCGTGGCGATTTCCTCGGCAACGCGCACCGGATTGTGGGTGGTCATGGTGTAGCCCATGATCCCGGCCTTGAGCCGCTTGCTGTTCTGTCCGACGAACAGGCTGAACATCCCCGGATGGTTGTTCGCTTCGAAACCCTCGATCTGCAGGTGATGCTCGGGCTGGCAGTAGCCATAATAGCCAAGGTCATCGGCAAGGCGGACATAGCCGCGAATCTCTTCGAGAAAGCGCTGGTAAAGATCATTGCGCTGCCCGGCCATGCCGGCCTCGATCTCGTGACGCCGCCCCACCACACCAGTCTGCATCAAGTGGAATTTCATCGCCTCGATCCCTGTCCATCTTTATCAACACAACCGTTGATAGGGGGTAGAATCAGAGCTTGTCAATGGCGATCAGGTCTCCCTGAGGCCCCAAATCAACCTTTTCGTTGATTGCCCGTCCTGCCCGCTTGCCTCGATGAAATCGCACGCGCAAACAGCCGCTTATGGAAATCGCCGGAATCGATCATGTCGTCGTCAGGGTGGCCGATCTCGATCGCTCCATCCGGTTCTACTGCGATGTTCTCGGCTGCTCGCTGGATTGGCGGCGAGACGAGATCGGGCTCGCCCATCTGCGCGTGGGCAGCGCGTTCATCGACCTGCTTGCGGGGCAGCCATTGCCGGCCGACGCCGTTCGCAACATGGACCATCTCTGCCTCACCGTTGCCAGCTTCGATGCAAACGAAGTGCGGCTCCATCTGGAAGCGCACGGTGTGGCGGTCGGCCCGGTTGCCGAACGGTACGGCGCATCCGGATGGGGCCAATCGCTCTATCTCAGCGATCCGGATGGCAACGGGCTGGAACTGAGAGGCTAAGACAAAAAATGCCGCGACCATGTCGCGGCATCTCCTGATCAGCATCCGGGCGGAAGAGCCGTGAGGGACGACTCCCCCGCCCGCCGCAGAGCATCCGGTCAAAACTTGACCGAGAGCTCCGCACCGAAGGTACGCGGTTCGCCCGGATAGGCGGTGTTCACGCCGTTGGACGCGCCAAGCGCATAGCCCGAGACATAGTAGGTATTCTTGGTCAGGTTGCGCACATAGAACGCGGCCGAGACCTGGCTTTCCATGATGTCCTTCCAGTTCAGGCGCATCCCCAGCGTGGAATAACCATCCAGCTGCGTGCCCGGCGTCGAAGTGCCATTGGTGTTCGAGAAGAAGAAGCTCGACTGCTTGTAGAAGTCGGTCCGCAGGCTGACCCGGCCTATCTTTGCAGGCACCGGGAACTTGATCTCCGCATTGACCGAACCGGCCCACTTCGGCGCATCCGGATAGGAATCGACCTGCAGGCTGCCGACAAACGGGATCGGCACATTGCGATCAGTGTACTTCGCATCGGTGTAGGCAAGATTGAAGCCCACATCGAGCCACGAGGTCAGCCCGAAGAAGCCGTCAACTTCAACGCCCTGGGTCTCGGCCTTGGGTACGTTGACCGTGAAGCCCGCAGGCGCGCCGCCCACGATCGCATAGAGCGCGCGCTGCGCGTCCTTCACGATGACCTTGTAGGCAGCGACGTTGAACTGCACCGGCACCGACGAGATGCGGCCGTTGAACTTGTAGCCCAGTTCGAAGTCGTGAACCTTCTCGTTCTTGAACAGGTTCGCCGCCTTGCCCGTCAGCGGATCGGTGAACGGAGCCACCGTACCGTTGAGGTTACCCGCGCGGAAGCTGCCGCGCTGGTTGAAGTAGATCATGTTGTTGGAGTCGATCTGATACTGCAAGCTCGCCGTCCAGGCAGGGGCAGAGAGCTTGGTGCTCTGGTCTGCCGCCGGCGAGTTTGGATCGACGCCGAAGACATTGCCTTCCGCCTGACGAATGCCGACGGTTTCCCAGGTATAGCGCCCGCCGAGCGTCGCGGTGAGCTTGTCCGTCAGCTGGTAGCTGAGCTGGGCAAAGATCGCCTTGGAGGTCTGCCGGTTGCGGTATGCATAGGAGATGTCGGCAATGCCGCCGGGGACGACATCGGCACCGATGTTGATCGGAATGATCTCGTAGCGCTTCTGGTTCGAATAGAAGGCGCCCACGGTGTAGTTCAGCTTGCCGACTGCGGCTGTGCCCTGCAACTGCAGTTCGTCGCTGTAGGTTTCGGATTCAAACGTCTGTCCACCCGGCACGCCGGTGGCATTGGTACCGGCGAGCTTGAACAGCCACAGCGAGCCGAACGGACCGCCGCCGAGATTGCCCGCGGTGCGCGAATTGCCCTTCATGTAGCTGAAGATGTTCTTGATCTTGGCATGTTCACCAACCTCGACCTCGGTCGTGTTGGACACGAAGGTATTGTTCGCGCGGTGCGGCAGATCATACTGCAGGAAGATCTTGTAGGGATTTGCGCGCGAGAACTTGGTGTAGCCCTCGACGGCGCCCGGGAAGAAGCCCGGCCCTGCCGGCCCGTCGTTCGCGCCATAGATCGCAGCGAGCGTGTTCGAAAGCGGCGTGCCCGTGGTGTTGGTGATATGATTGGTGCCGTCGCTGATGAACTGCGACGTGGGGTCACCCGGGGTCGCGAGCCGCGAATAGTAGTTGAAGATACCGCCGACGCCTTCGGTGCCGCGCACGCGATCATGCTGCACGATCGTGACGTTCTTGATCCCGTCGGCCGGCGTGAACAGGATCGTCAGGCGGCCCGAACGGCTGTTCTTGTCGCCCAGCGTATTATTGGTGTTGATGTTGGTGATATAGCCGTTGCCGCGGGTGATATCGCCCGCAATGCGAATGGCCAGCTTGTCCTTGATGATCGGCAGATCGACCGCGGCCTGGATCTGGCCGAACTCGCGCGAGGCACCGCGCGCGATCACATATCCGGCAAATTCGTTGCCAGGCATCGGCGTCGTGTAGAGCACAGCGCCGCCCGTGGCATTGCGGCCAAATAGCGTCCCCTGTGGCCCCTTCAGCACCTGGATCGAGGCCAGATCGAAGAAGGCGGTCGCGGTGTTTCCGGGGTTGTAAGGCGCTTCGTTGAGGTACGGCAGCACGGCAGGGCTCGTACCCGAGAACGGGTCGAGCGACTGCCCGCGCATGCTGTAGCTCAGCTGGTTCGAGTTCTGCCCGTTCTTGACCTGAAGACCGGGAACCAGCGTACCGATATCCTGCTCGCTCGCGATGTTCCGGGTTTGAAGGGCTTCGGCATTGTAGGCAACGACCGAGACGGGAACCTTGGACAGTTTCTCCTCGCGGCGCTGCGCGGTCACGACGATGTCCTCGGTGCCAGTCGCGTCGACAGCCTGCGGCTGCGCAGTTTGCGCTTGGGCAGGAACCGAAAAACCGGCCACGATCAACGCGACTGCACTTACGCCCTCCCGCAGGAAAGCCGCACCAAACCTGCGACCTTCACTGGCGCCGCTGTTTTCAAATACCATTACCCTTCTCCCACTTTTGTTATTTACTCATCTCACTGCATCCGAAAGAATTCTGACCCTCGTTTCCATGACTGCGCGAAGACGGTTTGTTCCGCTTGTGGCTCGATCAGGCCGCAACCAGCGCTTCGCCCGGAACGCGAACCCGCGGTGCGACTTCCTTTGAAAGCAGCTCGAGCGAGGTGAACCAGGCCGACGGATCGTCGTAGTAGTCATGCGCTTCGACCTGCAGCGTGCCCCAGCCGCCGGTCTGCTCGAACAGGTGGCTCAGCTTTTCGACGATCGTATCGGGTGAACCGACGACGAAGACATGATCGGTCAGGAACTCGAGATCGATGTCGAGCGAGTCCACGCCGAAATCGCGGGCAAAGCCATCCATCATGCCGAAGCGGCGCCAGATCGGGATCAGATAGCGATTGAAGCAGTAGCCGATCGGGCCTTCCATCACGAGGCGCTTGGCCTCGGCATCGGTTTCCGCGCAGAACACCGTCTGCGAGACAGCGTGGCGCTGGCGCTGGGGTGTGAAACCGGCCTTGATGTTGGCTTCGGAATAGATTTCCCAGTGGCGCTTGAGTGCATCGAGGCCGGAATAAATCGAAACCGGCTTGAAGTTGCGCTCACCAGCAAGCTTCATCGACGGGGAATTGGCGCTGAAGCCGGTCACCGCGAACTCGGGGAACCCGCCGCCGTAGGGGGCGTAGTTGGCAAGGAGGTGCTGTTCGTCTTCCTCGGTTTCTGCCGGTTCTTCTTCGGGGAAGCCCGCGCTCCAGTACTTGCCCTCGTAAAAGAACGGTTCGCGCTTCCAGATCTTCTCCATGATGAAGAGCGATTCGCGCACCATGTCGTTGAGGTGGGTCGTCTCCGCATTCTTGATGCCGTGGATATAAGACGCCAGCGGATAGGCGCCTGCGCCGATCCCCATGAAATAGCGGCCCTCAAGGATCTGCGAGAGCCAGCCGACCATCATGGCCAGCTTGGCCGGGTGCTGATGCGGGAGGATATGCGCCATCGGGGCGAACTTGATGGTCTCCGTCTGAAGCGCGGCTGCGGCCATGATCAGTTCGGGATTGGGGATGTTTTCCCAGATCTGCGAGGCGTGCTCGGAGATCATCATCGAGGTGAAGCCGATCTTGTCGCAGTGAACCGCGCTGTCGACGCCCCACTGGAAGGTCTGCCGGGCGGTACGACCGGGACGCATGTAGGGATGAAAGATCAGGCCAGTTTCCATTGTCATTGCAACTCTCCCTTCGGCCCTTGATTAAGCCATGTGGCTTAAATGCTCCTCACCTGCTTCCGCGTCAACCCCATTCAACACATCCGTTGACCAAAATCAACACCCTCGTTGATTGAACGAAAATGGCGCCCCCAGCCCCGGACTTGACGCCTTCGCCCAGCTATCCCAATTGGCGCACATGACCCGAGCGGCTCCGAAATCTGCTGTTACTGCCGGAAATGCGTCACCGCAGGGCGCCAAGCTGGCACTCATCCTTGCGGCCGAAGTCCTTATTGCGCGCAACGGGATAGAGGGTGCATCGCTGCGCGAGATCGCGGCCCAGGCCGGACAGCGCAATCATCACGCGGTGCAATATCACTTCGGATCGCGCGAATCGCTGGTCCAGGCCGTTTTCGACTATCGGATGGATCAGATGGAGCCGACCCGCGGCGCCATGTTGGCGGCCGCCGAAGCAGCTGGCACGCTTTCAGACCTGCGCACGATCGCCGATATCATCTACCGGCCGCAGATCGAGCTCATCGACGAATTCGGCGATTACTCCTACGCCGGTTTCCTCAGCGCCTATCTGCTGCGCTATCAGGGCAAGCGGTTTGGCCAGTTCGGCGATCGCGTCGCCCCCAATCTCGCGCGCACGCTGAGCCTGCTCAGGGCCTGTCTCGGCGACCTTCCGGAAGCCGTGGCGCAGCGGCGGCTGGTGACAGCGAGCTTCATGTTCCTCAACATTCTCGTCATCCACACGCGCGATGACAGCGACGATGGCGAACGGTTCGAGGATGCGGTGAGCGATACGCTGGGTCAGATCGTCGCGGCCTTGTCCGCGCCAGTTCCGGCGGCCGCCGGCTAACTGCCGAAAAACGTATCCTTGGCGTGCTGCGTGTCCATGTACTCGCGCACTTCGAAGACTTTCCCTGCGCTGACGGTGACCAGGAAATGATACTGCGGCGTGTAGGTGCGCCCGTCGGCCAGTTCGGCAAGCCCGGTCGCCTCCACCGCCACCCGGTCCCCTTCGGCGATCATTGAAACCGGCGTTATGGCAAGACTGCCCGATTTGTAGATGGCCTTCGCGCCTTCGACGAGCGGACCGAAGCTGGCCTTGTCGTAGCGGCCGGACATGCCCTCCAGCCGGCCGGACACCCACCAGCTGCCGCCATCAGCCATCGCATCGAGCAGCGCGGGGACATCGCCGCTGGAGAAGATCTCGAAGAACCGTGCGACGATGGCCTTGTTCTCACCCGCAGCGCCGCTCTTGATCTCGTCCTCCATCACCTTGTCTCCCGCCGCAGCAGGACGCCGCTGAAGCCGACGTCTAGCGCGCCTGCCGCCTTCTTGTAAACGCTAGTGTTGACTAGGCCCGGGAGGTCCATCATGAGTGTCGCCGAAACGGCAGGACGCGAACCGTGCCCCTTCTGAAACGACCGGAGAGACTGAAATGGGTAAACTGGATGGCCGCACCGCAATCATCACGGGCGCATCACGCGGCATGGGCTCCTCGCATGCGCGGCGCTTCGTGGCCGAGGGCGCGAAAGTTGTGCTAACGGATCTTCGTTCGGACACCGGGAGCGCGCTCGCGCAGGAGCTGGGCACGAACGCCCTGTTCATCGAGCATGACGTGACCAGTGCGGCCGACTGGACCCGCGTGGTCGCTGCAGCAGAGGCCTTCTTCGGTCCGGTCAACATCCTCGTGAACAACGCCGGCATCCTCGGCGTGATGGCGAAGACCGCAGACGTGAACGAAGCGGATTATCGCAAGGTCTGCGAAGTGAACCAGCATTCGGTCTACCTTGGCATGCACGCGGTCATCCCCTCGATGCTGAGAGGCGGCCGTGGCTCGATCGTGAACATCTCGTCGATTGCGGGCCTTGTCGCCAACTACGGTTTCCCCAGTCTCGCCTATGTCGCCAGCAAGTTCGCCGTGCGCGGCATGACCAAGGCCGCTGCCATCGAATATGGCCCCGACAACATCCGCGTGAACTCGGTCCATCCCGGCTTCATCATGACCCCGATGATGGTAGAGGCGACCGATGAAGGCGGAGGCGAAGCGCTGTTGCAGATTCCCCTGCGCCGCATTGCAGAACCGGAAGAAGTTTCGAACCTTGTACTGTTCCTGGCCTGCGATGAATCCAGCTACATTACCGGCGCTGAGCACGTGATCGATGCCGGGATGACCGCTCAGTGAACGAGCTCATCAAGAAGCCCGATCTTAAAAACTAGGCGAGATTACCAATGCTGCTGAGTGCACCTCGACGTTTAGTGCGGACGCCCCCACACAGCTCAAGTGGTGCAACCCTTCAAAGCGAGGTTAAACGCATTGCGTCTAAAGGCAAAATTAAGGCTGCTTGAGAGACGCCATGGCGGCGTCCGATGGAGACGTCTTAGACGCGCTGAAGGGTCAGTGGCATGACGTCCAAGCAGCTCAGATCTCGTTCCACGGAGTATCGGTTCGAGCGCTCTGCGGTCAGTCACAGTGACCGCGGCGGGCGGTCGGAAGAGCCAGCCCGCAAGAGCCAGCCCGCAAGAGCCAGCCCGCAAGAGCCAGCTAATAACACACTATCCAGCATTCAAGATCATTTTCTGCGGCATGACGGCAACAGCGGATTTGCCACTGCCGACAGTCTTTAAAACGTAAGCGGTGTTCCGGCCCCACCTTGCCTGCCCCGAGTGGTGTGGTTGAAGTGCGGGGATGGATGATACCCGCCTTGCGAGTGCATTGGACACCGACATTGGGGTGCCTCTGAAGCGTGTCCGGCGGATCGAAGTTCTCCCAGGGATGCGAGGCCGACGGCGCGTCTGGACGCTGGAGCAGAAGCTTGCGTTGGTTTCGGAGATGGAGCGCAGCGATAACATCGCCGCATTTGCTCGTGAGCGGGAGATCAGCACGGCGCTGCTGTACACGTGGCGCAGGGAGCTGCGTTACGCCATGGAGGCCGCCAAGCTTCCCCTACGAGACGAACCCATGTTTGTGCCGGTCGTGGGTGGCTCACCGCCGAGCTCAAGCGATGGCATTGAGGTCGAAGTTGGTGGTGCCGTGGTTCGGATCGGACAGGCAGTCAGGACCGATCTGGCCGTGGCGATCATTCAAGCTCTGCAGGCTGGTGCCAGCTGATGATAGGGATCGGCCCAAGCGCGAGGGTGATGGTGGCGACGCGCCCGGTGGACTTCCGCAAGGGACCCGATGCATTGGCTGCGCTGGTCGGTGCCGAGTACGGCGGTGATCCCTATTCCGGCGTGATCTACGTGTTCCGGGCCAAGCGCAGCGACCGGATCAAGCTCGTCTGGTGGGACGGCACCGGGCTGTGCCTGATGGCCAAGAAGCTGGAGTCCGGCGGGTTCAAGTGGCCGGGTATCCAGGACGGCGTGATGCGGCTCACGGCGGCGCAGTTGGGCGCCTTGCTCGAGGGTCTGGACTGGCGCCGAGTGCATGGCGGACGCCGCCCGATCGCCCCGCAGATTGCCGGTTGACGGGGGCTCCGCCTGCTGATTCACTGCTCCCATGCTCATGGAAGCGGACCTTCCCAACGACGTCGAAGCGCTCCGCGCGCTCGTCCTCGAACAGGCCCGCGAGCTTGATGCGCTGAAGGTTTTTCAGGCCGAGGTCGAACGCCTGAAGGCGATCATCGAGGCCCTGCAGCGGCACCGGTTCGGCCGCCGGTCCGAACAGCTCGATCCCGATCAGTTCGAACTTGCCCTCGAGGAGGTCGAGACGGCTCTGGCCGAGGCCCAGCACGTCGTGGAGAAGGCTAGCCGGGCCCCGGCGGATCGCCCGCGCAAGGCCAACCGCGGCTCGCTGCCTGCTCACCTGGAGCGGATCGAGCAGGTCGTCGATGTCGAGGATAAGGTCTGCCCCTGCTGCGGCGGCGCGCTCCACCAGATCGGTGAGGATGTGGCCGAGCGTCTCGACGTCGTGCCCACCACCTTTCGCGTGCTGGTCACCCGCCGCCCGCGCTATGGCTGCCGCTCGTGTGAGGGTGCGATTGTCCAAGCTGATGAGCTTCACCGGCGACAAGGGCGGTGCTGGCCTCAAGGTTGCGCGCGCCGAGACGCCGCCGCTCGTCGTCGAGGACTCGCCCGAGTATCTCCCGCCCAACTCCTATGCGCCGGCGCGCGTGATCGTCGGGGTCGATGCCTCGACGGGCGTTGCGAGCCAGACCGATCCGCTTCCCGTGGTTCTGCGCATTACGGGGCCAGCCCGCTCGGTGCTGCAGAACGGCAAGGTCCTGACCACGCGGATCGAGGGCTGCGTGGTCAATGGCGCCGCGCGCGGCGATCTCTCCTCAGAGAAGGTCTACGTGAAGCTGGCGCGCATGACCTGCGACCAGCCTGGTGGGCGCGTCGCGGTGAGCGAGGTCAAAGGCTTCATCAGCTTTGCCGGCAAGTCCGGCGTGCGCGGCCGCGTCGTCAGCCGCGAGGGCAACCTCGTCACGCAGGCGCTGCTTGCCGGGATCATCGGCGGGTTCGGGCGCGGTTTCTCGGCCAATGCCAACAGCGTGTTCGCGAACCAGCGCACCACCGCGAACGGCACCCCTGCCAAGCTTTCGGCCGGCGAGATCTTCGGCGGCGGGCTTGGCCAGGGCGCCGGGGAAGCCGCCGACACGGTCAGCAAATACCTGATCGAACGCGCCGAACAGTACCAGCCCGTCGTCGAGATGCCGACCGGCATCGATGTCGAGATCGTGTTTCTCGACGGCGTCTTCGTGAGGAACAGCCAGTGACCCCGATGCCATCTCAGCGCTCCCGCGCGCTCACCCGCGCGGCAGGCCTTGCCAGCCTTATTGCGCTTTCAGCAGCGACCGGATGGGCTGCGGCCTACATGGCCTCACCGGCCCATGCGGCAGCCGATACCGCCAAGGTTCGCGCCGCGCTCCAGCTGCGCCTGCCCAAGACGCCGATCGACGCGATCGACTGCAAGGGCCTCGGCGGCCTGTGCGAGGTCGCCTCGAAGACCACGCTGTTCTATGTCGACGCACAGGCCAAGTACCTTGTGATCGGCCGGGTCTACGACATGGAAGCGCGCCAGGATCTGACTGCGGCGCGGCTGCTCAAGCTTAATCCCGACCTGCTCGCCGCCGGTGCCGCGCACCGCGACGATGCGGACAGTGAGGCGCCTGGTCGGACTCAAGCTCCCCCTGCGCCCCAGAAGGTCTCGCTCGCGGGCCTGCCCGAGAACGGGGCGATCCGCTGGGGTCCCCAGAATGGTCCCAAGGTCGTCGTCTTCTCGGATTTCCACTGCGGCTACTGCAAGAAGCTGTCGGGCGAGCTCAAAGCCATCGGCGCGCGCGTCGAGGAGCGGCCGATTTCTATCTTCGGGCCGGAGTCCCGCAAGGACGCCGAGCGCGTGCTCTGCTCGCCATTCCCCCAGACGTCCCTTCATGCCGCCTATTCCGGCACCGCGCTCGCCAACCCCAAGCCCTGCGACACCCGCGGGCTGGACGCCAACGAAGCCTTCGCCAAGGCGCACGGCTTCTCCGGAACACCGGTGATCGTGCGGCCCTCCGATGGCGCGGTCCTCGAAGGCTACCGCCCGGCCGCCGCGCTGCGCGCTTTCCTGACCGCGTCCGCATCGCAACCTCCCGCATCGAACAAAAGGTGAATCTGATGTCGCACCACTTGCGCCTCGCCGCCACCCTCGCCCCGCTTTGCCTGTCGCTAACCGGCTGCGTCGGCCTCGGCACCAATGTCAAAGGCGAGTTCACCTGCCGCGCGCCGAGCGGGACCTGTGCGCCCTCGCGCACAATCGACGAGCGCGCGACGAAGGAGATTGTCGCGCCCGATCAGGACACCGATTTCAGCGCAGCGCGCCAGCGCGCCGGGATCGCGGCGCCACTGGGCAGCGATGATCCCGCCCGCACGGCGGAGCGCCGCCTCCGCGTGGTCTTCCCCGCGCATGTCGACGAGAGCGGGACGCTACACGACGAAGCGGTTGCCTGGACCGTGATCGAAGCGCCGCACTGGGCCGCAGAGCTTGGTGCGAACAGCTCGCCCTCGACTGCGCCGCTTGCGCGCCAGATCGGCCGGCAGCTCAAGGCGGCGCAGGCCGCTGCCAAGTCTGCCGATGAGCCTGCTCCTGTCGCGGGCGGCACGCTGTCACCCGCACCCAGCCCGTCTGCGCAAGGCGCGGACGACACCCCACCCTTCGAGCTTGCCTCGCCATCGGCCCTCCCCTCCACGGTTGGCGAGGCAATACCCGGCGTCCCCCCGCCGGTGGCCGAGGGGTCCGACATGCCCGCCACCCCGCATGTTCGGACCTCTCGGCCTTCCTTCGATCCGCCGCAGTACCCCTCGGCCGCCGCGATCGATGCCGCGCGCCGTGCTGCCGCTGCCAAGACCGCTTCGCCCAAGGAGCCCCGCCCGTGAGCCTCTCGTTCCGAACCCTTCGCGATGCCATGCTCGGCGGGCTTACCGGCGATGCCGAGCACACCGAAGCCGCACGCCCCCGCCTCATGCTCGACGTGCTTTCGGACTGGCTGCCCTACCGCGTGTGGGATCCGCGCCACCGTCTCTATCTCAATGCCCGCTCGAAGGGCTTCGTGCTGGGCGTCACGCCGCTGATCGGGGCCGACGAGCGCACTGCCGAGATCTTGGGCGCGTTCTTCTCCGAAGGCCTGCCGGGCGGGGCTTGCCTCCAGATCCTCCATCTGGCTTCGCCGCGCATCAGCCGGATCGTCGGCCCATGGTTTGCGCCGCGCTACCTCCAGGGCGGGATCTACGAGGCCATCGCCCGGCACCGCGCCCGCCAGCTCTACAAGATGGTCTGGCGCTCGGGTTCGGACGAAGCCCCCTTCCACGCCCGGCACCACCAGGTTTTCGTCTCGGTCGGCGTGCCCGAGCACAAGTCGGTCTCTGCGCAGGAGCTGGTCCAGGTACGCGAAGGCCTCATCGCCATGCTGAAGTCACTCGGCCTCGGCGTCGCCGAACTGGAGCCCGAGGGGCTGATCGCGCTGATCGACGACCTCACCTCGCCGACCACCGCGCCGCAGGAAGACGCCGTCCCCTACAATCCCGAGGACCCGATCGCCGCGCAGGCCATCCGCCGCGATATCGAGCTTGTCGTGCGCGAAGACCGGCTGCTGCTCGCCACAGAGCGTTTTCGCCCGACCGGCGAGATGGCGGACGGCTCGCCGGTCATCGGCGAAGTCTATCCCGACCGCTTCGACCTGCGCCACTTTGCCGTGCGCGCTTATCCGCCGCGCTGGGCGCCGCACGAATGCGCGCGGCTGATCGGCGATCTTTTCACCGACAAGCTGCGCTTTCCCTGTCCCGCCGCGACGATGCTCTGCCTCGTCTATCCCGACCAGGAAGCGGCCGCTGCGCGCGCGGGCTACAAGTTCATGCGCACGACGAGCCTTGCCGATACCCGCAGCGCGCGCTTCCTGCCGCGCATCGGCGAGCAGTCGGCAGAATGGGCGCGCGTCCAGGCCGAACTCCAGGAAGGGCGCCGCCTCGTGCGCGTCTTCTACGGGGTCACGACCTACTCGCCGCTCGGGCTTGGCGACACCCACGAGCGCGCGGTCAAGTCGATCTACAAGGCCGCTGGCTGGGATCTTGCCGACGAGCGCTATCTTCAGATCCAGGGCCTGCTCGCCGCCATGCCGCTGACGCTCGCCGATGGGCTTGGCTCTGACATGGAGCGGCTGCACCGTTTCCGGACGCTGCTTTCAACCTCGGCCGCCAATATCGCGCCAGTCCAGGGCGAGTACCTCGGCGGGCCAGTGCCGCACCTTCTGTTCGTCGGGCGGCGCGGCCAGCCCTTCTACTGGTCCCCCTTTGAGAACGGCGCGGGCAACCACAATGTCGCGATCTGCGGCAAGTCGGGCTCGGGCAAGTCGGTGCTGCTCCAGGAGATGTGCGCGGCGCTGCGCGGGGCCGGCGCGCAAGTTGTCGTGATCGACGATGGCCGCAGCTTCGAGCACTCCGCACGGCTTCAGGGCGGCCGCTTCGTCGAGTTCACGCTCGCCTCGGGCTTCTGCCTCAATCCCTTTTCGATGATCGATGCGGCGCGCGCGGCCGAAGACGAGGACTACCGCCTCGATTGCTTCGGCATGGTCAAGGCCATCATCGGGCAGATGGCGCGGCACAGCGCAGCGCTCAGCGATACCGAGCGCGGGCTCATCGACCGCGCGGTCAACGAGGTCTGGACCGCGCACGGCTCCACCGCCAGCGTGACACAGGTCGGCGCCGCGCTCGAAGCGCTCGACCATCCCCTCGCGCGTGACCTCGCGACGGCGCTTGCGCCCTACATGGCGGGCGGGACCTATGGCGCCTTCTTCGAGGGTGCGGCGACACTCGACCTGTCGAGCGATTTCACGGTGTTCGAGATGTCGGACCTCGCCGCGCGCGAGGATCTGCGCAGCGTGGTCCTCAGCGCGATCATGTTCATGACCAGCCAGGCCATGACGCGGAGCCCACGTTCGGTCAGGAAGCTGCTCCTGATCGACGAGGCCTGGGCGCTGCTCAAGGGCGGCTCGATGGGCACCTTCGTCGAGACTTATGCCCGCACCTGCCGCAAGTACGGCGGCGCGCTGGCGACCGCGACCCAGTCGCTCAACGACTACTACAAGTCGGATGGCGCCACTGCTGCGCTCGAGAACAGCGACTGGATGCTGATCCTACAGCAGAAACCCGAGACGATTGCGGATTTCCGGAACTCGAAGCGGCTCGACATGGACGACCGCACCGAGACCCTGATCCGCAGCCTCAAGCGCGAAGGCTCGGCTTATTCCGAGGTCTTCATCAAGGGCCCCGAAGTCGAGGCGATCGGTCGGCTCGCGCTCGATCCCTACTCGGCAACGCTGTTCTCGAGCTCGCCCCAGACTGTGGCCGACATCGATGCCGAGATCGCACGCGGTCATCAGCTCGCCGACGCCATCGCGCGCATCGCTTTTCCCGACCAGCCCTAAGCCGGCCCCATCCCATCACTTCCCAAAGCAAGGACACTCTCATGCCTCTCTACCTCGTCACGCCGTTCGACCATCTCGCAACCCCGGTTGCCGGTGACGCAGCACCGCCTGGCCTGCCGGTTCCGGCGACTTCGGCGGGCGACAACCCCCCGCCCGCGCGGCGGTATTTCGCCGACCTCTGGTACATCCTCGTCAAGGCAGGCGCCTTTCTCGGCGCGATCTACCTCATGGTGCTCGGGCTGCCTTTGCTCGCCTTCCTGATGCTGGCGGGCGGCGATCCCGAGCGGCTTTTCCTCCATCTCGACAATCTCGCCGCGCACTATCTCGCCGCCGATCACAACGCGCGCGCCGCGTTCGATCAGGGTACCGCGCTCGGGCTCTTTGGCCTCGCCACGCTGATCGCGATCTGGCGCCTGCCCGCCTTTCTCGATGCCGTGCAGACCGGTCTTGCGGAGAGCGAAAAGTGAGGAACATTCTGGCAACATCGACTGCGCCGTCCCTGTCGTGGCGCAAGACGCTCGGCACAGCAGCACTCGGGGTCAGCCTCACGCTTTCCACGCTCTGGGGCGTCTGGGCGACCCGCAGCCTGCTGGCGCTTGAGAAGCGTCAGGTCGTCACGGTGCAGCTCTCGCGGATCATGGGCGATTTTGTCGAGGCAGAGGCCCGCTCGGGCCGGCCGCCCGAACAGACGCGCGGCGAAGTCGAGGCCTATCTGAAGGCCGTGCAAGCCTCGGTCGAACGTCTGGGCCGCGATGGTCGCACGGTGCTCGTCGCCGAAGCCGTCGTCGCTGGCGGTGTGCCCGACATGACCGACAAAGTCCGCGCCGATGTCGCGCGGCGCATGGGGGACCTCGCCCGTGCCGCGCGTTGACCTGCCCTACTTCAAGAGCAGCCGCTGGCGCAGCCTGCTGCTGGTCGGCGGCGCCACTCTCGCGCTTATGGGCGCTGGCGGGCTGAGCGACTTTGCGCGCGCCCACGCCCTGCTCGTCAACGCCAGCCCCTCGCTCCCTTGCTGGGCGATCTGGCTTACGCGCAGCGCCGAGCCCGGCAAAGGCGACCTCGTGCTCTTCGTGCCACCGCGTTCAGAGCTGCTCGAGCGGCACTTCGGCAAGGAACCGGCTCTGTTCGGCAAGCGGGTGCTCGGCATGCCCGGCCAGCACGTCACGCGCGAAGGACGGCAGTTCTTCGTCGACGGCGTACCCGTCGCGCTTGCCAAGCCGATGACCCGCACCGGCGAGCCGCTCGCGCTCGGCCCCACCGGCACCATCCCCAGGGGCTGTTACTTCGTCGGCAGCCCGCACAAGGACGGTTTCGACAGCCGTTATGCCGCGATCGGATGGATCTGCCGTCCCCGCATCCTCGGAACCGGGAGGGCGATCCTGTGACGCTGCGCCCCGCTTCCTCGCTCTTCCCGGTTCTGGCGCTCGCTCTTTGCGCAACTGGCGGTCCGGCCAATGCCCGCGACTACGGCCAGCATGGCGCCGTCTGGGGCATTGCCGAACCTGACCTCCTCGAACAGATCCACAGCCGCCTGACGCGCCTCGAAGCGAGCGGCGAGACCGCACGCCTCAATGCCGCGCTCCAACGGCGCACCGAAGCCAAAGTCCAGCGGCCCGATCCAGTGCCGGGTCTCACCGCTGCTTCAGCCACACGCACCTGGACCTTCGATCCCACGATCACTGTGAGCGCCGACATCCGGGACGCACGCGGCACAGTCATCATTGCCCGCGGAACCCGGGTCAATCCGCTCGACACCGTGCCGCTGCGCAGCCCGCTTGTGTTCCTCGATGGCGATGATCCCGCCGCGCTAGACTGGGCCGCCACCACCTTCGGCAAGCGCCGGCCCAAGGTGATCCTCGTGTCGGGTGCGCCGCTGGCGCTGATGAAGGCGCGGCAGATGCGCTTCTACTTCGACCAGGGCGGCACGCTCGTCCGGCATTTCGGCATTCGCGCGGTGCCGGCCGTGATCGAGCAAAAGGGCCGCGTGCTCCAGATCACCGAACAGGCGCTCAAGGCGGCGCCGGCGAGGGCGTCATGAAGCGGCTTCGTTCGCTTATCCGTCACGCGTTCACTGCTGCGGCAGGTCTGGCGCTTGCCATCACCGCCGCGCCTTCGCCCGCTGCTGCAGCTTCGGGACCAGGGCGCTGCACCGGGCATTTCGTGAACCCGATCACCGATATCTGCTGGTCGTGCCTCTTCCCGATCTCGATCGGCGGGCTCAAGATCTGGCCTTCGAGCCGGCCCGACACCAGCAATCCTGCGTTTCCGGTCTGCCTCTGCGGGCTGCGCCCCGGCATCGCCATGGGGTTCTGGGAGCCGGTGCGACTTGCCGATGTCAGCATGAAGCCATGGTGCTTCGTCAACCTGGGCGGGCTCAAACTCGATCCGGGCTTCGACATCGGCTTCAAGACCATGGCCGGCCCCTCGGCGGTCGGCGGCGCGACGCAGTACGCCTCGCAGTGGCATATCCACTGGTACGCCTATCCGCTGATCTACTGGATGGAGCTTGCGGCTGACTTCCTCTGCCTCGAGCAGGGCTCGGTCGACATTCTTTATATCACCGAGCTTGATCCGCTGTGGCAGGACAGCGAGCTCACCGCGATCATCAATCCCGAAGCGGTGCTCTTCGCCAATCCGCTCGCGCTTGCCGCCTGCGCCGCAGACTGTGTCGCCGCGACTACCAAGCTCCCCAGCGACGACCTGTTCTGGTGCGCGGGCTGCCAGGGGACAATGTACCCGCTGAACGGCAACGTCTCGGCGACGATCGGCCATGTTCAGGCCTCACGTCTCGCGCTCGCGCGCTTCGCCTACAAGCTCCACCGCGAGCTCGTCGCCTGGGGCACGATGGGCAGCAAGGGCCTCTGCGGCAAATACCTGATGCCGGTCATGCGCAAGCAGCAGTACCGCTTCCAGGCAACCAACCCTAATCCCCAGACCAGCGGCCGCTATGCCTGCGCGCCGATCGGCGCCTCGACCACCTTCATGTCGGCAGGCCAGGTCTATCCCGCGATCGGCGAGGATATGGGCTACCTCGTCTGGCGCAAACGCAATTGCTGCGCGCTATGAGCCGCCGGTCCTCCCTCTCCTTTCGGGCCTGGGCGCTCGCGGGTCTCGCCATGACCTCCGCGCTCGGCGGCGCGCTCGCGCAAAGCGTGCCGGCGGATATCGACGTCGAGGCCATTCGCGCCCGTGCCGGCGAGCAGGCCAGCGAAGCCGAAGCCCTTGCTGCAACTGCACGGGCCCGGGCCAAGGCGCTCACCACCGCAGCCACCAGCACTGCGAAGCAAGGGCAGGCCAACGGTGCGCGCCTTGCAACGAGCAACAAGACTAAGACCGGCAAGGCCAGCGATGTGTTCGATTTCGATGGCATGGTCGCCGATGCGGGAACCATGACGAAGGCCGACCTCGGCGAGGCACCGCGTTTTATCGCCTTTGCCAGTACGTCGATGCCGCCGGCAGCGCTCAAGTCCATGATGGACGATGTCCCGCGCGCGGGCGGCGTGGTGGTGTTTCGGGGGCTGACGCGGGGTAGCGCCCAGGCCATGACCGCCGCACTGTCGCGCGTGCTTGCCCCCGGCGAGCGGCGCGACGGGGTCGGGATCGATCCGCGCCTGTTCCGCGCTTTCGGGATCGAGACAGTGCCGACCTATGTCGTCGCCAGCAGCGATTTCGATCTCTGCGACGGCTTCGACTGCACAACCAGTGTCCCGCCGTTTGACCGGATCAGCGGCAATGTCACGGCGGCCTTTGCGCTCGACGCAATAGCCAGCGGAGGCGGCCCGGGCGCGAAGTTCGCGGCCCAATACCGCGCGCGGCTCGAGGAGCATGCGCCGTGATCCGCCGCCTGTCCGCCCTCATGCTGCTCATGACCGCGCTGCCGGTGCTGGCCCAGAGCAGCCCTAACGCGGCCCGCGCCGATGGCAAGGCCTTCGGCGCCGCCAAGGCCGCTGCCGCACAGACCGCCGCGACTACCGCGCCCAATGCCACGCGTATTCCGGGGTACAACGGGACGCCTCCGCAATCAGGCTATTTTGGCGATCCTGACCGCATGGCACGCGAGGCTGCAAGCCAGAGCAGCACCCACTCGGGTTACCGGACAGTGCGCGATTCCCTCCAGCACCGCGCCAGGTTCGCACCCGTCGATCTCGATGCGACGATTGCTCGCAGCCGCACGATCAGCGGCGATCCGATGACGTACGCGAGCGGCATGGGCGGGGATGGGACTGCAGGGCGCTGCGTACCGCTGCCGCCCTCCTCCAGCGCGGCGGCACGCTACTTCGCGACCTGCAACACCGGTTTCACGGCGACTGCCGAAAACCGCAGCTGCACGGTTCGCCTGACCACGCAGCTGCGCGATGCATCCACCTACCTTTACTTCTGTTCGACCGGAGGTGACTGCTCGGCCTTCCTGAGCTCGCAATGCCGCAAGACCGGGACGCATCCCGGCCCCTGCCTGCAACGGGACAAGACCTTTGCCGGCGGGGGCTGCACCGAGCCCGGTGATCCGGTCGATGAGTTCACCTGCACCGAGCAAGTGGCAGGTTTTACGCCAGTCGCCGTCAGGCCAGGTACGACAGTGGACACCGTGCGCGACGAGAGCGCCTGCGCGAGCCTTGCCGCTGACAGCGACTGCACGCAGGACAGCGAGACCTGCTCGGACAACGATCCCGTCACCCGCGTGATCGGCGGCGTCTCCATAACCCGGCCCTGCTGGGCCTGGGAGCGCAGCTACACTTGCGCAGCCTACGCGGCGAAGCAGGACTGCTCGGAGCTGGAAGCCAATCCCGGCTGCCGTTTCGTGCGCGCCGATTGTCTGACCGATCAGCCCTGCCGGACCTGGGAGCGGGTCTACGACTGTCCCGTGCCCGAGCAGAAAACCGATCCCAGCCAGTTCATCTGCGACGGCGACATCTACTGCATCGACGGGTCCTGCGAGACAATCGACCGCCAGCCCAACACCGAGTTCAAGGATGCGGCGGTTGCGCTGAATGCCATGAACCAGGCACGCCGCGAGTTCGATCCGGCCAACCTCAAGCTGTTCGAGGGCGAACGCGCGAGCTGTGCGTCCAAGGTCTTTGGCATCCTCAACTGCTGCAAGGGCAAGGGTTTCCCGCTGATCCCGGGGATCCAGCTGCTGGTCGCACTCGGCTGCAGCCGTGAAGAGATGCTGCTCCATCAGCGCGATGCGAAGGGACTGTGCCACTATGTCGGCACCTACTGCGCGTCGAGCTTCCTCGGTGTCTGCTTCACCAAACGCAAGGTCTACTGCTGCTTTGAATCGAAGCTCTCGCGCATCCTGCAGGAACAGGGCCGCACCCAGCTGAACAAGCCCTGGGCACCGCCCAAAGAGGAGACCTGCGCGGGGTTCAGCGTCGATGAATTCGCGAAGCTCGATCTCTCCAAGATGGACTTCAGCGAAGTCTATGCCGAGTTCACCGATGCCGCACGCCTGCCCGATGAACTGCAGGCCGCCAGCGATCTCCAGCAGAAAATCGAGGCTTATTATGCCCAAGCATCGCATTGACCGCGCCCTGCGCATGGCTGCTTTCGGCGCTTGCCTGATCCTGTCGTCCGGGCTGGCCGCGCGGGCAGCCGATCCCGCACCAACTGCCCCGACTGCCAGCGACGATCCGTTCTACTGCCAGGAGCGCCGACTCGGGTACTGGTTCTACTGCAACAGGACCAAGCCGCCCGAGACACCGCAAACTCAGGTGGTTCCGGACAGCTCGGCGACCGCGCGCCTGGAGGCGATCACCTCCGAGCTGCGCGAATTGAAGGCCCGCGCCATCCTCGAGCCAACGCCGGCCAACGTCACCGCCTATATCCGCTTCCAGCGCGCGCAGCTCGACCGCGCCTCGCTGTTCAGCGATGTCTGGCAGAGGTCGATCTGGCAGGATCCGGACCTCGACTACACGCTCCAGCGCCCGGTCTCGACGCTCGGCAAGCGCCAGTGGCAGGATGCCCGCAAGGCCGAGCGCGACAGCGTGATGGCGCATCTCTCGCAGCGCTACGGCCTCTTCTACTTTTTCGCGCAGAGCTGCGGCGCCTGTTCGGTCATGTCGCCAATCGTACGCTCGGTCGCGGCAACCTGGGCGATCGAGGTGCGCGCCATCTCGACCGACGGCGGACCCTCGCCCGATTTCCCGCGCTACACCGCCGAAACCAATCAGCGCGCCCGCATGGGCCTCGAGCCCGGGATCACGCCGGCCGTGGTCCTGTGGGACGCCGCCGCGCGCCGCGCGATCCCGATCGGCTACGGCGTGATGTCGGCCGACGAACTCCAGGACCGTATCTACCTCCTCACCTCCAAGGAAGCCGGCCATGACTACTAAGCCTAAGCGCCTAATCGCCGCGATCATGGCGCTCGCCCTTCCCATCGCCGCGATCCCGGTGCCGGTCTCGGCCAATGTCGGGAGCTCGATGGACTCTTTCCTGAACGATGTCGGCGGTGCCTCCAATGTCAGCGGCCCGACCGCCTTTCAGGGCCAGTCGGCCGGCTACTACAGCCTTGGTAATGTCTGGATGCGCTTCCCGCAGAAGACGACCTCGATTGCCAACCTGCAATTGCCCAAGGCGCGCGCTGGCTGCGGCGGCATCGACCTGTTCGCGGGCTCCTTCAGTTTCATCAACGCGAGCGAGATCGTCGCGATGCTCAAAGCCGTCGCCAACAATGCGGTCGGCTTTGCCTTCAGCCTCGCCATCGACACCGTCTGCCCGGAATGCTCGAAGATCATGCAGGAGTTTGCGCAGAAGGCGCAGCTCATGAACAATCTCAGCATCAACTCCTGCGAGATGGCGCAGGGGCTCGTCGGCGGCGTCTGGCCCAAGGGCGACTTGGCCGACAAGGCGGTCTGCGAGGCCATCGGCAACAGCCAGGGCATTTTCACCGACTACGCGGCTGCCAAGCATGGCTGCGGCACGCGCGGCGAGCGCGCGACCACCACCGCCAAGGCGGACGGGAGCTTTGCCGACGTCAATCCCGGGGTCGCGCGCAACTACACCTGGACTGTGCTCAAGAAGTCCGCCTTCTTCTCGCCCAGCGGCAAGTTCGACCAGGAGCTCGCAGAGTACGCGATGACGCTCGTCGGTACCGTGATCTACCAGCCGCCCAAGGATGACAGCGCGGGCAAGTTCATTCCCGTGGCGGGCGATGCCTCCTCGACCCTGGTCTCGGCGCTGCTCGACGGCAGCTCGGGGAGCGCGGTCAAGATCTTCCACTGCGACGAACCCGACCAGTGCCTCAATCCCGGCCTCGCGTCGCTCTCGGTGCCAACCTCCAAGGCCCTGCGCCCGCGCATCGCCGCACTGATCGACGGCATGGTCCAGGCCATCCGCGCCGACACCCCGATCACGGCCGCGCAGAAGGAGCTGCTGCAGGTCTCCTCAGTTCCGCTCTACAAAATCCTGACCGTCCAGGCCGCTTACGGGCGCGGCATGCCGACCGATGACCGCCAGACCCTCGCCGAGATCGCGAGCGTTGACCTGCTCTTTGCGGTGCTCGACCGCATCGTCAGCGAATCCAGCCGCTCGATGGCAAGCTTCATCGGCGCCGACGAGGCCAAGATCACGCTGTGGCAGGGCCAGGTAAACGTGGTCCGGCAAGCGCTCGCCGACCGGCAGGCCAACACCCAGGCCAAAGTCGGGGCGATCATGCAGATCATCGAGAAGACCGCCTTCATCGAGAACCTGCTCGCGAGCCAGATGTCGCCCGGCATGGCCGCCGCGCTCGACTGGTCGCGCGCCGTCGAAACCCGCGCGCTCACCCACTGACACTTCATGAGAGCGGGCGCCACGCGGCATCCCGCTCAGTTCAGGGACCCCATTCCATGGTCGAAGTCTTCACGATCGGCGGCGGTGACTACCTTGTCGCAGTGTTCCGGGCGGTCGCCGCCTGGACCGGCAACGGCGGCTACAAGGGTCTGCTGCAGGTCGTGATGGTCATGGGGCTCGGACTTTCGGCGCTCACGCTCGCCTTCGGGCAGGATTGGCGCGCCTGGATCAACTGGTTCCTTGGCGCCACGCTCATGTACACTTGCCTCATGGTGCCCCGGCTCGACGTCCACGTCACCGACCGCATCAACCCGAGCCTCGCGCCCGCCAATGTCAGCAATGTGCCGCTCGGCCTTGCGCTCATGGCGAGCTTCACCAGCCAGATCGGCGACTATCTGACGGGCTCGGCTGAAGTGGTCTTCGCGCTCCCGCCTCAGCTCGGCTATTCGAAGAACGGGATGGTCTATGGCGCGCGCCTTTTTGACGCGACACGGGGCCTGCGCATTTCCGATCCGGAGTTTGCCGCCAATCTCGACGAGCATTTCCGGCAATGCGTGTTCTACGATGTGCTGCTGGGCCGGGTATCGATGCAGACGCTGGCGAACAGCCCGGATATCTGGGCGACGATTGCGCCGGGGAGCCAGGCCCGCGCGCAGCGGTTCCTCACCCGCGATGCTGCCAGCGGCAAGGTCACGACCTCGATTGTCACCTGCCGCGAGGCCTACACCGCGCTGAGCGGTCAATGGACGGGTCTCATTACCACGATGACCACGGCGTTCGGCCGCCAGCTGTATCCGAACCAGACGGCAGCGCTTGCCAAAGCCAAGCTCCTCGCGGATCTGCCGGTCGCCTACCAGTACCTCACCGGCGTGTCCTCCAATGCGGCCCAGATCTTCAAGCAGACACTGACGATCAACGCGATGTCGCAGGCGATGCACGGCTTTGCCGGGAGCAGCGGAACCGCCAACGTCGATGTCTACGCCTCGACCCGCGCCGACATCCAGACCGAGCGCACCTACGGCTCGATCGCGGGCAATGCGATGAAGTGGGTGCCGCTCCTCAATATCGTGCTCACCGTGCTGTTCTACGCGCTGTTCCCGGTGCTGTTTCCGCTGTTCCTGCTGCCTCGCACCGGACCAGCCGCGCTCAAGGGCTACGTCACTGGTTTTTTCTACCTCGCCGCATGGGGGCCGCTTTTCGCCATCCTGCACATGATGCTGATGGTCAAAGGCGCTGCCGACCTGAGCGCGGTCGCGGGCGGAAACGGCCTTACCCTCGCGACTTTCACCGGCATGACCGACGTCAACGCCGATATCGGCCTCCTTGCCGGCTATCTTATCGCGTCGGTTCCGTTCCTTGCGGGCGGCGTGGCGCGCGGGGCTCTCGCGATCTCTTCGCAAGCGACCTCCTACCTCAATCCCAGCCAAAATGCCGCAGAGGAAGCGGCGCGCGAGGCGAGCACCGGCAATGTATCGCTCGGCAACACCAGCCTCGACAACTCGACCGTGTTCACGCGCCAGTTCGCGCAAGGCACGATCGCGCCGAGCTTTGCCTATGGTGCCGCACAGACTCGCGCCACCAGCGCGAGCGGCGCGACCACCACGGCCTTTCCGGACGCGGCTTACGACCAGGTCCCGAACTCGAGCTACCCCTTCACGCCCACCCTTGGCGCAGAGTTCTCCTCGCGCCTTGCCACGATGGCATCCGAAGCGAAGAGCCGCAGCGAGACCCTCGCCAATGTTGCGAGCCAATCGACCAGCAACGCTGTCGCGCGGTTCCGCGAACTGCGCCAGCAATTCAGTAGCGCCAGTGGCAGCGAGACCGCGCAAGGCAACACTACATCAGACAGCATTCAAACGGCCTACGGCGAGGTCGATCAGGCCTCGGCTAGCCTGCAGCGGCAGTTCGGGCTCTCGCGGCGTGCGGCTGACGATATCTCTGTCGCGTGGTTCCTGAACGGCGAAGCGAGCGGTGGAGCGTCTGGCAAAGCTGGGATCTTCAGCGGCGCGATCGGCCTGAAAGGTGGCCGCAATCAGTCCTGGACCGCGACCGACACCGGGATTGCATCGGAAGACCGCTCCAGCATTATGGGCAGCCTCAAGCAGATGTCGGACAGCCGGAATTGGTCGAGTCTGCGCGATGGGTTCGTTCGCACTGTCAGCACTTCGAGCAATACGGCGGTATCAGCCCGCGCAAGCGGCCTCAATGCGAGCATGACGGAAGCCCAAACCACCTCACGCGAAGCCCGGCGTGCTGAGGAGACGGCCAACAGGCTCGAAACTCAGGCCTCCTTCTTCGCCAGCCGCAATTCGTCGGGCAGCCTCAATCTCAGCCAGGCCTATCGCGACTGGGGTATGGCCGAGATCGACAGCAACCGAGACTTCTATGGCAATGCCCGCTTCGACGACACCGCTTTCCAGCTCAGTGCGGCCGGTCAGACACTGCAGCGCAAGTTCGTCGAGGTCTACGCTGATCGAGTTCGCGATGATGTGGCAGGCAAGCTGGTACTTCCTGAAGCAGCGCCCCTTTCACAACCTCAGATTCGCCGGTCCACCGGCAGACGAGCGCCGGATCTGAGCCGGAACCAACCTCCGCAACCACAGTCACTTCATGATGAAGTGCTTCAGGCTCAGCAGGCCGGAAGGCAGCACATCGAAGCGCAGCGGAATTCACTCGAAGGCCTGACAGGCGATGCCAAGGGCGCCACTCCGCGTGCAGCGCAGGAGGCAAGGAATTGGAAGCGGCCTACTGGCGAATGAGGTCCCAGTAGATCACGAAACAGATGTAAGCCGCGAACACCGCTCCGACGCCAAGACCAAACAGTTGCACCAGGGGATCAGCCCAAGCCTTTTTGATCCGGTATTCGGTCAACCGGTTCTCGGCCAGCGCGCGATCCAATTCGGCCAGCCCTTCCCAGTTCCGGTGGGCAGCAGCCTCGTCTGGATGATGGTTTCTGTCGGTCATGAGAGTTCCGCACCTTGCCACCGGAACATACCATAAACAAAATGGCCTGCCAATGCCTATGAGTGCTGCTCCCTGACCAGCGCGCTGCAGGGACCGACTGTGGGACATTGCAGCCATTCCCCGCCACGCCCGAGAACGTCCAGCTAGGCCGAAACCCGCCATTCACCAGGTCGTGACGGCCATCTCTACTATGTCGAAGGTTGCGGACGATAAAGACTGTCCGGAATCCACTGCAAGATCGTTGAACTGCCCGTTGTTCAGCTGCCCCCGGCCACCTGCTTCGAGGTTTGGCAGTGAATTCAACCGAGGAAATTGACGCTGCACCTTCCAGGCCGCCTATGATCATGTCGCGGTGGAGGAGGAGGCAAAAGTTTCCGAGTCAGCTGCGTAAAGGTAATTGCAGCTTGGAGTCTGTTCAGAAGACAATGATCAAGACGGAGGCCAACATCAAGACAGCGATTGCGCCGCTGGCAATGGCGGACTTCTTGTAGCCCATTTCAGCCTTCTCGACTGGTGTGGTCACCATTCGCTCGTACTCGTTGTCTGCAAGGAACCGATAGAGTCGTTCGCGCCAGTCTCGCCGAAGATCTTGCTGAATGGTCAGGAAGTGCCATCCCGTCCAGATGACCACAGCAACATAGATGGCCAGAACGAGGCCGATGACGCCTGCCGCTGAAGCCACAAACTTTGAATCCCTGCCAAGCGTAAGCCGGGCAATGACCAATCCGACGTTGCCGACCGCGGAGGTCATCACCGCAGCCGCCAACGTTCGCGTCGCGTCCGCCAGCTTCGTCGTTTCGTCCGACACGGCTTTGCGCAGCTCGCTCAACGACTTCAACGCATCACGGCTTTGCTGGGAGATACCGAAACCGTAGGCAATTCGAGCGCCCTCGAGGGCGCCGAACATAACAGAACCGAGGTCTGTGATATCTCCGTCGCGCAAGGCAGTACGCGCGACCTCTGTCGCGACGAGCCCGTGACGATTTTCAAGTTCGCGAGGGTTCTCATAGACCCAGCCCGCGACCCGTTGCAGTTGGTTGAGCACGGGCACTTCCAGACGATCGGCACCGCTACTGCGAAACCTCGTCGGCGGCGGTCCGCGAAACAGCAGCTTTTCGTCAGGCTCAATCTCCTGGGCGAGTGCCCTAGCGAGTGCAGTTGCTGCGTGCATCCGCCAACCTGATAAGAAGCGCCCAGACAGATCGACATCGGCATCGCGCAGCAGCCATCTTCCGATCTCCTGGACTGGCTCTGCATTTCCAAGCACTCGAACTACGCGCGATGGATCAGCTGGCGGCTGGTCAACAACGAATGGGTGCTCGGTGCCCCAAGGTAAATAGCAGACGGTCGTTGCCTCGATACAACGATCGAGACCCTGCACCCACAGTACCGGTTCGGCCGGCGCTCGCTTTAGGGCGGCCAGAAAGCCGGTCGCGGTGAGCACGGGAAACACGGAGTCCGGGGCGATGGGCTTAGTCGCGACGAGCTCGATGCCACCAGAGTCGTCGTCGAGCTGGTCGACTCCCAGGTCGCTCCCTTCATCGGCGAGCCGGATGAGCGTGAAGCCAGCCGGCGCCAAGCGCGCGACCACATCGCGCGCACCAAGGCCATCTAGTTGATAGAGAGCAAGTTCGGTCCGGGACTCTGTAACTGTGGCGCGATGGGTTGCCGCAAGTGCGTCAATCGCGCGCGCGAGGTCTGCTCGAGAGCGTTCCATCTTCGACAATCCGCCTTGTGGTGACCGTAAAGGTTATGACCCCATCCTTCTCGGACCTGTTAATTGCTTGGCCTATCTGCTCAGCAGGATACTCGATTCTGACTTCCTCCGCAGTCCGAACGAATTCCCTTGGCCGCAGTTGGAATATCCGGGCTTGCGGCTGAAACGTGACGTCATCGAGCCCCTGCCGGCGCAGATGCATCCTGGCCTTGCGTTCGATGACCGCGCGTATCCTCTCTTCCTCCGGACGATTAGCAGCATGAAGCGCTGCGTCGACGACATCATCATTCGTCACCGGCCGACGCGCCCGAAGCGCCTCTTTCATCCGGCGAAGGGCTGCGGGCACCCCGCCCTGCGGCAGATGTTCACTGACATCCCTCAGCGCGCCACGCATGGCTTCGTGCAGCCGGTCGCTCAGCTCAGTGTCGTCTCGGTTACGTGACACCCCGAGGTATCGGGCAAAATAGTCGGTGAGATCAGGTGCCTGGTGCATGCGATCCGCTGCCGATACCATGGGCTCAGCCACGCCGCCTACGACCCGTACGATACAGATTTTCTGTACGGCTTTGCGTTCCTTGACGAAAGCTTGCACGATGGCACGCAAGACGTTGCGTCCGTCCATTTGCGCAAGTTCGACCACCTCGCGGTAGTCGTATTTGATCAGGGCATAGAACCGCGTGTCGTCGCCGCCTTCCAGCTGCAGTACGAAAAACGCGCCGCTCGTCGCTTGCCGGACGTGATCGCGCGCAAAAAGGTGGGCCAACTCCTGGCCGCCCCGCTCGAAGCTGATTTCATCGCGTGCCATGCGCTCGATGATTGGCCGGACCAGCGAGCCCGCATCGAACTGATGAACGGCATCACTGGCTTCCGCCAAGATCCGGGAGCGGAAGAACAGCTCTTCCTGTACGGGGACTTCCGACGCAGGCTCAAACGCCTCGTCTTGGCGGCCGATTACGTGAATGATCATACGGGCAACGCGAAGCTGTTCTTGCTCCGCCTCGGTAAAGAAAGACACCGACACCCTCCCCGTCTTGTCTGCACAAGATGCCTATCGAAGAGGCGTGGCCCAGACAACACCTCTGGCCGCAAAATCATATGTTTCGCGTGCACGTTAAGGGCGGTTTATCCGCAGAATGGGAGCCTGCCTTCAGCGGGGAAATAGCAATAGAGCTGCCTCCTCATAATTTAGCCGGCCCTTGGTCGAGCCCAATTGCGTGTGATGGGGTACGAGGTGATCGGTTGGCAAGGTGATGCCGATATGCTCGCCAATGCCACGGGGAACGCGATTGGTTCGCTCGCGTCCGATCGCGGCGCGCATGGGGTGGGCTGAACTGGCAAGTGTCCTCTTGCACCAAGCTTTTGTTCCTTTTATGTTCCATCATGCTGGGTTGCAGATCAACTCGAGCAGGTTAAGGTGTGCGTGATGGTGGGGACTACTCCGGAATATTCGCAGAAGCGCTCGGGCGCCTATTTCACGCCCGATGACGTGTGTGCGGCACTGGTCGCTTGGGCCTGCCGCAAACCGAGCGACCGCATGATCGACCCCTCGTGCGGTGATGGCCGGTTCCTCGCGCTTCACAGCAACAGCGTCGGGATCGAGCAGAATCCGATCTCAGCGCATGCCGCGATCAAACGCGCACCAGGCGCGCTGATCCATGAGGGAGATTTCTTCACTTGGGCGACCGAGACCCATGAGCGCTTCGAATGCGCAGCCGGGAACCCGCCCTTCATCCGATACCAGCATTTCAAGGGTGAGACGCGGCGACGGGCGCTAGACCTGTGTCTCGACCTCGGGGCAAGTTTCACCGGCCTCACCTCGTCCTGGGCGCCGTTCATCGTGGCAACCGCAGGGCTGTTGAAGCGTGGCGGGCGGATGGCTTTCGTAGTCCCGGCAGAGATCGGCCACGCCCCCTATGCGGCCCCGCTCCTCGACTATCTGGTCCAGTCGTTTGCTAAAGTGCAGATCATCGCGGTGCGCGACAAGCTGTTTCCTGCGCTGTCGGAAGATTGCTGGCTGCTCTACGCAGAGGGCTTCGGCGGGACGGCCAGTGCGATCGACATGACGGTAGTGGACAACTTCGTGCCGACCCGAACACCGCCCAAGCTGACGCTGCGGGTCGACCTTGAAGATTGGCGCAGGGTCTGGAACCGGCGCCTCCGCCCCTATCTCCTCCCGGCGTCTGCACGGGCACTTTATGCCGCAACGCTGGGCCGCCCTGACACGCACCGGCTCGCCGATTTCGCGACCGTTGGGATAGGCTATATCAGCGGCGACAATCAGTTCTTCCATTTGCGGCCCTCGGAAGCCAAGAAGCTCCGCATTCCCCCTAGCCTATTACTGCCGTCAGTCCGAAACGGCCGAGCGATGCCCGATGAGCAAATCACCAAGGCGACTGTCGCTGACTGGGCTCGCAACGATGACCCGGTCCTACTGCTCCGGCTCTCCCGCGACATTGAGCTGCCCAAATCAGTCCGGGACTATCTCGATTCCGCACCGGGCCGGGAGGCCCGCCTCGGGTATAAATGCCGCAACCGCGCGCCTTGGTATGTTGTGCCTGATGTGCAGATCCCCGATTATGTGATGAGCTATATGTCAGGCCGCGGGGCAAATCTGGTCCGGAACATGGCCGGCGTCTCTTGCACCAACAGTGTCCATGCAATCCGGGTGCGCGACAAGGCGCTTGCCGCCAAGCTGATGCCAAGCTGGTCCTCGCCGTTCGTGCGGCTGAGCTGCGAGCTTGAGGGCCATGCGCTTGGCGGCGGCATGCTGAAGCTCGAACCGCGCGAGGCGGGGCGGATCGCGTTCCCGGCCGCTGCAACCCGATCAAAGGCTGAAACCGAGGCGCTCGAGGATGCGGTCATCGTCATGCAACGCTGGAGGCATTATGCCGATTGATCCTTCGGGCACTCTGCTGTTCACGCACCTCGCGACTTACCAGCCCTCGACGAGCGCGGACTGATCGTGGCGATTGAACCCTCATCGAAGTCCAAAGCCTGGGTCTTGTTCGACCATATCGTGGCGGACGCAGCGCCGGGTGGCGTGCCGACCAATCCCTGGGTGATAGGCGCGGATGGGCAACTCCGCTTCGATCCGGACTATGCAACGCTGGAGCGCCTGCTCGGCGTGCCACTGCATCTAAAGGCAAGCACGACCTCCGGCGTGCCGGCGCTCGCGCTAGATGTTTGGCTTAGCTACGAGCTCCGCCGCGCAGGCTTCTTTGCCGATCAGGTCTGGCCGCGCCCGGTCCACCCGCGCATCCTGCCTGCGGCTGCTGCTAATCTTATCAAGTCGCTGCCGGGCACGCTGCGCAATCAAATCGCGGACCGCGTCGCCAGAATGAGTTCGATTCCGGGCGTCACGTCGTCGTCGGCGAATATTCTCGGCAAGAATTATCTGAAGCAGGTCGATGTTATAATGACCGACTGGGTCACTGGTCCCGAATTGCTAATCTCAACGAAGCGGATGGACTCCTCTTACGGTAAGAACGCACCCAACCGGATAGAAGAATCCTATGGTGACGCCAAGAACCTTCGGCTTCGGCATCCGCTCGCGGCGTTGGGCTTCGCGTTTGGACTGCGCTCGGACATCCTACAGAAGGAACCTAAGACAGCCGAATGGCTGTTCGATCTCCTCGCCAAGCTCGGCCAAGAGGACGATGCTTATCACGCCACTTGTCTCGTGATGATGGACTATGCCGACGAGGAAGCGGTCACCGACACCGCCTCAGAACAACCGGCTGGCATCCTCGAACCAGGGCTCGAGCCTGAACCAAGCGTTGAGGAGATCGCTCCTGTGCTCCCAGAGGCCAGCGCTGCCGAGATCATTGCGGCGCTTCCGAAGGTAACGATTCTGGCTGACCAGATCCCGGCGATCCTATCACCCGGCAGGTTCCTGATGATGATGGTCACGCGAGTACTGGCAGCAACTCCGGTCAATATGCACGAGGAAGCGCGAGCACGCCGCATGTCGGCCGTCGCTGCTGCCTAACCAATTTGTCATCGATCGTCCGAGCGGGTAGTAGAGGGGTGGTCAGACGCACGAACGGACCGAACCTGGGACATTCTTACCGTTCCGTGATCACCAATTAAATGACAGGTTGAGCTAAAAGCAGCTGTTCATGCGTTGGCATCTGAATGGCCGTGAGTGCGGACGAACCGTAACCGTCCGGTGAGCCGCGCTTGCTGCTGTCGTCCGGTGTGTCAGGACGTCCTATAGGTCGTGCAATAGGGCGCGCTTAGGACAGCCATGACACAGGTAACGGTGCTGACGGGGGTGCGACGCCGCCGGGATTGGTCGGATGAGGATCGGCTCGAGATTTTGCGCGAGGCATTCTCGCCGGGTGCCTGTGTGGCGGATGTTGCGCGCCGTCATGATGTTTCCCGAGGCTTGATCTACTTGTGGCGCCGGGCAGCCTTACGACAGGTTCGGGAGGCATTCGTTCCGGCGGTGATCGAGGACGAGCCCGGGACCACCGCCAACGCTTCGGCGCAAGAGCCGGAAGCCGCGATCGTGCTGGACTTCGCCGATGGCCGGCGATTGCGGATTTTCGCCTCGGCCCCGCCCGCGCTTGCTGTGGCTGCCTTGAAGGCGATGCGATGATTCCGGCGGGTGCGCGGGTGTGGATCGCGATGGGCCATACCGATATGCGGCGCGGCATGCAGAGTCTGGCCGCAATGGTCCAGCAGCACTTTACCAAGGACCCGTTTTGCGGTGATCTGTGGGTATTCCGTGGCCGTTCCGGATCGCTGGTCAAGATTATCTGGCACGACGGGATTGGCATGTCGCTTTACGCGAAGCGGCTCGAGAAGGGCCGGTTTGTGTGGCCGTCGGCGAAGGACGGGACGGTGTCGCTGACGAGCTCGCAACTGGCCTGCCTGCTGGACGGGATCGACTGGCGCAACCCGCAGTATTCGTGGCGCCCGCAGAGCGCGGGATAGCTGATCATCCAGGTATTTCCGGCTTGCTTCGAGAGGTTGTCGGTGATTCACTCGCGCCCATGGAAGCCGCTGTTTCGCCCCTTCCGGATGATGCCGAAGCGCTCAAGGCGCTGCTGACGCTGGCGCTGCAGAAGGCCGAGGCAGCCGAGCAACGCGCCGCAGTGGTCGAGGCTGAGCTGGCCAACGCGCGGGCCTTGGCCAGCGCCACCGAAGCGATGATCGCCCATCTCAAGCTGCAGAACGCCAAGCTGCGCCGCGAGCAGTACGGGGCCAGTGCCGAGCGCACCGAGCGGCTGCTCGCCCAGTTCGAGCTTGGGTATGAGGATCTTGAAGTCGATGCGGCGGAAGACGAGCTCGCCGCCGAAGCCGCCGCAGCGAAGGCGACGTCCATTTCCGCGTTCGAGCGCAAGAAGCCGGTCCGTAAGCCGTTCCCCGCGCACCTGCCGCGTGAGCGCGTGGTCGTTTCCGCGCCGTGCACATGTCCGGCCTGCGGCAGCAATCGCCTGTCCAGACTTGGCGAGGATGTGACCGAGACGCTCGAGGTGATCCCGCGCGCGTGGAAGGTCATCCAGACAGTGCGCGAGAAGTTTGCCTGCCGGGACTGCGAGAAGATCACGCAGCCGCCGGCACCGTTCCACGTCACCCCACGCGGATGGGCTGGCCCGAGCTTTCTCGCCATGCTGATGTTCGACAAGTACGGCCAGCATCAGCCGCTCCACCGTCAGGCAGAGCGCTTTGCCTGCGAAGGTGTCCCGCTCAGCGTTTCGACGCTGGCTGACCAGATCGGGGCTGCGTGCGACGCCCTGATGCCGATTTACCGGATGATCGAGGCCCACGTCCTTGCCGCCGAGCGCCTCCATGGCGACGACACGACGGTGCCGGTCATGGCCAAGGGCAAGACCGATACCGGCCGACTATGGGACTATGTGCGCGATGATCGGCCGTTCGGCGGCTCTGATCCGCCGGCAGTCATCTTCCACTACTCGCGCGACCGACGCGGCGAGCATCCTCGAGCACATCTCGCGTCCTGGTCAGGGATCCTGCAGGCCGATGCCTATGGCGGCTACAGTGATCTGTATGTTGCCGATCGCCAACCCGGGCCGATCCTGGAAGCAGGGTGCTTCGTGCACGCGCGTCGGAAGTTCTTCGAGCTTGCCGACGTCGAGGGTGCGGCACGCAAGAAGAGCCGCGGCGAGAAGGTGCCGGTCATCTACCCGCTCGCGCTGGAAGCCGTGCAGAAGCTCGATGCCCTGTTCGCGATCGAGCGTGACATCAACGGCAAGAACCCCGCCGAGCGGCTCGCTGCTCGCCAGGAGCTGAGCGCGCCGCTGATGGAGGAACTGCATGCGTGGCTGAACGCGCAGCTCGCCAGGGTCTCCCGCAACCATGACGTTGCCAAAGCCATCAACTACATGCTGCGTCGCTGGGGCGCGTTCACCCGTTTCCTCGATGATGGCAGGGTCTGCCTCTCGAACAACGCCGCCGAGCGGTCGCTGCGCTGTGTGCCCCTTGGGCGCAAGTCGTGGCTCTTCTGCGGCTCGGATCGCGGCGGCCAGCGCGCGGCCGTTGCCTATTCGCTGATCCAGACCTGCCGGCTCAACGACGTCGATCCGCAGGCATGGCTCGCCGATACCCTGGCCCGCATCGCAAACCATCCGGTCAACCAACTCGACGCGCTGTTGCCGTGGAACTGGGGCGCCAACCAGCGCGCAATCGCCGCCTAATCGAAACACGCTGCGGCCTTCGGCGTATGCTTACGACGAACCGGAAGGGCAGCTTCGGTATAGAGGTTGGCTCAAGCTGACCTTCGTTCACAGGCTCGAACATCGGTGCCAGAATGCCCAGGGCGGCGGACGATCTGGAAAGGCCGGTTTCTTTGTCTATCTGGCCGGACTTGCCGTTCGTTCATTCGGTGATTGGCGCCGTTGAAGTGAATGTAGTGACGGTCCGGACACTCGACCGACCGTGACAGCCAAGGGTTGGCGCGGTTCACGAGAGCCCGGCCCGCAAGGGCGTGGCAATAAGTCATCGGCACGTAATTGAGAGTTAAACGGGGAATTCACAACGCAGGAAAAGTCCGGTAGCCACGGACATCAAGGCTTTCTGATCACCTTGGTTTTGTAGACAGTTTCTTTAACGTCGCCGACTTTGCGTTCGACACCGACCCACATATCTTTGCCGTCGCCATCGTATTTGGCACTATCCGAGAGCTTCTTATACGAACGCGAAGAAATATAGACGCACCAGGGATAGTTTCGCACATCGGAAAGCTTGGCCGAGAATGCCGGTGCCTTTCCTATCCAAATGAGGTCGTTATTATTTCTGATGCCAGCGCGAACGGCGCGGGCCACACCCACGTCGATCCCTACGCAGTGGGTGATTTGCAAGTCGTTGTCGCGCACAGATATAAATTTTGCCCGTGCTTTCGGCGCGATGATCTTTTCAACGACGTAGTCTATCTCTCTTGCGCAGTTCGCAGCGTTGCTGTTTGGCGTGTCTCCAATAAAGACCCCCATCACGCGATCACCGTCGAAGCTGCGAATTTCTCCGCCCCAGGCCCTGATGAGGCGGGTGGCAACGTCAAGATAGGCCCGGATAATCTTCGCCGTCGTTTGCCATTGGCAAACGCGGGCAAGGCGAGACGATCCAGCCAAATCGGCGTAGAGGAACACAGCATCGAGCTTCACGGCACCGTTGCGGAGCGTCACGCTGTCGGAATCCGGCACGGTCCGACCCTCGCGCTCATCCCAGGCGACGGAAAAAATGTCATCGACGGAATCGCTCAACGTATCGACGAAAGAAGACATTCGGACCTCACATCAATCAATCAGCGGGCGCGCCTGTCGGTGAACACGCCTTCCTTTTCAATGTGCTCCTTCGCTTCGATGCAGGCGTTGCGCACCGTGCGCTTCATTTCATCGTCGGAACCGGTCCGATATCGCAGCGTGGTCAAACCTGCTGCATCGCTCGGCAAACGACCGCCGTCATCTGCGCAAACAAGAAGCATTGATCGCCGACGCCCCAGCACGCCGAGAGAAATCCCAAATTCGAGATGGACATTGTCGCGAGCAACTTGATGGGTTTCGCCTCGCATGGTGAGGGTGTCATCCGCCCCGACAACGGCAATCGTGAAGTCGGACGATTCAATCGCGTCCATCAGCGAGCTTATGGGATAATCGGAAATGCCGAATGTCCCTTTATCCCACAGTTGAACTGCAATTTCCTTGGAATCGAGATTCCGCACGATTTCATTCGCGACACCGATCTTCTCAGATGACGAAATCACAAAAATTCTGGGAATGTCATTTGTTTGCCCAATGCCCTTGTTTCGCTCGTCAAGCCGTCCTGCGACCACATCAAGCATCCGCTTCAAATAGGCAGGGCTATCGCGCGTAATCTCATCCAGCGCAGTGTGCTTGAGGCGAAGTACTAGCGCCTCGCCGATCGCCGAAACGGTAGCCGTGCGAGGCCGCGCTGGGGATGTACCGGTAAGCTCCCCTACATGCGTGCCAGCCTCGCGTACCGCCTGCGGACGCCCGTTGATGGTGATCTGCATCTTTCCGGCAAGAATGAGAAACAGGTCGTCGTCCCAGTCGCCTTGCTTGATGATGACATCGCCATCGGCAATTTCCTGCAACACCCCGGCGGCAACGATCTGTTCGGCAAGGTCCTTGTCATTCGCGACCAAATCCTGGCCGCAAACCGCTTCTATGAGCCTGCCTTTGTTTTCGTCTCCACTAAATCTATCCAGCAATGAGCCCATAGTATCCTCCAATCCTTTCAGCGTAATCCGCACGACTTCATTTTACCGCAACAATTTTCGCCCAAAGCGCGGGCATCCTGCCAGTATTTTTCAAGATGAAACTTCCTCTTCTGCTCATAAAAGACAAGTTCCAGCATTGGCGTCCGCTTCTTGCAGTCCTTGCGCACAATCGGCCACTTGCGACGACTTTTGTGCTTGCACCCTCTTGGGCATGGTGCCCGACCGTTGATCGGGTTGCCCTTCTTGTCGAAAAAACGAAGATTGGGATCGGTGATCCATGAGGGCTCGCCCAGATAGGCGGCGGCGTATTCCTCTTCAAAGCCAAGCTCGCGTGCCGCGATGAGCGCCTTTTCGTGCCATTCGCCTGCACCGCCATGGTCGAGCGCGTGCGCTGGCGGCCAGATACCTGTCTTTTCGGCAATCGACTGGCAGCAAAGGTACTGTCTTAGTTGCTCCCACCATTGAATGGCCGTCTCGTCCGATACCACTTCGAGAGTATGCAGGCCCACACAAAAGGTCTGATCGCGTTGTATGTGGCGTTCGGGACAACGGGCCGGGAATTTTGTGCCGGGAGATTCTTCCCTAACGCTGAGCGTCGAATATCCCTGTATGTGCAATTTGACGCCGGAGCCCGACCAGAGAGTGCCGGGCACATACGCTGTGCCTACAAGATACAGCGACGACGATGTTTCTATCGAAAACCAGGCGGGGCATTTGCCTTCTAAATGACGGGATGGCATGGCCGCTCACAGCTTCGCATGTGCCCTCATTGGCTCGGGTGCGTGCGCGCGCATCGGCTCCGCCTGCACAGACGAAACGTAAGGCGATGCCATTGTTCCCAGAAGCATTGCCGACGCATCATAATCCATGTTGGAAATGACGCGCTCACTTCCAAAGATTTGCCGAACGACGGCAGGCGCAACCGCATAGGCCTTCTCGCCTATCGCGGTTTCCGTTCCTGTGCACCGGCGCTGTTCGTTCTCCGAAACGCAGGTGGCGCGGCTTGTCGCAGTCCTGACGCTGGCCGCACCGCGAAGCCCGATGCGGCAGATTGGTGTCGGGCCGAAGTCGATGCCGATGGCAAGGCCGAGGCCCGCGATACCCGGCAAGGCCATCTTGCAAAGATCGAAGGAGGAACGAATACCACCTGCCGCGTTCACTGAGGCACGGATGGAATCCATCGCGTTGGTCTCGCGAGAGTTTCCCTCTGCGAGAAGTCCGTGCACACAATCGCCGACGAAGCGCACTTTGCGCCCCCCAAAATCTTCCCGCAGCACAGCAGCCATCTCAGCGCGGAGCACATGCAGATTGGCAACGGCTTCAGCTACATTTCCGGTCTGGATGGCGTGATCCACATAGGCAGTGAAACCGTCGATGTCTGCGAATATCGAGGCCAGTGGCATGCGTATCGCGTTGCTGGGGGGATGCTCGGCAAACACGATGTCCTTGAGCGGCGGTTCCTTATGGTGAAAGCGGAAGGCTGCATCTGAAGCCTGCTCGAGATATTCGCGGCGCTTCATCTGAGCTTCAAAATCAATATAGGCTTTCGCCAGACGCGTGTCGGCATTGAATGTCTGACCTCGGGCACTGACGCCCTCTTGCAGAAATCCTGTTTCCACGGCCTTTGCCAGAGCGGTGAAGGAAGTTGGCGCGTTCTGGTCTCTCGCGTGCTGCACACGATTGCTGAGAAAGATGCCTTCTTCGTCTCCGTCAGCGAGCTTGGCCGCATGGTTTGCAGGGCTACCGATGAAAAGGGGGTCGGGCTCGTCACGCTTGCCGCTATCGATTGCCACCGCCGGACCGCTGTCTATGCCGACCCGCACCGCCGTTTGAAACTCGGGGAAATCGTTGCCGAGGCGCTCGACCATCCGGCGAAATGCCGCTGCAAACGAGATTGCCTTGCGAATGCGCTCCGGTTCGTTCTCTCGCCCTTCGGGGGTTAGCACGACAGCATGGAGACGTGAGCCGTGGAAATCGACGCGCTGGATTTCAAACTCGTCGATAAGGCTGTCGCAGGCACTGTAGTGTGTATGCAGGAATTCTAAAGCGCGCCGATGGCTCGCTTCGGTCTCAACGCCAGCGTCTTCAAGGACACCGTTGAAATCGATGAGGTTCGCATAGATATGCGCACCGTGCGTTGTGATGGCGCGGTTGCGGGGTACACGAAGAATTGCGAGCTTATCGTCAGTGAGCCCGCCGCTCGCCTTCAGAACTCGCCTTTCACCCAGATACCGGGCAAAATCCTCGACGACAATTTCACCTTGCGGAACGGTCTCTTTGAACCGCTGGATGCGTAGTGCTGCACGTTCCTGATTCCAGGCCATTCTACCTCACTCTCCGCAGCATCACAGGCTGCGCTTTCATTGTTGACCGCAATCAGCCCTTTGGCGGACTGGGATCGTTGCCATGACTGTCGCTGCTGGCGATGCGGCCATCCTTATTGTGGATGCGGAATTAGGTGCCCTGATTGCGGCTGATCTCGCGACCCCGATCGATAGCTTCCCGCTTGGTGTCCGCATGTACGCTCGCGCGTCCTGCTCCACCCCGTTTCACGTCCCATCCGCCGTTTGGATTCGGTACGACGTGGTGGGACTTCGGTCCTTTGCCCATGAGCTGTGCTCCGTAAAGCTCGCGAGGCACACTTTATACCCCTACTCCGAACATGCTTGCACAGTTGCTATTCGGCAGTCAAGCCTATAAAATACCTCTACACCGAACACGGCAAGGCGGGAGAAGCGGTTTTGGCAAATATCCTTGGGGAAAAGATTCGTAAGTTGCGCAAAGAGAAGGGATTGACGCTGGACAAGCTCGCCGATTTAACGGGGTCGAGCAAAAGCTATATATGGGAGCTAGAAAACAAGAACCCTCCAAGGCCGTCTGCGGAAAAACTCGCAAAGATTGCCGAACAACTTGAAACGACAATCGAGTTTTTACTCGACGAAGGTGATGAACTCTCGCAGGAAGATGCGGCCGATGCGCGTTTTTATCGCCAATATCGAAAGATGGATTCCGCGACAAAGGCAAAAGTGCGTCAGATCATAAAGCTTTGGGATGAGGATACATGACCAAGAGCTGGTCGCCGCAACGCTGGGCAAACTCCATCACGACAATGCTCAATGCAGTGTACGGCGATGCACCGGAGCGTTTTCCGGTCAATATTCCACAGCTCGCCAAGGAATATTCAAAGCAGCGCTTCCCTGACGATCCGATCACGCTGGTGAAGGGTGCGTCCTTGCCGGGGTTCGATGGCGCGCTGTACCGCGCCCCATCGGCGAAGAAAGGTTGGGGGATCGTTTATAACGATGCGATCAGGTCGCCAGGCCGGATCAATTTCACGCTGGGACATGAGTTCGGTCACTACCTGCTTCACCGCCTTGCATATCCCGATGGGATGGAATGCGGCGACCAGGACATGGTGCGCTGGGACAGCGAATACGCACAGATCGAGCAACAGGCTAACGAATTTGCCGTCGGCCTGCTTATGCCTCTCGATGATTTCCGCAGACAAATCGACCCAAAAGCGAAACCCACCCTTGATGAGATCGGCGCTTGCGCTTCGAGATACGACGTTTCGCTTATAGCGGCGACGTTACGTTGGCTTCAATTCACCGAGCGCCGGTCCGTGCTCGTCGTTTCGCGAGACGGCTATATTCTTTGGGCAAGATCGAGTGATCGCGCGCTCAAGACCGGTGCATATTTCAAGACGGTTGGCCGCCCACCGATTGCGGTGCCCGCTCTGTCCCTCGCCACGCGCTCCGATCCTCTGAATAGCAAGGGCGCAATCGAGCATGGCGCAGACGTATGGTTTGCCGAGCCATGCGAGGAAATCGCCCTCGTCTCCGACCACTACGATTTCACGATCTCGCTGCTGCATCTTGGTCGAGCCGAAAAGCGGACGTGGATGGACGAAGACGAGGTTGAAGATTCCTTCAGCCTGATGCAGCGCAAGTTGCGCATTGAATAGGGGCGTGGGCAGCGACGGCTTTGTCCCCAGATCTGGTCAGTCGGTCCACCGTGAGAGCTTGATGAACAAACGGAAGCTTTCGAGAAGCCAATTTGAACCGCTGAACGACGGCTATGTTGGCGACAGCGATCAACAAATCGCGACACACAGAATGGCCGGTTTTGGCGTTAACGGACGTTCCTCGTTCGAGGTCGGAACGCCTTCAATTGGTCGTCACAGCAAGCTCGCACCACAGTATCCCAAGGTTGCCAACTCGATCTCAATATCGGCATCTAGTCCCGCCGCAGCTCTAGCAAACACGCCCTTGTGTTCCTCTTTCGTTCTCGTTAAGGATGTTTCCTAGCCCTAGGACGAAATCCTAGAATCGCAGGAATGCAGACCATGGACGATCCACGCGCAACGCTTGACGAGCTGATCCGCCAGCGCGGTGTCAACTACTCGTCGATCTCGCGGCTTCTCGGCCGCAACGTATCCTACATCCAGCAGTTCATCCGCAAAGGTAGCCCGCGCTATCTCGACGAGCGCGACCGGCAGATTCTGGCCCAGTTCTTCGGGGTCGATGAAGCCGTGCTAGGCGGACCCACTGCGTTGGCCACACCGATCGTGCAACTGGTGCAGATCCCGGTGCTCGATGTCGAAGCCTCGGCAGGTCACGGTGCTTTGGCTGGCTCAGAGGCCAAGGCCGGCCAGTTCGGCTTCGACGACAAATGGCTGCGCAAGCTGACCCAGGCCAAGCCCACCAACCTTTCGATCATCAAGGTGACCGGCGACTCGATGGAGCCGACGCTGCACGACGGCGACGAAGTGCTGGTCGATGTGTCGGACGAGCAGTCCAAGCTGCGCGACGGGATCTATGTCCTGCGCATGGACGGGGCGCTCAACGTCAAGCGGATCGCGATTGAACCCCAGGGCCGGAAGATTTCGGTGGTCAGCGACAATGCGGCTTATCCCAGCTGGCAAGGGCTGGACCGCCGCTCGGTGAACATCGTCGGCCGGGTGCTCTGGTTCGGCCGCAAGGTCTGAGACACCGTCTCAGATCCCCATCTCGAAAGGCTTGACCATCGCCTTCTCGCGTTCGGGCGGTTCCTTGAGGACGGGAGGCTCGCTCTGCAGCGCTGCCTCGGACTTCCCTCTTGCAAGACCGGAAGCGGCTGCCTCGCGCAGCAGGCCCACGGTTTCGAGGGCCGAGCGCTTCATTCCGGTGTTGCGGGCGATGGCCGCGCCCAGCCGCGAGGCATCGTTGACGAAGAGGGTCAGCCCATCGCGTAGGCGAGTGACGGTTACGAGGAAGGTCTGCTGGTTGGAAAGATTGCGTTCGCGGCTGTCCATGACCGCAATGCCGCGATCTGACGTGAGCCCCTGCGCCATGTGGGCATTGAGGGCATAAGCCAGATCGAGGCGCTTCAGCATCGGATCGCTGGCCGGCAGATCATGCGCGATACCCGTCGAGGTCACCAGCGATACCGTATCCCGGCCGATCGCCGTGATGCGCGCCTGGTCGGCGTTGATGAGCCCACGCTTGTGGTCGGTCTCGGTCCAGCGGATCCGGTCGCCGGCATGGATATCGAGGCGCTTGACTTCGAAGAGACGAAGCGGGTCGTAGTCACCGTTAGGACGAAGCCGATCAACTTTCAGCACTGTGCGCTTGCCGCCTTCGCCCTCCAATGTCACCGATCCGCGCTGCCTGTCGCTGTCGATGACCGTGTAGGTGCCCTTCCCAAGCTTTTGCGCCCGGTTGTCGCGGTCGAACACGGCGACCATCCCCGGGCGATAGCTCGATGCATAGCGCAGCTCCTCGCGCGTTGTGTTGACGCGTGAGAGCACGTCCAGCCTCAGCGCCGTCTGACCCAGTTCGCCATTGGCCTTGAGCCCGGTCTGGACGGCGGCATTGACCTCGCTGCGCAGCACGCGCCCAGAGGCATAAATCGCGGTGCGCTCCCGATCAGCCGGCGCTAGCGAGAGCCACGCCGCCGCCGCCTCGATCGCTGCCCCTTCGCCGACCTCGACAACGCTCTTGCCGAGGTGCCGCAGCGCTTCATCGATCCGACCGCCTTGCGCAGCCTGCTGCGCAGCGCGAAGGGCCATGGTGCGGGCGCGGATATTGGTGTTCATCGTGGCGGTTTCGATGCCGGCGCGCTGCATGATGTCGAAAGGCTTGCCCGCATCGACCGCCCCCAGCTGCTTGCGGTCGCCAATGCTGGCGAAGCGGTCGACACCGAGAAGGTTAGCGAGAAGGACCAGCTTTTCCTTGTCGGCGTTGCCGACCATTGAGGCCTCGTCGAGCAGGATGACAGCGCCTTTCATATCTGAGCGGGCCTCGGCGAGACGGGCTGGATCACCATCCTCCAGCAGGTCCTGATGGCGGCGCAGGAAACGCGCGACGGTCATCGACGGGATGCCGGTGTCGCGCTCGAGCATCTGCACGAGGGTGTTCTGCACGGCGAGGCCCAGGACCACCCTGCCCTCCTCGCGCAGGATGTCGGCCACGGGTTTGAGCACTGTACTTTTGCCGGCACCGGCCACGCCCTGGATCGCCACGATCCGGTTGGTAGAGCCCAGCAGGAGACGCCCGGCAGCCTCCTGGCCGGCATTGAGCCTGATGCCGTACCGCCTCTGTGAGAGGCTCTGCAGCCGCACGCCAGCCGCGTCGGCCGTGACGATCGGTGAGACCTTCCCCCTGCCCTCCTCCACGGCGGCCACGATGCGCTGTTCGGATGCGACCGCGTCTTTCGTGGTCAGCATGCCCTGATTGACGCCGGCGCCGCGTTGCAGCGAGCCTTGCCGGACCAGCTGCTGCACCCGCTGCTCGATCGCCGGCAGGGCAGCGGGCAGGCCAAAACCCAGCGCTGCGCGGTAGAGATCAACTTTCGAGAACGCCGCTTCGCGCTCGGCCAGATGCCGCACGGCCGATGCCACCGCGTGGGCTGCCGCGACCTGTTCGGGTGACCGCTTGGCGAGATCCCGAGGCATCAGCGGATCGCCTTCCCTGAGCCCAAAGCGCTCGGCGAGCGCGGCCGCAAGGTCCTGCGCCCTGGTAATCGTCCCGCGCACGATCGCGGTCAGTTTGCCGACTTCGCCAAGGCCCTGGGCCGCACGCGCATTGGCCCTCGCCATGACGACCGAAGGATCGAAGCCTATGGATATGGCCTTCTCCTTCCAAGCGCTGACCAGCTCGGAGCGGTCCTCGACCGGTGATTTCTCGGCGCGGGTCATCAAGGTCGCGGCATCGGTCGCGCGCGGTCCCTTGTGGTCCATACGGGAGACAGCATCGAGCACCTCGGCACGCCGCGAACTGAAGGCATCGCGTACGGATTTCGGCACGCCTACCGCCTCGAAGTTGCCGTGCTTGCCGACCTCGCCAACCTCGTACCCCAGGCGTTCGACCGAGAGCTGGAAGCGCGCCATCGTCATCGCGTTGAGGAGGGTGTTGTGCTCCCACAGCTTGTCATTGCGCAGGGCGCGCCACTTGCCGTCGGGACCCTGCGTCGCATTGGCGACCACCGCGTGGATGTGCGCGTTGGGGTCCTGATTGCGGTTCGTATCGTGCATGAACAAGGCGACGGTGAGGTTGCCGGTCGCGACGGCCTTGTCCTTGCCGCGCACCTCGATCCGGGTCTCGGCGAGGTTGCGTTCGGCCCAGACGAGCGTCTCCTTAACCGCCTCGGCGTAGGCCTCAAGGATGCGCTGGTCGCCGCCGACTAGGGCGAGCAGCGACCAGCTCTTGGGCATCGAGAAGGTGAGGTCGGTCCCTGCCCGGTGTTCGCGCTTGTCGGTGCCAAGGCGAGTGCCATCGGGCAGAAAACCCTTGAGAATGGCCTCAAAGGTATTGGCATCGACTTCGCCGGAAAGCCCCAGCCTGTCCGCGCCTTTGCCGAACCATTCGCCCGAACGATCGGCATCGGCACGGGTGTAGTAGTTGTCGGCGGCGAAGTAGCGGGCAGCACCGCCGGCGGTGCGGACATTGGCAACGGACAGCATGGACAGGGACCTCGTCCAGGGGGAGCAGGCACTTCAGATCTCGACGTCGAATTCTCCGACGTCGCGAGGCTCGCGGGGCGCACGATGCGCCTCCGACTCATCCCCTTCGAGTGCCATCCGGCGGGGGTCGGTCAGCGCCAGGGGTGCCTCAGAGAGGGGCTGATCTGATTGCACCGGAGTAGTGTCAGATGCCGATGACCTGCCATAGATTGGCGCCGACTTGTCCGGCAAATCACCGTCGCCACTGGCCTTCGCCGCTTCCGGGCTGGTACCGCGGGTCGGCACAGAACCAGCACCTTGAACGCCCGCCATCTCGTCTGCCGATTGACCCTCGCGTGGCACACCTGGGCTGGTAGCATCCCCTTTCGCCGTACCGATTTCAGCGGCCTGATCCGTCAGACTGCCGCGATGCTGGACGCGCTCGTCACCCTCGCCGTTCTCCGGCTCGCGGGGAACAAGCGGCAGCACGCCCTGGCGCGGATCGAGCCTTCTTCCGGCACCATCATCGTTGGATGACGGGTGCTCCTGAGCCGAGGATCCCGTCTCGTCCTCGCAGGTGCTTCCATCCGCCAATTCTCGCGCAATCGGCCGAGCTGGGAAGGGATCAACTGCCCTGCGAATGAACGCTTTCGAACGCATCGGACGGTCGACCGGTGTGAGTTTGACCTCCGCTGCAGGGAAGCCATCGGGAAACTTGAGGTACCCGACAAGGCGCGGCAGGTCCTTGATGTCGTCGGGAAGGAGGAGCCGCTGGATATGCCGCCGCGTGGTCAGGCTGACGGCATCACGGGCATTGTTGAAACCGTAGGTGTAGCCCTCGTCCATGTCCCGCACCTCTCGCTGGCCGATGAAGTCGGAGCACCAGGTTGCTGTATCGGCATCGCCGGTCCCGAGAACGAGTTTGGTCCGGGCAAGCGAGGACAAGGTCATCGCCATGTTGTCGCCGTAGACCTCTTTGAGCTTGGCATAGGCGTGGATGCCGGTGACGATCGCGCCGCCGAAATTGCGCGCGGTCTGGAGGCCCTTCTCAAGCGCAGGGAGGCGGTGGAGCGCCCCCAGTTCGTCGATGAAGAACCAGATGCGCAAGTCACGGGTGCGATCGAGGGTCATCAGCGTGTTCATCGCCAGGTCCAGCCAGACGGTGAGGAGCTGCGAGCACACGCTGAGGTCGACGTAGCGGGCCGAGATGAAGACGAACCCGCCATCGTCATCGCTGCTCTCGATCCATTTGCGCATCGAGAAAGGCTTCCCCTTGCGGGGGAGCATCTTGAGCGCCTTGTTGTGCCTCCGGATCCGGGCTTCGAGATCGCGGAGAGTGGTCAGCCTGGCGCCGCGCTCATGCTGGCGTTCCTTTGCCTTGCCGCCAAATCGGGAAGCGAACCAGACCCAGGCCACAAACACCGGCACAAGGATCACGGTCGACCAGGCCAGAGCGATGCCGACCAGCTTCAGCAGATGATGCCAGGCGCGCACCACCGGCGGGTAGATATCGAGCAGGGATATGGGAAAGGTCACAGCCCGGCCCCATGCGGTCCGGACCGTCACATCGTGCGCCGGATCGAACTCCATGAAGCGGTACCCACATGGAAGTGCGCGGACGAGGCGGCGAACTGGTTCGCGAAAAATGGGACGCCGGTCCGCGAACGCATCTCGGGATCGTGATGGACGGGTTCCCCAACATGTTCATCATCACCGGCCCCCAGTCGCCCTTCTCGAACGTGCCGCCAGTGGTCGACGTTTCGGTCGATTGGATCGGCAGAGCCATCGCCAAGGCCGATGCGCAGAAGGCTGACGTCATCGAGGCCCGACCAGAAGCTGTCGATGCATGGGTGCAGCTCATGCAAGAGCTGCTCGATCAGACCTTGCTCGGTCAGGCCACCGAACTGAAGTCATGGTTCATGGGCGCAAACATCCCGGGCAAGGCACACGCTCCATTGCACTACTTTGGCGGTGCCGCCGGATACTTCGAAGAAATCAACAAGTCATTGGCTACCGATTTCGCCAATGACCTCAGCTTCTCTTCGACATTTCAACCAGCCTGAACAAGCCATCAATACATGTGCCTTTGCAAAGAAGGACACATTGGGGGAGGTAAAATGACAAAATCCGATCACAAATTCGCGCTTTCCAGCCTGCGCTTCCTGGCCAGCGCCTCGCTGCTCGCCATGATGGCACCGGCGGTGGCCGCCCATGCCGAGACCGCGGCGCCCGAAACGAAGGCAGCCGAGACCACCGCGCCTGACGGCGAGATCACGGTTACCGCCCGGCGTTCGACCGAGCGGCTGCAGGATGTGCCCGTGGCCGTGGCTGCCTTTGGCGCAGAAGCACTCACCGAGCGCCGCATCAGCACCGAACTCGATCTGCAGTTTGCAACTCCAGGCTTGACGGTGCGCTCGGCTGTCTCGTCCAACCAGATCAACTACGCGATCCGCGGCCAGTCGATCGACGGCTTCTCCTTCTCGTCACCGGCAGTCACGGCCTATCTGAACGAAGTCCCGACCGGCGGCACATCCGGCACCGCACTGTTCGATCTGGAATCGCTGCAGGTCCTTAAGGGCCCGCAGGGCACGCTGTTCGGCCGCAACGCGACAGGCGGCGCAGTGCTATACGCCTCGCAGAAGCCGACGAACGAGTTCGGCGGATACCTCAAGGGCGGTTATGGCAATTTCAACAATGTCGAAGTCGAAGGCGCGATCAACGTGCCGCTCGGCTCGGGCATCGCCCTGCGCCTGTCTGGCCGGTCGCAGACCCGCGACGGCTTCCAGACCAACCTGATCGACGGCAACCGGGTCAATTCGATCGACGCCCAGGTCGGCCGCGCCAGCTTGCTCGTGGCGCCGGAAGGATCGCGGTTCAGCAACCTGACGGTCGTCCAGCGCGGTCACTACGGCGGCAACAACGGTTCGCTGAGCATCCAGAACGCAAACGGCGTGAATGGCGCGCCATCCACCTATGTCGATCCCGCGGACGGACTGACCAAGCCGCTCGTCACTGTGATGCGCGATTTCCATGCTGCAGACGCGCTTGGCGCCGGCAAGGGCAGCTCGACCGACCCGCGAGTCAACGCGCTCTACAACGGCATCACCGACTACCTGACCAAGCGCGCGGCAGGCCAGGCCGGCGGTTTCTACGACGTCTCGATCAACCGCGACCAGAAGCACCGCGCCAACCAGATGTTCGTGTCCAACACGACCAGTTTCGACGTTTCCGATGACATCACGCTGAAGAACATCTTCGGCTACAACAAGGTGATGTCGGAAGACTTCATCGACGTTGACGGCAGCCCGTACGAGTTCTTCGGCGCCAACGGTGGCCCCGCGCAGACGAAGTGGGGAGAAAATTTCAGCGGCAATGGCTATATCTTCGGGACGCGCCAGTGGTCCGACGAGCTCCAGCTTTCGGGTAAAGTCGGCAAGCTGAAGTTCATCGCCGGCGGCTTCATCTCGCGCGAGGAGACGCTGTCCTACATTCCGGTCACAATCGTGCCGGATCTGGGCGCGCCCTATCTCGGATCCTACGACAGCACTTCAGATGACCGCTCACGCGCGCTTTACGCGCAGCTGACTTATGCGGTTACCGACCGGCTCAACCTGACGGGAGGGCTGCGCTACACTTGGGAATCCTACCGCATCAAGTTTGCGCCCTCCACTGCGGGCGATCCCAAGCTCCTTGGCGCAGTCGCGCCTGGCCGGCTTGACGATTCCAAGCCGAGTTGGCTGGTCGGCCTCGACTTCAAGGTGACCGACGACCTGCTGCTCTACTTCAACCATCGTGGCAGCTGGCGCACCGGCGGTTTCAACGGGGCTTCGGGGGCACGCTTCCCCAACGCCGACTCGTTCAAGCCCGAAACCACCTATGATTTCGAACTTGGCGCGAAGTTTTCGGGCAATCTCGGGCCTGTTCGCACGCGGCTCAACATCGCGGTCTACGACCAGTACATCAAGAACGTGCAGCGCACGATCTACCTCAACAACGCCGCGAATGCCGGCAACGTGAACAAGGCCAGAGTGAGCGGCGTCGAGATCGACGGCAATTTCATCCTGTCGAAGTGGCTCGAGGTGGGTGGTGCCTATACCCACACCAACGGCCGCTATACCGACAACAGGGCCACCTTGGGGGTGACGAGCTATCTCTTCGCGCCCTATGCCGACGCGCCGAAGAACACCGGCTCGTTCTATGCCCGCGCTTCGACCGACCTCGGAGACCTCGGCAATGTGGCACTGCGCGGCGAACTCTATGCGCAAAGCCATTTCTACTACAGCAACCTTGATGCCACCGTGCTGCCGGGAACGCGGATCGATGGGTATCATCTGGTCAACCTGCGCGCGGAATGGAACGAAATCCGCAGTTCCAAGGTCAATGCAGCGCTTTACGTCAACAACCTGACCAAGTCCAAGTACTACACTGGCGGTATCGCTCTGGGCCAGGTGACCGGCACGAACGCGACGATCCCGGGTGCCCCGCGCATGTACGGCTTCGAACTCAGCGTGAAGTTCTGATCGCCTGATTTGAACTGTCAGCGGATGCGGGCATAGCGCCCGCATCCGCTGGAGCGCACAGCGGATTGCTGACTTATCCCTGCCGTCGCTAGCTTCTACCCAAGCGATGGCAACGCTGGTTCAACGAAAATAAGCAGCCTTTCCTTCTGACGGTTTTCGGCAGACTTTCAACCAACACCGCAACAGCGCTCTGATCACCTGCTCGCGCCTCGATCAATTGAAGTCTGGCGACCGGTTCCGGCGTGACCAGACCTTCAAGATATGGTCGGGAAATGTCCAACTGTGCGAAGGGTTTCGGGCGCTTGCGTACGAAAGCCTCCAGTGCAGGAACCCGCGGGCCCCGGGCGCTGGTCTATGGGTAAAGCTACTTTGGGATGGTCCTTGTGGGTGAGCGCTGCCGGTCCGGCAGTGCTCCGGGCGACCTGATCGAAGTGATTTTGGGCGGTGTCACATGGCTCCTGGCGTTGGTTTGGCCGGCCGATATGCCCTTAGCCCAAGGTAGTCCTGGGACAGGCATGCGCTGGACCATCGGCCAGGACGCTATAGGCGCAACCGTCGTGCAGGCTGAGCCATGCCGGATCATGGCGCATTCTCCCGGAGAGGCGGTGCCGATGACGGCGGCGCACGGGGCTGGCACCACCGGGCGAAGGACTCGATGATGGTCATGTGCCCGCCGCAGCATGGACAGGGCGGGCGATGATCGGGAGGTTCGTCGGGTTCGGGTTCCTCGGCTGGCGCCGCCACGCCCAGCAGCCTGCGGGCGAGCGCCATGGTGTCCTTGTGGGTTGAACTGGCGAGCAGACCGTAATGCCGGATGCGGTGGAAGCCGCGCGGCAGGACGTGGAGCAGGAAGCGGCGGATGAACTCGTCGGTCGCCAGCGTCATGACCTGCTGCCGTTCGGCCCCGTCGCGGCGATAGTCCTTGTAGCGGAACGTCACACCGCCCTCGTCGAAGGCGATGAGCCGCCGGTTCGAGATGGCAACGCGGTGGGTATAGCGCGCAAGATAGGCCAGCACCGCCTCCGGCCCGGCGAAGGGCGGCTTGGCATAGACCACCCAGCGCTTCTTACGGATGGGCGAGAGATGGCGCAGGAAGGCCTTGCGGGCGGCAAGGTGGGCCTGAGCGCCGAAGAAGCCCAGCTTGCCGGCATCGAACAAGGCCAGCAGGCGCGTGAGGAACAAGCGGCGGAACAACGCTCCCAGCACGCGGGCCGGCAGCAGGAAGGCTGGCCGCGAGGAGATCCACCGCGAGCCGTCCGGAGCGATCCCGCCGCCGGGCACGATCATGTGCACGTGCGGGTGGTGGGTCAGTGCCGATCCCCACGTGTGCAAGACGGCAGTGATGCCGATCCGCGCGCCGAGGTGCCTGGGATCGGCGGCGATGGTCAGCATCGTGTCGGCCGCCGCGCGGAACAGCAGGTCATAGACCGCCGCCTTGTTCTGCCACGCGATATCCGCGACCCCGGCAGGCACGGTGAACACGACGTGGAAGTAGCCGACCGGCAGCAGATCGGCCTCGCGCGCGGCCAGCCAGGTGCGCGCGGCGGCGCCCTGACACTTGGGACAATGCCGGTTGCGGCACGAGTTATAGGCGATCCGCCAGTGCCCGCAGTCGTCGCAGGCCTCGACATGACCGCCCAGGGCAGCGGTGCGGCAGGTCTCGATCGCCGTCATGACCTTGAGCTGGCCGAGGCTGAGATGCCCGGCATGGGCTGCGCGATAAGCGGGCCCGGCGCTGCGGAAGATATCGGCGACCTCGAGTGAGGAGCGCACCGGTTCAGCCCGGGGGCGCTCTGCCCTCCATCACGGCTACGATCTGGTCGAGCGGGCTGGTCACCGCCCGCATGGTCTTGCTCGAGACCTGGGCGTAGATGCCGGTCGTGTTGATGTTCACGTGTCCCAGCAGGACCTGGATGACGCGAATATCGACGCCCTGCTCGAGCAGGTGAGTGGCGAACGAGTGCCGCAAGGTGTGCGGGCTTACCCGCTTGCGGATCTCGGCACGCTCGGCCGCCTCCTGCACCACGCGGTGCAACTGGCGAGCCGAGACCGGATCCGTGCCGCTGCGGCCGGGGAACAGCCAGCCATGGGGCAGCATCACGCCGCGCCGCTTGCCTTCGCGCCACCACTGCCGGAGCAGGTCGAGCAGATGCGGTGAGAGCATGGCATTGCGGTCCTTGCGCCCCTTGCCCTGCTCGACACGGATCAGCATCCGGGTGCTGTCGATGTCATCGACCTTGAGGTGGGCAACCTCCGAGACCCGCAGACCCGCGCCATAGGCCACGCTGAGCGCTGCCTTGTACTTGATGCCTGGCGCCGCCTCGAGCAGCCGCGCGGTCTCCTCGACGCTCAGGACCACCCGCAACTTGGGCGCGACGTGAATGACGACAAGCCCCAGCGCCATCTCCGGCCGCCTCAGGGTGATACCGAAGAGGAACCGCAGCGCCGACACGGCCCCATTGATGGTCGCGGGACCAACGGCACGTTCATGCTGATCGAGCTGGAAGCGCCGGAGATCTTCGAGGGTGGCCGTATCGGGGGGCTGACCAAGAAAAGCAGCGAAGCGCCGGACGTGGCGGATGTAATCCTTCTGCGTGTGCTCCCCAAGCCCACGCATTTGCATATCCTGCAGCATCCGCTGGCGCAGCGATGCGTTCGGGGCGGCGGTCGTGACAGCATCCATCGTGAGTTCCTTTGCGTTGAAGGAACTCCACGGTCGCAAGGCGACCCTGCCGCTCGCAAAGCCTGAACAATACTACGCTACATCACCCCAAGCGACCCTCCCGCGCAGCGGGTTCGTGCTCTGGTCGAGCGCGGACTCGGCAACGTACGATCAAGCGCCAGGCGCTTGATTTGACAACCTGCTGACGATCTCAGCACTCCCCTCCCGCGGAACAAACAATCGCGTCTGGAACCGGATGATTTCCGTGAAGCAGCCCTGGGCTTTATACCAATCCAAGCGGCTGGCCGACCAGCCGGTGAGCTCAAGCCGCTGGGCGCTGTTGACGAGGCTGCGCTTGAGCATGAGCGGCTCACGCGCCTTGACCGGCATGGCGCGCCCGCTCGCAAGGACCGCCGCGACGAGGCTCTCAGGCGAAATGTCAGGCCGTGCATCGAGACCCAGAGCGCAGCAGATCTCTCCAACAGCATGCAGCGGAACTTCGCGCCCCAGCAGCGAGCGCCCGTCTCGCGCGGAGATTCGGCTTACCCGGACATGGTCGGCTGGCAGCTTGTCCCAGACGGGAAGGAGCAATCCAGTGGCGAGATGGAGCCGCTCCCGCCTGAGCGACGAGAGTGCCTCTTCGACCTCGGCCTGCCAGGCTGTGCGGAAGGTCGGTTCGTCGATGCCCTCCCAGCTGCTTTCGGCAAGCTGGTCGGCGGTGAGGTAGCTTCGCTTCAGGGGACGCACTAGTTCGTGACGCACGATCCGGCTGCCGTCGTCCGCCAGAAGGCTGCGTGCGGGGACCTGCAGAGCAGCACGGCCCGAGCGCGTGTTGCGCAGGAACCGATGACGATTGCCCGATGCCCCCTCCAGCTGATCGAGCCGCTCCAGCGTCAGCGGTTTGAGCGCACGGGCTATCTCGAGTTCGAGCAGGTGGGTTGTGGCCCCGGACACATTGTCGGTCCTGAGGAGAGTGTCGGACAGGACCTCGAAGCTCTCGACCGCGATGGTCTCTAACCCGAGATCGAGCGTGCCAGCAGTTCGAGCCGCATCGATCCGCGCTTCGACCAGGCTGAGGAACTCATCAAAAATCCCGTTCTGCAAACCGATCGGGAGAGCGAGAATGCGATTGAGCCAGCGCTGGATCGTGGGGAGGTCGTCGACCATGCCGCCATCAGGCCCCTCGATCCTGAGACCGGTCAGATCCTGGAAGCGTGCGAGCCCCACGGCGTCAAGTTTGCCCTGGAAAAGCAGGCCGAACCAGCGGCCCAGCGCATCCTTGGCGTAGGTGCTTTCGAGATTGTCGGCGGGGTCGAACAGGTTCTGCCCGCCAGTCTGGCGCTGGCCGCGTGTGAGTGCGCCAAGGCTGTCGAGCCGCCGGGCGATCGTGGAGATGAAGCGGCGCTCGCCGCGCACGTCGGTTGTCACGGGGCGGAACAACGGGGCTGAGGCTTGATTGGTACGGTTGGTGCGGCCGAGCCCCTGGATGGCCGCATCGGCGCGCCAGCCCGGCTCGAGCAGTAAGTGAATGCGCCGCGCCTGGTTCCTGGCGGCAAGGTCGGCGTGGTAGCTGCGGCCCGTGCCTCCGGCATCCGAGAAGACAAGGATACGCTTGTCACCATTCATGAAGGCCTGCGTCTCGGCCAAGTTCGCGCGCGGGGTGCGCGACTGGAGCTTCTGCCGTCCGTCAGACCCGATGATGAGACGCCGCGTCCGGCCCGTCACTTCGGCGACCCTGTCGGTGCCGAAGCGTTCGATGATCGCATCGAGCGCGGTTGCGATGGGCGGCAGCGCGCAAAGCTGCTCGACCATCCGGTCGCGCGCAGCGAGCGCCGCCTGGCAGAAGACCGGGCAGCCTTGCTCGTCGCTCATCGGTTCGGAGCGGGGATTGCCATTCTCGTCGGTGAAGACCGCCATCAGCCTGACGGGAAAGCTCTTCATCAGGTAGTCGACGACGTATTCTTTGCAGTCCGCCATTATCTCGAGCGGAGCGGCAGGAGGCTCGGATTTGCGTCGCTTTGTCATGATTTCACTCCAGATAATTACAGGTTCTTCGACCCCAACAAGTCGAAGGAACCACGATGCCAAGAAGATCATTTTGTTCGTTTCGGCCTGCGCCGAGCAGGGTCGAGGATCCGCCCAGTCCCGACACACTATTCACCGCATTCCTCTCCTCTCTGTCCGTGGACGAAGGAGCGGCCAGTGCAGTCCTGTACGGTGCAGCGGTCCGTCATTTCCTGCACTGGCTGGAGCTGAGGGGGATTATAGTCGGGGAGATCGACGATGCTGTTGCCCGCCGTTTTGAGAAGCATCGATGCCGATGCGCAGGCTACTCGGCACAAGAACCTGACTACAAAGCCGATCTTGCAGCGCGCGTCCGGCGTTTCATTCGGTTTCTTGAAGATCAGGGTTACATCGTTGTCGCTGACGGGATCGACGAGCTGGGGCGCCATTTCGCCGACTATTCGGATAACATCGACGACCTCCAACTCGCTCCGGGAGTGTCGCAAAGCTACAGATCGGAGGCTGAGCACTTTGCCGCGTGGCTCCGCATATCCAGACGACGCTGGGATGATGTCGACGACAAGATTATCGGCCAGTACGCGGTGCATGATTGTCGCTGTCCGGTCTGGCGCAAGCGAGGCAAGCTAGTCCCATCGGGGGCGAAGCGGCGGCGGCGATGTGCTCGGCATTTCGTCGAGTTTCTGCGCCACAAGGGTGCCATCCCTTCGATTCAGCCAGTGACCGATGCTGACCCGCATATGTCGGCATACCTCGCCTGGCTTCTACAGCACCGCGGTGCCAGCGAAGAGACGATCCGCCGCTACAAGGCCGAGATCGCTCGGCTCATGCCCATATTGGGCGAGCCGGCACAATGGGATGCGGCCGCTCTCAGGCGCGCGTTCGAACGACGAAGCAAGGAGACGCCCGGTTCTGCGTCACTTCTCGTCACCATCATAAGGAGCTTCATTCGATTCCTGATCGTGCAAGGCGACTGTCAGCCTGCGCTGTTGCACGCGATCCCCTCGGTCCAGCGATACCGTCTTTCGGCGCTACCCCGCCACGTCGACCCGGCAACGATCGAGAAGATCATTGCGGCTTGTCCGACGGATCGTCCGGTGGAAGTCCGCGATAAGGCCATCATTCTCCTGCTCGCTAGGCTTGGCCTGCGTGCCAGTGATATCCGGGATTTGCGCCTCGACGACATCGACTGGCGCTCCGGTCATCTGACAGTGAAGGGTAAGACGCGGCGGCCAGACCGGCTGCCTTTGCCGCAAGACGTTGGCGACGCGATCCTGGATTACATTGTCGCGGCCCGTCCGAAGTCCGTCGATCAGCACGTGTTCTTGCGCTCGCAAGCCCCGTTCCGTTCATTCCGTTCGCCCGCCGAGATTGCTGGAATCGTCGCACGCACGCGAGAGCGCGGCGGGATCGAGGGGGTGCCGACCGGGTCGCACATATTCCGACATTCGCTTGCTACCAACTTGCTACGCGCCGGCGCAGGCCTGGAGTCCGTCGGGACCATCCTGCGTCACAGCTCGCCCGAGACCACTGCCATCTACGCCAAGGTCGATCTGCCGATGCTCATGAAGATCGCGCAGCCCTGGCCGGGAGACTTGCCATGCTGAGCATTCACATTTCCAGATACGTAGCCCTTCACCGGAGCCTGGGGCGGAAGTTTGCCGAACAGGAGCGATTGCTGCGCCTCTACGCGGCTTTCGCCGAAGTGGTCGGTGACCGATATACCAAGGTCGAGCGGATCTACGACTGGTGTCACACATCGACATCGCAGTATGTGGCCCAGACCCGGTTCAATACCGTTCGCAACTTCAGCCTGTTCGCTCAGGCCGAGGATTTGCAACACGAAGTTCCGCCTGCTGGCGTTTTCGGTCGGGGCAAGAGACCACGGCCAACGCCGACGATAATTGAAGCCCATCAGGTCCAAGCGATCTTGACGGCAGCATTGAACCTGCCGCCCCGGGGCACGATCAGCCCTTTCACGTACCATTACCTCTTTGGGTTGCTGGCGGCGACAGGGCTCCGGATATCCGAAGCGCTGGCTCTGCAGTGCACTGATCTGGTCGAGGATGGCCTGATCATCCGCAATGGCAAGTTTGGCAAGCAGCGGCTCATTGCCGTGCAGCCGTCGACCCGGCAGGCGCTCGAAGCCTATCTTGCCACCCGGGCAAGGCTCGGTGCCACCGGCAACGACCTCTTCGTGACGATCCGGGGACGAGCACCCCACAAGGTACGCGCCCATGTCGTGTTCGTGAGGTTGGCCCGGCAGCTCGGATATCGTGGACCAACCGGAACAGCCGGCATGCGGCTCCACGATTTGCGGCATACTTTCGCCGTGCGCTCACTGGAGTCGTGTTCGCCGGATAGAGAAGCCGTGGCGCATCACATGGCAGGGCTTAGCGTTTATCTGGGGCACGCCTCGGTCGCCAACACCTATTGGTATCTCGAAGCCACTCCGGTGCTGCTGCGCGACATTGCGGTCTCGAGCGAACATCTATTCCTGGGAGAGGCGGCATGACGGCTCTTGCTCCCCATCTATCAGCATATCTGCGCGAACATCTTCCGCGGGAACGCGCAGTCAGTCCGCACACGGTGAAGACCTACGCCAACTGCTTCGTTCTGCTGGTAAAGTTCGCCGCCGATCGATTGAAGCGTCGCCCGACGAATCTCGAGATCGAAGATTTCGGCACAGACATAATCATGGCCTTCCTGGACCATGTCGAGACCGGACGTGGCAGTTGCGTGCGCACGCGCAATGGCAGACTCGCCGCGATCCGATCCTTCTTTCGGTACATCGAGTATCGGCTTCCAGCCTGTCTGGACCAGGCCCTTCGCGTTCGAGCCATTCCGACCAAGAAGACCGACAAGGCGCTGATCGACTACCTCGATCGAGCCGAGATCAAGGCATTGCTCGACGCTCCTGATCCCCGGACACGCCTCGGCACCCGTGACCGCGCGATGCTGCATCTGACCTATGCCGCAGGACTCAGGGTGTCGGAACTGGTGTCGCTACAGTTGCGCGATTTCCCGGACCGCTCGCTGTCCACCGTGCACATCATGGGCAAGGGCCGCCGGGAACGGGTCTTGCCCCTATGGAAAGAGACTCAGTTTGCATTGCGCGCCTGGCTGGCGATCCGCCCGCAAGTGCAGGCAACCGAGATATTCCTTAATGCGAACGGGCAGCCTTTAACTCGCGATGGCTTCGCGTTCCGCTTGGCCGAACACGTCAAGACTGCCGCGGCAAAGCAGCCGTCGATTCATCGCAAACGGGTCACGCCCCACGTGCTGCGTCATTCCTGCGCAATGCACACACTCGCGGCGACCGGGGACATCCGCAAGGTCGCGCTGTGGCTTGGCCATGCCAGCATCCAAAGCACCGAGACCTATCTGCGGGCCGATCCCGAGGAAAAGCTGCAGATCCTCGAGGCCCACGGCGCCCCTGGCATCAAACCCGGGCGCTTCAAGGCGCCAAGCGATGCCTTGATCACCATGCTCACCGACGTTCGGAGGCGGGCCTAGCCCGTTGCCGGACATTCCCCAAACACTCATATTATCTGGAGTGAAATCATGACAAAGCGACGCAAATCCGAGCCTCCTGCCGCTCCGCTCGAGATAATGGCGGACTGCAAAGAATATGTGATAGACTACCTCACCAAGAGCTTCCCGGTGCGGCTGATGGCCGTGTTTACCGACGAGAACGGCAACCCGCGTTCCGTGCCGATGAGCGACGATATTGGTGCGCCGGTGCTGTGCCGCTCCGCGCTCGCCGCCCGCGATCGGATGATCGAACAGCTCTGCGCGCTGCCGCCAATTGCGACCGCGCTCGACGCGATCATTGAGCGGTTCGGGGTCGATCAAGTCGCCGAAGTGACCGGCAGAAGCCGCCGACTGATCGTCGGGAGCGATGGACGCCAGAAGCTGCAATCGCGAAAGGCCAGCGCCAACGTCGCCGAGACCCAGGCATTCATGGATGGGAGCAAGCAGGTTCTGGTCTTCTCCGATGCTGGCGGGACCGGGCGCAGTTACCATGCCGATCTTGCTGTGAAGAACCAGGCGCGGCGGGTGCACTTCCTGTTCGAACCGGGCTGGCGCGCCGATGCCGCAATTCAGGGACTCGGGCGGACCAACCGCACCAACCAGGCATCCGCGCCGCTGTTCCGGCCGGTGACCACCGATGTACGCGGAGAGCGGCGGTTCATCTCGACAATCGCGAGGCGGCTCGACAGCCTCGGCGCCCTGACCCGCGGCCAGCGCCAGACGGGCGGACAAAACTTGTTCGACCCTGCCGACAATCTCGAAAGCAGCTACGCCAAGGAGGCGCTTCACCGCTGGTTTGGCCTACTGTTCACCGGCAAGCTCGACGCCGTAACACTTGGTCGGTTCGAGGAACTGACGGGACTCAGGATCGAAGGATCCGACGGATCGATGGTCGACGATCTTCCGACGATCCAGCGCTGGCTCAATCGGCTCCTCGCGCTGCCGATCGCCCTGCAGAATGGCATCTTTGACGAGTTCCTCGGTCTCGTTGAAGCGCGGATCGATGCTGCCCGGCAAGCGGGCACGCTCGACCTCGGGGTCGAGACCATCGCGGTCGAGCACTTCGACGTCTTGTCCGACACGCTGCTGCGCACTGACGCGCTCTCGGGCGCGACAACCCATCTCCTCGAAATCGAGATCGCCCGCGCACTGAGGCCGTTGGTGCTCGCGCGTCTGGAGGAACTGCACGGCCTGACGGGCGAGCGGCAGCGCATGATGCGTAACAGCCGCTCGGGCCGGATCGGACTGCTTGTCCCGGCACGCAGCCTGCTCGCCGATGATGGGGCGCGGATCGCGCGCTTCGAACTCGTCCGGCCATTGAAACGCGGCTACCTCACCGCCGATCAACTGGGCGAGAGCAGTTGGGAGCCGACCGACGCGGCCGAGTTTCGCCGTCTCTGGCAAGCCGAGGTCGATGAGGCCGCCACCAGCCACAAGCGCGAACGCCTTCACCTCGCGACCGGGCTGCTGCTGCCGGTCTGGGATAAACTGCCATCCGACTACGTCCGTGTGAGCCGGATCTCGGCGCGCGACGGGCGCTCGCTGCTCGGCCGCGAGGTTCCGTTGCATTGCGTCCCCGAGCTCTGCCAGGCACTCGGCCTGGGACGCGAACATGCTTTCTCGGCCGAGCAGGTCGTCGAGGCTGTGCTTGCAGGGCGGCCGATGCAGGTGAAGGGACGCGAGACGCTCACACTCAAGCGCAGCCTGGTCAACGGTGCGCAGCGGCTCGAGCTTGCCGGTTGGTCAGCCGCGCGGCTCGATTGGTACAAAGCCCATGGCTGCTTCACCGAGATCATCCGCTACCAGACGCGATTGTTCGTTCCCCTCGACGGAGCAAGCAGTGTTCTGGCGCAAATCGGCGAATGCCCAAGCTAGTTGCCGGGCCTGGGCGATCGGGCCAGTTTCATGCCGAGTCTCCGGTCTGGAATTCGCCGCACCAGTCGCTTCCCTCCGACATGGCCCTGCACCAGGTTCCCCACCCAGCATCGCACGAAGTTGCACTCCAAGATTTCTCTTGAGCGCCTCAACAAGGAGGTCAAGCGGCGGCCGATATCATCGGCATCTTCCCCAACGAGAACAGCATCATCCGCCTCGTCGGTGCAGTCCTGCTGGAACAGAATGATGAGTGGCAGCTCCTGCACCACTAGATGCAGGTCGATGGCATGGCGGAGCTCAATCAACTCATGATCGAGGAGGAAGATCCGCACCTACAAATCACTGCAAAAGCCGCCTGACGAGAACCCCTGGCCAGCGCCAAAATCACGCCACATCGACGGACGAAACCCGAAATTTTAGGCGGCCTGCCTCGCCAATCCAAGACTCGTTGGCTGTTCTGGAACTAGCGATATCACCGCCCGATGCGGTGTATTCGGCACACCTAGTTCTCGCCATAACCGCGCCGTCAGTACTGCTGCTCCGGGACATGGAGGACAAGCCCGTCAAGCCGATTATCAAGCGTGATCTGGCAAGCCAGCCGGCTTTCATCCGTGGTTCCCTCGGCAAACTGAAGCAAATCGGCCTCCATACTGCCATCGGCAAGGCATCCGACCCGGTCGATCCATGTTGGATCGACATGGACATGACATGTGGCACAAGCGCACTGGCCACCACAATCGCCGTCGATTCCCGGGACATCGTTGAACAGTGCCGCTTCGCGCGCCGTCATACCGGATGCGATTTCAACGGGAAACCGGCGACCATCATGGGCAACAAAGGTGACCTTGACCATAGAACTGCAACTTTCCTTTGGCGCGGAAATCAGTGCGCGTGAAGTTTGACCGGCAGGCGGGTGATGCCGCGAACAAGGTTTGACAGCAGTCGCTCGGGCTCGCCAACGACCTCCACGAAGTGGAAGCGCTTCTGGATTTCTTCCCAGATGATCCGAAGCTGCAATTCGGCCAGGCGGTTGCCCATGCAGCGATGGATGCCGTAGCCGAACGAAAGGTGTTGGCGCGGGTTCTTCCGGTCGATGATGAACTCCTCGGGCCGGTCGATCACCGTTTCGTCGCGGTTGCCCGAAAGATACCACATGACGACTTTGGCACCCTTGGCGATGCGCTTTCCGCCGATCTCGCTGTCTTCCAGCGCGGTTCGACGCATGTGGGTGAGCGGGGTCTGCCAGCGTATGATTTCGGGAACCATGCTGCCGATCAAGGCGGGGTCGTGCCGCAACTTGTCATACTGATCGGGATGCCGGTTCAGCGCGAGAACCCCGCCGCTGATCGAATTGCGGGTAGTGTCGTTTCCGCCCACGATCAGAAGCAGCAGGTTGCCCAGGAATTCGAGGAACGGCATTTCGCGCGTGGCGCGCGAATTCGCCATCATCGAGATCAGATCGTTACCTCCCGGCTGGTCGATCCGCTGGTCCCAGAGCCCTTTGAAATACATCGCACACTCGATAAGCTCTTCGCGGCGCTGCTCGAAGGTGTCGACTATTCCTGCCCCCGGTATCGCGGTCGTGACATCGGACCAGCGGGTCAGGCGTGCCCGCTCATCCCAGGGAAAATCGAACAGGGTTGCCAGCGTCATGGTGGTCAATTCGACCGAAACGCTCTGGACCCAGTCGATCTCCTCACCGACTGGCAGCGAATCAAGAATCGCACCGGCACGTTCGCGGATTACGGGTTCGAGCAGCAGCAGGTTCGACGGCGCCACTGCCGGAGTGACCGCCTTGCGCTGCGCGTCGTGCTTGGGCTGGTCCATCGCGATGAACATCTCGAGCTCGAGATTGCTCTGGTCACTGTGCATGTCCTGGATCGCAATCCCGCCGAGCTTGGCTTCGGATGAAAACGCCTTGTGGTTGGTATCGACCGCCATGATGTCGTTGTATCTGGTGATCGACCAGTAGGGTCCGTAGGCGCTTTCGGCGCAATAGTGGACCGGGTCCTCACGCCGCAGCCGCTCGAAAAAGGCCCCGACCTTGTCGCTCTGGAACAGGCTCGGGCGAGAAACGTCGATTTCCTCAATAGGTATGTTGGCCACAGCCCGGGCAAGCTCGGCCTCGTCCAGATCGGTTGGAATTGCCTGTGTGGCCATGATCGCCTCCCTCAGCACAGTCTGCTTTGGGCTGGATAAGGGCGAATCGCCGATGCGTCAATAAATAGTATAAGGGATTGATTGGCAATCGTCGATATAGGTTGATATAGGGGTGCGTGTTGACAGCGTTTTGATTAATTCTTATCAGAATATGGTGCGATCCGGTCACAACCCTGTCCGCCCGGCGGTACCCGCCGCAAGCTTTGTTCAGATCAAGGCCAAGCGCGCCCTGTTGCTTGCCCGCGAGATTGTCGAAGACATCGAGAGTAACGCGCAGGGGCCGGGTGATCGGCTTCCCCACGAGCATGCCATGCTGGCACGCTACGATGTGGCGCGCGCCACGCTGCGCGAGGCGCTGCGTTTTCTCGAATTGCAGGGTGTGATCCATCTCGCTCCGGGTCGGGGCGGCGGACCGGTTATCACCCGTCCGCAGACCGCAGATTTCGCCAGCTCGATGGCGCTGGTTTTGCAATTCATGGATACCGACCTTCGGGCGCTGCTCGAACTGCGCGAGGCGGTTGCCCCGATGGTTGCGGCGCGGGCTGCGGAGATGGCTACCGTTGCCGATCTTGCCGCGCTCGAGGATTGCCTGGCACAACTCGAGCGTGAGCGCGACGGACCGGGATTCGAGGAAACCAATCGGCGATTTCACGATCTTCTGGGCTGGGCCAGCGGAAACCCGGCCTTCGGTCTGCTGGTCTCCGCTTTGCACCTGTTGACCCGCAGCATGTCAGTGGGTCTGGGCTATTCGGTACAGGAGCGCGACGCCCAGTTGAGGTGCCTCGGCCGCGTGCTTCACGCCGTGCGGATGCGCGACGCTGTGGGTGCCCGGCGCCAGATGGAACGGCTGATCGATGGATCTACCCGCTATCTGGCAGAGCGCAGTCCCGATCTGCTCGCGCAAAAGGTCCGCTGGGGGGACGCAAGCCGGGAAACTTGAAGGAGAGAGACAATGGCTTTGAACAGCCGCATTTGCGACTTGCTGAAGATTGAATACCCGATCGTCCTCGCCGGCATGGGTGGGGCAAGCGTTCCGGCGCTGGCGGCTGCGGTTTCCAATGCTGGCGGGCTTGGCGTCCTGGGCGCCGCAGCCTGCGCGCCCGAGCGACTGCGGGAATGGATTCGCCAGACCCGCGAACTGACCGACAAGCCGTTTGGGGTCGATACCCTGCTGCCGGCTTCGGTGCGCCGGGGCAAGCCTCCGCAAAGCGGTGCCGCGCTCGCCGATCCGATGGCGCTGGCGGCCGAATACCGCGAGTTCGCCGAGGATTTCATGGCCCGCGAAGGATTGGCTAGGGCAGATGGCGAGGCAGTAAGGCGCGCGATTGGCGGGCGCGATGCCGAGGGCGGTCCGCCGTTGTTCTCAAAAGAGTTCTTCGAAGCGCAGATGGAAGTGGTGATCGAGGAGAAGGTGGCGGTCTATGCGGCTGGCCTTGGAAATCCCGGCCCGTGGATGGACCGGCTCCATGCCAACGGGACGGTCGTCATGGCGGTGATTGGCAAGGTCAAGCACGCGCAGCAGGTGGTCGAAAGCGGTGTCGATGTGATCGTCGCCCAGGGCCACGACGGCGGCGGACACAATTCACCGATCGGGACAATATCGCTGATCCCGCAGGTGGTCGATGCCGTGGGCGACCGGGTGCCGGTGCTGGGCGCAGGCGGCATTTCCGACGGACGCGGGGTGGCCGCTGCCTTCATGCTGGGCGCGGAAGGCGCCTGGGTCGGCACGGCGTTCCTTGCCACCGAGGAGGCGGGGATCGAGGACTTCCAGAAGGAGGCGATCGTCGATGGCGGAGATGCCGATACCGTGGTCAGCCGGTCGATCACCGGCAAACCGGCGCGGATGATCCGCAACAAATGGGCTGACGCCTGGGTTGCGGCCGGCAAGGAACCGCTGCCCATGCCTTATCAGTCGATGATCTCCGGCCCGGTTATGGCCGCAGGCATCCAGGCCAGGCGCAAGGATATCCTGCCTGGCTTCGCCGGACAGGGGATCGGCCTGATCCACGCGGTGCGCCCTGCCGCCGAAGTAATGGCCGACCTGGTTTCTGAAGCCGAACGCGCACTCGCGCTTGCCAGCCGTTTCCGCTGATACGGGGGCGAGGCGCATGACCGGATTTTCCGACAAAGCCGCAATTACCGGAATTGGCGAAACCGATTTCGTCAAGGGCACCGAACGCAGCGCGGTCGACATGATGCTGGAGGCCTCGCGCCGCGCGATCGCCGACGCGGGACTGAAACCGGGCGACATCGACGGCATGATCCCGCCGCCGGTTTATACGACGTCCGAGGAGTTGGCCGCCAACCTGGGGATCGATGTGTTGCGCTATGCCGCGACGGTCCACATGGGCGGTGCCAGTCCGACGACTGCGTTGCAAAACGCGGCCATGGCTATCGCTGCGGGCCTGTGCGACCATGTCCTTGTCACCCTTGGTTGGAACGGGTTTTCCGCGCTGCGCCCCAAGCCCGGCGCGCCGCCGACCCGGTCGATGAACATGACCACGCTGACCAACACGATCCAGGGCTATTACATTCCCTATGGCGTTTTTCTGCCGGTGCAGATGTATGCTTGGCTGGCGACCCGCCACTCCCGGCTTTACGGGGTTGGACCGGAGGCGATGGGCGCGGTGGCGCTGGCCTGTCGCAAGCACGCCCAGCTAAACCCCAAGGCCTTCACCTACGGTCGCCCGCTCGACTGGGATACCTACGCCACATCACGCTGGATTTCCGAGCCCTTCCGGCTTTACGACTGTTGTCTTGAAACCGACGGAGCCTGCGCTGTGGTGGTCTCGGGGATCGACAAGGCGCGCGACATGCCCCACGTGCCGGTGACGATTGCCGGGGCGGCGGAAGGGCACCCATATCCGGCCGACGACATTCCCTCGCGTCCCGATCCGTTCAAGATCGGGCTTTCCTACGCCGCTCCGAAAGCTTTCGCGATGGCCGGAGTGACCCGTGAGGACATGGACTTCCTGCAGATCTACGACTGTTTTACCTACGTGGTACTGCTGCAGCTGGAAGCGCTGGGTTACTGCGAGCCGGGCGGGCAGCTCGATTTCGTAAGGGACGGACAGATCGAACTTGGCGGGCGCTATCCGCTCAACACCCACGGCGGGTTGCTCAGCGAAGCGCATGTCTGGGGCCTCAACCATGTGGTCGAGGCGGTCCGCCAGCTGCGCCACGACTGCGGCGATCGGCAGGTCGAAAACGCCCAGACCGGCCTGGTCACCGGCTGGGGCGATCTGGGCGACGGCAGCATCGCCATCTTGCGGAGGTTCACATGAGCCACGATGCAGAACTTCCTCCCAAGCAGCGGCCTGATGCGCAGACCCGGCCAGCCAAGCCGCGGCCGCGTCCGCAGGACCCCGTAGAGCAGGAATTCTGGCGGCTGTGCCAGGATGGCCAGCTGCATTTCCAGCGCTGTTCCTCCTGCGGCACCTGGCGCCATCTGCCGCGCTACATGTGCGCCCGCTGCGGTTCTCCCGAGTTCGCCTGGCAGCCCAGCACCGGTAGGGGCACCTTGTTCTCATGGACCGTCACGCACCAGGCCCTGCACCCGGCATTTGCCCACGAAATCCCGTTCATTGCGGCCTTGGTCGAGCTGGAGGAAGGGGTGCGCATGGCGACCCGGCTGATCGAATGCACTGTGGATCGGATCGAACTCGACATGCCGGTCGAACTGACCTTCGAGCCGCTGGGGGACGATTTTCGGCTGCCGGTGTTCCGGCCGGCTGCGAGTGGAGAACACGCGCCATGAACCTCGAATATGGCCCTGAATACGAGCGCTTCCGCGCCGAAGTGCGCGATTTTCTGACCCGCAATGGCCACCGCGCCCCGGAACCGGCCCAGCGTGCAGCGCGCCCGACGGCCGAAGCGGTCGTCTGGCAGAACCTGCTGCTGGAACGTGGCTACACCGCGCGGACCATTCCGCGCGAATATGGCGGCTACGGCGCCGCGCCCAACATCCTGGAAGCGCGGATCATCGCCGAGGAGTTCGTCCGTGCCTCCGTGCCTGGCGGGCTGTCGAACCAGGGCATCTCGATGCTGGTTCCGACCCTGCTCGAACTCGGCACCGAGGAGCAGAAGCGCCGCTGGATCGAACCCACCCTGCGCGGTGAGATCGTCTGGTGTCAGGGCTATTCAGAACCCGGCGCGGGCTCCGATCTGGCCAGTCTGCGCACCAGCGCCCGCGAGGAAAACGGCCACTTCGTGATCAATGGACAGAAGATCTGGACCAGCACCGCGCGGCAGGCCGACATGATCTTCTGCCTGGTGCGGACCGAGACCGAGGCACCCAAGCACGCGGGCATTTCCTATCTGATCTTCTCGATGGACCTGCCGGGGATCGAGGTCCGCCCGCTCAAGACGATGACCGGGCACGCTGAATTCAACGAGACGTTCTTCACCGACGTGCGGGTGCCGGTCGATCAGATCGTCGGCCAGCGCGGCCAGGGCTGGTTCGTCGCCAATGCGACGCTCGGCCACGAACGCGGGATGCTGGGCGATCCCGATGCGCTTGAAAGCCGCCTGCTGGCGCTGATCAGGCTGATGCAGGAGGAGCAGGTCGGATGCGCTCGCGCGATTGACAATCCCGTGCTGCGCGACCGTCTTGTTGCCCTGCAGGCGGAAGTCGCGGCGATGAAATACAACGGGATGCGCGTGCTTTCCAACCAGCTCAAGGGCGATCCGGGAGGCATGGCCAAACTGATCGTCAAGCTGCAGAGCTGCGAACTGGCGCACCAGATCTCGGCTCTTGCGATCGACGCCATGGGCGAACTAGGCATCCTGTATGGAGGCAGCCCGCGCGAACGCGAAGGCGGCAACTGGCAATGGAACTACATGTTCCAGCTGGGGCTTATCATCGGCGGCGGCACCGCGCAGATCCAGAAGAACATCATCGCCGAGCGCGGCCTCAACATGCCGCGCGAACCGCGACTTGCGCTCGACGCCGCCCAGAGCCGGAAGGAAGTCGCCTGATGGATTTCGGTCTTTCACCCGAACAGGAAATGCTCAGGGACACGGTCGGACGCTGCCTCTCGGAAATCTGCCCGCTCGATCACGTGCGCTCCTGCTTGGATGCGGGCAGTGCGGTCAGCGACCAGGTCGCGGCTGCGCTCCATGATATCGGGCTGACCGGCCTGATGGTACCCGAAGCGCATGGCGGGCTTGGGATGACACTGCTCGATGCGGCGGTGGCGGCCGAGCAGCTTGGCCGGGCAGTGGCTCCCGCGCCGTTCCTGGCGCGCAGCGTGCTCGCCCCGCTGGCGCTGATGCTGGCGGGTTCGGAGGCGCAGCAGGACGAATGGCTGCCCCGGATAGCTTCCGGCGAAGTGCGTTTTGGCGTTGCGATCGGGGGCATCGTCGAGGAGCGCGATGGCGCGAAGGTCAGGGCCGGTGACGGCAGGCTGACCGGCACCGCGCTGTTCGCGCTCGACCTTGCGGGGGCAGACCATTTCATTGTCGCCGATGATTCAGGGAGGCTTCATCTGCTTGCCGCAACGGCGACCGGGGTTGAACGGATCGCCTTGCAGACCATCGACGCAACCCGCAGCGTCGGCGAGTTGCGGCTGACCGGCGCACCGGCCGAACCCCTTGCCGACGATGGCGGCCTGGCAGCGCGGCGGCTGCGCGACGCTGGGCGGGTCTTGCTTGCAGCGGACAGTCTCGGGGCGGGCGAGGTGATGATCGAGAAGGCGGTCGCCTATGCCGGAGAGCGCGAGCAGTTCGGGCGGGTCATCGGCAGCTTCCAAGCGGTCAAGCATATGTGCGCAGAAATGGCCGCTCGGCACGAACCGTGCCGCGCTCTGGTGTGGTATGCCGCGCACGCCTTCGACGCCGTTCCCGAGGCGGCGGCGCTTGTGGCCTGCCACGCAAAATCGCTCACTGGTGAGGTCCACCGCTTCGTGGCGCGAACCGCGACAGAGGTGCACGGCGGGATGGGCTTTACTGACCTGCTTGGCCTGCACTTCTGGTTCAAGCGGATCGGCTTCGACCGCCAGGTGTTTGGCGGACCGGAGCGAGTCCGGTTCGAAGCAGCGCAGCTTCAGGGATTGACCGCAACTACATAGAACGACGGGTCGGGAGATAAGAAGATGACCGAGTGGAATTTCGGCGACATACTGGATGCGATCGAACCGGCGCTTCCTCTCGATGCCCCGGCGCTGATCCATGGGGACCGGCAGATCACCTGGTCGGAAATGGCCGCTCGGTCCAACAATCTTGCCCGCGCGCTGCGCGCCAGGGGAATCGAGCCAGGTGCCAAAGTGGCCTTCTATATGCGCAACCGACCGGAATACGGCGAGTCAATGGCCGCCTGCTTCAAGGCTCGGTTGACTCACGTCAATATCAACTACCGCTACAATCCGGACGAGGTGCTTTACATCTTCGAAGATTCCGATGCCGAGGCGATCATCTACAGTAGCGAATTCCGCGATTGCATTGTCGAATTAAAGGACCGGCTAGGCAAGGCCCGGATCTTTGTAGAAATAGGCGATCCGGGGGCGATCGCACCGTTTGCCGAACCTTACGAGACGCTGGCGGCGCAAGGCGACGGTTCGCCGCTGGGCATAGCCCGTTCGCCCGGCGACATGCTGTTCATCTACACCGGCGGCACCACCGGCATGCCCAAGGGGGTGATGTGGCGCCACGATAACCTGCGGCGGGCGCAACTCGATTCCGCTGGCTTGCTTGGTCCGGCGCCGCAGGACATGGACGAAACCGTCGAGATGATCCGCGCGGACGGACCGGGCCGGGTATTCCTTTCCGCCTGTCCGATGATGCATGGAACCGGTCTTCTCTCTGCCCTGGGCACGATGATGGGGGGAGGCTGCATCGTGACGCTCGATAGTCCGTCGTTCGACGCGGATGAGTTATGGCGCGCCGTCGAGAAACACCGGGTGCAGTCGATCGCGATCGTCGGCGATGCCTTCGCCAAGCCGATGCTCACCGCGCTCGACAACGCGCCGGGGCGTTACGACACCTCGAGTCTTATTTCGATCCTCTCGTCAGGGGTCATGTGGAGCCGAGAGGTCAAGGACGGGCTGATCCGGCACATTCCGCAGGTCGCGTTGATGGACGCCTTCGGCGCATCCGAGGGGCTTGGTTATGGCCTGTCGGTGGCCACCGCGCAGGGATCCGTCCAGACCGCCAAATTCATGATCGGCGAGCATTGCGACGTGTTCGACGAACAAGACACCAAGGTGGAAGCGGGCAGCGGCGTCGCCGGCTTCATCGCCCGCAAGGGCGCCATACCGATGGGCTATTACAAGGATCCGGAAAAGTCTGCGAAAACGTTCCGGACCATCGGCGGCGTGCGCTACTCGATCCCCGGCGACTGGTGCAGGGTGGAGGCTGACGGCAGCCTGACCCTGCTCGGCCGGGGCAGCGTTTGCATCAACACCGCCGGGGAAAAGGTCTATCCCGAAGAAGTCGAGGAAGCGCTCAAGACCCACCCGTCCGTGATAGATGCCCTGGTCGTGGGCGTGCCTGACGAAAAATGGGGCCAGGCCGTGACCGCAGTGGTTCGCCTGGAGGACGATGCCGCGCTCGACGAGGCCGGGCTCAAGGCCCATGTTCGCCAGCAGCTGGCCGGTTACAAGACCCCCAAGGCTGTCTATCGGGCCGGTATCGCGCTGCGCGCGTCGAACGGCAAGGCCGACTACGCCGCAGTAAGAGACTTCGCGATGCGCCAGGGCGGGGCGGCGTGAGCGGCGAAGCCAACAGTGACTGCGAGGCGCTGATCGTTGGCGCAGGCTTCAGCGGGGTCTATCTGCTTCACCGCCTGCGCGAGGCCGGCTTCGACGCCAGGCTGATCGATGCGGCCGAAGAGCCGGGCGGCATCTGGTACTGGAATTGCTACCCCGGCGCGCGCGTCGATTCGCAGGTGCCGCTGTACGAACTTTCGCTGCCAGAACTGTGGCGCGACTGGACCTGGAGCGAACGTTATCCCGGATGGCGCGAGCTGCGCGCCTATTTCCGCCATGTCTGCGACCGACTTGGACTCTGGCCCCATATGACCATGGGAACACGCATAGCGGGCGCTGAGTGGAATGAAGGCCAGCGCAAGTGGCGGGTCACGACCGGCGGAGGCGAAACGATCACGGCGCGCTACCTGCTGCCCTGTCTCGGGTTTGCCGCAAAGGCCTATGTGCCCGAAATCGCCGGACTGGAGACCTTTGCGGGCGAATGGCACCACACGGCCCACTGGCCGCAGCAAGGGCTGTCCATGGCCGGGCGCAAGGTGGCGATCATCGGCACGGGAGCCAGCGGTGTCCAGGTGGCGCAGGAAGCCGCAGCAGAAGCGGCCCAGGTCACCTTGCTACAGCGCACCCCGATTCTCGCGCTGCCGATGCGGCAGGAATCGCTGACTGCTGAGCAGCAGGAGCGGGAGAAAGCAGATTACCCGGCGATCTTTACCGCCCGTCTCCAGACTGCCGGCGGCTTCGATACGGGCAGGGTCGACGCCTCCGCGCTCGAAGTCGACGAGGAAGAACGGCACCACTTGTTCGAGAAGCAGTGGCAGGCCGGTGGTCTGCGTTTCTGGTACGCCAATTTCGCCGATCTGCTGACCGACGAGCGTGCCAACCGCCACGCCTACGATTTTTGGCGCGACAAAACCAGGGCGCGGATCGCCAATCCGGCCTTGCACGAGACGCTGGCACCTAGCGAGCCGCCGCACCCCTTCGGAACCAAGCGTCCCTCGCTCGAGCGGAACTATTACGAGATCTTCGCCCAGAAAAATGTCGCGCTGGTCGATCTCTCGCGCTCGCCGATTCAGCGGATCGTGCCCGAGGGGATCGAAACCGCCGATGGGTTGATCGAATGCGAGCTGATCGTGTTTGCCACCGGCTTCGACGCCGGACGCGGCGGGCTCACGCAAATCGAGATCAGGGGGCGGGACGGTCGCAGCCTGACCGCTGCCTGGCATGACGAAGTGACCGCCTATCTCGGCTATGCCGTGCACGGCTTTCCCAACATGGCCTATCTTTACGGACCGCTCAGTCCTTCAGGCTTTTCCAACGGTCCGACCGCGGCAGAAATCCAGGGTGATTGGGTCCGCGACCTTCTGGTGAAGCTGCGCGAAGACAACTTCACGCGTTTCGAGGCGGAAATAGACGCGGAGCGCGAATGGACCGAGAGCGTTGCTGCGATCGGGACTATGACGCTCTTTCCCCGGGCAAAGTCCTGGTACATGGGCGACAATATTCCGGGCAAACCGCGGCAGTTGCTCAATTATCCCAGCGTAGTTGGCTTCGCGACGATCTCTAACGAAGTGGCAGCGGACTGGTACCGCGGCTTCACGCTGGCATGAACGGGGGACTACGACTGATGAACGTGACCACATCCGACATCACGCCGGAATGGGCGCCTGACCCGTCCGTCCTGCCGGGCTGGTTTGCTGAGGCCCTGGCTGTTCCGCGCGAGGAAGGCATCGTAACCGTTGATGGCGTGCGCATGCATTACTTCCGTTGGGGCAATCCGGCCGCGCCGCCGGTGCTGATGACCCATGGCTTCCTTTCGCACGCCCGCTGCTTCGCCTTTGTCGCCCCGTTTCTCGCCCGCGATTACCACGTGGTCGCTTATGACCTTTCCGGCATGGGCGACAGTGATGTGCGCGCGGACTGCGACATGGCGGCGCGCGGCCGCGAGATGATCGGGGTTGCCGAAGCCTTGGGCCTTCTCGGCCATGCCCGCAAACCCATCGTGGCCGCCCACAGTTTCGGCTCGGCAGTGGCGCTGGAGGCTCTCGAACTTGCCCCGGCCACTTTTGGCGGAGCCGTGATCTGCGACATGATGGTGCTCCGCCCGTCGGAGCTGGAAAAGTATAAGAGCAATGGCCGTACCAGCCCCGGCTCGGGCGATCCCAACCGGCCCCATCGCCGCTATCCCGACTACCCGAATGCCCGCGCACGGTATGTGTTGTCCCCGCCTCAGCCGGTGGGGGAACCGTTTCTGATGGATTACATGGCTTATCATGCGCTGCGCCGCGAAGGGATCAACTGGACCTGGAAGTTCTCACCCGCAGTATTCAAGCGCGACAATTCACAACGCTTGTGGCTTGAGATTGGCCCGCGCCTGATCGCCGCAACCGGTCGGAAGGCGATTATCCATGGCGAGAAGAGCGAGCTCTTTACGCGGGATTCACGCCAGTACCTGCGTGAACTGGGAGGGGAGGACATCCCGATCATCGCGGTTCCCGAAGCGCGACATCATTTGATGCTCGACCAGCCCCTGGCCTTCACCGCTGCCTTGCGCGCTGTCATCGAAGACTGGTCCACAGGTGACTGATTGAAGACGGTGCTGATGAAAAATGTACCTTCGAGAAGGATCCGCAGAACGGCATCAACGGAATTGTGAGCGCGCCAAAGGGTGTCGATGCAGCTAAAGCCAGGGAGACAGACATGACCAATGCACCTCAGATTCCCGAGCCGAAGCCCGCAGCGACGGTGCTTCTGGTACGTGATCAGCCCGAATTCCAGGTCCTGATGGTCAAGCGCCACCACCAGATCGACTTTGCGTCCGGCGCCCTGGTTTTCCCCGGGGGAAAGACGCATGGCGGCGACACCGACGAGCGCTGGGCCGAGCATGCAATTGGATGGGACGAACTGGATCCGGTGCAGCGAACTTTGCGGATCGGGGCGATCCGCGAGGCGTTCGAGGAAACCGGTATTCTGTTGGCGCAGACCGCCCAAGGCACACCTTTCGAGGACCCGTGCGACGCGTCGGTGAGAAGCGCCGTCGATGCTGGCAAGGTCGCTTTCATCGATGTCATTCGCGAACTGGGTGTCCACCTCAGGCTGGACGAGCTCGCCATCTTCGCTCGGTGGATTACCCCAACCATGATGCCCAAGCGGTTCGACACCTGGTTCTACGCCATGAGCGCTCCACCGGGACAAGTCGCGGCGTGTGATGGGCGCGAGACCGTCGATGCGGAATGGATCTCGCCGTCCGAGGCGATCCGATTGGCGGCTGTGGGCGAACGTACCATCATCTTTCCCACCTTGATGAACCTGAGGCTGCTCGCCGAGGCGGAAAGCGCGCAAGATTGCCTTTCCCGCGCAAGGCAACGCAGGCTGGTAACGGTGCTACCCGAGGTCTCGATCGAGAATGGCGAGCGTGTTCTGGTGATACCGCCCGACGCAGGCTATGGCTCCGTTTCGCAGCCGCTGAGGACGCTCGGCGCCTGATTCAAAGAACTACGCTGTTGACCTTCGAGCTCCGTCGGGGCCCGGCTTCCTGGCTTCAATCTTCAAGGTTCGAGGACATGATCGCGAGCATGTCCTTGACGATGTCCGCCTCTTCTTCGGAAATCCCGGTCAGGACCCGTTCGTAGATCCTGTCGGCTGCCGTGCGCAGCGAAGGGAGAATTTTGATCGCCTTGGGAAGCAGGTGCAGCGCCCAGATTCTGCGGTTGCCTTCGGCGGAGCGGCGCTCGACGAAGGCGGCTTTTTCCAGCTGGTCGATCACGTGCCCGACACTGGCTCGTTCCATTTCGAGGTGCTTAGCCAGTTCGGTCTGGGTGAGGCCGGGGGTCCGGTAGATATATCCAAGCGCGCGCCACTGGGTGCGGGACAGGCCGAATTTGACTGTACTTGCGTCGAAGAGCTTTCGCAGCTTGCGCGGCACCTCCTCGAGCAAGAAAACGAGATCGTCTGCCTCGGTGAGATAACCCTTGCCTGGCGCTGTATTTCCCATGGAAACGACAGCTAACGCATCTGGCGATGCATGAAAAGTCTTTACTGTAAAAAGTATTACAGTAAGAGATAAGCATGTTTTCTGATCTGACACTTGTTGGCCACTGTGGGCACAGAATCGCTGCCAGCGCCGAAGGTCCTGACGGGGGAACGCCGGTCTTGCTGGCGCACGGTGGTGGCCAGACGCGATGGGCATGGAAGAGGATTGCGAATCTCCTGGCGGAAAACGGGTTTCGGGCGATTGCCCTCGACCTGCGCGGCCATGGCGATAGTGCATGGGCCCCAGACGGGGCATATGCGATTGCCGACTTTGCTGGCGATTTGGCTGCCATTGCCAGCGCAATGGATCGCAAGCCTGCATTGGTTGGTGCTTCGCTGGGCGGCCTTGCGGGGATCCTGGCCGAAGGCGAACTCGGCCCGAACCTATTTGCATCGCTAACTTTGGTCGATGTCACCCCGCAACTGGATGCTGGCGGTGTCGCGCGCGTGATAGGCTTTATGGCAACCCATGCTGGCGAGGGGTTCGCCTCACCTGACGAAGCGGCGCGCGTGATTTCCGAATATCTTCCCAATCGTCCAAGCCGTAGCGCTTCGCCCGGCTTGGCGCGTTACCTGCGGCAAAAGGCGGATGGTCGCTATTACTGGCACTGGGATCCTGCATTTGTGACTGGGGTCATGCGCCAGGACGAAGATCAAAGCGAGGATCGTGGCTATGGCAGGGTAGAACTCAGCGAAGCTGCGCGAAGGCTGACCCTTCCTGTTCATCTTGTCCGCGGTGGATCGAGCGATCTCGTCTCGCCGGAGACCGTGGCCCATTTCCGCGAGTTGGTTCCCCATGCAGAATACAGCGATATTGTTGATGCAACGCATATGGTCGTCGGCGACCAAAACGACCTCTTTGGCGAAACAGTCGTGGATTTCCTGATCCGCACCCATGCTCGAAAGGGGGGAGAATGACCCACAAGCCATCGTTTCCACAACTGGAGGCCTTGCGCGAATTGCTGCTGGTCGCCCCGTTCCATCGCTGGCTCGGGCTGGATATTGTCGCAGTGACCGCTGACGAGTTGATCCTCGAAATGCCGTGGCGGGATGAAATCGTCTCCAACCCGATGATCGGATCGGCGCACGGCGGTATCCTCTCCGCCCTGATCGATCTTACTGGACTCTATGCGATCAATGCGCTGGGCGGCTCGGCACGCGCCACCGCCGACATGCGCGTCGATTTTCACCGCCCGGCGACCACGGGTCCGCTCCGTGCAATTGGCCGGGTGGTCAAGCTCGGCAAGCAGTTGAGCGTCGCAGAGACCCGGATCGAGGACACGGATGGGCGGTTGCTCGCCAGCGGCAGGGGGGCCTATGTCGCCTAACCGCCGATTGCTCCTGCCGGCCTCGGCGATCCTGGCGCTCGCCGGCTGCGTTCCGGTGCCAAAATCCGGCATCAAGCCTGTTATGCAGACCGCCGACAGCATCGGGTCGTCGCAGACCCTTGCTGCGCGGGGTGACGCTGTCTGGCCACCGGATCAGTGGTGGCGGCTTGCCGGCGATCCGCAACTGACGGCGCTGATCGAGGAAGGGCTGGCGAACTCCCCGCAGGTCGCCGTGGCCATGGCCCGGATCAGACGCGCCGAGGCCGAAGCACAGCGCGTCGGCGCGGGCCGGCTGCCCTCCATCGGTGTGGACGGCGAGGCCGGTGTCCGGCGGCAGAGCGGTAACACGGGTATTCCCGCCGAGTTCCTCCCCGATGGCTGGAAGGATTACGGTCAAGTCTCGCTGACTTTCGGCTTCGATCCCGATTTGTGGGGGCGCAATCGCGCCGCCCATTGTAGATTTGCGTTGAGAATTGACCCGGGATTTTCATCGAGAATTGACCCGGGTGGAAGTTATGTCCCGCTGTACGGGACGTAGGTCAAGCCGGTGATTTTTCCTTTCTGGATTTGGGGACAGCGGAACTGGCCCTGAAGCGGAAGCTGTCATTTCCTGTTTCGAGGATGTGGCAGTGGTGGGTGAGCCTATCGAGTAGTGCGGTGGTCATCTTGGCATCGCCGAATACCTGGGCCCATTCGCTGAAGCTGAGATTGGTGGTGATGACGACGCTGGTGCGCTCGTAGAGTTTGCTGAGCAGATGGAACAGCAGTGCACCGCCTGATGGACTGAACGGAAGGTAGCCCAGCTCGTCGAGGATGATGAGGTCGAGGCGCAGCAGGCGCTCGGCAAGCTGGCCCGCCTTGTTCATGGCCTTTTCCTGCTCGAGGGCATTGACCAGATCGACTGTGGCAAAGAACCGGACCTTCTTGCGATGATGCTCGGTCGCCTGGACGCCGAGCGCGGTCGCGATGTGACTCTTGCCGGTGCCGGGCCCGCCTATCAGAACGACATTATCGGCACCATCGATGAACTCGCCGCGGTGGAGTTGCCGGACCAGTGCTTCGTTGACCTCGCTGGCGGCAAAGTCGAACCCGGCCAGATCCTTGTAGGCGGGGAACCGGGCTGCCTTGATTTGGTAGGCGATCGAGCGAACCTCGCGTTCGGCCATCTCGGCCTTGAGCAACTGGGAGACGATCGGCACGGCCGCGTCGAAGGCCGGCGCGCCTTGCTCGATAAGGTCGCCGACCGCCTGGGCCATGCCGTACATCTTCAGCGCCTTGAGCATGACAACAACAGCGGCGCTGGCAGGATCATGACGCATGACGCAGCCCTCCATCGCGTAGGGCATCATAGCGCCCGACATTGGCCAGAGGCTCCTGAGCAAGGCGCAGCGCCTGAGGCGCATCTATCGGGGATGCTGGAGGTGCCTTCCCGTCGGTCAGGCGGTGGAGAAGGTTGAGGACGTGGGTCTTGGTGGCAACGCCCGCCTCAAGCGCCAGTTCGACTGCGCAAAGCACCGCCTGCTCGTCATGCTGCAGCACCAGCGCCAGGATCTCGGCCATCTCCCGATCGCCGCCGGGGCGGCGCAGGAGCTGGCTTTGCAGCTGCCTGAAGGCCTCGGGCATCTCGGCGAACGGTGCGCCATTGCGCAGCGCTCCCGGCTTGCGCTGGATCACCGCCAGATAGTGCCTCCAGTCATAGACCGTCCGCCCGCCAGTGTGGTGGGACCGGTCGATGATCCGGGAATGCTCGCACAGGATCTGACCCTCGGCGGCCACGACGATCCGCTCGGGATAAATCCTGACGCTGACCGGCCGGTTGGCGAACGAGGCGGGCACGCTGTAGCGATTGCGCTCAAAGTGCACGAGGCAGATCGGCGATACCCGCTTGGTGTGCTCGACAAATCCGTCAAAGGGCCGCCCCAGCGGCATCAGGCTGTCCACCTCCGCGGCATGAACGTCGGCCACGGTGCCGGGCAAGCCGCCATGCTGGATCTCGCCCCATTGCGTGATGCACTGTTCCTCGAGCCAGGCATTGAGCGCATCGATATCCGGGAAGCTCGGCAGCTGCTGCCACAATCGGCGACGCGCATCCTGCACGTTCTTCTCGACCTGTCCCTTCTCCCACCCCGAGGCTGGGTTGCAGAACTCGGGCTCGAACAGGTAATGGCTGGCCATTGCGGCAAAGCGGGCGTTGACCTGTCGCGCCTTGCCGACACCAATCCGGTCGACTGCAGTCTTCATGTTGTCGAAGATCCCGCGCTGGGGAACGCCGCCAAGCACACGGAACGCTTGGGTCAGCGCGTCGAACAACATCTCGTGGGTCTGCAGCTGATAAGCCCGAACGATGAACGCCTTGCTGTGCGAGAGCTTGGTGTGGGCGGCCTGCAGCTTGACCCGCTCACCACCAAGCACCGCCCAGTCCTCGCTCCAGTCGAACTGGAAGGCTTCACCAGCCTCGAACACCAACGGCACGAACGTGCCGCGCCCGCTGGTCTGGGCATCACGCTGCCGGTCCGCCTTCCAGCCCCGCACAAACGTCGCCACCCGGCCGTAGGATCCTTCATATCCCAAAGCGACGAGGTCGGCGTGCATCTGCTTGGCCGTGCGCTTCTGCTTGCGCGACTTGCCTGCCTCGATCCGCAGCCAACCCGACAGCTTCTCGGCGAACGGGTCCAGCTTGCTCGGCCGCTCGGGAACCTTGAACTTGGGTTCAACTGTCCCGGCACGAAGGTACTTGCGGATCGTGTTGCGCGACAAACCTGTGCGTCGCTCGATCTCCCGGATCGGCATCTCATCACGAAAGTGCCAGCGCCGGATAACGCTCAATAAAGCCATGTCGATCACTCCAATGTCCCCCGACCAGGCAGCCAGGGGGAAGGTCAGAACATGGGTCACTTCTCAGTGGAAATTATGCCCCTCCCGGGTCAATTCTCAGCGCAAATCTACAGCCGAGCACATCGCCGCCGCCGCTTCGCCCCCGATGGGACTAGCTTGCCTCGCTTGCGCCAGACCGGACAGCGACAATCATGCACCGCGTACTGGCCGATAATCTTGTCGTCGACATCATCCCAGCGTCGTCTGGATATGCGGAGCCACGCGGCAAAGTGCTCAGCCTCCGATCTGTAGCTTTGCGACACTCCCGGAGCGAGTTGGAGGTCGTCGATGTTATCCGAATAGTCGGCGAAATGGCGCCCCAGCTCGTCGATCCCGTCAGCGACAACGATGTAACCCTGATCTTCAAGAAACCGAATGAAACGCCGGACGCGCGCTGCAAGATCGGCTTTGTAGTCAGGTTCTTGTGCCGAGTAGCCTGCGCATCGGCATCGATGCTTCTCAAAACGGCGGGCAACAGCATCGTCGATCTCCCCGACTATAATCCCCCTCAGCTCCAGCCAGTGCAGGAAATGACGGACCGCTGCACCGTACAGGACTGCACTGGCCGCTCCTTCGTCCACGGACAGAGAGGAGAGGAATGCGGTGAATAGTGTGTCGGGACTGGGCGGATCCTCGACCCTGCTCGGCGCAGGCCGAAACGAACAAAATGATCTTCTTGGCATCGTGGTTCCTTCGACTTGTTGGGGTCGAAGAACCTGTAATTATCTGGAGTGAAATCATGACAAAGCGACGCAAATCCGAGCCTCCTGCCGCTCCGCTCGAGATAATGGCGGACTGCAAAGAAGCGATCTAATGCTGAGGTCCGCATTAAATCGCCTCGCGCGGGCTGAGATCGATCTCGAGCGCCTCGCGTTCCTCATCGGTGAGGTCGGCAAGGCGGCGGTCCAGCATGGCCTCGGCGGTTGAGACAAGCTGGACCACGACGGCATTGCCCTCGGCGATGGCGGTATCGATGGCCGGCAGCAGGCTCGGGAGCTTCATCGACAGGAGGAGCTGCGCGAAGAAGCGCTGCTTCGTGCCCTCGAAAACCGAGAGCGCCGCGGACTTGGCGCCGCTGTTGAGCGTGCCGCCAGTTTCCCCATCGACGATACGAGTGGCTTCGAGGGCGTAACGTAGATTGGCGTGGATGATCGCCCAGGCTTCCGCATAAGCGTCATAGACTGCGATCTGGTCAGCACTCAGGGCGTGTTCGAGGATCTCGTACTCGACCCCCGCAAACGATAGGGCCCGCGCGGTGTAGAGCCCAAGCGCCTTGAGGTCGCGGGCGACGAGTTCCATCGCGGCGATGCCTCCCGCCCGGATGTCGGTCACGAACCCCTCGCGTGTTGCAAAGGCCGTTTCGGGACCCCAGAGGCCAAGCCGGGTTGCGTAGGCCAGATTGTTGACGTCCGAGGCGCCGGTCGCAGAGGCGTAGAGGACACGGGCGCGCGGCAGCAGGTTCTGCAGGCGCACACCGGCCACGCCTTGCTCCGAGCCTTTGACTTTGCCGCGCGAACCTTCACCGCCGGCGGCGTTGGCCATGGCATGGGCTTCGTCGAAAACGATCACGCCGTCGAAGTCTTCGCCTGCCCAGGCGAGGAGCTGATCGAGCCGCGTGGTATCAGCCCTTCCCGACCGCAGAGTCGGATAGGTCACGAAGAGGATGCCCTCCTGCATTGTGACCGGGCTGCCGAGCTTCCAGGTCGCGAGCGGCTGGATGTCGATGGGCAGGCCGCCAAGCGCGGACCAGTCGCGCCGTGCATCCTCGACCAGCGCTTCGTTCTTCGAGATCCAGATGTGCCGGCGAAAGCCCTGCACCCAGCGATCCAGAATGACGCTCGCAACCTGGCGGCCCTTGCCGGCCCCAGTGCCATCACCGAGGAAGTAGCCCATGCGATAGGATTTGCCGTCCGCGCTAGGCTTGAGGAGGCAGCCCTTGTCCTCGGGCTCGAATTGGCCGGGCAGGTCTCGGGCATGGGCACTCACCGCGTAGATCAGGGTCTCGATCTGGGCGGCCGAGAGCAGACCTTTAGCAATCACGTGACCGGGAAGCTTTGGCACTGCAGTTGGCACCGGCGCGGTGATCGAGCCCATGGCGACGGATTCCACAAGCGGTGTCGGGTGCTCAGCGGCGCCGGCGATGGCAATCCGGCTCGGGCGATAGGGCAGATAGTGGCCGACCTGCTCAGGCGTCGCAGCCGGCACTTCGAGCGCAGAGAACGCGACAGGCACCGCTCCGCCAGACGATACCGTCCGGGGCGATGGCACAGGGACAGGGCGCGCCGACGGGCGCAGCAGCGGCAGGACGTTGATCGTCCGTCGCGGCGCGGACGATCCGATTGCGATAGCGGCACGCGGCGGCACTGCATCAACGAGCGCGCACTGTTCGCTGAAGTCCGAAGTCCGGCAGGTGAGAGTCTGACAGTTACAGTCGACCTTGTCGATCACCAGCAGCCGCGTCGTGATCGACGTCCCATGCGCCACAAAGCCGCGCTCGATTGCGAGATCAAGACGCAGGGTTGCCGGACCTGCAATTCGACCAAGAAATCTGGGGAGGTCGAACCACTCCGGCAGGATTGCCGTAAGCCGTCCGCCAGCCACGAGCCGGTTCCACGCCGAGCGGAGGTGGCGCAGGGCAGTCTTGCCATCGCGGCCGCGCTCGGCGCTCCAGGAATAAGGCGGGTTCATGAGGACGACGCTGGGCCGCACGGACGCGGGGAGAAGCTCATCAATGAGTTCCCCGTCGTGACTGGTTATCGCTGCATCGGGGAACAGGTGCACGAGACACTCCCGGCGGAGCCCAGAGATCTCGTTCAGCGCGAGGCCGCTACCCGTTTTCGCTGCCCAGACTGCGAGCATGCCCGTCCCTGCCGAGGGCTCCAGAACAAGGTCGCCGCTCGCTGGCGCAGATGCGCGCGCCGCCAGCCAAGCGAGGCGCGGCGGGGTCGCGAACTGCTGCAGTTCGATCTGCTCGTCGCTGCGAACGGTCTGGCGCGGAATGAGGTTGTCGAACTGATCAAACTGCAATGCCGCGTCCGTTGGACTGGAGCTGAGCGCAATCGCCGCCGTTCCCTGTAACCAAATTACCTGCGCCAGTTCGAGCGCAGCATGGGCGTCACGTACTGACCAGCGGCCTTCAGCGTCGGTGCCGCCGAACTGGGCGGTCAGTTCGGTGTTGAGGATCGAGCGCGAGATTGGCTCTGACCGGTTGGCCCGGGCCGCAAGTGCCCGCGCAACCGAGAGGACCGCAGGCTCACAGGACAGCGGCAAGGCAAGAGTGGGGAGAGTGGACATGGAAAACCTCCTGACGACACCCGCGCCATGCGGGTCTCGAAAGGCTCAACGCTCCCTCCCCTCTCCTGTGGATCAGGCCGTGACAGGCTGCCGGGCCCGCAGGACATCGTTGAAGTCGGCACCTGGCTGCTCGGGACGGTGTGTCACGATCACGCGCCCTTCCCGCGCGTACGCAGCCCGGGCACGGCGTTCCGCCTGTTCGCCGGCAGCGTCGTGATCGATGAAGAGGTGCAGCTCGTTCACGCTCTCAGGGATCGAGACCAGCCCATAGCGCTCGGTGCCGAGCGTTGCCCAGCACGGGATGCCGAATAGCTCCCGTGCGGAAAGGGCCGTCTCGATCCCTTCGGCCAGACCGAGCTTGCCGCCGCGAGGTCCGTGGAGGCGCACCGCACCCCGGCCGAGCGCGCCAAGCGCACGCTTCGGGCAGTCGAACCGGGCAACCGTAAAGGTCTTGAACTCCAGAAAGGTGCGATGGAGCGCGATGACCCCGAGGTCGCTGCGAACAGCAGCCAACAACGCCGGAAGGAACCTCACTGCGCCCTTGGGCCCAAGCGGTGTGCGCGGATGATAGCGCAGATCGGGAGATCCCACAGAGATGCCGCGACCTGCAAGATATCGCTCGGCCGGGCTGTCCACGAGGCACGTCGCATCCCGCCAAAGCCGCTGGATGCTCTCGGTCGGAACAGCTTCCGGCGGAGCGGTCCGAACCACCTCCGCTCGCCCATCAAACAGGGCTGAAGGCTTCACGCCGCGCTGGGCAAGCGCAGCCAGCACGGCGTCATTGGTGCACCCGGCAAAGCAGTGGAACAGTATCGCACGCGATCCCAGCGTCACGCTGAGCGACGGCGTGCGGTCATCATGCGCCGGACATCGGCACATGCCGCGGCAGCGCGACCAGGTGCCGCCAAGATCGGCAACGATCTGGCGGGCACGGACTTCAAGGCGATCAGTAACGGGGGCATTGGGCATCGGGCATCTCCATCAAGGATGCCACCGCCTGCGCAGCCTCCGCTCTGCGCCCATTCGAAACGCGCTTTATCGCGCGTAGTGTTCTATATATGTTCTCATCCGAGTCGGCTAGAGGAACGTTCGAGATGACCAGACTATCAGGGTGTGTCTTGCCATCGGCGCTGGCACTAGCCTCGACGAGCACTGCATGGGCTGCCGAAGCTCCACGCGCGATGCAGGCCCAGACTGCCAATCCTGCTGCAGGCGTAACGACTCAAACTGGACAAGGCGGGTTTGCGCTTGTGACGTTCGGTGCTTGGCCAAATCAGGAACTGAATCCGCGTCGAAGTCCATCACTCCCAGTGACCGTTCGCCCTCTTCGTGCGGTGGCGGGTGGCGATAGGCCTGGGAGTTTCAGAAGGGCTATCTACCTCCCCCATGTAGCCGCAGCGGAACGACAGTACGCGCTGCCTCCCGGACTACTCGACGCTTTGATCTGGACCGAGTCACGGTACAATCCGTTGGCGCTGAGCAGGGCAGGTGCGGCTGGCCTTGGCCAGTTGATGCCTGGAACAGCTCAGGCCCTCGGAATTGGCAATCGCTATGATCCGCTTACCAACATCACCGGGGCTGCGCGCTATCTCAGGACACTGCTTGACCGCTTTGGCATGGTGCATCTTGCCATAGCTGCCTATAACGCAGGACCGGGCACGGTCGAGCGTGCTTGGCGAGTACCGCTAAACGGCGAAACGCCGGGCTATGTGCGGGATGTTCTGCGCAATTGGCGCTCAGAATGAGGGTATCAGTGAGTACAGAACGCCAGCGGATTGCTGGAACTTTGGATCGTGCCAAGCGCGGACTGATCCTCACAACCGATCAGCACGAGATCTGGGTGATTGAGGCTGAAGACAACGTTGACTCCCTCCTTGGCTCCAAGGTGATCGTCGACGGAGTGATAACTGGCATTGACCGGGTGCGCGCAGACTGGATCGGGCCACTTTGACCAAGGCGGTTACGCGGCGCGCTTGCGGCCACGCTTGATGTCGACGACCGTTCCGCCGATCAAGAAGTCCGCCCAGTCCTGCATCATGCGTCGGCGTGGTGTGAGATACTCTGCGGCGTTGTAGGCGCTGCGAACCTCGTCCTTGTCCGAGTGGGCAAGTTGCATCTCGACCCAATCCTCATGATATCGCCGGATCCAGATCGCTGGCTTGCCGAATTCTACCAGTTGTTCGTTTGCCCAGGTGCTAGCCAGCCCTCGAAAGCCGTGGACCGTCTGACGACTATGATAGCCGAGCCGGTAAAGAGCGTAGATCATGGTGTTTTCGGACAGCGGCTTGTTCGGGTGAATGCCCGGAAAGATGTAATCGCCGGTCGATGAGGCAATCATCTTTTTGGCAATCGCAGTGGCTTGAGCGGAAAGCGGCACAAGATGCTCGCGCCCCATCTTCATCCTGTTTGCAGGAATGCGCCAAATGGGCTCGGTCGTATTCAGCCCCTCAAACTCAGACTTGACGGCGAATCGGAGTTCCTTGGTTCTCACCCAAGTCAGCAGAGCAAACATGACCGCATCGCGCGTGATCGCCGAGCGTCGCTCGCCCTCCTCCTGATAGCCACGCAGCTTTTCGAGAAATGCCGGGAGCTCGCTCAGCGGCAGGCGGCTCATGTGCTGAACGCGGGGCCGAGGCTTCAAGGCCCCGCGAAGGTGCGTCGTCGGATCATTGGCAGCCAGACCACATGCTATTGCGAACTGGAAAACCTGGCCGACACCCTGCTTGGCGCGGCGGCTTATGTCGAGCGCACCGCGTTTTTCGATCTCCCGGATCATGGCGAGCACGTCGGGGGCAGTGATCTCGTGGATGGGCTTGTTGCCGAGGGCAGGAAAGACGTCCCGTTCCAACCGGGACCAGACGCGCTCGGCATGAGCCGGATTGAGCGCAGACTTGCGGTTGTCGTGCCAACGCTTCGCGACCGCCTCGAACGTTTCCAATTCTTCTCGCTGGCTCTGACCCTTCGATTGCATGGGGTCCTGACCTTGAATGAGCAGCGCTTTGGCCTCGGCTCGCTTTTCTCTGGCAGCCGAAATGCCCACCGCCGGATAGGCACCGAACGAAAGCAGCTTCTCCTTGCCCGAATGGCGGTACTTCATCCGCCACAGCTTCGTTCCGTTTGGCTGTACGAGCAGGAACAAACCTTCACTGTCTGAAAGCTTGTAAGCCCGTTCGCGTGGCTTCGCATTCTTGGCCTGAGTCTCTGTGAGAGGCATTGGGGGTATCGCTCCTTTCCGACACTCCGCGAAAGTACCCCCAAAATACCCCCACACCAAATCTGGCTGCACGTGGAAGGCCAAGGGCACATGCGGACGCGAATCACCCGCAACCCTCTGCTTTTCTGGCGATTTTTGGAAAAATCCGGACCTCCGTGGAGGTCTCCGGAAACAGGAATGGTAGCGGAGGAGGGACTCGAACCCCCGACACGCGGATTATGATTCCGCTGCTCTAACCGGCTGAGCTACTCCGCCCCGAAGGGTTCTGGCCCTGCGGCGGACACATCCGGCGGCAGGGCAGGCGGGCCTATTAGGCAAGGCTGCCTGCGGGGTCAACAGGGGAATCGGCCTTGTGGCACATGGCTTAACGCCGGACGTGCCCACGGAAGGGCCAGCGGCCCGCCGGCTGCCATGGACCGCCGAGGTAGCGGTGGAGCGCAAGCGCGGCGAAGGCAAATCGCTCCGGCTGCACGGCGGGGGCAAGGGCTGCCTGCAGGGCTTTTGCCTCTGCCCGCAGTACCTTGTTCTGAACGGTGACATGGAGACGCGGCACGCCCTCGTCCTGCAGCGTGAGCATGCCGTGGAAATGCTCGGCGATCATTGCCCGCAGGTCGAGCAGCGAGCGGCTTTCGATCGCAAGCGCGGTGCCGGTGCCAAGATCCATCAGGCCGGTCATCTGCGCGGGCGGCGGTGGTAGTTCGGCGGCGAGCGCGGCCAGCAGGCGCCGCGCTTCGTCCTCAACGAAGGGCGGCAATGCGCGCAGCAAGGTTACGTGCGCCGGCACCAGGTTGCGGTCTGCGGGATAGTGCGCACGGCGCAGGGCATCGGCGCGGGACTGGAGCGCGGCCGGCAGCTCGGCCGTCACCACCAGCGGGGCCTGCACGGCCGCCTAGAGCTCCCCACGCGCGCGGCGAATCGCGAACCAGCGGGCAACGTTGGCGTTGTGCTCTTGCAGGGTGGCGGCAAAGACGTGCCCGCCCTTGCCATCAGCGACCATGAACAGCGCGTTGGTCTTGGCCGGATGCAGCACCGCCTCGATCGAGGCCTTGCCCGGATTGGTGATCGGCGCCTTGGGCAGGCCAACCATCGTGTAAGTGTTGTAGGAATTGACCGCCTGAATTTCAGACTGGCGGATGCGCCGCCCCAGCGGCTTGCCGCGCGTGATCGGATAGATGATCGTGGGATCGGCCTGGAGCATCATTCCCTGCCGGATCCGGTTGGAGTAAAGCCCAGCGACCATGCGCCGCTCCGAAGGCTTGCCGGTCTCCTTCTCGACAATCGAGGCCAGAACAACGGCTTCTTCAGGGCTGCGCGCGACAGTATCGGGCGCGCGGTCTGCCCAGAGCTTGGCCAGCGTGCGGGCCATCGCCTGCTGCATCCGGGTCACGACCGCCGTGCGGCTCTCCCCGCGCTGGAACGCGTAGGTATCGGGCAGGACAGACCCTTCCGCAAGCGTCGGCACCGGCCCCGTCAGCAGGGTGACCTTGGCGACGCGTTCCTCCACCATGATCGAGGGCATGCCTTCGGGAACGGTGACCATGCGGCGAACTTCGCCGCCCACGCCCTGGAGGATCGCCAGAACGGCCGAGCCGCTGGCATGCGCCGGAATGGCGTACTCACCCGCCTTGAGCGGCTCGCTGCCGCCCAGCAGGCGCGCGCGGACACGGAACGTATCCGCCGATGCGACGATGCCTTCCGTTTCCAGCTTCTCCGCGACGCCGGCGAGCGTCGCGCCCTCTGGCACGGAGAAGGTTGCGTCCTTGACCAGCGGGCCGCTGCCAAACCAGCCGTAGAGGAAATGGACGCCAAAGGCGCCCATCACCAGCAGCACGGCCAGCGCGATGATCCTGAGGCGGCCTGCTGCCTTGGGCATCGAACGCCGCCTCCCCCGTCTCCGGCTCAGATCGCCTTCACGATCACGCTGGCGTTGGTGCCACCAAATCCGAACGAGTTGTTGAGCGCAGCGCGCACGACACGCTTCTTCGCAACTTTGGGTACGAGATCGACACCTTCGCAGCCCTCATCCGGGTCATCCAGATTGAGCGTGGGCGGCACGATCTGATCGCGGATTGCGAGCACGCAGAACACCGCCTCGACCGCGCCGGCACCGCCGAGCAGGTGGCCGATGGCGGACTTGGTGCTGCTCATCGAAGCGCCAGACAGATCGGCCCCGAGCACCCGCTTGACTGCCGCCAGTTCGATCGTGTCAGCCATGGTCGAGGTGCCATGGGCATTGACGTAATCGATGTCGCCCGGCTCCATCCCGGCCTTGCGCAAGGCCATGCGCATGGCGAGTTCGGCGCCCTTGCCTTCGGGATGCGGCGCGGTGACGTGGTAGGCATCGCCCGAGAGGCCGTAGCCGACGACTTCGGCGTAGATCTTCGCACCGCGTGCCTTGGCGTGCTCGTATTCCTCGAGCACGATGACACCAGCGCCCTCGCCCATCACAAATCCATCGCGGCCCTTGTCATAGGGACGGCTCGCCTGTTCGGGACGGTCGTTGAAGCTGCAGTTGAGCGCGCGTGCCTGGGCAAAGCCGGCCACGCCGAGCGGGTTGATCGTGCTTTCCGAACCGCCCGCGAGCATGATGTCAGCGTCATCATCGCGGATCATGCGCGCGGCATCGCCGATCGAGTGCGCGCCGGTCGAGCAGGCGGTGACGACGGCGTGGTTGGGGCCCATCAGGCCATACTTGATCGAGACCTGGCCCGAGATGAGGTTGATCAGGCGGCCGTGCACGAAGTGCGGGCTCACGCGGCCCGGACCCTTTTCATGCAGGACGATCGATTCGCTCTCGATGCCCGGCAAGCCTCCGATGCCCGAACCGATCGAGCAGCCGGTGCGCATCTTGAGCTCATCGTCCATGTCGGTCAGCCCGGCGTCTTCAAGCGCCTGCCCCGCAGCATCGATCCCGTAGACGATAAACGGATCGACTTGTCGCACCACCTTGAAATCGACGCGCTTGCTCGGATCGAAACCCCACGGGTGATCGGCGGGCTTGACCTCGCACGCGATCGTGCACTTTTGCCCGGCGGTATCGAAGCGGGTGATCTGCCCCGCGCCCGATTTCCCGGCGATCAGATTGGCCCAGACGGTTTCGACATCGGCCCCCAGCGGGGTGACGAGGCCAAGTCCGGTGATGACGACACGACGCATTGTTATCTCCGAAACGTCTGCTCTCGATGCGGCAGACGGACCTTTAAGCACAACAGGCCCAGACCCTTGCGGGGCCGAGCCTGTCGAAGCCCCGACGGATCAAGGCCGGGGGACGACCGCCGTTCCCGCCATGCCACCAAACGCGGTCAAGACGGGAAGGTACGGACGGGTTGGCAATCCGAAAGGATCAGCCCTTGTTGTCGTCGATGTACTTGATCGCGTCCGACACGGTGGCGATCTTCTCGGCCGCGTCATCGGGGATCTCGACACCAAACTCTTCTTCGAACGCCATGACCAGCTCAACGATATCGAGGCTGTCGGCACCGAGATCGTCGATGAAGCTCGCGTCTTCGGTGACCTTGTCGGCCTCTACCCCGAGGTGCTCGACAACGATCTTCTTCACGCGGTCGGCAGTATCGCTCATTCTTTTGCCCCTTCAAGGAACTGGGTTGGTATACTCAAATCTGGCCATCGCCCTAATGTCCGGATTGCGGGCTGGCAAGTGTTGCGATGTGGACGAATTGTGCGAGATGCGTGACGAGCGGTGAAAGAAGCGGCAAGACGGGCGGCCTGACCGGCGGTTTGCGCGCCCTCCCTGCCTAATCCGCTCACCCCTTCGAGGGTTCCACCGTTCGCAGATGCAATTCGCGCAGCTGCGTGTTGATCGCCGGCGAAGGCGCACCCATCAACAAGTCCTCGGCACGCTGGTTCATCGGGAACAGCGTAATCTCGCGCAGATTCTGCGCGCCGCAGACCAGCATGACAATGCGATCCACGCCCGCCGCCATGCCGCCGTGCGGCGGCGCGCCATACTGGAAGGCACGATAGAGCCCGCCAAAGCGCTCCTCAACGTCTGCCTTGGACAGGCCGACGAGCTCGAACGCCTTGACCATGAGTTCGGGCGACTGGTTGCGGATCGAGCCCGAGGCGATTTCATAGCCGTTGCAGACCAGATCGTACTGGAAAGCCTTGATCGTCAGCGGATCCTGGCTTTCCAGCGCAGCCATGCCGCCCTGCGGCATCGAGAACGGGTTGTGCGCGAACTCGACCTTCTTGGCGTCCTCGTCCCATTCGTAGAACGGAAAATCGACGATCCAGCACAGCTCGAAGCGGTCCTTGTCGATGAGGCCAAGCTGCTCGGCGACGCGGGTGCGTGCAGCACCGGCCAGCTTGGCGGCCTGCTCGGGCTTGCCGGCGGCAAAGAACAAGCCGTCGTCCGGGCCAAGGCCCAGCGCCGCATAGAGCGCTTCCATGCCCTTGGTGCCATGGTTCTTGGCAATCGGGCCGCCGAATTCGCCGCCCTTGCGCGTCACGTAGCCAAGCCCGGCATGGCCTTCGCTGCGTGCCCACTCGTTCATGTCATCGAAGAACTTGCGGCTCTTGTCCGCAGTGCCCGGCGCGGGGATCGCGCGCACAGTACCGCCGCCTGCCACGATCTTCTCGAACAGGCCGAAGCCCGAGGTGGTGAAGTGGCTGGCGACATCGGTGATGATCAGCGGATTGCGCAAGTCCGGCTTGTCCGAGCCGTACTTCAGCATGGCCTCATCATAGGCGATGCGCGGGAAGCTGCCCGAAGGCGTCACCGGCTTGCCGTTCGCAAACGTCTCGAAAACGCCGCCGATCACCGGCTCCATCGTCTCCCACACTTCTTCCTGGGTGACGAAGCTCATCTCGAGATCGAGCTGGTAGAATTCGCCCGGCAGACGGTCGGCGCGCGGGTCCTCGTCGCGGAAGCAGGGGGCGATCTGGAAATAGCGGTCGAAGCCCGCCACCATCAGCAGCTGCTTGTACTGCTGCGGTGCCTGCGGCAGCGCATAGAACTTGCCCGCGTGGATGCGGCTCGGCACGAGGAAGTCGCGCGCGCCTTCGGGGCTGGAGGCGGTGAGGATGGGCGTCGAGAATTCGGTGAAGCCGGCGGTTTCCATGCGTGCACGCATGTCGCGGATCACCTTGGTGCGCGTCATGATGTTGGCATGCAGCGTCTCGCGGCGCAGATCGAGGAAGCGGTAGCGCAGGCGGATATCCTCGGGATACTCCTGCTCACCGGCCACCGGCATGGGCAGCTCTTCCGCCGCCGAAAGCACCGTGGCGGCGCGGGCATAGACTTCGATCTCACCCGTCGCGAGCGCGGCGTTCACGGTGCCGGCGCTGCGAGCCTTGACCTCGCCCTCAATCGTGACGACGCTCTCGACGCGCAGGCCTTCGAGCACGGCAAGCGCCGCACTGTCGCTGTCCGCCACGATCTGGGTGATGCCGTAGTGGTCGCGCAGGTCCACGAACAGCACGCCGCCGTGGTCGCGCTTGCGGTGCACCCAGCCCGAAAGGCGCACGTTCTGCCCGACATCCGTCTTCGCGAGCGCGCCGCAGGTGTGGGAACGATAAGGATGCATGAGGCTAGGTTCCAATTTGGCTGGCAAACCGGCCAGCATTCGGGCAGTGATGGCCAGCGGCCAAGAGGCGATGGCTGCGGATTTGTCAAGCCGCAGGCCCCGGACGGGGTCACCACCAGCACCGGTCAGGCATGAGGGTCTGGCCTGGCGCGCAAATAGAAAAGCACGATGAAGATACACCCGCTGATCACGACGACTCCGGCCCTTGCCGATCTGTGCGAGCGTCTCTCCAAGGCCGATTTCATCACGGTCGATACCGAGTTCATGCGCGAGAACACCTATTGGCCGGAACTGTGCCTGGTGCAGATCGCCGACGACAAGGAAGCCGCCGCGATCGATCCGCTGGCGTCCGGACTCGATCTCGCCCCGCTGCTTGAGCTGCTGGTCGATAACGAGGACGTGCTCAAGGTCTTCCACGCCGGCGGACAGGATGTGGAGATCATCTACAACCTTTCAGGCAAGACCCCGCACCCCATCTTCGATACCCAGATCGCGATGATGGCGATCAGCCAGTCCGAACAGATCGGCTATTCGAACCTCGTCGAAAGCTGGCTGGGCTTCACGGTCGACAAGGGCGCGCGCTTCACCGATTGGTCGCGCCGTCCGCTGACCGAACGGCAGATCGAATATGCCATCGGCGACGTGACGCATCTTTCCAAGATTTTCCCGCGCATGCTCAAGCGGCTGATCAAGACCGGGCGCGGCGAATGGCTCGATGCCGAGATGGAAAAACTCGCCGATCCCGAGAACTACCGCTCCGATCCTCAAGTGGTTTGGCAGAAGATCCGCGCCCCAAGTCGCAACCCGGCGGTGCTGGGACGGCTCAAGGCCATCGCCGCCTGGCGCGAGACCGAGGCGATGGACAAGAACATCCCGCGCGGGCGGATCATGCGCGACGAGACTCTGGCCGATATCGCCAGCCATCCGCCACGCGAACAGCACGAACTCGCCAAAGTGCGGGGGCTTTCCGCCGGGTGGAAGGACAACGACATCGGCCGCCGCCTGATGCAGGCGATCGCGGATGCGACGCCGATGAGCGACACCGAGCTGCCCCCACGTGCGCCCCGAGGCGCGCCGCTGGGCAAGGAAGGCGCGCTGGTCGCCGATCTGCTCAAGCTACTGCTCAAGATCCGCAGCCGCGAGATTGATATCGCAGCCAGATTGCTGGCCCGCAGCGATGATCTGGAGGCCCTCGCCGCCGGTCAGCGCAAGGGTCTGCCGATCCTCGAAGGCTGGCGCTTCGAGCAGTTCGGGCGGGATGCGCTGGAACTGGTCGAAGGCAAGCTCGCCTTCGCTGTCGTGAACGGCCGGCTCAAGATGGCGCATATCGACGCGATTGCGGGCAGCGCGGACGAGGCGCCCTTGCCCGACGTGGTGGAGGACGATGGCTTCAGCCCACCAGACGCCGGTGACGACATTGACGGGTCCGACTGAGCCGCAGCCGCGATGACCACCTACCTCCCCACGCTCAAGCAGTTGCAATACCTCGTCGCGCTCCACGAACACGGCCACTTCGGGCGCGCGGCGGAGGCCTGCTTCGTCTCGCAATCGACGCTTTCGGCGGGCCTGCGCGAACTGGAGACGCTGCTCGGCGTGACACTCGTTGAGCGCACGCGCCGCGTGGTCCGCTTCACCGCGCTGGGCGATCAGGTCGTGGCCAAGGCCCACCGCCTGCTGCGCGAGGGTGAGGAGCTCTCGGCGCTCGTCCAGGCGCACGGCGCGCCGCTTTCAGGCGAACTGAGGATGAGCGTGATCCCCACCATCGCGCCGTTCCTGCTGCCGCGCATCCTTCCGCGCCTGCGCCGCGAGCGGCCTTCGCTCAAGCTGTTCCTGCGCGAGGAACCGAGCGCGGCGGCGGTCGAATCGCTGCATCATGGCCGCGCGGACTGCGTGCTGCTCGCCCTCCCCTTCGCGACGGGCGAGGTCGAGGCGGCGCACTTGTTCCACGACCGCCTGCTCGTCGCCTTTCCCAAGGACGACCCGCGCGATCCCCCGCTGAGCATCGCGCCCGCACTGATCGACGAGGCGCGTCTGCTGCTGCTGGAAGACGGCCACTGCCTCAAGGACCACGTCCTCGCCGCCTGCAACCGCCCCGAACTGCGCGCCAGCGCGAGCGTGATCGGCACCAGCCTGCACACGCTGGTGCAGATGGTCGACAATGGCCTCGGCCTTACCATGTTGCCCGAAATGGCGGTGAAGGCGGGCATCCTGCAGGGCACCCAGATCGTCGCCCGCCCGCTCGAATCCGAACATGCCAGCCGCGAGATCGCGCTGGTGTGGCGCAAGAACTCCCCCCGCGCCGAGGAATTCCGCCTGCTGGCGAGCGAGCTGGCGGCGGGATGAACCTGCCCCCCGCCCTCATGCTCGCCATCGCCATCGTGGCCGAAGTCATCGCCACCACCGCGCTCAAGCAATCGGCGGGGTTCACCAAGCCGCTGCCGCTGGTGGTGACGGCCATCGGCTATGCCATCGCGTTCTATTTCCTCGCCATCGCGCTCGAGCGCATTCCAACCGGCGTCGCCTATGCGATCTGGTCGGGCGTGGGCATCGTGCTGATCGCCGCGCTGGCGTGGGTGGTCCATGGCCAGCGGCTCGATATGCCGGCGCTTGCGGGGATCGGCCTGATCATGGCCGGGGTGCTGGTGCTGAACCTGTTCTCGAAAGCTGGCGCGGGCTGAAGGCCCCTCAGTCCATGTGCTTGAGGCCGACCCGCAGATAATCCCAACCGGTAATCACCGTCAGCGCGGCTGCGGCCCACAGCGTGATGAGCCCCACCGTGTGCGGCACATTGGCGTCGATCCCTGCCACCATCACCGTCCAGTCCGGCGCGCCCTGCCCCAGAATCAGCGCGCCGAGTGCAATGAACTGGAAGGTCGTCTTCCACTTGGCGAGCTTGGACACCGGCACGGAGACCTGAATGCCCCCGAGAAACTCGCGCAGGCCCGAAACCGCGATCTCGCGGATCAGGATGATAAGCCCGGCGATCACGTGGAGATCACCCACATAGGGCCCGGTCAGCACGCCTTGCGCGGTGAGCACGAGGATCACCGCCGCCACCATGATCTTGTCCGCAATCGGATCGAGGAAAATCCCGAGCTTGGAAACCGTGCCCTGCGCGCGGGCCAGGTAGCCGTCGAAATAGTCCGTCACCCCCATCAGGGCATAGACGGCGAAGCCGATCGCATAGCCCGCCTGCCATTCAGGCCACCACAGCAGGCCTGCCAGCAACGGCACGGTGACAATGCGGGACAGCGTTAGCAGATTGGGAAGGGTCAGCATCGTAGAACCACCATAGGCATGAAGACGCCGCGAAGAAACCGCAAGTTGGTCCCAACGTGCCCCCTTGCCCACCCCGTGCAGGGCGCTATGGATGAACCCAACACGCGAAGGCTGGCAAAATCCGAATGACAACGCCCGAATGACGACAACCGCGCTGCTCATCCGGAAACGCCGCTTCCTGCCGCTTTTTGCTACGCAGTTGCTCGGCGCGTTCAACGACAACCTCTACAAGAACGCGATGATCCTCTATGTGGTGTACACAGTATACCATTCGGAGGCAGCCGAAGCGCGCTTTTCGGCCATCGCCTCGGCCGTGTTCATCCTTCCCTTCTTCCTGCTTTCCGCGCTTTCGGGCCAGCTTGCCGACATGCGTGACAAGGCGCGGATCATCCGCATCGTCAAAGCGGCGGAAATCGCCATCATGCTGGTGGGCGCGGCAGGCCTGTTCATGGCCTGGCGCGGCATGGCCGTGCAGATCATGGCAATCCCGCTGATGCTCACCGCGCTGCTCGCGATGGGCGTGCATTCCACCTTTTTCGGCCCGATCAAGTACGCAATCCTGCCGCAGCACCTGCATCCCGATGAAGTGCTGGCCGGCACCGGGCTCGTCGAGGCGGGCACCTATATCTCCATCCTTGCGGGCACGATCTTCGCAGGCTGGATCCCGGTCGAATGGGCCGCAGTCATCTGCATCGTGACCGCCGCCATCGGGTTCTGCACCGCGCAGTTCGTGCCCTCCGCACCGCCGCAGATGGAGCCCGTCCCGCTCGACTTCAACGTGATCCGCTCCTCGATCACGCTTGTGCGCATGACCACGCGCCACCCGCGCGTGTTCCTTGCCATTGCGGCGATCAGCTTCTTCTGGACCATCGGCGCGGTGCTGTTCATCCAGTTTCCGCCGCTCGCCAAGAACGTGCTTTCGGCGAGCAAAGAAGTGGCCAGCCTGTTCCTTGTGGTCTTCTCGATCGGCGTCGCGATCGGCTCGGTCTCGATCAACCATCTGCTCAAGGGCACCGTTTCGGCGCGCTTCGGTCCGGCGTCGGTGATCGTGATGGGCCTGTTCATCGTGGCCTTCCACGTGGTGTGCAAGACTTGGCCCCACGCGGCCGGCACGGCGCTGCTCAACGTGCCGCAGTTCGTCATGGAGCCGCTGGCGGTTCCATTGCTGCTGACCTTGCTGGGCATCGCCATTTCGGGCGGCATGTTCGTGGTCCCGCTCTACGCCTTCCTGACCACGGTGGTCGACAAGGGTGAAACCGCGCGGACAATCGCGGCGAACAACATCGTCAATGCCGGCGCAATGGTCGTGGGATCGCTCATCGCGGTCGGGCTGAGCGCCGGCGGCGTAGCGCTGGCCGATCAGTTGCTGCTGGGCGCTGCCATGTGCCTTGTCGCCGCGTGGCTCGCCCGTGTGCTCCACAAGGCCGAACTGGCCCACGAGGGCGAGATCGAGCACACGTTCTGAACGGCGCTATCCGCTTTCAGAAGATGAAGACCGAGACCGCCAGGAAGCAGGCGCAGTAGGCCAGCAGAAAATCCATCACATCCTGCCGCGTGATCCGCTTGGGATCGACCGGCGGCGAGCGCACGCCCTCGGGCAGCTGCAACGCCTTCATCGCCGCCTCGACCTCAGGCTCGAACATCGGGAGCGGGCGCAGCACATGCGCGGGCAGCGTGCGGCGGAAGGGGTGGCCGGCAAGTTCGGGATTGGGGGCGCGCCGTCTGAACATAGCGTCGGTGGTAACGCTTTATTCACCATACGGGGAGGCTGCGAATCGCCTCCGCGCACCATCAAAGCGGGACTGTTCCGATCCGGCACAGCGGGCGCGGGCAACCGATCAAATGGTGCCGCCCGCCATCTCCAGCACGATATCCCATTCGGACGCGCGGACGGCCGAAACCGAAAGGCGCGAAAGCCGCAGCAACTCCATCTCCACCAGCGCAGGATTGGCCTTGATCGCGGCCAGCGTGACGGGCGTCTTCAGCTTCACGACCGGCTTCACTTTCACCGCCGCCCACTTGCCTTCGGGGTCGGTCGGATCGGTGAGGCCAGCGACACTGATCTGCGCGATTCCAACGATCTCCTTGCCGATGTTCGAGTGGTAGAAGAACGCCAGATCGCCCACCTTCATGGTGCGCAGGTTGCGCGCGGCGAGGTGATTGCGCACGCCGTCCCAGGTGCCCTCGCCCTCAGCAATCAGGTTATCCCAACCGTAGACATCGGGTTCCGACTTCATCAGCCAGGCCTGTTCGGTCGCCTTGATTTTGCTCATGCATGCCTTCCGGGATCGGGATATGGGGAGGCTCATAATCGCTGATGGAACGCACGCAAGCCATGAACCTCGATACCCTTCCCGTGCTGTCGCTGGCCGCCCCTTCGGGCAATCTGGACGAGGATCTGGCCAAGGATCTCGGCAGCAGCTTCCAGCGCTTCGGATTCGCGCTGGTCTCGGACCATGGGCTCGATCCGGCACTGGTGGCACGCGGGTGGGAACTGACCGCCGCGTTCTTCGCGCAGGAAGAGGCGGCGAAGCGGCGCTGGCACATCGCAGGCGGCGGCGGGCAGCGCGGCTATACCCCGTTCCGCACGGAAATCGCCAAGGGTGCAGCGCACCATGATCTCAAGGAATTCTGGCACGTCGGCCGTGAACTGGCAGCGGAAGATCCGCTCGCCGCGACGATGCCCGCCAATGTCTGGCCTGATGCTCCGGACGCCTTCCGCGAAACATTCACCGCCCTCTACGCCGAGTTCGACCGCATCGGCGCGCGCATTCTCTCGCACATCGCGGTCTGGCTGGGGCTTGCGCCGGACTGGTTCGATCCGGCCATCGCAGGCGGCAATTCGATCCTGCGTTTGCTCCACTATCCGCCAATCCCGGGCGATCCCGGCGGCGCAATCAGGGCGGGCGCGCATGAGGACATCAACCTCATCACGCTGCTGCTGGGGGCCGAGGAAGCCGGACTGGAACTCCTGACCCGCGAGGGCCGCTGGATTCCCGCCTCACCCCCGCCGGGCGCGCTGGTGGTCAATATTGGCGACATGCTGCAGCGCCTCACCAACCACGTCCTGCCCTCGACCACGCACCGCGTGCGTAACCCCGATGGGGCGCGCGCCGCGCACAGCCGCTATTCGATGCCGTTTTTCCTGCACCTGCGCAGCGATTTCGCGATCCGCACCCTGCCCGGCTGCGTCAGCGCAGAAAACCCGGACCGCTATCCCGTGCCGATTCTCGCCGACGGGTATCTGCACGAAAGGCTGCGCGAAATCGGGCTGAAGGCCTAAGCCTTCACGTCGATCACCGCGATCGCGCCGTCCTTCCCGCCGAAATCGAGCTCATCGCCCACCTCGGCGCTGAGCAGCGCGCGGCTGAGCGGTGCAGTGAAGGAGAGCAGCCCCGCCGCCGGGTCTGCCTCGTCATCGCCGACGAGCGTCACGGTCCGTTCCTTGCCGTTCAGGCGGAACGACACGGTCGAGCCAAACGCGACCGCCGCGCCCACCGGCGGCGGCATGACTTGCGCGGTAGCCTGACGGGTGCGCCAATAGCGCAGGTCCCGCTTCACGCGCTTGATCTCGGTCTCGTCCGATAGGCCTGCCAGTTCCGCCTCCAGCGCCTCGACGCGCGCCGCGATCAGCGCAAGGCCGCGCTCGGTGACGAGGTTGGGCCCCGGCGGAATCGGCAACTCGAACTTGGGTTCGAGATGTTCGTCATCGCTTTCGCGGCGGAATGCGACGCTCATGCTTCCTCCACTTCATCCACCGTCCACTCGGCAAGATCGGGCGCGCTGCCAATCAGCGCAAGGCCGTGGGCAATGGACGTCAATTCATCGCCGCTGGCAATGCGCATCTCGCCAAAGCGCCGTGCGAAGATCTGGCGAACGGCCGGAATGAGCGAGGAGCCGCCGGTGAGGAACACATGGTCGATCTGCCCCGGTTCAAGCCTTGCCCGGGCAAGCACCCGGTCCACTCCGGCTTCGAGTTCGGCCAGATCGGGCGCGATCCAGCGTTCAAAATCCGCGCGGCGGACTTCGGCACTGACGGAAAGGCCCTCCCCCTCGAAGGCGAACACCGCCTCGGTCCGGCTCGACAGGTCGCGCTTCACTGCGCCAACCGCTTCGTAGAGCCCGTAGCCGAGCTCGTTCTCGACCACTGCGATCATCCGGCCGATGGCGGCGGGATCGGTCGCCGCGTGTTGCAACTTGCCAAGCTGGGCGAGCGTGCGCCGGTTGCGCATCAACGCAAGGCGCGACCAGTCGCTGAAATCGGCGAAGTGACCGGGCGGGATTTCGAGCACTTTGTCGAACGAGCGATAGGTGCTGCCCTTGCCCAGCAGCGGCAGGACAAGCTGATCCATGATCCGGAAGTCGAAGCGGTCGCCCGCAATGCCCACACCGGCCGAGGCGAGCGGGATGCAGCGCCGAGGGGCATCAGGAGCCTCGACGCGGACGATCGAGAAATCGCTCGTACCGCCGCCGAAATCGGCCACCAGCAGCGTCGCCGGATCGCTGAGCCGTGACGCGAAACCATAAGCCGCGCCAAGCGGCTCATAGACATAGTGTACCTCGCTGCCGAGCCTGGCGAACATCCCCGCATAGCGCGCACGGGCAAGCGCAGGATCGGGCCGCGCTCCGACATAGCGCACCGGCCGGCCCACCACGATCCGCTTGGGCAGATCGCGCAAGGCCTCGCCGGCATGGGCGATCAGATGATCGAGAAAGATACGGCCGAGGTCCTCGAACGCCAGCCGCTTGGTGAAGACCGGGGCATGTTCGAACGTGGCGCTTGCCGCGACTGACTTGAACGACTGGAGAAACCGCGAGCCTTGCGGATCGGCAAGAAACTCGGCGATGGCCCATGGTCCGGCCTCATGCCCAAGCCCGCCGCGCAGGGCATCGTCCTGCCAGAAGCACAACGCCGAGCGGAACACCGAGTTCGCCCCATCGGGCGCGGCAAATTCGGCAAGGCGGACCGCGCCATCGCCTGCGCTGCGCGCCACGACCGAATTGGTGGTGCCGAAGTCGATGCCGATGGCAGGTGCCGAGGGAACGTGGACGGACATGGAACCAGAACCTTTGGCTGACCGGCGCTGGCCGAAAGAGACGAGAAGCGCCGCTGGAGCGTGGTCCTGGCGAGTGCGCCAGGCATGGCCTGCCTGCAATCACGACATCAGCAAGCCGCTATGACCATCGAGGATGTTAGGACAGAGCAAGGGAATTGGTGGAGCCTAGCGGGATCGAACCGCTGACCTCCTGCATGCCATGCAGGCGCTCTCCCAGCTGAGCTAAGGCCCCACAATTCCTGACAGAGGTGCCGCTGGAGGCACCCTGCACCGGCAGCGTCGCGCCGGAGGACCGCGCCTTTATGCGAGGCCCCGTTCGCTGGCAACAGCTTTTTTGCGCCAGCAGGAAATCATTGCCGGAGCGCCGGACCATTGGGCCGCGCGCGCTCCGGCAAAAAAGAACTCAGACTTCCTCGTCCTCGCCATCATGGCCGGGAACGCCCAGATCGTCGTCGCCGCCCAGATCGACATCGTTGTCCGGCGAATCCGAGTCTTCATCAATGTCGAGATCCTCGTCGGCCAGATCGACGTCAGGCACGACATCGACCTTCTCCTTCTGGATCTCCTCGTAGGGGATCGGCTGCTTGGACTTGAGCACCGGCTCGGGAGTCCAGGTATACTTGCATTCCACGCAGGTAACCGGGTCGTCCTTGCCCAAGTCATAGAAGCGGGTGCCGCACTTCGGGCAGCCATGCTTTGCGCCCCATTCAGGCTTGACCATGCGAATTCCTTAAATCTGGCGCCCGCGGCAGATGCGGACGGCTCAATGGCATTGCTTGATGGGGACAGGCAGTCCGGGAATCAAGCGCGGCGCGCGCCTTGCCATAGGCGCGGGGCGCTGTCAAAAGCGCGCCCGCTTCAACACGCACCTGAACCCGGAAAGAACCGCTCCCCGTGCATTCAGCCGAAACGTCCGCCCCGCGCCCCCGCCGCTTCTTCGCCGCCGGGCCGCTGACCGGGCGGATCCGCGTCCCCGGCGATAAATCGATCAGCCACCGCTCGATCATGCTCGGCGCGCTGGCGGTCGGGCGCACGCGGGTGACCGGGCTGCTGGAGGGCGAGGACGTGATGGCTACCGCCGCCGCAATGCGCGCGATGGGGGCAACGATTGACCGACTCGAAACCGGAGAATGGGTGATCGACGGCGTGGGCGTCGGCGGGTTGCTGCAGCCGAAGCAGGCGCTCGACATGGGCAATTCGGGCACCTCGACACGCCTGCTCATGGGCCTCGTCGCCAGCCATGCGATCACCGCGACGTTTATCGGCGATGCCAGTCTTTCCAAGCGCCCGATGGGCCGGGTGATCGATCCGCTTTCGCAGATGGGCGCCAATTTCACCGCTGCACCCGGCGGCCGCCTGCCGCTCACTTTGCGCGGCATTTCGCCGGCGGTACCGATCAGCTACCGCCTCCCGGTCGCCTCGGCCCAGGTGAAGAGCGCGGTGCTGCTGGCGGGGCTCAACACGCCCGGGATCACCACGGTGATCGAGCCGGTGCCCACCCGCGACCATTCCGAGCGCATGCTGAGGGGCTTTGGCGCGGATCTAACCGTCGAAGTCGCCCCGGACGGCACACGCACCATCCACCTTGCCGGCGAGGCGGAGCTCAGGCCGCAGACCATCGAAGTACCGGGCGACCCCTCGTCCGCTGCCTTTTTCGTCGTTGCCGCGCTGCTGGTGCCGGGCTCGGACCTCGTGGTCGAGAACGTCGGGCTCAATCCCACCCGCGCCGGACTGTTCGATGTGCTGCGCGCCATGGGTGGCCAGATCGAGGAGCTCGATCGCCGCGATGTCGGCGGCGAACCGGTCGCGGACTTGCGCGTGCGGCATTCGGCCCTCACCGGCATCGCCGTCGATCCGGCCGTGGTGCCGAGCATGGTGGACGAGTTCCCGGTCCTCTTCGTCGCCGCCGCGCTCGCCAGCGGGCGCACCGTCACCACCGGCCTTGAAGAACTGCGCGTGAAGGAAAGCGACCGCATCGCCGTCATGCGCGCGGCGCTGGAGCAGGCGGGAGCTACTGTGACCGAGACCGAGGACGGCCTGATCATCGACGGCACCGGCGGCGATCCGCTTCGCGGCGTCAACAACGCACCCGTCGCCACGCACCTCGATCACCGCATCGCCATGTCCATGGCGGTTGCGGGGCTCGCCAGCAAAGGCGGCGTCGAAATCGACGACACCCGCCCCATTGCCACCAGCTTCCCTGTGTTCGAGGCGCTGCTGGCGCAAGCAGGCGGGACGACGTGATCATCGCCATCGACGGCCCCACCGCTTCTGGCAAGGGGACCATCGCCAAGGCTCTTGCCGCGCACTATGGCCTGCCGCATCTCGATACCGGGCTGCTCTACCGCGCGGTGGGGCGGCAGGTCTTCCTCACCGGCGGGAACCCGGACGATCCGGACGAGGCGCTCGCCGCTGCGGATTTCCCCGAAACCCTGCTCGATGATCCGGACTTGCGCAGCGAGGCCACCGGCGCGCTGGCCAGCCGTGTTTCGATCCACCCCGCCGTACGCGCCGCGCTGCTCGCCCGCCAGCAGGCCTTTGCCCGCCAGCCCGGCGGTGCGGTGCTCGATGGCCGCGATATTGCGACGGTGATCGCGCCCGAGGCAGAGGCCAAGCTCTTCATCACCGCCAGTGTCTCGGCCCGCGCGCTGCGCCGCTGGGCCGAAATGCACAAACGCGGCGAAGACGTGACGCGCGAGGCAATCGAGGCCGACCTTGCAGCGCGCGACGAGCGCGACCGCACTCGCGCCGCCGCGCCGCTGCGTCAGGCCGAAGGCGCGGCACTGCTCGATACCTCCGCGCTCCCCATTGAAGCTGCCATTGCGGCAGCGATTGCGCTGGTCGAGAAGCAGCTGAGGGCTTGACAGCCCCACTCTCATAACGCGATATATAACGCGTTATGAGAGTGGAGATACCATGACCGATATCTTGCGCGAAGCCGGACCCGTTTTTCTCGGCAGCCGTTTGAAGCGGCTTGCCGAGCGGATGCAGGCCGAAGCGGCCATTGCGATCACCGAGGCTGGCCTGCCGTGCCAGCCGGGGCACATGGCGCTGATCGCTGCGCTGGCAAAGGGGCCGCAGAGCATTACCCAGCTTGTAGCCGCCATCGGCACGAGCCAGCCCGGCGTCACTCGCACCGTGGGCCAACTCGCGAAGCTTGGCCTCGTCGATACGGCCACCGGGCGCGACCAGCGCCAGCGCCTCGTCTCGCTCACACCGGCGGGCGAGGAAGCCCACGCGGCTGCGCTGACCGATGTGTGGCCGCGCATGGGCAGCGCGGTGCGATCGCTGCTGGAGGGCATCCCTGGCGACTTCCTCGGCGAAGTGGGCCTGATCGAGGATGCCCTTGCCGCGCAGCCGCTGCTCGCCCGCGTCGGCCCCGCCCGCAAGACGCCGCTCCGCCTGCGCGAATTCAGCGACGACCTCGCGAAGGCGTTTCACGACATCAACAAGGAGTGGATCGAGGCGATGTTCGTGCTCGAACCGCTCGACCGCGAGGTGCTCGAAAACCCGCGCGAGAAGATCATCGCGCCCGGCGGCACCATCCTGTTCGTTGAGGCAGAAGGTGTCGGCGTGGTCGGCGCCTGCGCGCTCAAGCCCACCGGCGGCAACAGCTATGAACTCACCAAGATGGGCGTGCTGGAAAGCGCACGGGGGCTTGGCGCGGGGGCCTTCCTGCTGGCAGCGACCATCGCCCGGGCGCAGCGTCTCGGGGCCGATCCGCTCTATCTTTTGACCAACAAGGCCTGCGAGGCGGCGATCCACCTCTACGAAAAGCTGGGCTTCTGCCACGATGCCGGGATCATGGCGGACTACGGCACGCGCTATGCCCGCTGCGACGTGGCGATGCGCTACGTGCCGTAGGGTAAATGCGTAGGGCCTGAAGGAAGGTCGAGGGCTACCGTTCTCAATGCATGTGGTAAACGCCAGCGGCAGGAGCAGGCCATGTTCGACGATTTCGAAGGCGTGGAAAACATCAACCACCGGCGGACGCGCCGCGTGGGTTTCGAGCTTCCCGTGCGGTGCAAGCACGGGCTGACGCGGTCAACGGTCATGCTTAAGGACATGACGACGCACGGCGCCCGGATCGAAGGCATTCCGCGCCAGCGCATCGGCGATACCGTCACCCTTTTCCTGCCCGAACTCGCGCCCAAGCTTGCCTTTGTCGTGTGGTCGAAGGACAAGACATCCGGCCTCGAATTCGAGCTGCCGCTGCACGAGAACGTGTTTGCCAACCTCGTCGCTGATTTTGCGATCGGCCATCTGCAGCGGCTCGAACTGGGCCGCCCCGAGACTGATGCGGCAACGCAGGCCAAGCCGGGGGTGCCGCCAGCGCGGCACGCCGCCTGAAAGCCCGATACCGGCATACCCAAGCTCGTCAGGCCCAAGCTCGCCGGGCCCAGTTTCGCCTTGCATCTTCGCCGATTCTCGCTAAGGGCCAGCGCTTCCGCGAAACGGGCACTGCCCATGGGCGGAAACTGAAGAAAGCCGGAGGGGCCCCGCAATACCGCGGATCAGCCAGCGATCGGTTAGATTGATGAAGGACGAGAAGGCCTCATGCCGCTTTACGAGCATGTCTTCCTCGCGCGTCAGGATCTGAGCCAGGCTCAGGTTGACGCGCTTGCCGCCACCGCCACCGAAATCGTCGAGAGCAACAATGGCAAGGTCATCAAGACCGAAACCTGGGGCCTCCGTTCGCTGGCTTACAAGATCCAGAAGAACCGCAAGGCGCACTTCGTGCTGCTCGACATCGAAGCCCCCGCCGGGGTGGTTGCCGAGCTTGAGCGCCAGACCGCGATCAACGAGGACGTGATCCGTTTCATGACCGTGCGTGTCGACGCCCATGAAGCCGGCCCCTCGGTCATGATGCGCAAGAACGACCGCGAGCGGACCCGCCGCCGCGAACGCGAAGGGGAATAAGCCATGGCTCGTCCGTTTTTCCGCCGCCGCAAGTCGTGCCCGTTCTCGGGCAAGGGCGCCCCTGTCATCGACTACAAGGACGTGCGCCTGCTTCAGGGCTTCATGTCCGAGCGTGGCAAGATCGTGCCTTCGCGCATTACCGCCGTTTCGGCAAAGAAGCAGCGTGAGCTGGGCCAGGCGATCAAGCGCGCCCGGCACATCGGCCTGCTTCCCTACATCGTCAAGTAAGGAGCGCTGACCATGCAGATCATCCTGCTCGAGCGCATCGAGAAGCTGGGCTCCATCGGCGACGTCGTGACCGTCAAGGATGGCTACGCGCGCAACTTCCTGCTGCCCAACAAGAAGGCGCTTCGCGCCAACGAAGCCAACCGCAAGGTCTTCGAATCCAACCGCGCCCGCATCGAAGCGGACAACGCGGCTCGCCGTGAAGACGCCAAGGTCGAAGCCGGCAACGTCGAGGGCAAGGAAGTGGTGCTGATCCGCGCTTCGTCCAACTCCGGCCAGCTCTACGGTTCGGTCTCGGTGCGCGACATCGTCGACGCGCTGGTCGAACAGGGCGCCAAGGTGACGAAGTCGATGGTCGTGCTGGAACGCCCGATCAAGGCCATCGGCATCTCGACCGTGAAGGTTTCGCTCCACCCCGAGGTGAGCGTGACGGTCAAGGTCAACGTCGCCCGTTCGCCCGACGAAGCCGCGCTGCAGTCGCAGGGCGTCGACGTCATCGACGCGATGTTCGATACCGAAGTCGGCGGCTTCACCGAAGCTTACGACCCGAACGCCGAACCGGGCGAAATCCCGGCTGACCTCCTCGAGGATCGCGCCGCAGACGCGGACGCCTGAGGCAAGGCCACACGGCAACAAAAAAGGGGCGCTTCCGGCCAGGAAGCGCCCCTTTTTTGTTGCGCGGCAGTGCGGCGGACGCGGGAGCCCGCGGCCCCTCCCCTCACATCACGAAATCTGCCGCCACAAGCGCGCTCGCGCTGGTCACGAGGATTGCGAAGTCGGCCACCTTGTCGCCGTTCACATCGCCCTGCACCAGCCACTGGCTGCCTTGTGCCGTCACCGTCAGCGCGCCGTGATAGCCGTCGAACGCGGTGACGAGCTTGAACGCGCCCTCGCCTGCATCGGCGCCGTTGGCATCGATCTTCGACAGGTCGATGCGATCGCCCTCCGCATGGCTGAAGTCGAAGATCGTGTCGCGCCCCTTGGCATCGACAGTCGATTCCGTCGTGCTGGCAAAGACGAACGTGTCTGCGCCGGTGCCGCCGGTCAGCTTGTCGGCACCCAGCCCGCCAAGCAGCATGTCGCTGCCGCCCTTGCCCAGCAGCGCATCGTCGCCCGCCCGCCCGTCGAGCAGATTGTTCGAATCGTTGCCGCCAAGCCAGTTGAAGCCATCGTTGCCAGTGGCTGAAATGGCGCCCGTGCCCTTCAGCTGCAGGTTCTCGACATTGGCGCCGAGCGTGAAGCTGATCGAGGCATTGACCGTATCGATGCCCTGGTTGACCGCTTCGATGACCTTGTCGCCGGCGTTGTCGACCACGTAGGTATCGTTGCCGCCCCTGCCCAGCATCGTATCGGCGCCAGCCTTGCCATCGAGGTAGTTGGCGTTGCCGTTGCCGTTCATCGTGTTGGCCAGTTCGTTGCCATACCCGTTCGCGGCATTGCCGATGAGCTCGAGGTTTTCGACATTGGCACCGAGTGTCGTGTTTGCGGCGGAGGAGCGGACGGTATCGGTGCCCTCGCCGGCATTCTCGATGATCTTGTCGGCATTGCTGGCCGAGACATAGACGTCGTTGCCCGTCCCGCCGGTCATCGTGTTGCTGCCGGTCCCGCCATCGAGCACGTCTGCGCCGGAGCCGCCGAAGAGGAAGTCGTCGCCGTTGTCGCCGCTCAGCGTGTCATTGCCTTCCATGCCATAAATCGTATCCGCCCCAGCGCCACCCGAGATGCGATTGTCGAAGGTGTTGCCGGTGATCGTCATGGCACCGCCGCTCTCGTCGGTGAGGTTCTCGACGTAGATCGGCAGCACATAGCTCGTGACAGCGGTGGAGGTGATCCTGATCGTATCGTTCCCGCCGGCAGCCGTTGTTTCGCGCACGACATCCTCGGCGCTGTCCACCCAGTAGGTGTCGTCGCCGGTCCCGCCGATCATCAGGTCCTTGCCGAGACCGCCGATGAGCACATCGGCCCCGCCGCCGCCATTCAGCGTGTCGTTGCCAGCCCCGCCTTCCAGCATGTTGGCCTGATCGTTGCCGGTCAGCGTGTTGTCATCGCTGTTGCCTGCCGCGTTCACGGCAATGCCCTTGAGCGTGATCGACTTGGCGCTGGGAGCCAGCTTGCTGTTGAGCCCTTCGGTGACCGTGACGTTCGGCGAGGACGCGCTGCCGACGAGCGGTGATGTGCCCGGCCCCGGCGCCGGCAGCGGCGTGGTGCCAAGCAGTTCGTTGAGCCAGTAGGTCACCGTTTCGACCCGCGCGTTGGCGTTGCCATCTTCGTTGAGGAAGCGGTCGGAACTGGTGTTGAAACCGATGTGGTAGATGCCGTCCATCACGGTATCGATCGCGCTGTCGCCCAGCAGGTAGCTTGCCCCGTGATCGCCCTGGATCAGGTGGAAGCCGGTTTCGATCATGTTCTCGTCATTGCCGTGCGCGGCGGTGAATTCGGCTGGCCGGTTGGCCCGGATCCAGGCGGAAAGGTCATAGGTTTCGGCAACCGTCAGATGCCCGTCGTCGAGCGCACCCGTCGCGGCGATTGCATCGACGATGATGTGATTGAGCTTGTCGGCCGCAGCGGCCCCTCCGCGGATCTGGGCGGCGGAAATGTTGTTCCTGAGGCCGACGTCTTCGCCGATGATCTGGATCAGCTTGTCGAGCCCGGTGCCGGTGGTGCCCACCGGCCCTTCATAGGCATAAGGCAGCCCGCCCGCCGGCATCGCGCCGCTTGCCGCGAGCGCCGCCTTGTAGTCGTCGATTGAGGCATAGAGCCGGTCGGCGCTCACGGGATCGCCGTCGAGTTCCAGCCGCAGGCCTTCAGCGCCAGTGTTGTCGAAGTAGTAGAGATCGACCGCATAGAGCCCTGATTTGTCGATCGTGATCGTCTCGCTGGTGCCGGTGAAGCCGCGATTGCCGGCAAAGCTCGAAAGCTCGTCGCCGCCAAGCTTGAGCAGAAAGCCATCGTCGGAGCGCACGTTGACAAGATGCTGGCCCTTCTCGAGCCAGATATAACCCTGCAGCCTCAGCCCGATCGTGTTCATCGCGGCATCGGTGCCGCCATCGGTCAGGCTCGCCTTCCCGTCGAGGAACTGGCCGAGCGTGGCGACTTCCTTGAACCCGCCGAAGTCCACCGTCTTTGCATTCAGGTGGAAATTGGCGGTCTTCGTCGCGGTCTGCGCGATGAGATCGTCGATCGAATCGAAGTTCGTTCCCCGGTCGAACACCTCGCCCTTGAGGCCGGTGCCCGCGCGCACCGCAGGCTGATCACCTTCGAACGCCGCCGTGCCGCTCCATTCCTGCGGCAACGCGCCAGACGTGTTGATGGCGCGCAGTTCGAACGGATCGAGGATGCGGTCGTAGACGGCAAGGTTCCCGACCTTGCCATCGAGGTGGCTGTCGAGCTGGCTAGGATGGCTCGCGTCGCGGCCCCAGGTGCCTGCCCCCAGCACAAGATTGCGCGTGTTGGGACCGAGCCCGCTGGTTGCATCGACATCGGCAGCAACGCGTTTGCCATCGAGGAAGAGCCCAAGGCCGTCCTGGCCGAAGGTGATCGCCAGCGAGTACTGGCGGCCGCTCTCGATCGTCACGCCCTCGGCCTTGAGCCACCAGTCGCGGGCACCGTCCTGCAGGACCACGTAAAGCTCACCGCCGCGCACGAAGGCCGTAAGGTCGCCGTCCGCATTCGAGGCGCCATCCTTCGAGAATACCACGTGGGTGCGGCCATCATCGGCATGGTTGGCCACGAAATCGAGTGCGATCGTGCCTTCCGCCACGCCGGTTGCATCGGCCTTGCCCAGATCGACCGCGCCCTTGGTGCCATCATCCGTCACCAGCCCGGCCTTGCTGAACACAAGGTTGGGCTTGAGCGACGCGGCATCGACGGGAGCATGGTTCGAATGCAGCGCGCCAGTGGCAAGGTCCTTGGCCAGCAGCAGGCTGATCCAGTCGGACGTATCGCTGATCCGCTGGTTGGCGTTGCCGTCCTCGTTCTCGAAGCGGTCGCCGGAGATCTTGAACCCGATGTGGTAGATGCCGTCGGCCACGGTATCGACCGAAAGGTCGCCGTAGATGTAGTCGCGCCCGCCGTCGCCCTGCGCATAGTGCAGGCCGCTCTCGAACGCGCCTTCGTCGTCGCCGTGGAGCGTGGTCCATTCGCTCAGCTTGTTGACGATGATCCAGCGGTTGAGATCGACCATGTCCATCGGATCGAGCTTGTTGTCGTCGGCAACGCCGGTTTCCTTGATCGCCTGCAGCATGATCTTGGCCATGCCGTCGGCGGCCTTGGCGGCATCGTTGATCTGCTTCTGCGAGATGCGGTGGTTGAGGCCGATGTCATCGAGCAGCCGCTCGGTGATGAGATCAAGGCCCGTGCCGGTGGTGCCATGCGCCTGCGGATCGGCCTTGCTGTTCTTCAGCGTACCTGCCGCCAGTTCGGGCGCCAGCAGCGTGTTGAGCCAGTGCGCCACGTCGTCGACGCCCGGGCCCCAGTAGTTGCGCGGGGAAGTCAGGTGGCCGTCCTTGATCTCGAAGGCGAGTTCGTAGATCCCGTCGAGCACCCGGTCGACACCAGCCTCGCCGAACAGGCGCGTTACCGCGCCTTCGCCCGAGACTTGCTGGAAACCACTCTCGACGCCATTCTTCTCGGTGCCGTAGAGACTGGTGAACTTGCCGTAGCCATTGGAGCGCAGATAGGAGTTGAGCGAATAGATGTCCGAAACGGTGATCTCGCCGTCGTTGGCGAGACCAAGGGTGCGAATCGCGCTGACGATCATCCCGTTCATCGCATCGGCCGCCGCTGCCCCTTCACGGATCGCGGCGCCCGATGTCCCCATGTTAAGGGCGTAGTCGCCTGCAATCAGGTCGATGGCACGGTCGAGGCCCGTGCCGGTAGTGCCCATGATCCCCATCGCGCATCTCCTTGGCTTTACGCCTTATGCTCAGAGCATGCCGAAGGACGTTTTAAGTACAATGACTGCGGTAATGCCCTAAGGGATTAACCAATACCGTTAGAATTTGAATGGCCAGAATTCTGAGTAGACAGGAAAACAGCATTGTATCCCAAAAGCTTGCGGGCATATGCTGACAACGATTGACCGGGAGCAGGTAATGAAACGCACGCATGCCGTCGCAGTTGCGGCACTTCTCGTCGGGTTGACCCCCGTTAACGCCATCGGGAAAAGTTCCGAAATAATCGGCGAAGCGAAGATCGAACGGGACGAGTGGGGTATCGCTCACATTTCGGGCAAGACCGATGCCGATGCCATCTACGGCATGATCTATGCGCAGGCGGAGGATGACTTCCCCCGAATCGAGCGCAACTACCTCGTCAGCCTGGGCCGCCTTGCGGAGGCCGAAGGCGAAAGTGCGGTGTGGCAGGACCTGCGCCAGCGCCTCTGGATCGATCCCGAAGTGTTGAAGGCGGACTATGCGAAGAGCCCGGTGTGGCTGCGCAAGCTGATGGATGCCTGGGCCGCAGGGCTCAACGCCTACCTCGCCGATCACCCGGAGGTTAAGCCCAAAGTCCTTACGCATTTCGAGCCATGGATGGCGCTGAGCTTCACCGAAGGCAGCATCGGTGGCGATATCGAACGAGTGCCGCTCTCGCAGCTTGAGGCGTTCTACGGCCGCCGCCAGGTCGCCATGACCGACGAGGAGCTTGGCCGCCGCCTCAAGGAACCGGCCGGCTCCAACGGCATCGCCATTGCACCCTCGCGCACCGCCGATGGCCATGCCCTGCTGCTGATCAACCCCCACACCAGCTTCTATTTCCGCGCCGAGCAGCAAGTGACCAGCAGCGAGGGCCTCAATGCCTATGGCGCGGCGACCTGGGGGCAGTTCTTCATCTATCAGGGCTTCAACCAGCACGCCGGATGGATGCACACCACCACCGGAGCCGACCGGATCGACGAGTTTGCCGAGACCGTGGTGCAGCAGTCAGGCCAGTCGCCCGCCTACAAGGTGGGCGATGCGGTGAAGCCCTTCACCAGCCAGACCGTCACGCTTTCGGTGCGCCAGAGCGACGGAACAATGCGCCAGCGCAGCTTCACCACTTATGCGAGCGAGCATGGTCCAGTGGTGCGCGAGGAAGGCGGCAAGTGGATCGCCTATGGCCTGATGAACCGGCCAATCCCGGCACTCGAGCAAAGCTTCCTGCGCACCAAAACCCGCGATCTGGGTAGCTTCCTCAAGGTTGCGGGGCTGCAGGCCAATTCCAGCAACAACACCTTGTTCGCCGATACCAAGGGCGAGATCGCCTATCTGCACCCGCAGTTCATGCCGATCCGCGACAACAGCCTCGATTGGCGCAAGCCCGTCGATGGCAGCAACCCCGCGGCGCGCTGGCAGGGCCTCCACCCGGTCTCCAGCCTGCCCAACGTGCTCAATCCCGCCAACGGTTGGGTCTTCAACGTCAACAACGCGCCGTGGACTGCGGCTGGGGCGGACAGCCCGAAGAAGGATGCCTTCCCGCGCTACATGGACGAGGTCGGCGCCAATGCGCGTGAAGCCCACGCCCTCGCGGTGCTGGGCGATCGGCGCGACTTCACGCTCGAAAAGCTGATGGCCGCTGCCTACGACCCGGCCCTCCCCGCGTTTGATCGCCTGCTGCCCACGCTCATCGCTGCGCATGCCGCCGCGCCCGATGCGAAGCGCGACGGGCCGGTCGCGCTGCTCAAGGGCTGGGACCACAAGTGGGCGCTGAACTCTACCGCGACCACCCTCGCGGTCGGCTATGCCGAGGCGCTGTGGTCGCGCGTCGCGGCGCAGAGCGACGGCGACGAGGAAAGCCTGTGGGAGCGGATGAACAATCGCATCACCGATGCCCAGCGCCTCGCCGCGCTCGATGATGCAGTGAACCGCCTCGTCAGCGATTTTGGCTCGTGGCAGGTGCCGTGGGGCGCGATCAACCGCTACCAGCGCAACGACGGGGCGATCACGCAGACGTTCGACGATGCGAAGCCCAGCACGCCGATCCCGTTTGCCAGCGGCAACTGGGGCAGCCTCGCCTCGTTCGGTGCGGCCCGCTATCCCGGCACCAGGCGCATGTACGGCACCAGCGGCAACAGCTTCGTCGCGGTGGTGGAATTCGGCCCGAAAGTCCGGGCCCGCGCGGTAAGCATTGGCGGCACCAGCGCCGATCCCGCCTCACCCCATTTCGGCGATCAGGTGGGCCGCTACGCGCACGGAGACCTGCGCGAGGTGTGGTTTTATCCCGAGGACCTCAAGCCGCACGTCGTCTCGACCAGAGTACTCAAACGAATGCGCTGAAGCCCCGACTTCCAAAGGTCACGACGGGCAGGTACACCTGCGGGCATGGATCATATCGCCTCCGTGCTCGACGAGCTTACGCGCATCTACACTGCCTCGGTCGCCCGGCTGCGCGAGGATGTCATGGCCTTCGCGGCCAATGGCACCCTGCCCCCGGACGAACGGCGGCATGACGGCAGCTACTGCTATCCGGAGCTGCGCATCCACTTCGGCGGCGAGCCGAGCATCGAGCCGACGGGGCACTCGTTCGGGCGGCTCAGCCAGAAGGGCATCTACAGCTGCACGGTAACGCGGCCGGCGCTGTTTGGGGACTATCTGGCGGAGCAGCTGGCGATCATCCTGCAGGGCTTCGACGTGACGGTGGAGGCCGCCGTCTCGCGGCAGGAAATCCCGTTCGCCTATGTGCTCGATGGCAGCCTCGGCGCGCAGATGGGCAGCATCGGCCCGCAGGAGCTGGCACGGCATTTCCCGAATGCCGATCTGGCCCACATCGGCGACGAGATCGCGGACGGCGAGTACAACGTCGGCGACGGGCCTTTGCCGCTCGCCCTGTTCGATGGCCTCCGCACCGATTTCAGCCTGGCCCGCCTCGTCCACTACACCGGCACCCCGGCCGAGGACTTCCAGCGCTACATCCTGTTCACGAACTATCACCGCTATGTCGATGAATTCGTGGACTGGGCGGGTATGCAGCTCGGCACCGGCGAGTATACCGCACTCTCGGGCGCCGGCGGGCTGTATCTCGATGCGCCAACCGAGAACGCCCGCGCCCGCATGTCGGACACCGCGTGGCGGCGGCACCAGATGCCGGCCTACCACCTCGTCGCGCCGGACCGCAGCGGGATCACGCTCGTCAATATCGGCGTCGGCCCGTCCAACGCCAAGACGATCTGCGACCATCTCGCCGTGCTGCGACCTGAAGCATGGCTGATGATCGGCCACTGCGGCGGCCTGCGCCCCACGCAGAAGATCGGCGACTATGTGCTGGCGCATGCCTACTTGCGCGATGATCACGTGCTCGATCCGGTGCTGCCGCCCGAGATCCCGATCCCGGCGATCGCCGAAGTGCAAGTGGCGCTGGCCCGCGCGGCGGAGATCGTCAGCGGCGCAGGCGGGTCGGACCTCAAGCGGCGGATGCGTACGGGCACCGTGGTGACCACCGACGACCGCAACTGGGAGCTGCGCTACTCGCACTCGGCCCGCCGCCTGAGCCTCAGCCGCGCGGTCGGCATCGACATGGAATCAGCCACCATCGCCGCGCAGGGCTACCGCTTCCGCGTGCCCTATGGCACGCTGCTGTGCGTTTCGGACAAGCCGCTACATGGCGAACTCAAGCTGCCGGGGCAGGCCAACCGCTTCTACGAGGAGGCGATTTCCAGCCACCTCGCGATCGGCACGACCGCCTGCGCGCTGCTCAGGGCCGAGGGTGCCCGCCTCCACAGCCGCAAACTGCGCGCGTTCAACGAGCCGCCGTTCCGCTGATTCGGCGGCGGCGCTGGCAAGTCCAGCGCGAAGGCGCGTGCCCTTTACATGCCCCCGGGCAATGGTACCCTTGCCGTGTGGGAGGGCGTGACATGGCCGCAGTGCTGGAAGCTTCTGACATGGTGCCGACACGCCGCCACCAGCCATGGGTTCGCCTCACGCACTGGCTGATCGCGCTGGCGGTGCTTGTGCTGATCTATTCCGGCATCGCGATCCTGATGGTCCATCCGCGCTTCTATTGGGGCACTGTCGGCAATGATCTGATGCAGCCGATCTTCGAAGTGCCGGTCGGCCCCAATTACCACGCGATGCAATGGTCGCCGACCACGGCTTTCCTCGGCAACCCCGATGGCCCTGTGACGGCGGACCGCCTGGCCGAGCCATGGAACGGGAACGGCTGGGCGCGCAGCCTGCATTTCCTTGCCGCATGGGCGTTCCTGCTGGGGCTGGCGGTCTATCTCGGGCTTGGCGCGCTGACCGGCCATGCCCGCAGCGCACTGCTGCCACGCCCCGATGAGCTGACGACCGGGAACCTCCGGCAGGACATCAAGGCGCATCTGCGGCTGCCAATGCCAGCGGTGCAGCCCGGCCCGCCGTATGGGGTCCTGCAGAAGCTGGCCTATGCCATGGTCGCGTTCGTCGCCCTGCCGCTGATGTTTCTGACCGGCATTACGATGTCGCCCGCAATCACGGCAAGCTATCCTGTCCTGCTCGACGTGTTCGGCGGCGGGCAATCGGCGCGGACGATCCATTTCTTCACGTTTTCCTTCGTTGCGCTGTTCCTGCTGGTTCATCTGGTGATGATCGTCCTCACCGGACCGCTGCGGCAGCTGCACGCCATGACCTTGGGGAAATGACATGAGCGGCAAGGGATTGGTGATTTCACGGCGCGGCCTGATCGGCGGGCTCGGCTCGACCAGTGCGCTGCTGCTGACCGGCTGCGGCGAAAGCCAGCCGCCGACTTACGGCAATATCCTGCGCATGGGCGACAACCTGACCTATGCGATGCAGCGCACACTGCTCTCCCCGATGGCGCTGGTGCGCGAATACGACCGATCCGAGATCACCTCGATGCCCGCGACGGGGACGTATGACCCGGCCCGCACGGAACTGGGCCTGCATGATCCGCAGGGCGGGCAAGACTATGCGGTCCTGCGCAAAGGCGGCTTTGCCGATTGGCGGCTGGTGGTGGAGGGGCTGGTCGACCGGCCTGCCAGCTTCTCGCTTGCCGATCTGCAGCGCATGCAACGCCGCACCCAGGTGACCCGCCATTCGTGCGAGGAAGGATGGTCCGCGATTGCCGAATGGACCGGCGTGCCGCTGCGAACTGTGCTGGAAACCGTCGGCGCGAGGCCCTCGGCGCGCTATGTCGAGTTCTATACCTTCGACAAGATGGCCGACAACATCGACATGATCGATGCCATGCATCCGCAGACGATCCTTGCCTACGGGATGAACGGCCGCGATCTGCCGATCGGCCACGGCGCGCCGGTGCGGCTGCGGATCGAGCGGCAGATCGGCTACAAGAGCCTGAAATATGTCCGGCGGATCGTTGTGACGGACAGGTTCAACGACCTCGGCAACATCAAATCCGGCTGGGCCTGGTATAACGGGATTTAGACGGGGTTACTCCTCCGACCTGCCTTCGGCAGGCCACCTCCCCATTTGTGCTGCGCAAAAATGGGGAGGACCTTGGGGGTTACCAGCCGCAGTTCTGGCCCTTGTTCTGGGCTTCGAGCCACTTCTGCAGCGGGGCGAAGTAGCGGATCATCGCCTTGCCGCTGATCTCGCGGGTGCCGGTGAAGGCTTCCAGCGCATCGGGCCAGGGCTTGCTCGCGCCCATTGAAAGCATGGCGTTGAGCTTCGCGCCGACCGCCTTGTTGCCATAGAAGCTGCAGCGGTGGAGCGGGCCCTGCCAGCCGGCTTCCTTGCAGGCGGCTTCGTAGAACTGGAATTGCAGCACGCGGGCGAGGAAGTAGCGCGTGTAGGGCACGACCGCGGGGATGTGGAACTTGGCGCCGGGATCGAACGCATCGGCGGGGCGCTCTGCCGGCGGGACTAGGCCCTGATACTTGAGGCGCATCTGGTTCCATGCCGCCTCATAGCCATCGGGCTTGATCGAACCATCGAACACGCCCCAGCGCCAGCGATCGACCAGCAAGGTCCACGGCATTGCCGCCACCTTGTCGAGCGCCTGGCGCAGCAGGAGGCCGGTGTCCTTGTCTGGCGAGGGGACCTTGTCGCGGCTGAGGAGACCGATCTGGACGAGGTATTCGGGCGTGATCGAGAGCGCCATGGTATCGCCGATGGCTTCGTGGAAGCCGTCGTTGGCTCCTTCCATGTAGTAGCGCGAGGGCTGCGTATTGTAGGCGCGCTGGTAATAATTGTGGCCGAGTTCGTGGTGGATCGTCACGAAATCGTCGGCATTGACCTTGGTGCACATCTTGATGCGCAGGTCGTCCTTGTTGTCGATATCCCAGGCCGAGGCGTGGCAGACGACCTCGCGGTCGCGCGGCTTCACGATCTGCGAGCGGGCCCAGAAGGTTTCCGGCAAGGGCGCGAAGCCGAGCGAGGAATAGAAGCCCTCGCCAGCCTTGACCATCTTGACCGGATCATAGCCCTTTGCGGTAAGCAGATCGCCAATATCATAGCCGATATCGCCCGCGCCCTTGGGGGCAACCACTTCGTAGATATTGCCCCAGGACTGGCCCCACATATTGCCGAGGAGATCGGCGCGGATCGCCCCGGACTTCTTCTGCACGCCGTCGCCATATTTCTCGTTGAGCTTCGCGCGGGTGTAGCAGTGAAGCTGGACGTAAAGCGGGCGGACCTCGTTCCAGATCTTTTCGGTGAGCGCGGCGAAAGCGGCCGGGTCCATATCGTAGTTCGAGCGCCACAGCGCGCCGGTATCGGCAAAGCCCAGTTCGCGCGCACCTTCGTTGGAAAGTTCGACCATGCGGGCATAATCGGCCTTCATCGGCTTGCCGACGTTGTCGTGCCACGAAAGCCACATTTCCTTGAGCTCGTCCGGATTGCGGCTGGTGCCCATCGCGGCCTCGATATCGCTGCCGTTGATCGGCTCGCCCTTCAAGGTGCCGTGGCCCTTGCCATAAAGGCCCTGAATGCGCGCCTGACGGGTGCCGAATTCTTCCGCTGCGCCGGCCGTGGTCGGGACGGGGCTGGTGATCTGCGTGCGCATCATGACGAGCTTGCGCTGGTCTTCCGCGGTGAGCCCGGGGACCTTCGCCATGCGCGCCGCCTCTGCGGCGGTCTTCACCATCAGCGTGTTGTATTCGGCATTCGAAGCCGCAACGAGCGCTTCGGTATCGTCGGTAATGTTGGTTTCATAGACCCACTGGACGCGGCCCGAGCGGACGGTCTGATCGGCATAGGCTTGATCGGCGGCCTTGATCCAGGCCTGCGCAGAAGCGGCATCGGCAGCGGGCGCGGCCTGCTGGGCGAGCGCGGGTGCGGACACGCTGGCGGCCGCGAGCGCGGCAAGGGAAACGAGCTTTTTCATGGAACTGGCTCTCCGCAAGGTGCAATTGGACGGCCTTTGCGGCCACCCTTGTGTGCACCGTTAGCCGTGCGGGTCGCTGCGTCAAGCGGTCAGAAATGAAACCAGTTCGGCACCCATCGCGGGTTCGGTGACGGAGCTCATGTGCGTACCGGGAATGACCGCGTGGCGAGCGTTGGGCAGGACTTCGGCCAGGCGGTCGGCGCTGCCGTTGTCGTTATCCTGATCGCCGCAGAGGACGAGCGTGGGCATGGTGATCGCGGCGAGTGTGGCCGGATCGGTATCGTCCATCGTGCCGAGGAGGAGACCTGCGGCGACGGGATCGGTGCCCATGGTCTTGAGGAACTGCTGCGCCGCATAGCCGCGGTCGCCGGGCCGGATCGTGCCGAAGCGGTCGAGCACATCGCGGAAGAACGCCTGACGCCCCGTCCAGCCGGCAAGGCCATCGAGCCCCATGCCGCCGAGCACGAGCCGCCGAGGCCGCGCGCCCGCGATGACAGCGCGGGCTGAAGTGCGCGATCCGAGCGAGAAGCCGACGAGGTCGTAGTCCGCAAGGCCGAGATGGGTGACGAGCGCTTCCAGATCGCGCACCAGCACATCGGGCGGGTAGGCAGCGGGATCATGGGAAGCAGCGCTCGCACCGTGGGCGCGCAGATCGGGCATCAGGCACTCGAAACCGGCGGCAACCAGCTGCGCGGCGGTGCCGAACTTGACCCAGTTTACATGGGCATTGGAGAACAGCCCGTGGAGCAGGATCACCGGGCGGCCTGCGCCGAGGCGGTGCAATGCAAGGCTCGCGCCGTCGAATCCGGGGTAGGTCTCGCTCACTGGCTCAGCAGCCGAATGCCAGAGACCATGAGGACGGCGGCGAGCGCGGGGCGCAGCACGTGATCGGGCGAGCGGGTCGAAAGCATGCTCCCCACTACCGCACCGGGTAGCGAACCGACAAGCAGGCTCGTCAGCAGGCCGAAATCAACGTCGCCGATCATCCAGTGGCCGAAGCCCGCGACAAGCGTGAGCGGAACCGCATGGGCGATATCGGTGCCGACGATCTTCGCAACGCGCAGCGCGGGGTAGAGCATCAGCAGAACGGTGACGCCGATCGCGCCCGCGCCGACCGAAGTGATCGTCACGGCGACGCCGAGCAGCGCGCCGAGCATCACCGTGGGGATGCGCGCCTGCCGGTCGTCCAGCCGCTCGTGCTGCTTGGCCATCACCGCCAGCTGCTTCTGGAACAGCGTGGCGATGGACGTGACGATGAGCATGCCGCCAAGGCAGAGCAGCACCACGTGGCTGGAGCCTTTGCTCAGCTTGCCGAAATCGGACATCAGGATCAGCGTGACGGTCGCCGCAGGGACGCTGCCCATGGCGAGGCGGCGCATGATGTGCCAGTCCACCGTCTCGCGCTTGCCATGGACCGCCGAGCCGACGATCTTGGTGACGGAGGCGAACAGGAGATCGGTGCCCACCGCAGTGCCCGGGGCGACGCCGAACAGCAGGACGAGGATCGGCGTCATCAGCGACCCGCCACCCACGCCCGTCAGGCCGACCAGAAAACCCACGAGCAGCCCGGCAATGCCGTGCAGCAGATCGAAATGCGCAAACATCTGTGCCCCTTCCGGTCCCGTGGTCGGGTCCCGTGCGGAAGACATCGGAGTAGAGCCACGAGGTCAGCGCGGCAATGCAAGAAACTCTATCAGCGGGGTTGGGGTTTCTATCGGCCAGACCGATGCGGCGGAACATCGCGGGCTGCGGCACATTTTGCGGAGTATGCGGCAACCGCGCTCCCGCGGCGCTGCACGGAGTTTCCGATCATGAATCGCCCCACCCCCCGCCACAACGCCTTTGGCCGCCTGCTCATGGCCACTGCGCTGTGCCTCTCGTTCGCCGCCCCCGCTTATGCAGAGGGCAAGGCCGACAGGGCGCGCGCCGCCATTGCCGAAGCGCAGACCAAGATCGATACCGCCGAAAGTCTGGGCACTTCGACCGCGCAGCCGGGCCGCACCGCCGAAGCCAACGCGGCGCTGGCGCGGGCGAAGGAAAACCTGGCCGCCGGACACAAGCCCGAGGCCATCGCCGATGCGATCCACGCCTCTGCACTTGCTGATACGGCGCTCGGGCAGATGCAGAAGAACGCCGCCCAGCATAACGAGGCGGTGCAGGCACAGGCGCAGGACCAAGCCAATGGCATGGCCCGCGCGCAGATGAACGTCGATGCCGCGCACATGCAGACCGACATGGCCAACGACCGAGCGAACCGCGCCGAAAACGCGGCTGCAGCCTCCGCCAGCGATGCCGCAATCTCACGCAATGCGGCCATGGCAGCGCAGGCCCAGCCGATGCAGGTGCAGACGACCACGTCCACCGAGCAGGCGGAACCGGCTGCGGTCCGTCGTGCTCCGGCGGCGCGCACGCATCGCCCGGTCACGCATCACCGCCGCGTCGTCCATCACCGCCGCGTGGCGCATCACCACACCGCGCGCGGCAAGGTGACGACCACCACGACCGTCACACATACGGGGATGTAGGCTCAGATGGCCCCTTCGCGAGGCGGAGGGGCCAATCGAGCGCGCGAAGGCCAAATCGCCAGCAGCGCGCCGAGATTGGCGACGGCCATATCCTTCTGGCTGTCGTACATGTCACCCTGCTCGCCATTGTAAGCCCCGGCCTGATCGGGCGCGAGACCAAGGGTGAGCAGCCATTCGAAGATCTCGTAGGCAGAGCTGAAGGCAAAAATCCCTAGCACGGCCATGGTGAGCGCGGCCTTCCGCGAGAGGCCACCGTGATGCACGGCGATTTCCGCGAACGGTAGGACCAGCCAAAGGCCGAAGCACAAGTGGACCATGCGGTCGAACATGTTGCGTTTGAAGCCGAACGTCGCGTCGACGCTCACGCCCAGGAGCGCGCGGCTCCAACGGTCATAGGGCGTGAGGCTATAGGACCAGCAGGCGGCAAGCAGATGGAGCAGGATAAATGCCGTAAGCAACCCTGCTGCTAGATTGCTTAGCGGCCAGCGCCGCAGTGCCCATGCGCCGAGCGGCAGGCCAAGCAGCACGGGTCCGACCTGAAGCCAAGTGTTCTGGGGATAGATGGCGGCCCAGCCGCTCAACAGCGATGCGATGGCGAGCGCCACCAGCATCGCGCGTTGAAAGGCCGGGACCGGCCGCGACATATCAGCCCTTCTTGAGGTGGCGGCGGCCGAGCAGTTCCGCGATCTGCACCGCGTTGAGCGCGGCGCCCTTGCGCAGGTTGTCCGAGACGCACCACAGCGAAAGGCCGCTGTCGACCGTCGGGTCTTCGCGCACACGGCTGACGAAGGTGGCGTAATCGCCGACGCATTCGATCGGGGTCACGTATCCGCCGTCCTCGCGCTTGTCGATCAGCATGACGCCGGGCGATTCGCGCAGGATATCCTGCGCTTCCTTCGCCGAAATCTCGTCCTCGAATTCGATGTTGATCGCCTCGGAGTGCCCGACGAAGACGGGGACGCGCACGCAGGTGGCGGTGAGCTTGATCTTCGGATCGAGGATCTTCTTGGTCTCGGCGACCATCTTCCACTCTTCCTTGGTCGAACCGTCATCCAGGAAGCTGTCGATGTGCGGGATCACGTTGAAGGCGATCTGCTTGGTGAACTTGCGCGGTTCGACAGAATCCCCGACGAAGATCGCGCGGCTCTGCTCGAACAGCTCGTCCATGCCGTCCTTCCCCGCGCCCGAAACCGACTGATAGGTCGCAACGACGACGCGCTTGATCTTCGCCTTGTCGTGCAGGGGCTTGAGCGCCACGACCATCTGCGCGGTCGAGCAGTTGGGGTTGGCGATGATATTGCGCACCTTGTAGCCGTCGATCGCGTCGGGGTTCACCTCGGGCACGATCAGCGGCACGTCCGGGTCCATGCGATAGAGCGAGGAGTTGTCGATCACCACGCAGCCCGCTGCCGCCGCGCGCGGGGCGTGGACCTTGGTCGCGCTCGAGCCGATGGCGAACAGCGCGATATCCCAGCCCGTGAAATCGAAGTTATCGATGTTCTGGACCTTGATCATGCGCCCGGTCTCACCGAACTCGATCTCGGAGCCCTGCGAGCGCGACGAGGCAACCGCCGCGATCTCGTCAATCGGGAACTCGCGCTCGGCGAGGATATTGAGCATCTCGCGCCCGACATTGCCGGTCGCGCCTGCGACCACTACCCGGTAACCCATTATACTCTCCTTGCGGCGGCCTTGCGGCCCCAATTGGCTTATTGCCCGCTACCCACGCCGTGCCGGTCGAGGAAGCGGAATACGGTTTCGTAGAGATGCTTGCTGACCTTGGGCCCGCCGATGCGGTGGGTGTAGCCGGGGTAGAGCATCATTTCGAACGGCACAGCCTCACCCTGCAACTTGGCGATGAGCGCGGTCGAGTTTTCGAACACGACGTTGTCGTCAGCCATACCGTGGATCAGCATCAGCGGATCGCGGATCTTCGCGGCCTCCGCCAGCGCGCCCGAGGCTTCGTAGACCTTGGGCTCCTTGTTCGGATCGCCAAGATAGCGCTCGGTGTAGTGCGTATCGTAAAGCTCCCAGCGCGTGACGGGGGCAACCGCGATGCCGGCAGCCCATTCGCCAGGGTGCTCTTCCAGCATCTTGAGCGTCATGTAGCCGCCATAGGACCAGCCGAACGTGCTGACCCGCGCCGGATCGACGAAAGCGGGCGACTTCAAGTAGCGTGCGCCTGCCAGCTGGTCGGCCACTTCGACCGTGCCCATCGCGCGATTGATCGCGCTTTCGAAGGCCACGCCGCGATTATCGGACCCGCGCCCGTCGATGGCGAAGTAGATATAGCCCTTGTCGACAATCGCCTGCGCCAGCGCGCCCTGCCAGCCCTTGCTGACGACCTGCGCGTGCGGGCCGCCGTAGTGGTAGGAGAACACCGGGTAGCGTTTGCCTGGCTCCAGCGGCGGGGTGATCATCATCCAGTGGAGCGGGGTGCCGTCTTCCGCCGGGATCGTGCCGAACTCGGCTGCACGGTGGCTGGCGAGGTAGGGCGCGTAGGGGTGCAGCCCTTCAACGCGGTTTTCCTCGATCCACGCGAGGCGCTTGCCCGATGCGTCCGCGAGGTAAGACTGCGGCGGCTGCGCATCGGCGCTGCGGGTGACGACGAGCGTCTGGCCCTTGCGGTCCATCGCGGCGCTGTTGTGGAAGGCGAGATCGGTCAGCCGGTCGAGCTTCGCCGGGTTTTTGAGATCGAAGGCATAGACCTGCGGCGCGAGGACATCGTCCTTGGTGCCGACGAAGGTGACGCGGCCAGTCTTCTGATCGACGCCGAGCAGATCGGTGACGACCCAGGACCCTTTGGTGAGCTGCGTCCAGGCACCAGCCTTGAAGTGATAGAGGTGCGCAAAGCCGTCGCGCTCCGAGAGCCAGATCAGGCTGCCATCGGCGAGGAAGCGGTAAGCATCCGAGAGGTTGATCCAGCTGCCCTTGGCGGCGGTTTCGGTGAACAGCACTTCGGCCTTGCCGGTGGCCGGATCGACCTTGAGCATGTCGAGCTTCGACTGCGCGCGGTTTTCGCGCTGCACGTAGAGCGCCTTGCCATCGGGCGCCCATTCGACGCGGGCGAGGTAGATGTCCTTCTCCGGCCCCAGATCGACCTGCACTTTGCTTGGGCCATTTGGGCTCTGGCCATCGGCGCCGATCACCCAGAGCGAGACTTCGGCATTGGCGCTGCCTGCCACGGGATAGCGCTGCTCGAAGGTCTTGGTGCCCTCCGCGCCGATGGCGGCGCGGGTGACGGTGCCGACGCCCGCTTCATCGAAACGCTCGACCGCAAGGCGGCTGCCATCGGGCGACCACCAGTAGCCCTTGAAGCGGTTCATTTCCTCCTGCGCGACGAATTCGGCCTCGCCCCAGTGGACAGTGGCGGCGGTTTCGGCGGGGGTTACGGCTTGCGGTTCGGTCTTGCCGTCAACCGCCCCCACGAAGAGCCGCTGATCGCGCACGAAGGCGATATGGCCGCCCTTGGGGCTGAGCGAGGGATCAAGCTCGCCGCCCTTGGTGCCCGCGATCTTGCGCACCGAGCCATCCAGCCCGGCGAGGATGAGATCGCCATCGATGGGCACGAGCACGGCTTGGCTATCCGCCGTCCATTCGTAGCTGACGATACCCTTGAGGTCGCCAATGCGCTGGCGCTCGCGCTGCATTTTTTCCGCTTCGGAAAGCTCGCGGCCCGAGGAGAGCTTTTTGGAATCAACCAGCATGCGCCACTCGCCGGCCTTCCGGTCGAAGCCCCACAGATCATAGCGCTCGCGGTCGTCAGGCCGGCCGCGCAGCACGGTGACATATCGGCCATCGGGCGAGAGCTTCACCGCGCGCGGCACCGGCCCGGCAAGGCTGGGGCTGGCAAAGACGCGCTCGAGCGTGAGCGCAGGCGCGGCTTGGGGTGCGGTCACGGCACTATCCTTCGTCTCGGCGGCATGGACGGGCATCGCAGCGACAAGCGCGCTGGCGGCAAGCAGAGAAGTCAGCAATCGCATGAGTGCGATGGTCCTTGGCTAAGGGTATGGCAAAACGAAAAGAGGCGCCCCGGCGGTCTTGCCAGGGCGCCTCTTGAAGCACGCTACGGTGCCCGGGCGATGGGCTTATGGGCCCTCCCTGGTCAGCTTTCCGTAGTGGTTTTAATCGTCTTGCGCTCGGCAATACGCGCCGACTTGCCGGTGCGACCGCGCAGGTAATAGAGCTTGGCACGACGCACGACGCCGCGGCGGACCACGGTGATGCTGTCGATGTTGGGCGAGTAGAGCGGGAACACGCGCTCCACGCCTTCGCCGAACGAGATCTTGCGAACGGTGAAGTTCGAGCCGAGGCCGCGGTTCGAACGCGCGATGCACACGCCTTCGTAAGCCTGAACGCGGGTGCGCTCACCTTCGACGACGCGCACGCCCACGCGCAGCGTATCGCCGGCGCGGAATTCGGGGATGGTCTTCTTCGCCTTGAATTCGGCGATGGCTTCAGCTTCGAGCTGCTGAATGATGTTCATGACTAATCGTCCTGCACTTCACGCTGCGCGCCAGAGGCAGACTGGACCCGAACGCCGGTGTGGCGCTCCCAAAGGTCCGGCCTGCGTGACCGGGTATCGTCTTCAGACCGGCGTTTCCGCCATGAAGCGATTTTCGCATGATCCCCCGATCGCAGCACTTCAGGGATCGTGCGCCCTTCCCATTCCTGGGGTCGGGTATAGTGCGGGTACTCGAGGAGGCCGTTCTCGAACGACTCTTCTGACCCACTGGAAGGCGCGCCCATTACGCCGGGAAGCAGCCGAATGCAAGCGTCGAGGAGCATCAGCGCCGCAGGTTCGCCGCCCGAAAGCACGATATCGCCGATGGAGACTTCCTCCACGCCCCTTCCCTCGAAAATCCGCTCGTCGAAACCTTCGAACCGGCCACACAAGAGGATGACGCCGGGGCCAGCCGCCAGTTCGCGCACACGGGCCTGCGTGAGCGGCTTTCCGCGCGGGGTGAGCGCGATGACGGGGCGGTCTACGCCCCCTTCCCGCGCATGGTCGATAGCCTTGGCGAGCACATCGACGCGCAGCACCATTCCCGCACCGCCGCCTGCGGGCGTATCATCGACGGTGCGATGCTTGTCTGCCGCGAAGTCGCGGATCTGAACGGTATCGATGCCCCACTTGCCTTCCGCCATGGCGCGCCCCGCAAGGCTGATGCCGAGGGGGCCGGGGAACATCTCCGGGTAGAGCGTGAGGACGGTGGTGTGGAAGGTCATGTTCGGGGGCCTAGCCGCGTCGCCCCACCAGATGAAAGAGAATTAGCGTCGCCAGCATCGCCAACGGCGCAACAATGAACGCGTATCCGGGGAAGAAAGCGATTTCCGGGGTAAAGCCACAATTTTCGCGCGCTCCACGGCCGGGAAGAAGAACGGCCGCAAGGTAGCCGGCTGCGAGAGCAGTCACAGGCATGGCGAGGCAACCAACCTTTGTACCTTGCTCGGACAACCTCGTCCTAACTAGCCATCCAAGGCCAACGCCGATTGACAGGCCGAAAGTTGTGGCGAGCGCAAGGAACAGGGCGGTCTCGAAGTTTGAGACCAAACATGGATCAGTGAACATCACACCGTCCAGTTCTCGATCTTGAGCCCCGGCACATCGGCGAAGTGCTTCACGTTGCCGGTGATCACCGTCAGGCCAAGCGACAAAGCGTGCGCCGCGATGAGGCGGTCATAGCTGGCACGCTTGAACGGGATCTTGGCATAGGCCCTTGCCGCCTTCTCGTCGAAAGTAAGGACCGGCACTTCCTCCAGGAAGATATCAAGGACTCGAGCCAGCGGAGGTTTGCCATGTTCCATGCCAAGGGCAACTTCGGCGAGAACCACTGACGACATCACGATGTCGCCCTCCTCGACATCTGCCAGCCGTGCACGGAACACTGGATCATCACCCTCCAAAGCGACGATGACAGCATTGGTGTCGAACATGTACTTCACGCGTCGCTGCCGTCCGGGCCAGTCTCAGGCCAACCGTGTCGGGCACGCCAGTCGGGGTCATCCCAGAGACGAGGGCTGTGCTCAAACACGCGATCTTCCGGCTCAAGCACGCGCAGGCCAAGCCCACGTCCGATGCCCCAAACCTTGTCGATATTGAACTTGCGCTTGGGCTTGTCCTTCGGACGCAGGATCAGTTCGCCGTCTTTTTCCTCGACGCTCCATTCGCGATCGGGTTCAACACCCAGAATCGCTGGCATCCGGATCGCCACCGAATTGCCGGACTTGAAGCTCTTGGTATTGTATTGCTTGCCCATGAGCGCCTCCGTATATACGTCATGTATATACAACCCCCTTACCGAATTCAATCCTTCCCCTCGAACGCAAACCCCAGCGCCTGCAGCGTGATCGGCTTCGTCGGCGCAAGCAGAACAGTGCCCTCGATGCTGCCCTTCTCGCACTTCCACGTGAAAGTGCCGCTCATTGCCTCTTCTGCGGTGATGGGCGCTGTTGTCTCGCATGCGCCCGACTTGGCCTTGGTTTCCGCCAGCACTTTGGCCCAGTTGGCGGCGGTGCGGTCCATCGGGAAGTTCATCGCGACGCGGCCCTGCAACGCGTCCACCGTGCCTGCGGACCAGACTGTCTGCGCGGCGGTATAGAAGGTGGCGAGGTCCCGTGAGACCGGCTCGGCACGCCGCGCGATCACGCCCTTCGCGCGCAGCAGGGCTGCGATGTCCCAAACCGGCTGGCTGGGGCCGGAATAGGTACGATTGGTCAGCGCAAAGAAGGCGACGCCGTATTCGGGCAGAACCATGACATGGCTGCCATAGCCCGGATAGCCGCCGCCGTGGGCGAGGACGGTGCCGTAGTCGCAATCGCCGATGATCCGCCAGCCCATGCCGTAGGAGACGGTGCCGGGGCACTGCTTGTCGCCATCGGTGGCATAGCGGTGGAACACGGCGGCATTGTTCACGCCGCGCATGACCTGCCGCACAGTGGCGCGCTTGGCCGGGCCGGTATCCGCGCCGTCGCGCGGGGGCCATGCGGAGACGATGAAGGCGAGCCACTTGGCATAGTCCGTGGCGCTGACTTCGAGGCCGCCCATCGCATTGAAGGCGCCGTCCTTCATCGTGGGCTCTTCGGCCCACGCATCATTCTCCCAACGGTAGCCCACGGCGCGCTTGTCTTTGGGGTGAGCCAGGACGTCGAACCCGCTGGCGGTCATGCCCAGCGGGGTCAGCAGGCGCTGTTCGACGAAACTGCGGTAGGGGGCCTTCGTGATGTTGGCGATCACCCGCCCGAGGATCGCATAGCCGAGATTGGCATATTCGTGGCGCATTTCGGGCGCGCGGGTGAAGGGAACGCCAGCCTTGAGGATCGCCGTGAAGGCCGTTTGCGAGAGCACTTGCTGGCGGTCGCCCCACGGATCGTCCGTCACGAAGCCGGCGCTATGGGTAAGCAGATCGCGGATCGTAATGCGCGGCGAATCGCTCGTGGGATACGTCCAGCCGCGCAGCTCGGGTACATAGCGGTCCGCCGGATCATCGAGCGCGAGGCGGCCCTCGTCGCGCAGCTTGAGGATCGACATGGCCGTGAATGCCTTGGTCATCGAGGCGATGCGGAACAGCGTATCGGGCGTGACGGGGCGCTTGGCGAAGAGGTCCTGCACGCCCTCGCCTTTGACGTAGGCAAGACGGCCGTCCTTCACCATGCCGAAGACCATGCCGGGGATGTGGTTTTCGGCCATCCATTTGGTGAGGATGGCATTTATCTCGGTATCAAATGCGGCGGGATCGTTGGCTGCGGCTGGCTCGGCAGTTTGGGCGAGAAGCGGAACCGGCATGGCGCTTGCCATGATCGCCAGAAGGATACCCTTGAACCGCATGCCATGCCTCCCAGTCAGAAGCGGGGAGAGTGGCACCAAATTCTCGCCATTGCGAGCTTGGCGATGGGGGTCGGGAGGACTTGGGTGCTGGCTCAGCTTCCGCAACCGCCGCAGCCTCCTCCTCCGCCGCAGCCCCCTCCCCCGCCGCTGCAGCCGCTGCTGCCGGAGCCATCGCCGCCGGAACCGGCGCTGCGCATGCGGTGAAAGTCTGAGAGCCACGAACCCGTCAGCACCGCCGTGCCGAACAGCGCGACCGCGAGGGGGGCCTCGTCGGTCGGCGCAGCGCGGCGCAGGCGGGCGGCTTCGAAGCGCGCCTGCGCCAGCGCGGCCTTGCCGGCTCCGGTGCGGCGATCGAGCGCGGCATAGCGCAGCACCGCGACGACGGCGGTGACGAACAGCAGGGCGGTGAGCAGGCCAACCGGGCGATCCCGCATCGCGCCGACGATCCACTTGGCGAGGCCAAACAGGAACAGCAGCGCCAGCGGTGCGGTCTGGATCAGGCGGAGCTGGCGGGCGGCATCGCGGCCAATCCACAGGCCCTTGCCTTCCAGCTGGCGCTCGATCGCTTCGGCGGGGGCCGACAGCGCGCGGTGGACATCGCGCCACTGGGCGGGCGAAGTCAGCCTTGCGACGCGGCGCTCCGCTGGCGTGCGCCCGCCGTGCGGATTGCGGATGGCCAGCGCACCGCCGGTTTGCACGATTGCCGTGCCTTCGGCGAGGAGCCGCACCGTCACCGCTTCGGCAAGGCGTTCGCGCCCTCCGGCAAGCAGCGCGAGCTCGTCTTCATCCGGCTGGCGGCCGCCGTGCCCTGCGGGGCGCAGATAGCGCGGGATGACGAAAGCGGCAGCCAGCGCGATCAGCGCCAGCTCCAGGTAAAGCATCAGGAATTCAGGGCCATGCAGATCGAGCGGGCCAAGACCGGTCACAAAAGCCTCCAGAGCACGAAACCAACGGCAAGGAACAGGAGCGCCAGCCACGCGAGGCGGCGCGGAATGATCAGCACCTCGCGCGGATGGACGCGGCGGGCCTGGGGATCGACCCAGAGGCGGCGGCGCGCATCGGGCCAGATATCAGCGGGTGCGGGGCCGAACGCGGCTTCGTAGCTGCGCAGGGTCAGCGCATATTGCTCGAAGAACCGCTCACCCTCGGCGCGGCCACCCTTGGTGGGGCCGTGGTGCATCGCGCGGCCAAGCACGTCGGGGCAGAGCCGCTCCCAGTAATCGCGCGTGAAAGTGAGGTGAAGGTGCCAGGCCTGATCGACAGCGTCGGACGGGGTGACCGCATGCGGGGCGGTGGCTGCAAGGTAGAGGAAGCGGCGGTATTCCTCGAACACGCGCGCGGCGTGCGCGTCGCTCCAACCGTTCTCGCGGGCGAGGCGCTGCGTGAAGGAGAGATCGGCATCGACCGGTCCGACCTCGTAGGCCGAAAGGGTCTGCCACAGCGGGCTTGCTGTTGCCGAAAATGACGAAGCGAAAGGCGCGTTCATCTGTCACCGTCTATAGCGCAACTCCATTACCGGATTGTTACTGGCGGCGGAATCCAGACTTCTTGCGGCGCCATTCCGCGGGCACGCTCCGCGGCCATTTCCGCCAGCAGCCATTCGCGAAAACGCTCGATCTTGCGCACACCGTGGCGGCCTTCGGGGCGGACCAGCCAGAGCGAGAACGGCGGGAAGTACAAAGTGGGGAACGGCTGGACGAGCCGTCCGGCGGCAATCTCCTCAGCCCAGAACACAGGCGTCATCAGCGCGGCGCCGAAGCCGGCACCTGCCATGCGCGCTTCTTCGAGCTGGCTGTCGAACAGGATGCTGGCCACAGGTTGCGCAGGCGGCAGTTCAAGCCCTGCCGCGCCAAACCAGCCGGCCCACCACGGATCATCCTGCGCAAGCCGCGGCACCCGCAGCAAGTCTTCCGGCGTGCGGATCGCGTTCTCCTCGATGAAGGCCGGCGAACAGATCGGCGTGACATGATAGCGCATGAGGAATTCGGCGGTGTGTCCGGGCCAGGGCCCGAGGCCGGAGCGGATGGTCACGTCGATCTGCTCGCGCGCGAAATCGGTGATCCGCCCGGTCGTCTCCAGCCGCAGCGCGAGATCGGGCACAGCGATCTGAAACTTGCCGATCCGCGTGCTCAGCCAGGTGCCGCCGAACGAAGGGATCGTGCTGATCGCAAGAACGCCGCTGTCATCCGCGCTGAGATTGGCGAAGGCGGCGGCGATATCGGCGAGTGCGGCGGATACCGCAGGAGCAAGCCGCCGCCCGGCCTCGGAGAGGCGCACGCGGCCTTTCTCGCGCAGGAACAAGGGGCGACCGACGCGGTCTTCCAATTGGCGCACCTGATAGCTGACGGCGGCCTGGGTCATCCCCAATTCTTCCGCCGCGCGGCTGAAGTTTTCGAGCCTGGCTGCGGCTTCGAACACGCGGACGGCGGACAGGGGCGGCAGATCAGGCATGCCTCATGATAAGGTCACCTTATGGGATACGCCAGAGCATTTGTTGGCTCTGTCCGCGCCGGGCGGGCACAATGCAGCCATCAGCAGAGGAGACGAGCGATGATGGATGAAGTGTGGAGCCGGGGCTGGATGGAAGCCCACAAGGCAGCCTTGCAGGCCCGCGAAGTGAGCCAGCGCAGTGGTCAGCCCGTGCCGACGCTGTGGAGCGAACTGCGCATGCTGGTGCGCGAACTGATCTCGCCGGCGGTGAAAGTGGAGCGCAGCGAGCCCTGCTGCGACACGCAGACCTGTCAGTCGGCCGCGTAGGCCGCTTCGATCACCAGCCGCTCGCTGTTCCATTCGGGAACGGACTGCGCGCGCATCGGCACCATGAAGCGCTTGGACGGCTTGCCCTCTTCGGCAGGCCGTTCGATCTCGAGCACATCGCCCGCGCCGAAATTCTCGACCGCGATGCAGGTGCCAAGCAGCTCGCCCCCGGTCGAGACCGCAGGTAGGCCGATCAGATCAGTGTAGTAGTATTCGCCTTCCGCCAGCGGCGGGAGGCTGGCGCGCGGCACCGTCAGCACGGTGCCGCGCAGCTTTTCAGCCGCAGTGCGATCGGCGATTTCCGAGAAGCGGGCGATGGCGCCGCCCTTCCCGTCATCCCGCAGCTTGGTGAGCGTGAGCGCGCCGTCATTAAAGCTGCGGTGGGGCTTGAGGCTTTCAACCCCTTCCCCGAACAGCTTCAGCCGCACTTCGCCGCCCACGCCATGCGCGCCGCTGATCGCAGCGAGCGTAACGGGGCGGCCGTGCATTTTCCGACTTAGCCTTCGGCCTGCTCGGCAGCAGCTTCTTCAGCCGGCGCCTCTTCGGCGGCCGGTTCTTCAGCGGCCGGAGCAGCAGCAGCGGCAGCGGCGGCCTCTTCGGCCTCACGCTTGGCTTCTTCGGCCTCGGCGATCTTCTTGGCGCGGTCTTCAGCGCGCTCCTTGGCCTTCTTGCCCGGCTCGCCCTTGGCCGGGTTCACCGTCGCGGTGCGCTCCTTGATGCCGGCCTTGTCGAGCATGCGGGCAACGCGGTCGGTCGGCTGGGCGCCGACGCCGAGCCAGTAGCGCACGCGGTCCTCGGTCAGGCGGACGCGGTTCGCGTCATCCTTGGCGAGGAGCGGGTTGTAGGTGCCGACCTGCTCGAGATAGGCGCCGTCACGCGGCGAACGGCTGTTGGCGACCACGACCTTGTAGTAGGGGCGCTTCTTTGAGCCACCGCGCGAGAGACGAAGGGAAACCGACATACTTCAAACCTTTCCGAGTAAAACTGAAACTGAAACTGAACTTGAAATCACTTCTTGCGGAGCAGATCGCCGAGGTTGGCGGGCATGTTGCCGCCACCAAGGCCGGGGAGCCCGGGCATGCCGCCCATGCCAGCGCCCATGCCGCCGCCGGGAAGCTGGCCGGGGCCAGCCCCGCCATCGCCGCCGCCGAGAGCGCCGCCCATCCCGCCCCCAGAACCACCGGCGCCAAACATCGCAGCGAGGCCCTTGAGCCCGCCCATCTTGCGGATCTGCTTCATGGCTTTCGCCATTTCCATGTGCATCTTGATGAGCTTGTTGACGTCCTGCACTTGCGTGCCGGAGCCCTTCGCGATGCGGATCTTGCGCTTGGCGTTGAGCAGTTCGGGCCGCTCGCGCTCCTTGGGGGTCATCGAGCCGATGATCGCATCCATGTGGAGCAGCACGCGGTCGTCCATGCCCGAGTTGGCCATGGCCTGCTTGGCCTTCTTCATGCCGGGCATGAGGCCCGCCAGCACGCCAAGTCCGCCCATGCGCTGCATCTGCTGCAGCTGCGTGCGCAGGTCGTTCATGTCGAACTGGCCCTTGGCCATGCGCTGCGCAAGCTTTTCGGCCTCGTCGGCCTTGACCGTGGCAGCCGCCTTCTCGACGATCGAGACGATATCGCCCATGCCGAGGATGCGGCCGGCAACACGCTCCGGATTGAACTGCTCGATCGCATCGAGCTTTTCACCGGTGGCGGCAAACTTGATCGGCTTGCCGGTGACGGCGCGCATCGAAAGCGCCGCACCGCCGCGTGCATCGCCGTCCATGCGGGTCAGCACGACGCCGGTGAGATCGACCTCTCCCGCAAAGTTCTGCGCGACGTTGACCGCGTCCTGACCGGTGAGCGAATCCACCACCAGCAGCGTTTCGCGCGGGGCCGAGACTTCAGCGACGGCCTTCATCTCGTCCATCAGGGCCTGATCGACGTGGAGGCGGCCCGCGGTATCGAGCATCAGCACGTCGACCGCCTGAAGCTTCGCGGCATTCACCGCGCGGCGGGCGATCTCGACCGGCGACTGGCCGGGCACGATCGGCAGCGTGGCAACGCCCGCCTGCTCGCCCAGCACCGCAAGCTGTTCCTGCGCCGCCGGACGATTGACGTCCAGCGAGGCCATCAGGACCTTCTTGCCCTGCTTTTCCTTAAGCAGCTTGCCGATCTTGGCGGTCGTCGTCGTCTTGCCCGAGCCCTGGAGGCCGACCATCATGATGACAACGGGCGGCGTGGCGGCGAGATCGAGTTCGGCGGTTTCCGACCCCAGCATCTCGACCAGCGCGTCGTTGACGATCTTGACGACCTGCTGGCCGGGCGTGACCGATTTGAGGACTTGCTGGCCGGTGGCCTGTTCGGTCACCGAATCGATGAAGCGGCGGACCACGGGGAGCGCGACGTCGGCTTCGAGAAGCGCGATGCGCACCTCGCGCATGGCGGCCTGGACGTCTTCCTCGCGCAGCGCGCCGCGACCACGCAGGCGATCGAAGACGCCTCCAAGCCGGTCTGACAGACTATCGAACACGCGTTACGCTCCTTTTTCCCGGTGAAACGCAGCGAAACGCGAAAAACGCCGGTGGGCGAAACCTCGCCGACCAGCGTATGGCGTCCAACACGGAAACCGGGATCAAACTATCCTGAAACGGCTGCCGAAGCTTCCGATCAGAGCCGCGCGCCTACGCGAAACGGGGCTGCGGCGCAAGTCCCAACGCCGGAGCGCCCCATCTCCCGGCAGCATGCCGCAGCGGCAAGGCGGTCTTAACCAAAACTTCAGCCCATGTGGCTAATTTGCCGGATAGGACCCGAAAGGAATGGGCAAGCCGATCATGGCGAAGGCTGAACATGACAGGACCGAAGCGGTGGGCCACGAGCCGCCGCTCCAGCGCGCCGAGCGTGATCTCGTCGCGCTCGGGATCCTGGTCGCGGCCATTTTCCTGTTCGTCGGCACCGGATCGACCGTGCTCACCGGCATTGCCCGCAGCTGGATCTACGGGGTCGGCAGCCCGGACGTACTGCTGACGAATGCCCTCATCCTCAACATCGCGCTGCTGATCTTCGGCTGGCGCCGCTATGCCGAATTGCAGACCGAGATCGCCGAGCGCCGCAAGGCTGAGGAAAGCGCCACGCGGCTCGCGCGCACCGATGCGCTGACCGGTTGCCTCAATCGCCGCAGCCTCGACGACGCCATCGCGCAGCTGGTCGATGCGGCGGCACAGTGCAGCGAAGCGGTCGCGGTGATGATGATCGACCTCGACAAGTTCAAGCGATCGAACGACCTGCTCGGCCACAAGGTGGGCGATGCGGTGCTGGTGGAGACCGCGCGGCGCATCGAGGCGCTGATGCCGACCCGCTCCGTGGTTGCGCGGCTGGGCGGCGATGAATTCGTCTGTGCCTTGATCTTCGCGCCGGGCGGCGAGAGCGCCGTCGAGCGGCTGGCGGTGCGGATCAACGATGGCCTTGCCGAGCCGATCATCTCGGGCGGACTGCGCGCGGAAGTCACCGCCTCGATTGGTATCGCCGTGGGTGCAAGCAGCGCGCTGCACAGCGCGAACCAGGTCGCGCAGGACCTGCTCCACCGCGCCGACCTTGCCATGTATCAGGCCAAGCGGCGCGGACGGAACCGCTTCGCATGGTTCGAGCCGACCATGGAAAAGGAACTGCGCTTCCGCAGCGAGCTCGAACAGGGCATCCGCGACGGGCTTAAGCGCGGCGAATTCGTGCCCTATTACGAAAAGCAGATCGACCTCGAGTCGGGCGAGATCACCGGCTTCGAAATGCTGGCCCGCTGGCTTTCGCCGCGCCACGGCATGGTGAGCCCGGAAGTGTTCATTCCGGTAGCCGAGGAAATCGGCCTGATTGCCGAACTTTCCGAAGCGCTGATCACGATGGCGCTGGAAGACGCCAAGGTGTGGGATTCCAGCCTCACGCTGTCGGTCAACATCTCGCCGCTGCAGCTGCGCGATCCGTGGTTTGCGCAGCGGCTGCTCAAGATGCTGGTCGCCGCGAACTTTCCGCCGACCCGGCTGGAAATCGAGATCACCGAGACATGCCTGCATGAAAACATCGCAGTGGTGCGCTCGCTGATCACCAGTCTCAAGAATCAGGGCATCCGCATCAGCCTCGATGATTTCGGCACCGGCTATTCGAGCCTTGCGCAGCTGCGCACGCTGCCGTTCGACCGGATCAAGATCGACCGCAGCTTCGTTTCATCGCTCGCCCGCAGCGCGGACAGCGCCTCGATCGTGGAGGCCATCTCCTCTCTGGGCCGCGGGATGGCGCTGCCGATCACGGCGGAAGGGATCGAGAGCGCGGAAGTCCTCTCCGCCCTGCGCCGCTTTGGCAACTTCAAGGGCCAGGGCTATCTCTATGGACAGCCAGCCTCTGCGGAAGATGTGAAGCGCGAACTGGCCGAGCAAGGCCTGCTGGTCGCCACGCCGAAGGACGAAACACCTTCCACACCGCCGAGTGCCCTTTCGGCCTGAAATCTGAAATCATTGCACCGGGCGGCGCTGGCTCCTAGACGGGCGGCATGTCTGTCGTTTTTCGCAAGATGCACGGCCTCGGCAACGATTTCATCGTGATCGATGCGCGTGACGTGCCCGTCGCCATGTCTGCGGCGCGCGCCGCCGCGCTCGCTGAACGGCGCACGGGGATCGGCTGCGATCAGCTCATCGTGCTGGAACCTGCCGCCACCGCCGACGTGCGCATGCGCATCTTCAACGCCGATGGCAGCGAAGTGGAAGCCTGCGGCAATGCCGCGCGCGCGGTCGGGCTGCTGCTCGGCGGCGAGCAGAAGATCGAAACGCTGGGCGGAACCATCGCCTCGACCGCGACGATGAGCGGCGCCAGTGTCGACATGGGGCCGGCGCGGTTCGGTTGGGACGAGATCCCGCTGGCCTACGCGATGGATACCCTGTCCATGCCGGTGGGCTGGGCGGAACTGGAAAACCCGGCGGCCGTCAATGTCGGCAATCCGCATGTGGTATTCTTCGTGCCCGATGCCGATGCGGTCATGCTCTCGCAGCTGGGACCGATCATCGAAACTGACCCGCTGTTTCCGGAAAAGGTCAACGTCAGCGTCGCATCTGTCGTGGGGCCGCGCCATATCAAGCTGCGCGTGTGGGAACGCGGCGTGGGGCTGACACGGGCTTGCGGAACCGGGGCCTGCGCGGCGGCGGTGCTGGCGATCCGGCGGCGACTGGTGACGGGCCCAGTGCGGGTGGACCTGCCCGGCGGGCAGCTGGAGATTGCCTGGGCCGAAGGCGGCACGATCCTGATGTCCGGCCCGGCTTCCTTCAGCTTTGCCGGGACTTTCGACGAGGAAGCCTACCCGCTGTGAGCATCAGACTGTGAGCGAGGCGGTGGTCACGCTCGGCTGCCGGCTCAATCTGGCCGAGAGCGAGGCGATCCGTGCAATGGTGGGGGAAGCGCCGCAGCGTACGGTCGTGGTCAATTCCTGCGCGGTGACCGCAGAGGCGGTGAGGCAATCGCGGCGCGCGGTGCGGCGGCTGCGCGCAGCCCATCCCGATGCGCGGCTGCTGGTGACCGGCTGCGCGGCGACAATCGCGCCGGAGGACTTCACCGCCATGCCGGAAGTGGACGGCGTGGTGGCCAATGCAGCTAAGCTCGATCCGGGATCGTGGCAGGCGCGGCCAAGGCCAATGCGCACCCCCCTGCCCGCTCCCGCAGCCCGCCACACCCGCGCCTTCGTGCCGGTCCAGACGGGATGTGATCATGCCTGCACCTTCTGCATTATCCCTGCGGGGCGCGGGAAAAGCGTGTCGCAGCCCATCGCCGAAGTGCTGGGTGTGGTCGAAGGGCATCTTGCGGCAGACGCGCGCGAGGTGGTGCTGACGGGCGTGGACGTGACTGGCTGGGGTGCGGATCTGCCCGGGAACCCTCGCCTCGGCGATCTGGTGGCGGCGATCCTGCGGGCCTTTCCGGCCCTCCCCCGCCTGCGCTTGTCCTCACTCGACGGGGTTGAGATCGACGGCCTGCTGTTCGAGCTGATCACCAGCGAGGCGCGGGTGATGCCGCACGTCCATCTCTCGCTGCAGGCTGGGCATGACCTCACTCTAAAGCGCATGAAGCGCCGCCATACTCGCGCCGAAGCTGTGGCGCTGAGCGAGCGGCTGCGCGCCAGGCGGCCCGACATCGCCATCGGGGCGGACCTCATCGCGGGCTTCCCGACCGAGGACGCGGTGATGCATGCGGCCAACGTCGCCATCGTGGAAGACTGCGGGATCGTCCACGGCCACGTGTTTCCCTACTCCCCCCGCCCCGGCACGCCCGCTGCGCGCATGCCGCAAGTACCGCCGCCCGTGGTGCGCGAGCGCGCTGCCGAAGTGCGCGCCGCCGTTGCCGCCACCCGGGCGCGCTGGTTGGAAGGGCTGATCGGCGTCACGCGCGAAGTGCTTGCCGAGCGCGACGGAACCGGCCATTCCCCCGAATTCGCCTCCTACCGGCTGCCAAACGGCACCGCGCCAGGGCAGATTGTGATGCTGACTCCGACCCGTATCCGCGAAGGCCTGCTGGAATGACCCCCGAGACAAGCGCAACCACCGATGCGGCAGGCGGCTGGACCGATCGCCTGATGGGCGGCCTGCGCAAGACGTCCGAACGCCTGACCGAGAACCTTGCGGGCCTCTCTGGCGGCACGCGCCTGACCGATGCGCAGCTTGACGACCTTGAAGACGCGCTGATCCTCTCCGATCTCGGCCCGCGTGCCGCCTCGCGGATCCGCGCAAAGCTGGCCTCGGCGCGCTTCGAGAAGGGGGTGGACGAAGCCGCGCTTGCCGAAGCCGTGGCCGAGGAAATCGCCGCCATCCTGCGCCCGGTGGCGAGGCCCCTGGAAATCGTGGCCTTCCCGCGTCCGCAGGTGATCCTGGTGATTGGGGTCAACGGTTCGGGCAAGACGACAACAATCGCCAAGCTGGCGCACTTGTTTCAGGAGCAGGACTATTCGGTGATGCTGGCGGCGGGCGATACCTTCCGCGCCGCCGCGATCGGCCAGCTGCGCGTCTGGGCGGACCGGCTGGGCATCGAGATCGTCTCGGGCGCGGAAGGCGGCGATCCTGCTTCGATCGTGTTCGATGCGGTGAAGGCCGCGACCGACAAGGGCATCGACGCGCTGATCGTCGATACCGCCGGGCGCCTGCAAAACAAGCGCGAGCTGATGGACGAGCTTGCCAAAGTGCGCCGCGTGCTGGGCCGGCTCAATCCCGCAGCGCCGCACGACGTGGTGCTCGTGCTCGATGCGACCAACGGGCAGAATGCGCTGCAGCAGATCGAAACCTTCAAGGAAGTGGCGGGCGTTTCGGGCCTGATCATGACCAAGCTCGACGGCACCGCACGCGGCGGCGTGCTGGTGGCGGCAGCGGAGCAATATGGCCTGCCCATCCACGCCATCGGTGTGGGCGAAAAGATCGATGACCTCAGGCCCTTCGATCCCGATCTCGTCGCGCGGGTGATTGCGGGAGTCGTGCGGTGAACGAGCCTGCTGCCAAGCCCAAATCGTCCTGGGTGAACCTCGCGGTCGATTATGGCCCGCTGCTTGTGTTCTTCCTTGCCTACCGCTGGTTCAGCCCGAAGGATGCCGACGGCCAGAGCCTTGGTGCGGTGGTGGCCGTGACCAAATCGACCGTGGTGTTCATGATTGCCACCGTCGCGGCGCTGGTGATCTCCAAATGGCGGCTGGGCCATATCTCGCCGATGCTGTGGCTATCGACGATTCTCATCATCGGCTTCGGCTCGCTCACCGTGTTCCTCGGTGATCCGGTGTGGATCCAGATCAAGCCGACTGCGATCTACCTGCTGTTTGCCGGGGTGCTGTTCGGCGGGCTGTTTCGCGGCAAGGCCATGCTGCGCACGCTGCTGCAAAGCGCGTTCGACGGGCTTTCTGACGAAGGCTGGCTCAAGCTTTCGCGCAACTGGGCGTGGTTCTTCCTGTTCCTCGCCGTGCTCAACGAAGTGCTGCGCCATACGCTTTCGTTCGATACCTGGCTGCTGGTGAAGCTGTGGGGCGTGAGCGGGCTCTCGTTCCTGTTCACCTTCGCGCAGATCCCCATGCTGCTGCGCCATGGGCTGGGCGAGGAAGCAGAAGTGGAAGTAGAGCAAAACCCGCCCGCCGGTTGACGAATCGCCCTAAAATGCAATGACAAGCGCGCCTTGTCGCGCATATGACACGCTACGGACCGGCTGGGTGGCCGGAAAGCCATCAAAAACCATCTCTTCGGGGGAATCATAAATGGCAAAGTTTTTTGGAAATCTGCATCTCGTGCTGGTGGTCGGCCTTGCCGCCGCCATTGCCGTGATGATCGCCTTCCATGCCAGCGCGCCGGTTGACGGCAACTCAGTGTTCCGCTGGGGCCACGCGTTCTTCGGCATTCTGTGGATTGGCCTGCTCTACTACCTGAACTTCGTGCAGGTGCCGACCATGCCCAAGATCCCAGCCGAGCAGAAGGGCGCAATCACCGGGCATATCGCGCCCAAGGTGTTCTTCTTCTTCCGCTACGGCGCGCTGCTCACGCTGGTCACCGGCCTCGGCATTTCGATCATCGATGGCTATGGCCACGAGGCGCTGACCTTCAGCGGCGAAGGCAACGTCAAGCTGATCGGCGTCGGCATGTGGCTCGGCATCATCATGGCGTTCAACGTGTGGTTCATCATCTGGCCGGCCCAGAAGAAGATCCTCGGCATCATCGAGGCGACTGCCGAGGAGAAGGCTGCTGCCGCTCCCCGCGCACTCTTCGCCAGCCGCACCAACCTGCTGCTCTCGCTTCCGATGCTTTACTGCATGGTTAGCGCGAATCTCGGTTGATAACCCGCGTTTAAGCGCGCAGAGCGGCGCGGCGTCCCACGTGGACGCCGCGCCGTTTGCGTTTGTGGGGGGGAACCGCGCGCTCCGGACGAAGGTCCACGCCAGAAAGGTATCCCCCAGCCATGCGTACAGTCACTCTCGCGACATTTGCCGCAGCCCTTGCGCTTTCCGCCTGTTCGGAAAAGACCAAGGAGAACGCGGCAGATACCGCCACCTCCGCCGGTGAGGACATTTCAACCGCCGCAACCGATACGAGCGAAGCCGCCAGCACGGGCGCGGCCACGCTCGGCGCCAAGGCCGACGCTGCAATGGACAAGGCGGAAGAAGCCGCCGACCGCATGGGCAAGCGAATCAAGCAGGGCGCGGCCGAGGCGAAGGACGCCTTGAAGCCCACTCCTTCACCGACACCGTCACCGTCACCGAAGTGATCGGGAGGGGGCCATAGTGCCCCCTCAAACCCACCCTTAGATCTTGAGCTGGCTGCCCAGTTCGACCACGCGGTTGGTGGGCAGGCGGAAGAAGCCCATCGCATCCGCTGCATTGCGCAGCATCCACGCGAAGAGCATCTCCCGCCACAGCGCCATGCCGGGCACGTCCGCCGGGATCAGCGTCTGGCGCGAGAGGAAGAAGCTCGTGCGCATCATGTCAAACGGCTCGCCGCAGACCGAAACGCTGCACAGCGCGGCCGGAACGTCGGTCTCCTCCATGAAGCCGAAGCGCAGGATCAGGCGGTAGAAACCCTGCCCGAAATCCTTGACCACCGCGCGGTCCGCCGGCTCGACCGAGGGCACGTCCGCAATTTGCACGGTGAGTACCACCACGCGTTCATGCAGCACCTTGTTGTGCTTGATGTTGTGGAGCAATGCTGAGGGCACGCCTGCTGCGGCAGAGGCCATGAACACCGCCGTGCCCGGCACGCGCGCGGCGCTGGTGTGGGCGGAACGGGTGAACACCTCGAGCGGCAGCGCGCCTTCGGCCATGTTCTGGCGCATCAGCGCGCGGCCGCGTGACCATGTCGTCAGCAGCGTGAAGATTGCGAGACCCATCAGCAGCGGCACCCAGCCGCCATCGGGGATCTTGGCGAGGTTGGCACCGAGGTAGGTCGCGTCGATCGTGAAGAACAGCGCGAGCAGCGGCAGCGCGAAGACCGGCTTCCAGCGCCACAGCTTGAACAGCACCACTGCGAGCAGGATATTGTCGATGAGCATCGCGCCCGTCACCGCGATGCCATAGGCGGCAGTGAGATTGCGCGAGCGTTCGAACACCAGCACAAGCAGGATCACCGCGATCATCAGCGCCCAGTTGATCGCCGGGATATAGATCTGCCCGAGGCTGGTCGAAGTGTGGCGGATCGTCATGCGCGGAATGAAGCCCAATTGGATCGCCTGCTGGGTGACGAGGAACGCGCCCGAAATCACCGCCTTGGCTGCGATCACGGCGGCGGTGGTGGCGATCACCAGCAGGGGCCACTCGAACCCCGGAGGCGCGAGCAGGAAGAACGGGCTGTGAATCGCCTGCGGGTCGCGCAGCAGAAGGCTCGCCTGCCCGAGATAATTGAGCACGAGCGCGGGCAGCACGAAGACCAGCCACGATACCCGGATCGGCACGCGGCCGAACTGGCCCATATCGGCATAGAGCGCCTCTGCCCCCGTCACCGCGAGCACGGCGGTACCCATGGCGATGAAGCCGTGCCAGGGATCGGCCATGAACATCGCAAGCGCCCATTGCGGCGACAGCGCCCAGATGACCTGCGGATCGGCGGCGATGCTGCGCAGGCCAAGCAGCGAGATTGTCGCGAAGTAGAGCAGCATGAAAGGGCCCGCCCAGCGCGAGGCCCAGTTGAGCCGCGTGCCGGTGGTCTGGCTCTTGATCGCGAACAGGCCGATCACGATGGCGACCACGAGCGGGACCACAAAGCGGTGAAGCGAGGGATTGTAGACCGAAATGCCCTCCACCGCGCTCATGATCGAGACCGCAGGGGTGAGCATCGAATCGCTGTAGAAAAGCGCGGTGGCGAGCACGCCCAGGAGGATGATCCCCTTGCCCCAGCGCCGGCCCGAGGCCTGCTGGTTGATCAGCGCGAGCAGCGCGAGGCTGCCGCCCGAACCCTTGTTGTCTGCACGCATGATGACGGTGACGTACTTCAGCGTCACGATCAGCATCATCGACCAGAACATCAGGCTGACGATGCCGTAGACATGCAGCCGATCGAGCGGGAGCGGATGGTGGCCCGCAAAGGTATCGCGCAGCGCGTAGAGCGGGCTGGTGCCGATATCGCCGAAAACGACGCCGATCGCGCCGACCGCGAGGCTGAGCCCGCCTGCCTGCCGCGCCGTGGGCGCAGCTGCGGCAGCGCTGGGGGCGCTCTGCCCTCCGCTTTCCGGTGCAGCGTCAACCACGGCTTCGTCCATCGCTAGGGTGCCCCCGGGCCTTCGCCCAATCCACCGGAAACATAGCAGAAATGCCCCGGACGGCGCGGCGCTTTAGCACCGCGCCCTGCCCCCCGCAATGGCATGCACATGGGTGTCAGTAGCACCGGAAATGGACAATAAGAGCTTGTATTTTCAGATCATTGCTGTGTTGGCTTGGCACCGGGCGGTGCGGCAGACGGTGCGCCTGCCATGCCGGCCTGCATCTGGGCCTGCTCGGCGATCAGCGAGTCGAGCCGTTCGAGCCGGGCCTGAAGGTCGGCGCGGTAGGGTGCATCGGCGGGTGAACGGGCCAGCAGTTCGGCCCACAGGGCGCGCGCTTCGGCAAAACGGCCCGACTGCGCGAGCGCGAGGCCCATGAAGAACGGCGGGCCGGGATGATCGGGCGCGATGTTCGCCGCCTTCTGGAACGCGAACTGCGCAGCGGGCGTGATCACCCCATCGGTGTGGCCGACCAGCGCATTGCCGAGCGCAACCCACAAGTCTGCATCCTGCGGCGACTTCGCGATCGCCTTGCGCAGCACTTCGGTCGCGGCGCCGAACTGACCCTGCCGGGTCAGCGCATCGGCAAGGATCAGCCACGACTGCCCCTGCCCGAAGGCCGCGCCCATCTGCTGGCGTTCCTTGATCAGCGTCTGGTCCGCGAGCTTGGCGTTCTCGACAGGGGCCTGCGGCGCACCGGCCTGTCCGGGGTGGCCCTGCAGCGCATAGCCCGAAATGCCGAACAGCAGCGCAGCGGCGGTGATTTCCCAGCCCGAGCGCGGCAACTTGAGCACGAAGACCATCACGCCGAGCACGAGAACGGCGATCACGACGATGAATACCCAGGTCATGCGCGCTTACCTCGGCGGAAACGTCCGCGCAGCAGAAAGGCTGCCAGCGCGAGGAACAGGAGCGGCGCGGCAAACAGCGGCCAGGTGAGCGGCTTCACCTGCGGCGTGTAGCTCACGTAATCGCCGTAGCGCTCGATCAGCCACTGGCGGATCGCCTCGGGATCCTCGCCCGCAGCGATGCGCGTGCGCACCTGATGGCGCATGTCACCCGCCATCGGCGCATCGGAATCGGCGATCGACTGGCTCTGGCACTTGAGGCAGCGCAGTGTCTCCATCAGCGCCTGCGCCTTGGCCTCCTGCTTCGGATCGGCAAGCTGCTTGTAGGCATAAGGCGCGGGCGGGAGCATGTCCTGCGCGGCGAGCGGGGCGGAAAGCGCGAAGGCAGCGAGGGCAGTTACCAGCACCACCACCCAAACCTTTGTCACAGCCCCCCACACCTTCGTCATTCCCGCGAAGGCGGGAATCCAGAGCGGCAAACGCAGCACCAGCCGCTCTGGATTCCCGCCTTCGCGGGAATGACGAACGGTTGGGACGTCGCGATGACGAGGAGAGGCGTGGCGAGGCTTCCGGGTGGTACCCATCATTCAGCCTCCGCCAGCTTGCGCATGATCAGCGGCACGTCCTCTGGCCGGATATCGCCGATGTGCTGGTAGCGGATGATCCCCTTGCCATCGACCACGAACGTCTCGGGCACGCCCGATGAGCCGATGGCGAGCTGGACCTGGCTGAGATCGTCCTTGCCGATACGCGCGAAGGGATTGCCGTACTGGCCGAGGAACCGGGCGACATCTTCCTTGCGGTCGCGGATGGCGACACCGTCGATCTCGACACCCAGCTTGGCAAGCGCGGCCAGTTGCGGCGCTTCCACCGCGCAAGGCACGCACCAGCTGGCGAAGACGTTGAGGAGGCGCGGCTTGCCGGCTTGCTTGAACACCGTGGTGGCAAGGCCGGGGCGCTCATCGGAGGCGGGAGGCAGGTCGAAGGCGGGAAGCGGCTTGCCGATGAAAGCGCTCGAAACCTCGCGATCGGCCGGCCAGTAGAGGCCGACAAAAACGAGCGCGAGGAAGGCGGCGAACAGGCCGAGTGGAAGCCAGACGGCAAGGCCGGGGCGCTTTCCGGGGGCGGTTGCTTCGCTCATCGGCCCTGCCTTTCGCGGCGCCAGGCGATCTTGTCGGTCGCCACAAGCCGCTTCACATCGCGCGCCACCCGGCCGAGCAGCGCAAGGAGTCCGCCCAGTGCGACGAGCGCGCCGCCATACCAGATCATCGGCACGAACGGCTTCCACCAGAAGCGCATCTGCCAGCGGCCGTCCTCCCCCTCTTCGCCGAGCACGGCATAGAGCTGGCCGTTCCAGCGGGTCAGCAGCGCGCTTTCGGTGCGGTTGCCGGGGGGATTGGCGAAAGTGCGCGCCTGCGGGTGGAGAACCGTCGGTTCGGCGCCCGAGTAGCTCGCCGCAACGGTCGCCTCGAGCGCGGTCCAGTTCGGCCCGGCAACCGGGCCGATACTGGAGAGCGTGACCTTGAACGGGCCGACCTGCTGGCTGTCACCGGGATTCATCGCGGCGAGCCGCTCGGTAGAGAAAGCGCCCTCGCTTGCCATGCCGAACAGCGCCACGGCAATGCCGAGGTGGCCGACGACCATGCCATAAGTGGCCAGCGGCGTGCGGCGCAGATTGCGGCCAACGAGCGGCTGGAGCGAGGCGACCGCAAGGCCCGGCGCGATGGCGAGGCCCAGCGCAGGCAGCAAATTGATCGGCGCAAACAGCATTTCGACCGCGAGCAGCGAGGCAGCCATCACCACTGCGGGCACCGCGATCTGCCAGGTGATCCGCCCGCCCTTGTCCTCACGCCAGCGCAGGACGGGGCCGACCACCATGACGAGCATCATCGGGATTGCGAAGACCGCCGAGACCGGGTTGAAGTACGGAGGCCCCACCGAGACCTTTACGCCCATCGCCTCGGTCAGCAGCGGATAGAGCGTGCCGACCAGCACGATACCGAGGATGCCGCAAAGCATCACGTTGTTGAAAACCAGCGCGGATTCGCGGCTAAGCACGGCAAACCGAGCGCCTTCGGTCACCGTGCTGGCGCGCAGGGCGAACAGCAGCAGCGCGCCGCCGATGTAGATCGCGAGCAGGGCGAGGATGAACGTGCCGCGCGTGGGATCGACCGCGAATGCGTGGACCGACGTGAGAATGCCCGAGCGCACGAGGAACGTGCCGACCATCGACATTGAGAAGGCGATCACGCCGAGCATCACCGTCCAGGTGCGCAGCGCGTTGCGCGCGGCGAGCACGCTGCACGAATGGAGTAGCGCGGTGGCCGCGAGCCAGGGCATCAGCGAGGCATTCTCGACCGGGTCCCAGAACCACCAGCCGCCCCAGCCGAGCGTGTAATAGGCCCAGTAGGAACCGGCGGTGATGCCCAGCGTCAGGAAGATCCACGCGCCCAGCACCCACGGCCGCATTGCACGGGCGAAGGCCGGGCCGACATCGCGGGTGACGAGCGCGCCGACCGCGAAGCTGAACGCGATCGAGAGCCCGACATAACCGACGTAGAGCGTGGGCGGATGGAACGCGAGGCCGATATCCTGCAGCAGCGGATTGAGCCCGGCGCCTTCCGGCGCCGGTTCGGGCAGGCGTGTGAACGGGTTCGAGGCGAGCAGGAGGAAGGCATAGAAGCCGAGGCTGACGAAGGCTTGCCCCGCCAGCGTCGCGGTCAGCGTTTCCTCGCGCAGGCGCTTTTCGATGAGCGCGACGAAGCCGCCGCCAAGGCTCATGATCGTCACCCACATCAGCATCGAGCCTTCGTGGTTGCCCCAGGTGCCCGCGAGCTTGAAGATGAAGGGCTTGGCCGAATGGCTGTTTTCCGCGACCAGCTTGACCGAAAGATCGGTGCTGAGGAACAGCCAGATCAGCGCGGCAAAGGCGAAGGCGACCAGTACGCCCTGCAGCATCGCCACGGGGCGGACAACACCGGCAAGATGCGCGGTGGCGGGGCGCAGAGCGAGCGCGCCGGCAACCAGCTGCAGAACGGCCAGCGCCGCCGCCATCCAGAGCACCGCAAGGCCAAGTTCGGCAATCATGCGCAGCACCCGCGCGAAAAATAGGGACAGTCCCCAATTTCCGATCCGAAAGGGTGGCGAGTGCAGAAAATGGGGACTGTCCCTATTTTTCGCCCCATCATTTCGTCTCCGCGATCACGGCCTTGGCCTCAGCCGTGCTCATGTTCTTCATTTCACGCGGCACATATTTCTCGTCATGCTTGGCAAGGAGATTGTCGGCCACGAAAGTGGTGCCCTCCATGCGCCCTTCGGCGACGACGCCCGAGCCTTCGACGAAGAGGTCCGGCGTGATCCCGGAGAAGCGGACAGGCACGCGCGCCTTGTCGTCCTTGACCATGAAGTTGATCGTCACACCATCGGGCAGGGTCTTGATCGATCCCTTTTCGACCATGCCGCCAAGGCGCACGGCGCGGCCCGCTTCGGGCGGTTTGGCAACAAGCTCGCTCGGCAGGTAGAAATAGGCTGCCTGCTTGCTCAATGCATAGGCGGCAAGCATCCCGGCGCCGACCAGCGCGACGAGCGCGAGAATGATCAGGACAAGGCGCTGGTGCTTGGCCTTGATCACAGGGGGCTTCATCGTCGTGTTCATTTCTCACGCGCCTTATCGCGGCGCTTTTCGGAGCGCTTCATGGCCCAAAGGGTCCAGCCCACAAGGACTAGGGTGCCGATCACGCCGATGGCGAGCGCCGCCATCACGAATTGCCACTGATCGAGCTTCTCGTGCATTGTGCGTCGCTTATGCCATCGCCTTGCGGCGCAGGCGCGCCTCGGTCTGGATATCGGCGAGCAGCATGCGCATGCGCGCCAGCACTATTCCGCCAAAGATGAGGGTAAAGCCCAGCGCGGCAATCAGCAGGGGGTAGAGAAACGCCGCATCGATGGTCGACTTGCCCGCGGTGATCGAAGGCGGCTGATGCAGGCTGTTCCACCACACCACCGAGCGGTTGATGATCGGGATATTGACCGCGCCAACGAGGCCGAAGATCGCGGTGACGCGGCTTGCGCCCTCACCCGCCGCGGCATCGCGCTGCGCCGCGCCAGCCAGCGCGATATAGCCGAAGTAGAGGAAGAGGAGAATCAGGAAGCTCGTCAAACGGCCATCCCACACCCACCATGTGCCCCAGGTCGGCCGCGCCCAGATCGAGCCGGTAGCGAGGCAGATCGCGGTAAACGCTGCGCCGGGTACCGAGGCCGCGCGCGCCGCGATACCGGCAAGCGGATGGCGCCAGACGAGCTCGACCAGGCTCGCGATCGCGATGGTCGACCAGCCGGCCATGCCGAGCCACGCCGAAGGCACATGGATGAAGAGAATGCGTACCGTCTGGCCCATGAGCCGATCCGGCGGCACCATGAACAAGCCCCACGCGAGCGCGCCGAACGCGAGGATGAGCCCCGGCACCAGCATCAACGGCATCAGCCAGCGCGCCATGCGCAGGAAACGGGCAGGATTGGCAAAGCCGTGCATGAGCGGGCAGGTACGTCCGTAACTTGGCGGTACAGTCGAACCTGTCCGCGCGCTCTACCTCTGCCACCTGCCCGCATAGGGAGCAAGAGCTTAGCGCGCCTGAACCTAGGTGCAGGCAGGGCATCTGCTTCAAGATGGGGAGAAAATGGGGCGACCAATGGGGTTCGAACCCACGACCTCCGGTACCACAAACCGGCGCTCTAACCAACTGAGCTATGATCGCCACACGACCGCGCTGCCTTGCAGTGCAGGCATCGCGGAGGCGCGCTTTTGCAGAATGAGCGCGATTTGGGAAGCGGAATCTTGAGTCGATCACCTTCCATTCGTCATTGCAACGCTGCTCTCGCAATGACGACACGGGGAAAAGGCGGAGGACGCACCCAAACGGAAACCCCGGCGGAGGCCATCCGCCGGGGTCTCGTTCATTGCAGTGCGAAGATCAGAACTTCGCGCCGACCGAGATGGTGACTGTCGCCGGAGCGGCCCAGCCCTGGAAGAACACGGTGGGCAGCGACTGCGTGCGATAGGCCTTGTTGGTCAGGTTCTTGCCCGCCACGCGCAGGAAGTAGCCCTTGTAGTTGAGCGCGGCCGAGGCATCGAGCAGCCCGTAGCTGGGCTGGATATCATTGAGCGTGCCGAAGGTGCCGAGCGAGAAGCTGTCGATCCACGAATACCCGGCGGTGAGCGAAAGCTTCGCATCATCCGTAAGATCGCGGACATAGCTGCCACGCACGGTGAAGTTGTTGGCAGGCACGCGCTGGAGGAGGACGCCGGTGAAGTCAGCCGTCGTGCCGGGGGCACCCGCCTGTGCGGCCGGGCCGATCGAGGCGGTCTGGCCGTTGACCTTGCCGTTCTTCACGTTGGCATCCTGAATGCCCAGCGTACCGGAGAGCGAGAGGCCCTTCATCGATTCGGTCATCTTGCCGAAGTCGAAGTCGAGCTCGAACTCGAGACCCTTGATCTGGACCTTCGGGAAGCTCACGACATAAGTATTGGTGCCGGGGCCGTAGCCCGGCGTCACGACGACCTGCGATTGCTGGAAGTTGGTGATATCGTTGATGAAGCCGGACGCGTTGAAGGTGATCGCACGGTTGAGGAAACGGGTCTTGATGCCGCCTTCATAAGTCGTGTTCGTCTCGGGCAGGAACGAGAGGAAGTTGTTGTTCGGGCAGCCGGTAGCTGCAGCCGCCGCGACCAGGCCCTCACCGCCGGATGGCGCCGCACCGCAGTTGGTCTGGCCAGCCTGCTGTTCGGATAGGGTGCCGCGGATCGAGAAACCGCCCGAACGGAAGCCTTCCGACCGGTTCACGTAGAGCAGCACATCGGGGGTCGCCTGCCACTGGATGTTGAAGCGCGTAATCAGCTTCTGCCAGCTCCGGCGATCGTTGATCGGGCCGACCAGCGGGATCGAGCCGAGCAGGATATAGCGCGTATCGAAGCGCTTGGCCTCGAAGATGTTGCGCACACCGCCCGAGATCTTGATCGTGTCGGTGGGGTTGAGATCGACGTTGCCGAAGAACGACCAGCTGTGATCCTTTTCAGCAGAGAACTGGTCGATCGCTCCGTTCGTGTTCTGGTGCAGCGTGATCTTGTGATCGTAGTAGAACGCCCCGACGATGTAATCGACCATGCCGTTCGCCGCCTTGCCCTGCAGCCGCACTTCCTGCGTGAACTGCTTGTAGGTCTGGTCGCGATTGGTGAGGAGCGCACTGCCGGTGGCCGCAAGCAGCGGGTTGCCGACGCTGGTGCAGCCCGTCGCGCCTCTGCAGGTGCCGTCGAAGTCCTGGTTCACCGTATCGGCTGACGACATGTACGAGGTCTGCGAGACGAGATCGCCGATGGGCGTCTTGGCCTTGAGCGCGAGGCTGACGATATTGGTGTTGAGCCGGTCCTTGTCCGCGCCAAGGTTGTTGCCGATCTCGCGCGGCTTCAGGCCATCGGGGCTGCCGGTTTCCGGATTGTACTTGGGCCAGATCGCCGAAGGGTTGCCGCCGGAGAGGATATTGGCAGTCAGGATATTGCCGAACTGCACCGGGGTGCCGCCGCCGGTCTGGTGGATGTGATCGTAGCTGAGATCCGCATTGAGCCAGTCGGTGAGGTCGTAGTTCACCTTGAGGTTGAACGCGCGGTAATCCGAATTGCCCGCCCGCTTGTTGGTGAAGACGTTGTTGAGAATGCCGTCAATCCGGCGGTACTGGCCCGAAAAAGCGATGCCGCCCTTGTCACCCAGCGGAGCATTGACCACGCCGCGGCCGTAGAACTCGTTGAACGAGCCGTAGCCCGCCTCAAGGCTGAGGCCCAGTTTGCGGGTGGGTGCGCAGCGGGTGAGATTGATGAGGCCAGCGGTGGTGTTCTTGCCGTAGAAAATGCCCTGCGGGCCGCGATCGACCTCGACCGAGCAGATGTTGAACATATCGAGCAGCTGGCCGGTGTTGTTGCCGAAGAACACACCGTCCTGGATCACGCCGACCGGCGGGCTCTGCGTCTTTTCCACGTCGGCATAGCCCTGGCCGCGGATGAAGATGGCGCTCTGCCCGGGCGCGGCGGTGCCGCTGCCGATGAACACGTTGGGAGCCGAGCCTTGAATATCGAGCAGCGAACGCGGGGCGAGCAAAGCCAGATCTTCGACGGTGAGCGCGGTGAGTGCGACACCGACCTTCTGCTTGTCGGTCGCCTGGCGCGTGGCGGTCACGATGATCACATCCTTGCCAGCTGCCTCGGCAGCACCGCCACCCTGATCAGCGGCTTCGGCTGCATCCGCCGCATGGGCAGGCACTGCCAGGGAAACTGCGACCGCCGCGAGCGACGACCAGCCAAGAACGCGCGTATACCGCATGGCATTCTCCTCTCATCCAGTGGACGGCCGGGGCCCGCAGCTTGGATCCGCAGTGCTTGTTCCCGGCTTCGGCGAAAGGTGTGACAGCAGCCCTTACAGCCACAAACCGACAAAAATGAGAGTTTTCGGCAGAATTTGCGGTACCTGTGTATTCAGGTTACAGTACCGATGGTTAGTCGGGAATTCGATGTAACGAACTATTGCCCGTTGCCGGAACTACTGTCTTCCACATCCACCCGCAGGACCGGCAAAGCGGCGAGCACCGTCTCGAGGTCTTCAGGGGCAAGCCTGTCGCGGAAGCGGGCTTCGTGCTCGGCAATGCGGCGCCAGGCTTCGGCCGCATGCTCGGCGCCCTTGGCGGTAACCCTCAGGGCGAGACTGCGACCATCGACGCGGGTGCGGGCAACGAGGCCGCGTTCGATCAGGCGGGCAATGATCGGCACCATGTTGGCGCGTTTGATGGCGATCGCCTCGCCCACTTCGCTTTGCGAGCAATCCGGGTTCTCGGCGATTACCAGCAGCGTGGTCACCTCGGCCGGCCGCATGTCGAAATCCGAGAGGGTGCGCACGAAATCGGCCATGAGCACCGCGGTGGCGCGGCGCATCTGGTAGCCAAGCAGCTTGTCGAGTGCGTTGGTCAGAACAGCCATGCGCGCTCCTTCATCCGGCAGCGCCGCGATGGCAAGGGTCGGCGCAGGCTTGTTTCACGAAAAAAGGGCGACCGAGGCCGCCCTTCTTCCTGAATACGTCGGGTCCGCAAGCTCACTTCTTGAGCGTGAGACCGCCAAAGCGCTTGTTGAACTGCGCCACGCGGCCGCCCTGATCGAGCTGACGGGTGCCGCCGGTCCACGCCGGGTGCGACAGCGGATCGATTTCGAGCGCCATGGTGTCGCCTTCCTTGCCCCAGGTCGAGCGGGTCTCGAACACGGTGCCATCGGTCATCTGCACCTTGATCATGTGGTAATCGGGGTGAATATTGGCCTTCATGGGTCTCGCTCCACAATGCGAAGCCGGTTCCGACCGGCCTCAGGGAATCTCGGAAAGGCGCGCCCTTAAGCGGTTTGCGCCGGAAAGGCAACGGGTGAACCGAGAATTGGTTCGCGCAGAGCCCGCAGAGTTCGCAAAAACGTGGTTTCGCGCCGCAGGCCTTGTTGCATCACTTCAGTAGCAAGAAAGCCAAGCGGCAAAGCCGCAAAACGCCGTCTCTGCGAACTCTGCGGGCTCTGCGCGAAACAAATCCACCTGAAGCTCAGCTATCCGCGATCATCGCAGTGAAGCTGACTTCCGTTGCGATCTTGTCCCCAAGCATCGCCTTGCCGGCAAACTTGCAAACGCGCGCGCGTTTCTGGGTGAATTCCACGTGCAGGTCGAGCAGGCAGCCCGGCTCCACCGGCGTGCGGAACTTGGCTTCCTCGATCGCCATGAAATAGACGAGCTTGCCGGTGCCGGCAAGGCCGAGCGATTCCACGGCGAGGACGCCGGCGGCCTGCGCCAGCGCCTCGATCTGCAGAACGCCCGGCATGATCGGACGGCCCGGAAAGTGGCCCTGGAAGAACTGCTCGTTCATCGAGACCGCCTTGATGGCGTGGATGCGTTCCCCCACCACCAGTTCGACCACGCGGTCGACGAGCAGGAGGGGATAGCGGTGCGGCAGCGCCGCCATCACCCCCCGAATGTCCAGGCTGAGCGGCGCAGAGACATTTGCCTCTGCGCCGGCGTCTCCGGAAACCTCGCTCATTCCCGTTTGCCTCAGCGGCCTTCGGGCGCCTTGCCCGCAGGCGCGGGCGCGGCGGGAGCAGCACCACCCTGGGCAGCCTGCTGGGCAGCAGCTTCACGCTGTGCGCGCGGGAGCCAGCCGGCGGGCGGCACGAGTTGCACGCTGGGGACCAGCGTGTTGAGCTCGTTCAGGATATCCTGGTTGAGGTTGTAGACCGCATCGGCTTTCAGCACGCTCTGCGAATCGAGCACGAGCGTGATCTTGCGCTTGGTCATCGCGGCCTGCGTGGCGGCGGTGAGTTTGTCGCTGATCTGCTCGATGATGTACTGCTGCGCCACGTTGAGCGGCTCGGCCATCTGCTGGATCTCGCGCTCGGCGGACTGCTCGATCTGCTGGATCTGGGCAGCCTGCGTGCGGAGCGAGGCCTGATCGGGCTTCGCGGCCTTCTGGTCCGCCTCGAACTTGTCGTAAAGCGGCTTGAGCTGCGCGGTGATCTGGTTGCGGCGGGTGTTCACCGCATCGATCTGCGCCTTGTAGGTGACCGGCAGCTGGACCATCGCGGTCTTGTAGGCAGCCGAAGCGCCGACAACGGCCTGAGCGTTGGCATAGGCAATGCCGGGGGCGACAATGCCGCCGGGTGTGCTCGAAGCCGGAGCGGCCGCAGCCTGCGCCATGGCATTGGGCGCCGCGCCAAGCGCGAGGGCGGCAGCCAGTACGGCGACAGGCGCCGCGATAATACGGTTTTGCATCAGAACTGGGTTCCTACGTTGAAGTTGACTGTCTGGGGATCGTCGCCATCGACCTTGCTGAGGACTTTCGCCACGTCGATGCGGAACGGTCCGAACGGCGAGTTCCAGTTGACACCGAAGCCGATCGAAATGCGCGGCTTGGGGCTGTCCCCAACAAAGGTCTCGTCGAACTTCTGGGCCACGTTGTTGGACTTGCCGGTGGCGTCGGCAGCCGAGGTGGTCAGGCGGCCGGTGACATTGTCCTGGTACAGCAGGGTGGTGCCGAACACGGCAGGCCGGGCGACGCTGAACACGGCGCCTGCGTCCACGAAGATCGAGGGCCGCAAGCCCAGTTCGCGCGCGCCCGAGCCCAGCGGGATCTCGAGCTCGGCATGGCCGAGGTAGTAGAACTTGCCGCCGAGCGCATCGTCGACCCACTGGTTGCGATCGGTGCTGGTCACGCCGCCGCTGCCATCCTTGGGATCGAACCCGCTGTAGAACTTGCGCAGAACACGCGGGCCGACGCCGCGAATGTCGAAGCCGCGAAGCTGCGGTTGGCCGAGGAAGAAGCGGTCGGTCAGGCGCACATCGTCGATCGTGGGATCATTGGTGCGGTTGCTGAGCGCCTTGATCGCCCCGCCCTCGCCGCGCAGCGAGAACACGAAGCCCTTGCCCAGCGCGAAGTAGCGAGAGGCATTTGCGTTGATGCGGGCATAGCGCACCGAACCGCCCAGACCGGCTAAATCGACGCCGACCACGAACTGCGAACCGCTGGTCGGGCGCAGGCGGTTGTCGAGCGTATCGTAGACCACGCTGGCGCCGATGATCGAACTGGTCCGCTTGCCGATCGCATCGCACAGGTAGCGACCCGCGAGGTAGATCGAGCACTGCAGGTTGCCGTTCGCATCGGGCAGGTAATAGGTGTCCCTGTCGAGCGTCACGTTCTCGAGATTGAGCGTGTAGCGCCCGATCAGCGACATGTACTCGGTCAGTGGCAGGCCGGCGCGCACCTGAAAGCCGGTGGTCGACTGCTTGTAGGTCGTGTTGCGGTTGGCGTTGAAGAAGTTGAAGCTGTTGAAATCGCGGCGATACACGTCAACGCCGAGCGAGACGTTGCGATCGAACAGATAAGGTTCGGTGAAGCTGACCTGCACCGATCGCGAATAGCGCGAATAGTCGACGCTGGTGCCGATCGTCTGGCCCCGGCCGCGGAAGTTGTTCTGCTGGATCGAGGCCTGGAAGATGAAGCTTTCAAGGCTGGAGAAGCCGGCCGAAAGCTGGAGCTGCCCGGTGGGCTTTTCCTCGACGTTGGCCTCGAGCACGATGCGATCCTGCGCGGAGCCGGGCTTCTGCTCGACCTCGAACTTCTCCTGGAAGTAGCCCAGGGATTTGACGCGGTTCGACGAACGCTTGATCTGGAACGAGTTGAATGCGTCGCCCTCAGCCACGCGGAACTCGCGGCGGACGACCTTGTCCTGCGTCAGCGTGTTGCCGTTGACATCGACCCGTTCGACATAGACGCGCGGCGCTTCCGCGATGCGGAAGGTGACCGACATCGTCAGGTCGTCCTTGTTGCGATTGAAGTCCGGCCGCACATCGGCGAAGGCGTAACCGAAGCTGCCCGCGGTCTCGGTCAGGCTGTCGACCGTGTCCTCGACCAGCTTGGCGTTGTACCACTGCTGGGGCTTGAGCGGCAGACGCTTGGCCAGCGCATCGCCATCGAAATCGCGCAGCTGGCTATCGACCTTGACGTCGCCGAACTTGTAGCGCTGCCCTTCCTCGACCACGTAGGTGATGATGAAGTCGCGCTTGTCCGGCGTGAGTTCGGCGACCGCCGAGACGACGCGGAAATCCGCATAGCCGTTCGTCAGATAGAACTGGCGCAGCTTCTGCTGGTCGAAGGCGAGGCGATCGGGATCGTAGCTGGTGCCGCTGGAGAAGACGCGGAACACGCGCGCCTGCTTGGTCACCATCTCGCCGCGCAGCTGGCTGGCGGAGAACTTCTCGTTGCCGATGATGTTGATCTGGCGAACGCGCGACTTCGGGCCTTCGCTGATCTCGAACACGATATCGACACGGTTCTGATCGAGCATGACCATCTTGGGCTCGATCGAGGCGGCGAAACGGCCCTGGCGCTTGTAGAGCTCGATGATGCGGGCAACGTCGGCACGCACCTTGGACCGGGTGAAGATCTGGCGCGCGGAGAGCTTGATCTCCGGCAGGATCTTGTCCTCCTTCAGGCGCTTGTTGCCTTCGAGGATGATCCGGTTGACGACCGGGTTTTCCTTGATCTCGATCACCACGTCACCGGCGTTATCGCGGACCTGAACGTCGGCGAAGAGCTCGGTGGCGTAGAGGTCCTTGAGGACCTGGTCAGCCGCAGCCTGGGTGTACTTGTCGCCTTCCTTAAGACGGATGTACGAGCGAATCGTATCCGCTTCGAGGCGCTGGGCGCCGGAAATGGTGATCGATCGGACGAGTTCGACCGGGGCGGGCGCCGGAGCTGGAGCCGCGGCGGGGACAACCGGAGCGGCGGGAGCCGGCGCTGTCTGCGCAGCGGCGACCACAGGCATGCCGGCAAGGCAAGTCGTTGCCGCGAGTGCCGCAAGCGTGGCAGCCAGTCGAGGTTGACCGGTCATGCGCAAAGCGGTCCGGGGCAAGTTGCAAGCATTCATCACCAAGCGCCATCCCGTTTCTTCGTGCAGCGAAGCGTCATCCGCCGCCTCGCCCCGCACCATGGTGCGCGACGGCAATACTCCGTCACGCCCCGCGATGCCGCCTCCTGCCCGATGCAGGCCCGCCAATCAAGCAAGCTCACCGCAGCAGACCGAAATTGCCCCGCATTTTGTGGAAAATCCGGCTTCCCCAACTGTCCCGCGATGAAGCGGGAAGCAAACCGGGCCGACGTAGGTCTCCTCACCCTCCGAAAACGCGCAGCGATGCAACGTCATTGAAGGTCACGAACAGCATTAGTGCAGCAACGAGGGCAAGGCCGGTGCGGAAAGCCCATTCCTGCCCGCGCTGGCTGACCGGCCGGCGGCTGACCGCCTCGATCGCGTAGAACGCGAGGTGGCCGCCATCGAGTACTGGAATTGGCAAGAGATTGATGAACCCGAGGTTAATCGAGATCAGCGCGATGAACCAGACGTAGTTGGCCCAGCCCGAAACCAGCTGTTCGCCCGAATATTTGGCGATCTTGATCGGCCCGCCAAGCTCCTTGATCTCGCGCTTGCCGGTGACGATCTGGCCGATACCGGTGATCATCATGCCCATGATATCGCGCGTCTGCACGACTGCATCGCCGACGGCTTCCACCGGCCCGACAGCCACGCGTTCAGCCGTCGCCGGGCCGATGCCGAGGTAGCCGATCTTCTGCGTGTTGCCGAAACGGTCGCTCACTTCCTTCCACGCCGCGACGGCCGGGAGCGCGACGCGCCGCCCGCCGCGCTCGATTACGAGATCGAGCGGTTCGCCCGGATGCTGCGCAACGGCGAGGCGGATCTGCAGGAAACTGTCGATCGGGGAACCCTGCAGCGAGACGACCCGGTCGCCCAGTTGGACACCGGCCTTTGCCGCTGCCGAGCCTTCCTGCACCATGCCCACCACGGGCGGGACGACAACCTTGCCGTAAGCAAGGGAAAAGCCGGCGAGGATCGCCACGGCGAGCAGCAGATTCGTCAGCGGGCCGGCGAGCACGATGAGGGCGCGCTGCCACACCGGCTTGGCCTGAAATGTCTGCTCACGCTCTTCAGCGGGGAGCGACAGCCATTCCGCACTCGGCGTGCTGGCGGGGTTCATGTCGCCCGCAAACTGGACATAGCCGCCTAGCGGCAGCGCGGAGAGCTTCCAGCGGGTGCCGCGCTTGTCGGTCCAGCCTGCCACTTCCTTGCCGAAGCCGATCGAAAAACTGTCCGCCTTCACGCCGAACCAGCGGCCGACGAGATAGTGACCAAGCTCATGGATGAAGACAAGCGGCCCCAGCACCAGCAAAAAGGCGAGCACGGTGAGCAGAAGCCCGGGGCTTTGCACGGCAGCGTTCAGGACACGGTCTCCATCGTTTCGGCAGCGCGGATGCGGGCTTCGCGGTCTACCGCAATGACCTCTTCAAGGCTGGCGGGTGCCCGGGGGAGGCCCCTTGCCAACACATCCTCGGCACATTGCACGATGCGGGTGAACGCGATCTGACCAGCGAGGAATGCTGCGACCGCGATCTCGTTTGCCGCATTGAGCACGGCCGGCGCCGCGCCGCCCGCCATAACCGCTTCGCGCGCGACGCGGGTGGCGGGAAAACGCTGCTCATCGGGCTTGAAGAAGCTCAGGTTGCCGATGGCGGCGAGATCCAGCGGCGCACAGGGCGTCTGCATGCGTGCGGGCCAGGCCAGCGCCGAGGCAATCGGCACGCGCATATCGGAAGGGCCGAGCTGCGCCAGTGTCGAGCCATCGCGGTATTCGACCATCGAATGAACGATCGACTGCGGGTGGATGACAATGCGCAGGCGTTCCACGCCGACCGGAAACAGATGATAAGCCTCGATGAATTCAAGGCCCTTGTTCATCATCGTGGCCGAATCGACGCTGATCTTGGCGCCCATCGACCAGGTGGGATGCTTGACCGCTTCGGCCGGAGTCGCGCGGTGGATGCGCTCCATGTCCCATTCGCGGAAGGGGCCGCCGCTGGCGGTGAGCGTGATTGCGTGAACGTGCGCGGGATCGTTGCCAGCAAGGCACTGGAAGATCGCGTTGTGCTCGCTGTCAACGGGCAGCAGCGTCGCGCCGGTGCGCTTTACCGCCGCCGTCATCACTTCGCCCGCCGATACCAGCGCTTCCTTGTTGGCAAGCGCGACGGCCTTGCCGCATTCGATCGCGGCCATGGTGGGCGCGAGGCCCGCACAGCCGACGATGGCGGCCATGGTGATGTCCGCCCCGCGCGCCGCCGCCTCGATCACCGCCGCCGCACCGCCCGCAGCTTCGATCCCGCTGCCCGAAAGCGCCCCACGCAGTTCGGGGAGCGCGTCCTCATCGGCGACAACGGCCACTTCTGCACCAAATTCCCGCGCGAGAGCGGCAAGCTGCCCGGCATTGCCATTGGCGGTGAGCGCGACAACGCGGAACATCTCGCGATTGCGCCGCACCAGATCGAGCGTGGATGCACCGACTGAACCCGTTGCGCCCAGAATTGTAATCGTGCGCGTCATGCGCCTCCTGCTCCCACGCCTGCTGCCCCAGAGGCGGCCCACGCCGTACCCGCTATGATGGCGACCGGCAGCAGCCCGTCAACCCGGTCGAACAAGCCGCCGTGGCCCGGAATGAGGCGGCCGCTGTCCTTCACCCCGGCGCGGCGCTTCAGCCAGCTTTCGTAGAAATCCCCGGCCTGCGCGGCAACGGCAAGGCCTGCCCCGGCCAGCGCCGCCATGCCAATGCGCGTGGTGCGCACCGCTTCCGCCAGGCTGGGGCCGTTGGGGCTCATGCCTGAGAGAATATAGGCGGCAAACAGGATGAATAGCGTGGACCAGAGCGCCGCCGCCGCCATGCCGCCGGCAAGACCGGCCCAGGTCTTGGAAGGACTGATGCTCGGCGCAATCTTCGGCCCGCCGATGGCGCGTCCGGCGAAATAGGCGCCGGTATCGGTACAGATGACGAGGCCCAGCACCGCGATCAGCAGGACCGGAGGCATCACGATGAGCGCAAAGGCCGCCCAACCGATATAGAGCCCGCCGGTCATCACGGCCGTCACCATCCGCGCCGGATCGGGTGCGATCTTCGCGGCGAGCGCAACATATTCGGCAAAGACGCCAAAGCCGACCAGCGCGATGAAGCCCTTGAGCACAAGGCCGCCCTGCCACAGCGCAAAACCTGCGATCCCGAGCATGACAACCGCCGAAGCCACCCGCACCGGCAGATCGCTGCGCGGTTTCACGGCCTCAAGCGGCGCGGGCTCAGCGCCCTCCATAGCGGCGCTCGCGGGTAGCGTAATGGTCTAGCGCCTCGCGCAGGTGGCCGGGGGTAAAATCGGGCCAGAGCACGTCGGTGAACCACATTTCAGCATAGGCCGCCTGCCACAGCAGGAAATTCGAAAGGCGGACCTCGCCCGAAGTGCGGATGATGAGATCGAGCGGCGGCAGGTCTGCCGTATCAAGTTCGGCCTCGATCGCCGCCACGGTTATCTCGCCCTTGGCAGCTGCCGCAGCCGCCGCACGGGCGATTTCCTGCTGCGAGCCGTAGTTCAGCGCTATCGCCAGCGTGGTGCGCGAATTGTGTGCGGTGCGGGCCAGCGCATCGTCGATCAGGCTGACGATATCGGCCGGCAGCATGCGGTAGTCACCGATCACCTTCAGCCGCACATCGTTGGCGGCGAATTCATCGATATCGCTGCGGATGAAGGCGCGCAGCAGGCCCATGAGGTCTGAAATCTCGTCCTCGGGCCGCTTCCAGTTTTCGGACGAGAAGGCATAGAGCGTGAGCGCCTGGAGCCCCATGTGGCGCGCCGCGCGCACCACTTCGCGGACCGCATCGACACCGCGCTTGTGGCCGACAGCACGGGGCATGAAGCGCTTCTTCGCCCAGCGCCCGTTACCGTCCATGATGATCGCGACATGGCGCGCGGGGCCGATGTAGCCGCCGTCCATCTGGCCGGCGACCGCTTCGTCCCCCTGAGGCGCCGCAGCCGAGCTCACTTGCCCAGGATTTCCTTTTCCTTGTGCGCGCTGGCCTCGTCGGCAGCCTTGATCTGCTCGTCGGTCAGCTTCTGCAGCTCGGTCTCGAGCCGCTTGCGATCGTCTTCGGAGATTTCCTTCTTGTTTTCATCGGCCTTGAGCGCATCCATCCCGTCGCGCCGGACGTTGCGGATCGCGATCTTGGCCTTCTCCGAATACTGCGAGGCGAGCTTGGCCAGCTCCTTGCGGCGCTCCTCGGTGAGATCCGGGATCGGCAGGCGCAGCGTGTTGCCATCGTTGATCGGGTTGAGCCCGAGGCCGGCCGAGCGGATCGCCTTTTCGACGGGGCCGATGTTCGACTTGTCCCACACCTGCACCGTCAGCATGCGCGGCTCGGGCGCGGAAACCGTCGCCACTTGGTTGAGGGGGGTGTTCGCACCGTAGACGGTGACCATGATCGGATCGAGCAGCGCAGTGTTGGCGCGGCCCGTGCGCAAGCCCGAAAGATCGCTCTTGAGCGATTCGACTGCGCCCTTCATCCGGCGTTCGAGATCGGCCTTGTCATACTTGGCCATGGATCGGTCTTCCTTCTTAAGCGCTCATCTTCTGAACGATGGTCTGGGTCCCCTCACCCGCCAGCACGCGGGCAAGATTGCCGCGTTCGCGGATGGAAAACACCACGATGGGGATGGCGTTGTCGCGGCACAGCGCCACGGCAGAGGCGTCCATCACCTTGAGATTGTCGGCCAGCACCGTGTCGAAATCGACCGCGTCATAGCGCTTGGCGTTGGCGTTCTTCTTCGGATCGTCATCATAGACGCCGTCGACGCTGGTGCCCTTGAACAGGGCGTCGCACTTCATCTCGGCGGCGCGCAGGGCGGCACCGGAATCGGTGGTGAAATAGGGGGCGCCGACGCCTGCGGCAAAGATCACCACGCGGCCCTTCTGGAGGTGCCGTTCGGCGCGGCGGCGGATCACCGGCTCGCACACTTCGTCCATCTGGATGGCGGACTGAACGCGGGTTTCGACGCCGATCTTTTCCAGCGCGCTCTGCATTGCGAGCGCATTCATGATCGTGGCGAGCATGCCCATGTAATCGGCCTGCGCGCGGTCCATCCCCTTGGCCGCACCCGCCATGCCGCGGAAGATATTGCCCCCGCCGATGACGAGGCACAGTTCGAGCCCGGTATCGCGCGCTGCCTTCAGTTCCTCGGCCATCTGCGCGACGAAATCGGTGTCGATACCGAAGGGCTGGCTTCCCATCAGCACTTCGCCCGAAAGCTTGAGAAGCACGCGCTTGAGGGGAGGAAGGCTCATCGTCCGGGAGAACTCGTCAGAGAGGAAAGCGCCGCCCTTATACGCACGGGGCGGCGCATGCCAAGGGCATGGGGCACAGGTTTGTGCGCCGATACGGCGCAGCGCCCCCGGCCCTGCGGGGAGCGCTGCGCGTAGCGGACTTACTTGATGCCGGCAGCCGCGGCCACTTCGGCCGCGAAGTCGGTGGCTTCCTTCTCGATGCCTTCACCGAGCTGGAAACGGACATAATCGACCAGCGTGATCTTGGTGCCGGCAGCCTTGCCAGCCGCCTCGACGACCTGCGCGACCGGGGTCTTGTTGTCCATCACGAAGAGCTGCGAAAGCAGCGCGTTGTCCTTGGCGAACTTGGCGATCGCGCCATCGACCATCTTCGCCTGCACTTCGGCGGGCTTGCCGCTTTCGGCAGCCTTTTCCGCGGCGATCTTGCGCTCACGCGCGATCATCTCGGGATCGAGGCCATCGGCGTTCAGCGCCTGCGGGAAAGCGGCGGCGATGTGCATCGCGATCTGCTTGCCCAGCGGCTCGAGCACGTCGGCACCGGCTTCCGATTCCAGCGCGACGAGCACGCCGATCTTGCCGAGGCTCGGCGCGGCGGCATTGTGCATGTAGGGCACGACGAGGCCCGACGAGACCGCAACGGTCTTCATGCGGCGAACCTGCTGGTTCTCACCGATCGTGGCAACGTTGTTGGTCAGCTTGTCGGCCACCGTGCCGCCATCGGGATAGGCCGCCGCCTTGAGCGCCTCGACGTCGTCCGCCGAAAGGTCGAGCGCGACTGCAGTGGTCTTGCGCACGAAATCCTGGAACTGCTCGTTCTTGGCCACGAAGTCGGTTTCCGAGTTGACCTCGACGGCAACGCCGCGAGTACCCGAAACGGCAACGCCGACAAGGCCCTCGGCCGCGGTGCGGCTGGACTTCTTGGCAACGGCGGCAAGGCCCTTGGCACGCAGCGCGTCAACCGCGACCTCGATATCGCCGCCGGCTTCGTCCAGCGCCCTCTTGCAATCCATCATGCCCGCGCCAGTGCGCTCGCGCAGGTTCTTCACGTCAGCGGCGGTATAGGCCATCGCGGTGATCCTTCTTGTCTCGTGAATATGGGTTAGGCCGCAGCCCGGTCAAAGCTACCCGGCGCGGCCCGTAGTGAATGTCCGGGTCAGTTCGGTGACGGCGCCTTGTCCAGCGCCGCCACCGAACCTGACAGGATCAGGCTTCTGCCGGCTCAGCCGCAGCTTCTTCCGGAAGCGGCTCAGCCATCGCGCCGAGATCGGCACCCGAAGCGATTGCAGCATCGCGGCCGCCACGGGTGGCGGCAGCTGCGATCGCTTCGCAGTAGAGGCGGATGGCGCGGCTGGCGTCGTCGTTCGCCGGGACCGGGAACGCGATGCCATCGGGCGAAACGTTCGAATCGAGGATCGCCACGACCGGGATACCCAGCACGTTGGCTTCCTTGATCGCCAGTTCTTCCTTGTTGGCGTCGATCACGAACATCACATCGGGAATGCCGCCCATGTCGCGGATGCCGCCGAGCGAGAGCTCGAACTTGTCGCGCTCACGCGTGAGCTGGAGCACTTCCTTCTTGGTGAGGCCCGCAGTGTCGCCCGAGAGCTGCTCTTCGAGCGCCTTGAAGCGCTTGATCGAACCCGAGATCGTCTTCCAGTTGGTGAGCATGCCGCCCAGCCAGCGGTGGTTGACATAGTGCTGACCCGAAGCGCGCGCGGCCTGGGCGATCGGCTCCTGCGCCTGGCGCTTGGTGCCGACGAACAGGACCTTGCCGCCGCCCTGCACGGTGGCCGAGACGAACTCGAGCGCGCGGGCGAAAAGCGGCACGGTCTGCGAAAGGTCGAGGATGTGGATGCCGTTGCGGGCACCGAAGATGTACGGCTTCATGCGCGGGTTCCAGCGGTGGGTCTGGTGACCGAAGTGCGCGCCGGCTTCGATGAGCTGCGACATGGTGACGACGGGAGCCGCCATAATACGTTCCTTTCCGGTTGAACCTCTGGAATGCAGGAACCGCTGGCGGGAGAAACCCCAGTGCGGCACCGGTATGTGCGCATTCCATGTGGATTGCCGCGCCGGATTGCGAACACCGTGTCCGAATCGTGACGTAGCGTTGGGGCCGTTAGCGCCGCGAGGGCCCGCCGTCTACAGCCAAGTGCGAGACCGCCAAGCTGGAATGCAGCTAACCGGACGTCGAGAATGGCCGACAACTGTCCAATACGTAGTGAATACTACTTGTCAAAGTAAATGGACACCGACATAAGTTTTTGCGACGGGCAACACCGCCAGTCGCGAGATTATCCTGCGCTTTCAAGGCGCGTCGGGTCAATCGTGGCTTATCTGGCCAACAACTCCGACAAGCGGATCTTGCGGAGTGCCGACCGGCCCCCAACCGGGAATGCCCATGCCGTTACTTCCAGCTACACGTCCGTAGCTCAGCTTGGTTGCCTGATTTCTACGAGATTGGCCGCACACCCAGGCGGCCATGCCGGCCGCACACCCAGCGGCCCTTGGCGGTCGCGCCCGGACCAGGCGCCCTCCCAGACCGCCGTAGCGGTCCCCGCGCCCCCCGCGCGCGGGGACCGCCTCACGGCAATCTGTCTGTAACCGCAAACAATCGCTTGGGCGAATAACAACCGGCGCACCGATCGCGGCCGCATGCCCTGCTACACCATTGCTGGAATTTTGGCCGGTCCTGAAATTTTGAACCACCTGCGTCGAATCGGCTTGACGGGTTGGAACAAAAAGAGAACAATCAAGCCATCGACGGGACAGACTTGGAACATCCGATTCTCTCCCCATGTTATCCACAGGGTATCCACCGCCTGTCAAGCGGTTCGCCCAGGTTCGAAAGGCAGCGTTTCCATGTCCATGGTCTCCCTCCTCGCCTCGCTCGTGATGGCCGGCGCTGGCTGCCTGGCCTTTGCGGCAATCGCTGTCACCGTGCGGGCCCAGCTTCCCGCCGTGCGCAGGCTGCTGGCGGATTCGCGCGCGCTCGCGGCGGATCGGGAATTCCTCGTGCAGATCACGGCCACTTCGGCGCCGGCCGCACCGCGCGCGGCAGCGCGGCAGCGCCGGGCACCGGTGCGGATCGTCAGGCCTGTTCCGGCTTCGGCTGGCCCGCGCCTGCGCGCTGCTGCATGATCCGGCGATAGCGCCACACGCCCACCGGCATCAGCGCGAGGTAGATCGCACAGAGCCCCACCAGTGTCAGCCACGGTTCGGTCAAGAGCGCCACGGTGAGCATTCCGGCGAGCGCGATCACCTCGAGCCGGATTGCCCGGCGCGGACGCAGTGCTCCCCAGCCCAGCGTTGGCAGGTTCGAGATCATCAGGAACGCGATGAGCAGCGCCCAGGGACCGACCACAACGGGCGCACGCATGATATCCAGACCGCTGGAAAACCACAGGTAAAGTGGCAAAAACGCAAGGGCTGCGCCCACGGGGGCGGGCACGCCGGTCATGAACCCGGCAGACTTGTGAGGCTGGCCGGGCAGATCGATCGACGCGTTGAAGCGCGCAAGGCGCAGCGCACACGATACCGCAAGCGCCAGTGCCGCGAACCAGCCGTAGCGCGGCACCGCACTGAGTGACCACAAGTACAGGATCAGCGCCGGGCCGACCCCGAAGGCGATCGCATCCGACAGGCTGTCAAGCTCCGCGCCGAAGCGCGACTGCGCCTTCATCAGCCGCGCCACGCGGCCATCGATGCCGTCGAGCAACCCCGCCAGCATGACGGCCAGCACCGCCGAATGAAAATCTCCGCCGATCGCGAAGCGGATGCCGGTAAGTCCGCTGCACAGCGCTGCCGAGGTGATCGCATTGGGCACCAATGCCCGCAGGGTCAGGCCGCGCGGCAATCGGCGGCGGCCAAAGTCTTCGCCCGAATAGGCAACCCCAGCCCCGTCCCTTGCCGCGCCGCGCTTGGCCGACGGGGGCACCTCGTTCACTGGCGCACACCCTCGATCATGGGCGTCTGGCCCAGCACGGCGAGCACGGTTTCCCCGGCAACGATGCGCTGTCCGATCAGGACGCGCGGCTCGGTGCCCGCAGGAAGATAGACGTCAACGCGGCTGCCGAACCGAATCAGACCGACACGCTGGCCGCCCGCGACAATGTCCCCCGCCTTGACGAAAGGCACGATGCGCCGTGCAACAAGGCCCGCGATCTGGGTGAAACCCACACGCACGCCGTCGCTGCGCTCGACCACGAAGTGCTGGCGCTCGTTCTCTTCGCTCGCCTTGTCGAGATCGGCGTTGAGGAACTTGCCCGGAATGTAGACAACGCGCCGGATCGTACCGCCGATCGGGGTGCGGTTCACGTGGACGTCGAACACCGACATGAATATCGACACGCGCGTCACCGGCACATCGGCCAGTGCCGGCTGGCCGCTACCATCATCGGCGGTCATCTCGCGCGGAGGGACAACCGTGCAGATCAGCGTGACGAGGCCATCGGCAGGCGCGACGATCATGCTGTCATCGCGCGGCGTCACGCGTTCGGGATCGCGGAAGAACGCGAGCACGCAAAGCGTCAGCACGGCCAGCGGCCAGCCCAGCAGCGATCCGCCCAGCAGCGCACCGCCAAGGCAAAGCGCAGCGGCAATGGCCCCGAACTTGCGCCCCTCCGGATGGATGGCGGGCCAAGTGAACCCGGCGGAACCACGCCCACGATTGTCTAGAATTTCTCCCGGCATGCCGTCCCTCTAGAGCGTGTTGGGTTCGGGTGGAAGCGTCGTCGTCATGTCAGCGCCCTCGCAGGTGGGAAACAGTGGGCAAAGCGGCCGGGTCACTTGTCGATCGCCACGCTTCATCATGGCCCGCTCGCTATCCTGCGCACCGGAGCCAAAATCGCCAGCGTGGTGATGCAGTATCCCGAATCGGCGAGCCACCTTACCCAGGCGAAGGAGCGAAGGAGCGGCCAGCAGGCATGCCAACCTGCCGCAGACCAGCCAGGGCCCCAAGCACTTACCTTTCGGCACATCATGGTAACCGATGGCTACGTGGATGTCGTAAAAATCACCGTAACAAAGCCGGTTTCCAATCCGTTTCGGACCGTTTTCAAAAATATTTTCAGAGGCATCCGGCCATCCCCTTAGCGACTGAGGCGGTAACACCTTGCATCCCATCAAGGACCTCTCCTGCAAAATATCTCTAATTTATAACAGGTTACTAAAGCCACGCAGTCAGCAACCTAACTATTGATGGTTAACGCCCCCGCAAAGGAAATACGCCGCATCCGGCTGCCTTCCGCCGCTCAGGCCCGATCCGCTCTTACCTGATGTTAACCACAGTGGGCGGAAAGGCCCACGTATGAATACGTACCTCATCCCCCTTCGCCGGGCCGCAGGCATCGCTGGATGCTCGCTTGTCGCCCTTTCCGTGACCGCTCCTTTCGCGAACACTGCGCATGCCACGGGCGTGCTCGCGGGCACGCTGATCGAGAACACCGCCACCGCGACTTACCAGTCCGGTTCAACCACCGGATCGGTCACGTCGAACAAGGTGACGGTCAAGGTCGACGAGCTGCTCGATGTGGCCGTCGCGACCCTGAGCACCGCACCCGCCACCGCGAACAGCGAACCGGCGGTGCTGATCTACTCGGTGACCAACAGCGGCAACGGCCCCGAAGCCTTCAACCTGGCCGCCGACCCCAAGATTTCCGGCAACGGTTTCGACGGCACGATCAAGTCGGTCGTGCTCGATAGCAACAGCAACGGCATTTACGATCCCGGTGTCGATACAGTACTCACCGCCGGCGCGCTGGCCACTCCAGTGCTCAGCCCCGACAAGAGCGTGAAGGTGTTCGTCCTCGTCGATCTGCCGGCAGGCGCGACCGATGCGCAGACCAGCCAGGTCCGCCTCACCGCAACGTCGCAGACCGGCAGCGGCACCCCCGGCACCAGCTTTGCCGGCAAGGGCGAAGGCGGCGGCGATGCCGTCGTCGGCCTCACCACGGCTTCGGCCAATTCGCTCGCCGCCCTTGTCGCCAGCCTTGCCAACATCACGCTGACGAAGTCGGCCACGATCCTCGATCCCTTCGGCACCGCTAAGCCCGTTCCGGGCGCCGTCGTCACCTACTCGCTTGCCGCCAAGGTTACCGGAAGCGGCACGCTGGACGGCCTGCACGTGGTCGACACCATTCCCGACGGAACCACCTACGTGCCGGGTTCGCTCAAGCTCGATGCCAGCGCGCTCACCGATGGAGCCGATGGCGATGCCGGCGTCGGGAGCTCCAGCGGGATCGACGTCACACTCGGCAAGATCACCGGCGGCACCACCCGCACCGTCGCCTTCTCCGTCAAGATCAACTGATTAGCCAGGAAGACCAACCATGAAGCTTTCATTCCTCGTCAAGTCTCTCGCAGGTGCGGCGGCAATGGTCGCCATGACCGGTCCGGCGCTCGCTACGGCGCAGTCGGCGCCGTCTCCGGTCTCGCTCAAGGGCGATGTCATGCTCGAAAAGACCGTGACCGAAAACGGCGTGAGCAAGGTCCAACTGGTCGAGCCCAAGGTCGTCATTCCTGGCGATCATCTGCTGTTCACGACGCGTTATCACAACGACGGCGCGCAGGCGGTGACCAATTTTGTCGTCACCAACCCGCTGCCTCCGGCCGTTGCGCTTTCGAGCGAGGCGGCGCCGGGGACCGAAGTCTCGGTCGATGGCGGCAAGACCTGGGGCCAGCTCGGCAGCCTCAAGGTCGCCGCAACGGAGGGCGGCGAGCGCGCCGCGACTGCGGGCGACGTGACACACGTTCGCTGGACCATCCCGTCGATCGCTCCGGGCGCCGCGGGTGAAGTCCAATATCATGGAATCGTACGCTAAATCGGCGGAACGGGGGGTCGCCATGCCTGTGAGCGACCAGAATATTCGCAGGCAACCCAGTGGAGCATAACAATATGACGTATCGCAGCAGACTGCTGGGTGCGGCGGGCATTCTTGCCTTGGCCGTTCTCGGCGCAAATCCAGCCCACGCGGCCGGTACCATTGCCGGTTCGACGATCACCAACACGGTGTCGGTGACCTTCACGGTCAACAGCATCGCGCAGACCGGCACGACAGCCTCCGACACGCTCACGGTCGACCGCCGTATCCAGATGACCGTTGCCGAAGTGGGCACGACCACGACGACGGTCACGCCCGGCGCGGTCAACCAGGTGACGGCGTTCACCGTGGTCAACACCTCGAACGCCCCGCTCGATCTTGCGCTCACCGCAGCCCAGCAGGTGGGCGGCGCCGGTGCGCACACGAACACCGACACGTTCGACGTGACCAACGTGCGCATCTTCCGCGACGTGAACAGCAATGGCACTTACGAAGCCGGAACCGACACTGCGGTAACCTACCTCGACGAAGTGGCCGCCGATGGTTCGGTGCAGGTGCTCGTCGTTTCCGACGTGCCGCTGGGCCAGGCCAATGGTGCGGTTGCCGCCGTCACGCTCACCGCCACCGGCCGCGAAGCCGGCGGTGCAGGCAGCCAGGGTGCGGCGCTTGTTCAGACCAGCGGTGCCAACACGGCGGGCATGGATACTGTGTTCGCCGATGGCGCAGGCGCGGGCGACTCGCTGCGTGACGCCTCGTTCGCGGCCAAGGACGACTACACCGTTTCCGCTGCGACACTCAGTGCGATCAAGTCTTCGCGCATTATCAGCGATCCGATCAACGGCGGAACGAACCCGAAGATGATCCCGGGCGCGACGATCCAGTACTGCATCGCGATCACCAACGCCTCGGGCAGCGCCACGGCGACTTCAATCACCGTGAACGACCCCATTCCCGCGAACCTGACCTACGATTCGGCGTTCGGCGTGAAGACCAACGGCACCGCGACGATCGTCAGCGGCGTGGCGACCTGCGCTGCCGATACGACCGGCACGGGGACGATGTCGTCCAACACGGTCGCCGGAACGCTGGCGTCGGTTGCCGGCGGCGAAACCAAGACGGTGGTGTTCCAAGCCACGATTAATTGAGCGGGCCCTAGGAAGGCACCCCCTCAAGAAATCGAGCACGCAGGACATTCAGGCGGCGGCAGAGCCCAGGGCAACCTGGGGGGTATGCCGCCGCCCCACCCTCCTTTTGTCTTGAAAATAAAGAACAAACGCCATGTCGGCATTGCGGAACAGGATCTGGGCGATGGCCGCGCTGCTTTTTGCAGCGCTGCTTATCGCGACCAGCGTTCCCGCCGCGGCGAAGACCATCACCAACACCGCCCATGCGCGATGGAATCAGGGCGAAGCCGAACTGACCGCCGATTCCAACGCGGTTTCATTCGATGTGGTGAAGGACAACCCCAAGATTTCGGTCCTGCCCCTGCCCGGCGGCGGCGACACTTTCACGATCAACAGCGGCCATTGCGGCACGGGAACGCTTCCCGACGTCAAGGTTGACGTTGCCGGCGCCAATCCGGGCGATCCGGTCACGATCTCGAGCATCATCGTGGGCCAGCCTGTGGTTTTCCGCCTCGTCCTGGATCGCGCGTCGCTCAATCCCGCGCAGATCGATACGGTCAACGTGACCATCACTTCCGCGAGCGGCGACCGCGAGCAGGTTATCATCACTGAAACCGCCGCCGACAGCGGCGTGTTTTATGGCGCCATTCCGACCAGTGCGATCCCGCCGCAGCCAAGGGACGGCGATTGCCGCCTCAGCATCTCGGGCGGTGACAAGGTGACCGTATCTTACAACGGCGCGAGCGGCGATGGTTCGGTCATCAAGACCGATGTCGACGTGCTTGCCGATCCCTATGGCCTTGTTTTCGATAGCGAAGATGCCGCTCCGATCGACGGCGCGCGGGTCACGCTGGTCGATGTCGCCACCGGCCAGCCGGCGCGGGTCTTTGCCGATGACGGCGTGACCAGCTGGCCTTCGACAATCGTTACCGGATCGGTAATCACCGATGGCGCCGGACGCACATGGCAGATGCCGGAAGGCGAATACCGCTTCCCGCTCGCCCCGCTCGGGACCTATCGGCTGGTCGTCATCCCGCCCGAACCCTATACAGCGCCATCGTCGCTCACTCCGAAGAACTTTACCGGCCTGAGGCGCCCCGATGGGGGCGATCTGGTTATTCTGCCAGCATCCTATGGTGAGAATCTGGCACTTTCGAGCCCGGCGCCGGTCCGTGTCGACATACCGGTGGACAGACCACCGGTTGCGGTCAGCCTCAGCAAAGTCGCCTCGCGCCAGGTCGCTCAACCGGGCGATGCGGTGTTTTACACGATCTCCGTGCGCAATACCGACACTGGGCGGGCGAAGCGGGGTGTCGTGCTGAGCGACACGCCGTCCCCGAACCTGCGTCTGCGCGTCGCCACGATCCGCATCGATGGCGCGAAGGCCGCAACGGACGCCGTGACGGTTGCGCCGGACGGCCGCACGATGACAATCGCCATCGGCACGATTGCGCCGGGCGCGACCCGCACCGTGACTTATGCCATGACCGTGCGGCCCGAAGCTTCCGCAGGCAATGCACTTAACCGTATCGACGCAGTTGATGCTCGCGGATTAACCGCAACGGCGAGCGCTGCTGTCCGCATCGAACGCGACAACCTCGCTGCGACGATGACGCTGATCGGCCGTATCACGCTGGGCAGCTGCGACGTGCCGAACACGCGCAGCGCGCCGCGCCCCGGCATCGGCGGGGTCCGCCTCGTGCTCGAAGATGGCAGCTTCGCGGTCACCGATGCGGAAGGGCGCTATCACTTCGAAGCGCTGATGCCCGGGACGCATGTCGTTGAAGCACAAGCGGTTACGCTGCCCAAGGGCGGCAAGTTCGTGGACTGCACGCGCTCCACCCGCAGCGCCGGCAGCGCATCCAGCCGCTTTGTGATCGGCCAGGGCGGGAGCCTCGTCGTGGCCAATTTCGCCGCCACCGTGCCTGCCGAGACGCTCGCAGCGGCAGCAGCAGCAGCGGCTGCCAAGCCCGTCGCGGAAAGCGACCGCACAGCAGCGGGCGGCGATACCGACTGGATTGCCAGGGGCGATGGCCCCAACGAGTTCGTCTTCCCGACGGCCGACTACAACCCGCGCGCGCCGACAACGCGCGTGGTGATCCGCCACCGCAAGGGGCAGACGGTGGCGCTGAAGATAGACGGCAAGCCGGTCGACAAGCTCGCGTTCGACGGCGCGCAAAGCTCGCCCGAAGGCTTTGCGATGAGCGTGTGGCGCGGCTTGCCCCTGCCCGGCGAGGACACCCGCTTCGATGCCGAAGTGCGCGATGCAAGCGGCAAGGTGGTGGAGACGCTGACACGTACCGTTCACTTCGGTGCGACGCCGGCGAAAGTCGAACTGGTGCTCGAACGCACCCACCTTGTCGCGGACGGCGCAACGCGGCCCGTGGTTGCGGTGCGCGTGCTCGATCGCACCGGCCGCCCGGTTCATGCGGGCATTTCCGGCCCGATCACGCTCTCCGCGCCTTATGAAAGCGCGGCGGCGCTCGATGCCATGCAGAGCCGCGTGCTGTCCGGCCTGGACCGCGCGCCGCCGACGTGGATCGTCAAGGGCGATGACGGCGTTGCGCTGATCGAGCTGGCGCCGACCATGGTCAGCGGCAGCCTCGACCTCACCTTCCAGTTCACCGACCGCGAAGTGAAGCGCCAGCAGGTGCTCGAAACCTGGGTCGTGCCGGGCGAAGCGAAATGGACGCTCGTCGGCCTTGCCGAAGGTGCTGTGGGTGCGAAGACGATTGCAGATCACATGCAGCGGACCGGCAAGTTCGACAGCGATCTGGGCAATCACGCCCGCGTGGCGTTCTATGCCAAGGGCCGGATCAAGGGCAAATGGCTGGCAACCGTGGCCTATGACAGCGCCAAGCAGCGCGCAGAGCAGCGCCTGCTCGGCGGGCTCGACCCCAGGGCCTACTACACCGTCTTCGCCGATGGATCGGACCGCCGCTTCGATGCCGCCAGCGTGAACAAGCTCTACGTCCGCATCGAGAGTGCCAAAGTGCGCGCGATGTTCGGCGATTTCGACACCGGCTTCGAGCACACCCAGCTCGGCCGCTATCAGCGCACGATGACCGGCGTGAAGGCCGAGGCGCGCCTCGGCAAGATGCGCACTGAAGCCTATGCCGCCAAGGTCGCCACCACGCACCGCCGCGACCAGATCCCCGGCGGCGGCATCAGCGGGCCCTATCGCCTCTCCAGTCGTGCGATCGTGCCCAACAGCGAAACGGTGACGATCGAAGTGCGCGACCGCTTCCGGTCAGAAGTCGTGGTTTCGAGCCAGGTGATGACGCGCTTCCTTGATTACGACATCGACCTGCTGGCAGGCACGATCACCTTCAAGCAGCCGGTGCTGAGCCGCGATGGCAACCTCAATCCGCAGCAGATCGTGGTCGACTATGAAATCGACACCCTGAACGGCGGGGCGTGGAATGCGGGCGCGCGTACGGAATGGCGCAACAAGTCGGAGAAGGTGCGCCTCGGCGCGACCGCGATCAGCGATGCGTCGGCGAACACGGGCGCGGCGGTGATGCGCACCAATCTCGGCGCGGTGGATGCCAAAGTCTACATCGGCACCAAGACCGAAGTGCGCGCCGAAGCGGCGATGAGCCATGCGACCGGCGGCAGCACCAAGGCCGCATGGCTGATCGAGGCCGAGCGCCATGACGCGCGGCTCGACGTGCTGGCCTATATCCGCTCGCTCGATGCCAATTTCGGTGTGGGGCAAGTGAGCATCGGCGAGCTTGGCCGCCGCAAGATCGGGCTCGATACCCGCTACCGCCTGACCCAGAAGTGGCTGGTGAGCATGGCGGCGTGGCGCGACCAGTCGTTGATCGACGGTTCGCACCGCAGCGCGATCCAGGTGGGCACGACGTGGAACTCGGCCGGCACCGAAATGCGGCTCGGCGTGGCGCACTACAGCGAAACGCTGGCAGAGGGCGCCGCGGCCGGCCCCACCGGCGCGAAGGGCGGCAGCACTACGCTGATCGAGGCTGGCAGCACCAAGCGCATGTTCGACAACAAGCTGGAACTGAACGCAGCCGGGTCGATCTCGATCGGCAGCCGCGACGCGACCTCGTATCAGGCGCCGCGCTACCGGATCGGTATGCGCTATGCGATCACGCCCGATGTGCGCCTGATCAGCGATTACGAAATCGGAGGCGGCAGCCAGGGCGAGACGCGCACACTGCGCGGCGGGCTGGAAGTTCAGCCGTGGACGGGCGCAAAGATCGCCACGGTGATCGGTCAGCAGGCGACCAAGGGCCTGGCCGCGACCGGCGAGCAGCAGGCGATCACCGAGCAAGGGCGGCGCGCCTTCGCTGCCTACGGCCTCGCGCAGTCGCTGCCGATCAGCAAGGCCCTGACGCTCGATGCGACGATCGATGGCAACAAGGTGATCGGCGGCAAGAGCGCACTCGCCACCAATGGCGGCACTGCGGTGGTCGGCGGGAGCAACCAGACCACCATTGCCGAGGACTTCACCGCCTACACGCTTGGCGCGACATGGCGCTCGGGCCGCTGGAGCGCGACCGCGCGGGCCGAGCTGCGCAATGGCGAGCTTTCGAAGCGCAAGGGGCTCACCTTCGGCATGATCCGCCAGATGGGCGAAGGCAGTGTGGTGGGCGGCGCGGTGACCTACTCGACGATGCGCGATGCGAGCGGCGCGACGAGCGAAGTGGGCAGCGCGGCAATCTCGATCGCGCACCGCCCGGCGACCTCTGCCTTCGCATTCCTCAGCAAGTTCGAATTCCGCAGCGACCGCATTTCGGGCGTGACCGCCGCAAACGGCAATGGCACCGGCGCGGCGACGGACGGCACCGCGCTCACCGTCGATGGCAATGCCCGCTCGCGCCGGATCGTTGCGAGCTTCTCGGGCGATTGGGCACCCAATGGCCGGGTCGATGGGCAGATGGTCCAGCGCACGGAGCTCAGCGTGTTCGTCGCCGCGCGGCACAATCTCGATCGCTATCAGGGCTTTGACCTTGCCGGCACGACCGTGCTCGGCGGCGTCGATGCGCGGATCGGCATCGGCAAGCGCATCGAGGTTGGCGGCAGCGCCACGGTGCGCCGCAGCCTCTCCGATGGCACGACCTCCTATGCAATCGGCCCGCAGATCGGCATTGTTCCGGCGGACAACGTGATGGTCGTGATCGGCTACAATCTGACCGGCTTCCGCGACCGCGATTTCGCCGCCGCGCGGAACACCACCAAGGGCCTGTTCGCGACGATGCGGGTGAAGTTCGATTCGAACAGCCTCGCCGCATTGGGGATCGGCCGGTAAGTATCTCCGTTAATGAACTAACTTAGCATGTTCCAACCGGGGACTGCGCCTTCCCGCGTATTGCCGCCGTGCCGGTACAAGTTTATCAACCATAGCCTCGCTCCTTGTCTTGCGGAGGATTGGCTCGCTTGCACCGCGTTCGCATCGCCCCCCTGAACCGAACGATCCGCTGGATGGCGGCGGCCGTTCTGGGCGCGGGCCTTGCGGGTTTTTCGCCCCCTGCCCTCGCCGCTGCGCCTTCGGTCACGGTCAGCGCAGACCAGGCCTTGCGCTTTGGCAGCTTTTTTACCGATACGACCGGCACACGCACCGTTTCTGCAACCGGGTCGGTTACAGGTTCGGCCATCATTCCGCTTACAGGAACTTCACCCGGCCCGGCGCAGTTTACCGTCACCTACGATCGCGGTAACAATGCCAACACCAACTATTCGCTGCTGATCGCGGTGCTGGTTCCCGGCACGGCGAGCCAGGTAAGCGGCGGGGTAACCGGCACGATCGCCAGCTTCGATACCGACCTGCCGGGCGTGAATGCCCTGCTCCCCGGCCAGACGGCGCAAGTGACACTGACGGGCTGCCAGCGCCGGATCTGCAGCCGCACGTTCCGCGTTGGCGGCACGCTGCAGGTCGCCCGCACTTCAGGCGGCGCGCAGCTTGCGATTCCGGTGCCGATTGTCGTGACCCTGCTGGCCGAGTTGTGATGCGCGGCCGGCACCTTCTCGCGGCTTTCGCTGCCGTGATCGGAACCCCGGCGCTGGCGGCAACCGGGCAGAGTGCCACGGCACTAGGGCAGGCACAGGCAGTGATCGTCATGCCGATCATCGCCGTTTCGCTGAATGACCTCGATTTCGGCTCGCTCACGTCCTCGCGCACGGCCAGCGGGTCGATCACCGTGGGGGCCGAAGGCGGTGCCACGTATGCCGGGGGTACATCGCCGGCCTGCGCAGGCGGCGGTGCCTGCGCCGGAATCGCGCCGGCCCGCTTTCTTGTCAGTGGCGAGGCCGGCCGCAGCTACACCGTCAGCGCGCCTGCCGCGATCACGGCTACCGGGACGCTCCTGGGCGGCGGAAGCGCCCCCGCCCTCGCCATCGATGCGCTGAGCGTGCATCTGGGCAGCCATGCCGGCAGCGTGACCAGCATCGGCCAGCTCGATGACAAGGGCGAGGATCGCATCGGCGTCGGCGGCCGGCTCAACGTGCCCGCCGGCACGGCACCGGCGCACTACCGCGCCACCCTGACGATCATGGTCACCTACATCTGATCGCGCGCCGTTGCGGCCACCGGCACCCCTTTTCCCGGCACTTACCTTTCATTAACCATACATACTTAGGATTTGTACGTATGAGGGCGCTGGGAAACCCCGGCCCCTCAGGCCTCGCCGTATCTCCGGTGCGGGGCAACGGGACCAGGAGTTTAACCGGTGAAGAGAGTTTTTCCCGCAGCGCTGATCACGATTGCCACGGCGAATCCGGCCTTTGCCGGATCGGGTAACACGTCGACAGCAACCGGCACGGCGACCGCGACGATCGTCGCGCCGATCGTGCTGAACCATCCGGCTTCGGCCAGCCTCAACTTTGGCCGCTTCACGCGCGGCACCGGCGGCACGGTAACGGTGACGGCCACCGGCACCGGCTCTGTCGGTAGCGACGTGACGTTCGTTCCCGGATCGACCACCGCGGCCGACAGCTTCACCGTCGCGGGGGATGCGAACCGTTCGTACTCGATCGCCACGACCGGCGGCACCGTGAGCTCGGCCGGAACAAACCTTGCCTTTACTACCACGCCCTCGGCCGTGACCGGCACGCTCAGCGGCACAGGCACAGGCAGCTTCACGGTTGGCGGCACGCTCACCGTCACGGGTACGGCCCCGACCGGCGCCTATACCGGCACCTATTCGGCGACCGTCGCCTACAACTGATCCCCGCGCGGCAGCCCGCTGTGAAAGCGGCTGCACGGCGCGCAAAGGGTTAACCCGAAATCGGCATTTCTTACCAGGCGGCACGCGGTGGCGGAGCTGTCTGATTTGCGTCGAGGGTCGGCACTTGATCGGCCAAATCATATTTGTTTTCAATTTAATAGCCAGCGACGCGCGACGGCGGAATTCAAGTCGATAGCGCAAATTCTTTGCAAAGAGTTTCGCAGGCAAACGGTTTGTTAACCATCTTTCCTTAGGACATTTACCTATCAGGTCACGGGAAACCGAGAGCCCTGATGAAACCGCGTTTACCAGCTCCAAGACCGGGACGTTGCGGGGCGAAACTGAAAATCAGGAGCATACGACGTGAAGAAGATCATTCTCGCCACTATCGGCATCCTCGCCACGGCGACCCCCGCCTTCGCCGGTTCGGGCAACCAGTCGACCGCCACCGGTACCGCGACTGCGACCATCGTTTCGCCGATCGTGCTGACCCACCCGGCTTCGGCCAGCCTGAACTTCGGCCGCTTCACCACCGGCACCGGCGGCAGCGTGACCGTCACCGCCGCAGGCGTCGGCTCGGTCGGCAGCGATGTGACCTTCGTGCCCGGCTCGACCAACTCGGCCGACCAGTTCACCGTTGCCGGCGATGCCAGCCGCTCGTTCTCGATCACGACCACTGGCGGCAACGTGACCTCGGGTGCCACCAACCTCGCCTTCACCACCACGGCTTCGGCCGCGACGGCTTCGCTCAGCACCACCGGCACCGCCAGCTTCACCGTCGGCGGCACGCTGACCGTGACCGGCACGGCGCCTGCAGGGGCCTATACCGGCACCTACTCCGCGACCGTCACCTACAACTGAGCCCGGGATTGCGCCGGCTGTCGCCTTGAGGGCGGCAGCCGGACTCTCGGCGCACAAAGTCCAGACCAGGCCAGTTCATGACCCTTCGCATCCGACCCTTTCTGACCGCATTGACCGTGCTCGCCGCGCCGCTCCCGGCTGCGAACCCGGCATTGGCGGCGCCTGGCGGAACGGCGACGATGACCGGAACGGCCAGCGCCACGGTGATCACCCCGATCAGCATCGTCGCCACAGCGCCCCTGCGCTTTGGCGTGATGGCCCGCCCCACTGCGGCGGGCACGGTAACCGTGAGCACGGCTGGAGTGGTCTCGACCAGCGGTGGTATGGCGGGCAACACCGCCATCGCCCAAGGCAGTTCGGGCCCCCAGGCCGGCAAGTTCCGCGTGACCGGCGAACCTGGCCGCCAGTTCTTCGTGACCCTGCCGGCTGCCGCGACCGTGACGCGCAGCGGCGGATCGATGACGATCACCCTGTTCACCGTTGGCGCGCTGACCGGATCGCCGGTCGGCACACTCGACATCGCGGTAGGCGGCACGCTTGCCGTGGGCGCAGCGCAGACTGTCGGCACCTACAACGGCACCTATCAGATCACCGCTTCCTACAACTGACGCCGCGCGAAACGCGCTGCCTTCCCACCGCCCGCGCCGCATCGGCCGCGGGCTTTTTTGCGTGTCCGGCGCCGCAAGAAGGCCGCGCCGGGCGTTCAGGTTACGCAAAAATCGCGGGCGGCAAAAAATATTTCTCAATTTTTCCGTCACCTGGACGCCGCAACGAGGTGCCTCGGCATGGCCAGCGCATGCATGACTAAATGCAGATATTCAACTTACAGCCGCCACTTGCTTGGTTAATTACGAATAAAGAGACATTACCAAGTGGTGTACATTCTCATTCTGGGACAGGTTTTAAGTAAAAATGCAAATAACTACCCATTAACTCGCCCCGAATACGTACGACTACGTACCGAATAACGGCGATCCAGCCCGAATTCGCAGTACCGCAGTTTGCGGTCGTGTCGCAGCCCAGGGGGGAGGCGCCACGGCCACTATTCGGGAGCATTTACGTGAAGAAGATCATTCTCGCCTCGGCCATCGCCCTGATCTCGGCCACCCCGGCTTTCGCGGCTTCGGGCAACACCTCGAGCGCCACGGGCAGCGCCACCGCCACTGTCGTCGAACCCATCGTGCTCACCCACACTTCAGGCGCGGCCCTCGGCTTCGGCCGCTTCACCACCGGCACCGGCGGTTCGATCACCGTTTCGTCGGCGGGCGTGGGCTCGGTCGGCGGCGATGTCGCCTTCGTTCCGGGTTCGACCAACTCGGCCGACGCCTTCGCCGTCACGGGTGATGCCAGCCGTTCGTTCTCGATCAGCACCGGTTCGGGCACCGTCACCGATGGCACCAATTCCATCAGCTTCACCACTGCAGCTTCGGCTGCGTCCGGCACGCTGAGCGCTGGCGGCACCGCCAGCTTTTCGGTCGGTGGTCAGCTGACCCTGGCCGGCACCGAACCGGCCGGCGCCTATGCCGGTTCGTACTCGGCGACTGTCACCTACAACTGATCGCACAGAACCGACGGGGGCTGCCGATAGCGGCGGCCCCCGGCTTGTGCCCTCCCTTTTCGGAACCCCTAGATGTCTTCGCCCGCGCGATTCCTGTCCGGAATGGCGGCCATGGCCTGCGCCCTGGCAGCCCTTTCCGGCACTGCGTTCGCAGCCCCGAGCAGCTCCACCGTGAGCGGCGCGGCGCAGGCGGTCATCCTCACGCCGCTGGCGATCGCACCCATCGATACCCTTTCCTTCGGTCAATTGACGCGTCCGACGGCAGCGGGAACGGTGGTCCTTTCACCTTCGGGCACGATCACCACCACGGGCGGCGTCATCACCAGCACGGCGATCGCGCAGACCGTGCGCCGGGGCCCCGGTACCTTTGCCGTCGTCGGTGAAGCGGGCCGCGCCTTCAGCGTTGATCTGCCCACGGTCGCCATCCTGCGCCGGGGCACGCGCAACATGCGCCTCAGCGCGTTCCGCAGCAACTGGACCTCGGGCGACGTGTTCAGCACCACGCGAACTTATGCACTTTCGGTGGGCGCCACGCTCAATGTCGGGGCGAACCAGACCACCGGCACCTATACGGGTACCTACGTCGTAACTGTGACTTATCAGTAGTCCGCGATTGCCAGCGAATCAGGGATTCCCCATAAGGGCGTTAACCTATTTCGCTGACCCGGGACGTACCACTTGCCAAACATCGGACACCGCGGCCTTGCGGCACAGCTGACGACCGCCGCGCTGGGCTTCAGTCTCGTTTTTGCGTTGCCTTCCAGTGCCTTTGCACAGGCAGCAAACCAAGGCGACGAACCAGCGGACGCGCCGCCCGCCCCCGCTGCGCTGCCTGCCGGCGCGGTTGGCGGCATGGGCGACATCAACCTTTTCCCCAAGCGCGTCGTCATCGACGACCGTACGCGCATCGCCAGCGTCGGGCTCTACAACCGCGCCGCTGCTGCCGGTGAGTACGAAATCACCGTGAGCGACATGGCGATGCAGCGCGATGGGCGGCTTGTCGATCTGGCGGCGGTGCAGGACGCGGCGGCACGCGATGCGGTCCACACCGCCAGCGGCTTCCTGCGCTGGTCGCCGCGCCATGTCGCGCTGCCGGCGAGCGAGGCGCAGATGGTGCGGATCATGGCGCGCGTACCGCCCGATCTGCCACCGGGCGAATACCGCTCGCACTTTACCGTGGTCTCGGTCCCGCCCGAAACCGGGGGCACCAGCATCGATGAGGCCGCGGGCGCGGAGACCAGCAACGGCATTGGCGTGCGCATCGTGCCGCGCTTCGGCATCTCGATCCCGGTGATCGTGCGCGTGGGCGAAACGACCCTGGCGGCGGGCTTGAAGGATATCGCGCTCTCGGCACCGCCAGGTGGCCCTGCCGCGCTTTCGCTCACCATCACCCGCGATGGCACGCGTTCGGCCTTTGGCGATATCACGATCACCGCTCCGGGCGCCAAGAAGCCGGTGGCCGAGATCAAGGGCATCGGCGTCTACACCGAAATCGCCGAACGCGCGGTGCAGGTGCTGATCGATCCCGCTACCGAGCCGCGCTTCCTGGCGAAGGGAACGCGCTGGACAGTGAGCTATGTCGATGACGACATGTCACCCGGCAAAGTGCTCGCGCGTCAGGAATTCATCGTGCCGTGAAACCACGCGGGGGGGGCCAGCAACGCGGATCCTCCAGTTCGCTGCGGGTCGTGCTGGGCGCAACGCTCGCGCTCGCGGGAGATGCCGCGCGTCGTGAGCTGACGCCGCCGGAAGGCCCCGCCGCCGCTCCCCCGCGCGAGGCGAAGAAGACCCGGCGCTTGGAAAAGCTGCCCGAACCGCGCTTTGCGGAAGCGACAACGCAGGCACCCAAGGCCAGGCCGGGGAGGAAGGCCAGCCCGAAGCATGCGGGCGGGAAGCCGGTAGAGTTGGCACAGGCAGAGGCCGCTCCGCTTGCGTCCAGCCTCGCCGAACCTGCACCGCAGCCCGAAAGCGCGGGTGTGCTTTCGGCCGAGTTTCGCCGCGCGATTGCACCGGAGCCGGTGCTTGCGCCAAAGCCGCCCGCTGCCGCGCCCGCACCGGTTGCCGAGCCGGTGCCGCCTGCAGCCGCACCTGCCGCTGCCCCGCCGCCGGAACCGCCGCCAGCTGCCGCGCTTGTTGCTGCCGATCCACTTCCTGCGCCGACCTTCGGTCCTCCGGCTGCTGCTGCGCCTGCGCCGCCAGTTGGCGAACCTGTTGCAGCTGATCCCGTAGCCGATCCTGCGGCGCCAGTTGCGCCTCGTCCACCCGCGCTGGCGAAGGCACCGGAAGCGCAGTCTGTCAGCAAAGCCTTACCCCCTCAGCCGGAACCTGAACTTGCGCCTGCGCCTGAGCCGATCAAACCTGCGGCGGAGACGCGCACGGCCCAAACTGGGCCAATCCCGGCGCCGGTGGTCGCGGCGGCGGCCGCCGCGCCGCAGCCCGCAAAACAGGCCGCGCCAGAGCAGGCCGTGCTCCCGGCCCAGCCACCAGCTCCTCCGCCGGCCATCAAGCTCGCCGAAGCGTTGCCGCGCCCTGCCTTTGGCGGAGCGGAGCCTTCTCCTGCGGTAGCTGTCCCCCCGCCCCCTCCCAAATCACCGCTTCCCAAGCTAGAACCCGCGCCAACGCGCCTCGCCTATGCGCCAACCTCGCTGCCGCTGACGACCGTGGCGGCCGGCACGGCGCCTGTTGCCACGGCTCCCGCCAAGCCCGCCTCGCGCAGCTTTGCCGAAAGCCGCCGTGCCCTGCCGGAACCAGCATTCGGCGCGCCGGCGGCGGCACCGAAGCCCGCCCTCACCGCATCCCCGCTGCGCGCCAATGTCACCAATCAGGCGGGGCTTGGCGCGGCTTCCACGGTGCCGGTGATCAGCGACGACGACGAACTGATCCTCCAGATCGAGACCGCGCAAGGCGAGATGAGCGACACGATTGTTGCCTACGGCCTGCGCCAAGGCGTCTATCTGCCGCTTGGTGCGCTGACCCGCTTTCTCGACCTGCCGATCGCCGTCAGCGATGATGGTCACTACGCCAGCGGCTGGTTCCTGAATGAAAAGCGCACGGTCACGCTCAACCTGCGCGATGGCACGCTGGTGGTTGCGGGCCAGCCGGTGCCGCTCGGCAAGGGCGATGCGGTTGCCTATGAAGGCGAGCTCTATCTGAAAGCCGAGCGCTTTTCCGATCTCTTCCCGCTCGATCTCAAGGTCGATCTGCGGGCCCAGACGATCGCGGTGAAGACGCGCGAGCCCTTCCCTTTCGAGGAGCGCCTGGCGCGCGAGGCCGACCGCGAGCGCCTTGCCTCGCGCTCCAATCGCGAAGGCCCGGCGCGCTTCCCGCGTGAGGAAACACCGTGGCGGGCGCTCTCGCTGCCCGTGGCAGAGACCGAGCTGCGCGCGCTGACCGACGATGATCTCGGCACGCGGCTGGAAGCCGACTTGCGCCTTGCCGGGGACTTCGCCTTCATGACCGCGCGCGCCTATGCCAGCGCATCGACGCGCGACGGGCTGACGGCAGCGCGCCTCGAACTGGGGCGACGCGATCCCGATGGCGATCTGCTGGGGCCGCTGAAGGCCACCGAGTTCCAGCTTGGCGATGTCGCCACCGGGGCGCTGCCCATCGGCCTGCGCGGGGTGAGCGGGCGCGGCGCTTTCGTGACCAACGCGCCGCTCGAACAGGCCTCGATCTTCGATTCCGTCGATCTGCGCGGCGATCTGCTCGATGGTTACGAAGTCGAGCTCTATCGCAACAACGCGCTGATCGGATCGACGCGCACGCCGGTGAACGGACAGTATGCCTTCCTGCAAGTACCGGTCGATTTCGGGCTCAACGTGTTCCGCCTCGTGTTCTACGGGCCGCAGGGCCAGCGCCGCGAAGTTGTGCGCAAGATCAGCGTGGGCGATGGCCGCCTTGCACCGGGGCAGTTCATCTACAGCGTGGGCGCGGCGCAAAAGGACGTGAACCTGTTCGGCGTGCGCGGCCCCCGCTTCAGCCCGGCCCCCGATTTCGGCGCGTGGCGCGCAACGGCGGAACTGGGGTACGGCATTTCGCGCGCGGTCACTGCCACGCTGGGCGCGGCGACATGGGACAGCGGCAGCAAGCAGCGCTGGCTGGCAGCGGCCGGGCTCAGAAGCGGGATCGGCGCAACGGCCTTGCGGCTCGACCTCGGCGTGCAGGACGGAGGGGGCACGACGATCGAGGTGGGCCTTGGCGGCAAGCTCTTCGGTCTGGCCTACAGCGCAACCCACGCCGAATACGGCGGCGGCGCGATCGACGAGGTGCGCGCCTTTACCGCCGATCCACTGCGCCGCGCCAGCGAGCTCAATCTCAACACGACGCTCCATTTCGGATCGGGCACCAATGCGCATGTCATGCCGATCACCAGCCAGGTGCGTCGGATCGAATATGCCGATGGCCGCCGCCAGACCGACGCGGCGCTGCGCACCACGCTGCCACTGGGCGGCGTACTGCTGTCCAATACCTTCGACTTCAACCGGGTCAGCGCGCCGACCACGCCGAGCAGCAGCCGCCTGATCGGCAACTTCGATCTCGCCACGCTATCGGGCTCGAAGATGCGCTACCGCGCCAGCCTCGGCTATGGACTTGTGCCCACGCTCAACCTGCAATCGGTAACGCTGGAGGCCGACCGGCGCTTTGGCGAAAACACGCTGGTGCGCGGCGGGGTGACGCATACGCTGGCGGACCACCAGACGACGCTGGGGCTTTCGGCGATCCGCCGCGTTGGCCCGGTGAACGTCGCGCTCGATGGCTCTTACGGCTTTCCCAAGCGCAACTTCTCGCTCGCCCTGCGCGTGGGCCTGAGCTTCGGGCGCAATCCGCTTTCGGGCCGCGCCTTCATCGCCCGGCCGGGCCTGACCAGCGGCGGCGCGGCGGCGCTGACCGCTTTTGCCGATGCCAATGCCAACGGCGTGCGCGATCCCGGCGAAGGGCCGGTCGAGGGCGTCACCTTCCTGTCCGGCACGAACGAGAGCCGCACCGATGCGCAAGGGCGCGCCTTCATCCCCGGATTGGGCGACGGCGCGCGCGCCTCGATCCGGGTGGACAGCGATTCCATGCCCGATATCGCGCTCGCCCCTTCGCGCGCGGGGATCGAACTGGTGCCGCGCCCGGGCCGCATCCACACCAGCGATTTCGCGATCGTGACCTTGAGCGACATCGAGGGCACGGCCTATTTCCGCGCCGAATCCGGCACACGCGCCGTCTCGCGGCTTCAGTTGCGCCTGCTCCGGCCCGATGGCAGCCTTGCCGCGAGAGCGCGCAGCGAATCCGATGGCTTCTTCCTGTTCGAGCGCTTGCCTGCAGGCGAATACCGCCTCGAACTCGATCCGCAGCAGGCCGCCTCGCTCAAGATCAGGCTGGAAGGACCAGTCATGCTCACGCTTGGCGGAAAATCGAGCGTGCTGCGCCAATCGATCTATGTGAAATCGGCGAACTAGCCTTCCCCAGTCGGTAAATTTCTCTACCGTTCCGCTTGATGCACACCAGTCCTGAATTCCCGCCCCACCACCAGCCCAAGCGCGTGCTGAGCACCACGGCAGCCGCTGCGGTAGTCATGGGCATGGTCATCGGGGCGGGGATCTTCCGCACGCCGCAACTGGTGGCGCAAAGCCTTGGCGGGGAAGGCGCGCTGATGCTGGCCTGGGCGCTGGGCGGGATCTTCGCGCTGATCGGCGCGCTTTGCTATGCCGAGCTTTCCGCTGCCTACCCGGACACCGGCGGCGATTACCGCTTCCTGCGCGAGGCATTCGGCGGCGACGTCGCGTGGCTCTTTGCGTGGTCGCGCTTTGCGGTGATCTTTTCCGCCTCGGGCGCGCTGCTCGCCTTCGTCGGGATCGACTACCTCGCCGAACTGGTGCCGATGGGCACCTTCACGCGCGCGCTGGTGGCGGGCAGCATGGTGATCCTGCTCACCGCGCTCAACCTGCGCGGGGTGCAGACGGGTACGCGCGCGCAGATCGCGATGGTGGCGATGGATGTCGCGGCGCTGCTGGCGCTGGGCGGCGCGGCGCTGTGGCTGGCCTATTGGGGCGTAGCGCCGCAGCAGGTTGCAGCGGCCGCGCCCGCGCCGGTCACGCTTGCGGCTTTCGGGCAATCGATGGTGTTCATCATGCTGGCCTATGGCGGCTTCAACGATGCCTCGACGCTTTCCGCCGAAGTCCGCACGCCCGCTGACATGACCCGCGCCCTTTTCGGCGGCATGGTGCTGATCACCGCGCTCTACATGATTGCCAACTGGGCTTACGTGCGCGGGCTGGGCATGGCTGGCCTTGCCAGCAGCGAGGCCCCTGCCGCCGCGCTGATGGCGCGTGCCTTCGGATCGGCAGGCGAAGCAGTGATCGTGGTCTGCGTCGCCATAGCGGCCTTCTCGGTGCTCAATGCGCTGATCATTGTCGGTGGCCGCACGCTCTACACCGCCGCCGAGGACGAACCCGCGCTCGCGGTCCTCGCGCAGTGGGACCAGAGCAAGGGCGTGCCGCGCGCGGCGATCCTGGTGCAGACTGCGGTCGAACTGGCGCTGATCGCCTGGGGCGCGGCTTCGGGCCGGGGCTTTGCGACGATGGTCGACTACCTCTCGCCGATCTACTGGCTGTTCCTCACCATGAGCGGGTTTGCCATGGTGATCCTGCGCCGCCGCCAGCCGCAAGTGGAGCGCCCCTACAAAGTGCCGCTCTACCCGGTCCTGCCACTGATCTTCGCCGCAGCTTGCGCGGGCGTTCTCTACAGCAGCGTGGTCTACGTCGGCTGGTCGGGCTGCCTGATCAGCTTCGGCATGCTCGCACTCGGCTTCCTTGTGCGCACCGGGCTGCGGATGACCGTGAAGGGCTGAACGGCGGCGCCAGTATTCGGGCGCTGGTGACGAGCAGGGCCTTGTCATTCGGCGGAGTGCCGAGGATGCGCACATCAAGCATGGCTGGAGACCTGATCCCAATCGAGCCCGAAGCGGACCAGATATTTGCGCAGCCGGTCGGCATCATTGGTGCTGGCGCGGCGCGTACGTGAGGCCGCAAACAGCCGGCGGCCTGCTTCCGAAAGCGAACGGCTGGCGCGGCATTCCGCAACGACATGCGCGAGTTGCACCCGGTCAAACGGATCGATTGCGGCAAGGGCCTCGGCATCGAGCAAGGCAGCGAGCCCATCGTCCCCGCCGGCACTTGCGCCCCACAGCCGCCGCAGCCGTGCGATCTCGGTCGCCACCACCTCGCTGTCGATCCGGCCCTTGGGCGAGAAGGTGGCCATGCGCGTCACGCTGGCGGCAAGATCGCGGAAATTGCCCGGCCAGCGCGCCGCCGGGCTCATCGCGAAGGCGAGGTAGCGTTCGCGGGCCTCCTTGTTGAACATCACCCGCTCGCCTTCGCGTTCGGCATGGCGATCGAGTTCGTAGTCGAGGTTCGGCGCGATGTCCTCGCGCCGGTCGGCAAGCCCCGGCAGCGCGAAGGTCCACAAGTTGAGCCGGGCGAACAGGTCTTCGCGAAACGTGCCATCGGCCACGCACCGCGCCAGATCGCGATTGGTACCGGCGATCAGCTGGAAATCGCTTTGCACCTCGCGGTCGGCTCCGACGGGGAGGAAGCGTTTGTCCTCGATCGCGCGCAGGATCATGGCCTGCTCGTCGAGCCCAAGCTCGCCGATCTCGTCGAGGAACAGCATGCCGCCATCGGCGGTGCGCAGCAGGCCCGGCCGATCCGCCGCCGCGCCGGTGAAGGCGCCCTTGCGGTGGCCGAACAGCGCCGACATCGCGCTGTCGCCCCGCAGGGTCGCGCAGTTGACCTCGACGAACTGGCCGCTGACCTGCCGCTTGAGCTTCTTCAGCTCGAAGATGCGGCGGGCCAGCTGGCTCTTGCCCGCGCCGGTCGGCCCCATCAGCAGCATCGGCGCGCGGGTGCGGCCGGCGACCTGCTCGATCTCGTCTATCATTGTGTTGAACGCGGCATTGCGCGTCTCTATGCCGGACTTGAGGAACGAAGTGCTGGCCTGCGCTTCGCTGGCAAAGCGCGTGGCGATGCTGTCATAGCGCGAGAGATCGAGGTCGATCACGCTCCACTTGCCCACCGCATCGGGGCCGCCGCGCTGCGGCTGGGTCTGCAGCAGGCGGCCCGGCAGATAATGCGCCTCGGTCAGCAGGAACAGGCAGATCTGCGCGACGTGGGTGCCGGTGGTGATGTGGATCAGATAGTCCTCGGTATCGGGATCGAACGGCTGCGCGCGCGCGAAATCGAGCAGTTTGCCGTAGACTTCCTCGAAATCCCAGGCATCGGTGAAGTCGATCACATGCCGCTCGACCTGCGTCTCGGGCGAGACCGAGGCGATATCCTCGCTCACCAGTTCCGCGAGGCGGCGGTGGAGCGAGCCGTGGATCATGAGGAAGCGGTCGACCCGCAGGTCCTCGTGCATGCACAGCCCCACCGAGGGCCGCCACTTCATCCAGCGCGAGGGGCCGAACTTGGCGGCATCGAGGGTCGAGCCGAGGAATCCGATGACGGTGGTGGGCTTCATGCGCTGAATCTATAACTGCTTATATGGAAGTATACAATTTGGTGAGAAACCATGGGCGCGAATCGCGAAGCCTCATCGGCGTCTGAGAAATAATGACGCAAAAACAGCGATATATTCGCACATGCCTGACCAAAAAGGCGTTTGGCACAGCCTCTGCAGAAGAGAGCGTGCCGGGTCAGTCGAACAGCCCGGCGCCAGAGCGGTTGAAGGGGCGGCCGGAATGGGCCGGTCGCCCCGGATCGCCGGACGAAATAGAGATAGTGCCATGAGCGATGTGACCTTTGAATTCCAGCATGTGCCCGGCGGCGTGCCGATCAAGATGTGGACGCGCGGCGTGCCGGTTGACGACAAGGCGCGCGAGCAGCTGGCGCGGGCAGCGAAGATGCCGTTCGTGTTCAAGCATGTGGCGGCCATGCCCGATGTGCACGTGGGGATCGGCGCGACGGTGGGATCGGTGATCCCGACCAAGGGCGCGGTGATCCCGGCGGCGGTGGGCGTGGACATTGGCTGCGGCATGATGGCCGCGCGCACCTCGCTGATGGCGCATGATCTGCCCGACAGCCTTGAGGGCATCCGCTCTGCCATCGAGCAGGCGGTGCCGCATGGTCGAAGTGTGGGGCGCGGCCAGCGCGATCACGGCTCGTGGGGTTCGCCCCCGCCCGCGATCGTCGAGGCCTGGGCGGTGCTGGTGCAGCGGTTCGAGGCCATCTGCGCCAAGTTCCCGCGGCTGAAGAACACCAACAACCTCACGCACCTCGGCACGCTCGGCACGGGCAACCACTTCATCGAACTGTGCCTTGATACCGAGGGGCGCGTGTGGGTGATGCTCCATTCCGGCTCGCGCGGGGTGGGCAATGCCATCGGCACGTTCTTCATCGAGCTGGCCAAGCAGGACATGCGCAAGTGGCATATCAACCTGCCGGACGAGGACCTCGCCTACTTCCCGGAAGGGACCGACCACTTCGACGATTATGTCGAGGCGGTGGGCTGGGCGCAGGACTTCGCCGCGCTCAACCGGCGCATGATGATGGCCAATGTGATCGCGGCGCTGCGGGCGAAGATTGCCAAGCCCTTCGATGCGGAGATGGAAGCGGTGAACTGCCATCACAACTATGTGACGCGCGAGAACCACTTCGGTGAAAACGTGCTCGTTACCCGCAAGGGCGCGGTGCGTGCGGCCAAGGGCGTGCTGGGGATCATCCCGGGCTCGATGGGGGCGAAAAGCTTCATCGTGCGCGGGCTGGGCAACCCGGAAAGCTTTGACAGCTGCAGCCACGGCGCGGGGCGGGTGATGAGCCGGACCCAGGCCAAGAAGCTGGTGTCGCTCGACGAGCACATCGCCGATACCGAGGGCGTGGAGTGCCGCAAGGACGCGGGCGTGATCGATGAAACGCCCCGCGCCTACAAGCCGATCGAAGCCGTGATGGCCGCGCAGGCCGATCTGGTTGAGATCGTGCATACACTGAAGCAGGTGGTCTGCGTGAAGGGGTGACCTCTTTGCGCGGATCGCCCCAAACTGAATGACGGAACAATGATCACTATCGATGGATCGGAAGGCGAAGGCGGGGGGCAGATGGTGCGCAATTCCTGCGCGCTTTCGCTCGTTACCGGCGAACCTTTCCGGATCGAAAACATCCGCGCCAAGCGCACCAAGCCCGGCCTCATGCGCCAGCATGTGACGGCAGTAGAAGCTGCCTGCGTGATCTCCGGCGCGGAATGCACCGGCCTCGCAGTCGGCGGGAGCGAGCTCACGTTCCGTCCGGGGCAAGTCGTGCCGGGCGAGTACCATTTCGCCGTCGGCACAGCGGGGTCAACCGGGCTTGTCCTGCAGACGGTGCTGATGCCGCTGGTGCTGGCGAACGCGCCCTCGCGCCTCGTGCTCGAGGGCGGCACGCACAACATGCTCGCGCCGCCGTTCGATTTCATCGAGCGCGCGTTCCTCCCGATCATCAACCGGATGGGGCCGCAAGTCTCGGCACGCCTCGTGCGCCACGGGTTCTACCCGCGCGGCGGCGGGCGGATCGAGGTGGACATCGCCCCCGCCCCGCTCTTGCCGCTAACCTGCACCACGCGTGGGCCGCGCACCGGCGAGGCCGCGCAAGTCGTGGTCTCTGGCCTACCGTTCGCGATTGCCGAGCGGATGCTGGCACGCGTCCGGCGCGATCTTCCGGACTGGCCGGAAAGCGCCTTCACGCTGCGCCAGCTGCCCGCCGATCAGGGGCCGGGCGTGATCCTGATGCTGGAGGCGCAGCACAGCGAGGTGACCGAACTGGTCAGCGGCTTCGGCCAGCTCGGCGTGCCTGGCGAACGCCTCGCCCGCACTTCAGCCGCGCGGATGAACGGCTATCTCGAAGCCTCTGCGTTCGCGGGGCCGTATCTTGCCGATCAGTTGATCCTGCCCTTCGCGCTGGCAGGCGGCGGCGCGTTCTCGACCGTGAAGCCGAGCCAGCACCTGCTGACCGCGATCGACATCGCGCAGCGCTTCACCGGGCGCCGGATCACCATCGAGCAGGCACCGGGCGGGGAGCATCAGGTCACCTTCAGCTAGGCGACCTGATGCCGCATCCCGCCACACCGCCCCGCTAAACGGCCCGCGCGCGCACCTCGTCAAAGCTGTGCCGCACAAGCATGGCCCCATCGCGCCAGACGGGGCGGAGCAGGTTGTCCGCCTCCGCCACCTCGTCCATCCGGCGTGCGGCGGGCCGGCCCTGCTCCATCACCACCGCCTGCCGCCCCGCCTTGCTTGCCTTCGCAAGGTCGGTGGCGGGCGCTTTGGCCACATCGTTCCATACGCCGTCCGCATCGCGCATGGCATTGGCTTTCATGGCAAACCGCAGCGTATCGCGGTTGACCTGCTGGAGCAGACCGCCGCCCATACCGAAGGCGATATTGTCGATGGCAAAGCCTTCCGCGATCAGCCGGTCGATCAACCGGGCGATGCTGGCGGGGGTCATCCCGTCGCCCTGGATCACCCGGACATGCGGATCGAGCACGCGATAGCCCTGGGCATTCACGGTCCCGCCGAAGGCCTCCCATAGCGTCCTGATCGCGCGCGCAGGGGTTTCCACCGGATCGCCGCTATCGGGGCGCACCACCAGCGTCCCTTTGCGGGCGAGTACTTTGTCGCGCAGCGTACCGCCCCATATGCCGGTGAGCGCGGCATCGAGATCGTAGCTGTCCGAGACGACGGCCACCAATTTGCCCTCGCCGTCGAAGGCATCCAGCATGTTGGCATAGGCCGCTTCTTCGCGCGCCTTGCCCCAACTGGTCATCGTGCTGTGCTCGGCGGCGGGGATGGAAAATCCCGCCATGTCCGCACCGTAGTAGCGCCGCGCCGCGATGAGCCCCTCCATCGTATCGGTGCCCATGAAGTTCACGAGATGCGCCATGCCGCCAAGGCCCGCGCTCTCGCCGCTGCTGGTGCCGCGCGCGCCGAAATCGTGGAGCTTGAAGGGCAATTGGCCCTCCACATCCTCGCTCGTGCGCTCCAGCCCCGCGCGAATGATCAGGCGGCACTGGCGGCTGAGCGTGGCGACCGTGGTTGGATACCAGACCGCGCGCAACAGCGCCGTTTCGATGAAGGTGGCGAGCCACGGCAGCCGCGCGTCGGTCGTCTCCACCTGCACCAGCGGCACGCTGGTCGGCACGATCATGCCTTCGGGCAGCGCGCGGATCGCGATGGGCAGATAGCCGCCATGCTCCGCCAGCACGATCTCCCAGCCCGCGCGGTTGAACGGCACGCCATGCGCCGCGCAGACCGCCTCGGCCTCGTCAATATCCGCAGCCGTGATCGGGCGCGCCAGATAATCCATGAGGAACGGCTGCAGACCGAAGAACACCACGTCATCAGCAAAGTCGTTGGGCCGCGCCTCGATATAGGCGCTGATCGCGCGCGCTTCGGGCGGGTATTGCAGGTAATGGCTGTGCTTGTAGCTGTCGGTTGCCAGGATCAGGTTGGTCATGATGTGAACTCCTCACATGGTCGCGCCGGATGCAGGGCTCCCCTGCGCGGCGGGCACGTATTCTGTCGTCAGGCACTCAAAGGTCGGCCATCTGCTCGATGATGGCCCAGTGGTCCTCGAACAGCATATCCGGGCTGAGATCGCCGAGGCGGTACCACTGGGCGTGCGCGGCATCGTCGCCGCCCTTCACGCTGAACAGCTTGCGCCGTTCGGGCAGGCGGAACAGGAAGGCGTGGGTGATGATGCGCCCGCGCAAGCTGCGGCCCGGCGCATCAAACACCCGCGTGCGCGCGTCCTCGATGAAGCTGGCGAGCATGGCCGGCGGAATCTGCCCCTTGCCGTCGCTGATCGCGGTTTCCTCGCGCAGTTCGCGGATTGCAGCATCACGGATGCGTTCGGCCGGATTGACGAAGCCGCCCGGCAGCGCGAGCAGCCCCTTGCCCGGCGCGCGCCCCCGTTCGACGAGCAGGATATGGCCCGACTGAACCACGACCGCATCGGCGGTGACGAAAGGCCCCCTGCCCCACTGCGCGGGATAGGCGGCGAGGTATTCGGCCTCCTCGAGCAGGGCCTTGAAGGGCTCGCCCAGCATGAACGCCCGCAGGAACTCCGCCACGCCTGCAGAAAGGATGGTCTGCGGCACTTCGGGAAGGCGCTGGAAATAGCGCTGCCGCACGTCGCTGGACGAGAACGTGCCGTACTGGCTTTCGACTTGCAGGTTCTCCCATTCGGGGAAAAGCTTGAGGTAATAGGACGAGGCATCCTTGCCATAGCCCGCCAGCGCCACGCGGAAATCCTTGAGCCCGTGGTTCTGGAAACCCTGGCGGTTGCCGTGTTCCAGCACCAGTTCGCGCACCTTGCGCTGCACCTGTGTGACCCACGCGGTATCCGAATAGAGATGATCGGCAATCGGCGCGATGATCAGACGGCCCAGCGCCACTTCATGCCGGAAGGCGGAGCGCAGCATCGCCTCGCGCTCTGCATAAGTGAAAGGATTGCGCGGATCGCGCGCCTGTGCGGCCGATCCGACCAGCACGATCAGCCGCTCGACTTGATCGAGCGCGCGGGCAATCACCTGTTCGTGGCCGATGTGCAGGGGCTGAAAGCGCCCGATGAAGACGCCGAAATCGAAACTGTGCATGTTCGAGGCTCCCTCGAATTAAAGAGCAAACCGGACTCCCCGACTCGCTAAGTTAGCTTATTTGCAGTTTACATATATCCTGTCAACGTGTAACATCGCACCATGACTCAACCCCCCGTGGCCGTAACTGTCGATCTCGTGCTGATGACAGTGGCAGACGGGCGGCTCGCCGTCCTGCTCCAGCGCCGCAGCGCCGAGCCGTTCGTCGGCTGCCCCGCCCTGCCCGGTGGCTTCGTCCAGCCGCACGAAACGCTGGATGATGCAGCGCGGCGGGTCCTGATCGAAAAGGCGGGCTTTGCGGCGGGCGATGGTGCGTGGCTGGAGCAGCTTTACACCTTCGGCGATCCGCAGCGCGATCCGCGCATGCGCACGGTGAGCGTCGCCTATTTCGCATTGCTCCCCCACGCGCGGCTGGCCGAGGCCGTGGCGGCGCGCACGGACCTTTCGCTCGCGCCGGTCGGCGAGGCGGACGCACCGCTTGCGTTCGATCATGCGCTGATCGTGCGAACCGCGCATGAGCGGCTGCGCGGCAAGCTGGGCTATGCGCCGGTCGCCCTCGCGCTCCTGCCCGAACGGTTCGCCCTGCGCGATCTGCAGACCGTGCATGAAGCCATCAGCGGCACCCGCTTCAAGAAGCCCGCCTTCCGCAGGCGCATGCTCGATACGGGCTGGATCGAGCCGACCGGGCAACGCGAAACAGCATCGGCGTTCCGCCCGGCGGAGCTCTATCGGAAGCGGCATCACGCCCCCGGCGAAGCGGACGGAATCACACCAGCAACGGAATAGCCGAACGCTGCTGGCGGGCGATCAAGAGGGCATAGGCGGCAGCCAGCAGCGCCTCGGCGCTGCCTTCCTTTCGGAGCAATTCCGCCAGAACCGGCATTCCGAAGGAATCGAGCCGACCTGCATGCGCGGCGCGGGCACCCTCCAGCATGGCTTGCAGGCCGGGGCCCGCTTCGAGCCGGTCGATCAGGTGCTGCCACGCAGCATCGAGCGCGGTCTGCGTGCCGTCTCGCGGCAGGCGCGTGAAGGTTCGGCTCCCCAACCGGCGCTGGCGCAACCGCGCGAGCCAACTTTGCTCTGCGATTCTGCCAGTCCAACCCGGCTTCCGCCACAGCGTGAGATCGACCGGATGACCCTCACCGATCAGCGTGATCGGGGTCAGCGCCAGCCCCTGCCGCTCGCGGCTGATCTTCACCAGCACCAGCCCCTGCCAGCCGCGACTGACCGTGGCCTCCAGTGCTTCGATCGCAGTGTCGGCCTGCTCATCGTGATCCAGCGTCAGGGCCAGCCATGCACCGGTCTCGTCCATCACCGGCCAGACCAGTTGCTGCGCGAAATCATCGAAAAAGGGCGCGGCAGTCCGGGTTGGCGCCAGCAGACAGGCAGCGGGGCCGCGCCCAGCGTCGAGCCCAAGCCCGGACTGCGCCTGATGCACCTCGCGCAAATCGGCCCATGTGCGCACCGTGCCGGGCAGATCGGCGGTCGGCGCGGCGCGCGCCTCGACAATCGCGGCGCGCGCCGCCGCAGGTGCGGAAAGGCGGCCATCGGGCGAGATGTTCGCGCCTTCCAGCGCCAGCCGGGCATGGGCCAGCGTGACGAGCGGCCCCGCCTGCCACATCGCCTGATGGTGCCATGCATCGCCAGGCATGAATTGCGGATCCTGCCCGGGCCCGCGCGCAAGGCTCGTGCTCAGCCAGCGGCCACTGCCCGCCTCAACGAACCACGCGGTCACCCCGCGCGCGCCAGTAGCGGTGCGCCAGCGCTCGCCGCCGCAACCGATCAGATCGAGCGGGGCCGTGGGCGCAAAGCTGCGCCGCACCTGCCCGACCAGCGCCGCCTGCCGGTCCGCGTCACCGGCGGTGAGTGCGCGCGTGAGGGCGAAGGCAGTGGAGGTCTGTTCGAGCAGGACGTCGGGATCGAACGACAGGGCCCGCTGACGGCGCAACCGGATCTGCGCGGCGATGGCGCGCAGCATGGCAGCAAGGCGCGGCAGGGCGTCCGCGCGCGAGGAAACCGAAAGCTCGAACAGGGATTCCTCGAGCGGGACCGGCGCCAGATTGAAGCCGAGCGCCGCCACCTCGCCCAGCGCGCGGGCAATGCCGGCAAGGAACGCAGGCTCGGGCACGAAGGCGGACGGCGCGGCTGCAAGCGCATCGGCCTCAGGCTCCGTATCCGGCACGGCAAGGCCGAACTGGCGGCGCGCGGCGAGAACGGCGGCGGCATGGAGCGCCTTGCGCTGGGCTTTGGGCGATTTCGAGATGATGCCGTCAAAACCCTGACCGCGCAGGATCAGGATGGCCCCTTCAAGTCCGTCCAGTTCGACCGCGATTGCATTGGCCTGCACATCGACCTTGGCCGGTTCGCCCGCCATTTCCAGCGCCGCACGCCAGCTCGCCTTGCCGGCCCAGCGCTCAAGCGCTGCGGGATCGAAGGCCGCCAGCAGTTCGTGCGGATCGGCGGCTTGCGGCGGCGTTTCCTCGCCCGCTGGATCCTCTGTGGTCGGCGTCAGCACAAAGAGCACCGCCGCGATCCGGTGGCGGCACATCGCGGCCAACTTGCACGCACAAGGCGCCGCGCCGGGCCCCCGCGCATCGAGCACCACCAGATGGCCATCGGCTTCGACTTCAGCCTTGCCGAGCGATCCCGCGATCAGGCGCACCTTGCCCTCGTCCAGATCGCGATGCGCGCGGCGCACCAGCCCCGGATTGGCGAGCGCCGCCAGCGCGGTGTCGTCATAGGCCGCAAGGCTTTGGCGCAAGGCCGGGTCGATCATGCGATCCGCGCCCCGATCCATTCGGCGAACCGGTCCGGGGTGAGCGCGGCGATCTCCATGCCGCAGCCCGCCAGCCGTTCCGCCATGCGCCGATCATAGACCGGCGCGGCATCGTCGCTCAGCGCGCCGAGACCGAGCATGGTGATCCGCGCCGAGGCCATCCGGCGCACCGCCGCAAGCAGCCGGCCGACCGGCGCGCCTTCCTCGAAATCGCTGATGAGGACGAAGATCGTGCGCGTCGGCTGGGAGACGAGACCCTCGCAATACTCCGTCGCCGCGCCGATATTGGTCCCTCCGCCCAGCTGAACCGACATCAGCACTTCGACCGGATCATGCGCCTCGCTCGAAAGATCGACGATGGCGGTATCGAACACCACGAGCTTGACCTCCACCGATGGCAGCGCGGTGAGGATCGAGGCCATGACCGCAGCATAGATCGTCGAGGACAGCATCGAGCCGGACTGATCGACGCAGAGGATGATCGTCCAGGGCAGGCGCCGCCGGCTGCGACCATGAAAGCGCAGCCGATCCGCCACGATCCGGCCGCGCTCGCTGTCCCAGTTCTTCAGGTTGTCGCGGATCGTCTCGCGCCAGGCGAAGTTCTTCATCGACTTGAGCTGGCTGCGGCGGAAGCGGTTCGGCTTGCCGGCCAGCGCGGCCTCGACCCGGGGGCGGAGCTGCCGGAGTATCTCCTCCACCACCTTGCGGGTCACCTCGCGGATCTTCTCGCGCGCCGCCGGATTGGCCGCACCCTTGAAGGCGATCAGGGCTTTGAGCAGGTCGCGGTTCGGCTCAAGCGCATCGAGCACTGCCGGATCGGACAGCAGTTCGCTCATCCCGAGATTGTCGATCGCGTGGGCCTGCACGGTTTCATAGACCGACTGCGGAAACAGATCGCGCAGCTCGCCAAGCCAGCCGAGCGGCGTCAAGCGGGTCGGATCGAGCGAACCACCCATGCCGCCGCCCTGCTTGCCGCGCCGGAGCCCGCGCTTCTCCATCTCGCGCGCGTAGAGATAATCGAGCGCGCGGTCCGCCCGCAGGTCCGCGCCGGAAAGCTCGGAGGATGGCAGCGCGCGCTCGGCATAGCGGCCCAGCGCAAGGCGCCAGCGGCGCAGAAGCTGCGGGTCGGTCATGCGAGGCCGTCGCGTTCGAGAATGGCGTGCAATTCGCGGTCAAGCGCGAGGTTGGCGGCGAAATCGTCTTCAGGAAGCGCGACCAGCACGGCAAGACGGTTCGGATCGGCACCGATGAGATCGGCAACTTCGCTCGCCAACCGGTCCGTCTCGCGCGGGTCCAGCGGCATGAGCGCGAGGCGCAAGTGGGGCAGCAGCGCAACGAAGGCCTCCTCGCTCGCCCCCGCCACCACATCGTTGAGCGCGGTGATGATGACCGGCGTCGTCCACAGCAGCTCGCGCGCGATTGTGACCACGCCGCCGAGGAACGCCAGCCGGTCGGCAGGCTCGACATAGCCGCTGGCCAGTTCGCCGCGCAGCCGCTGCTCCAGCGCGGCCGGGGCGATCTGGCCGCCGGTCAGGGCAAAGGCGGTCACTGCACCGGCGAGCATGGGATCAAGTTCGGCCTCGCCGAGCCGGGCCAACGCCTCGTCGAACAGGGCAAGATCGAGCGGGGCGGCGGAGGACCGCGCAAGCTCGATCAGTCCGCGCAGATCGGCCAGCGCGGCAATGGCCGGGCGCAGCTGATCCTCCCCGCAATAGGCCAGTTCGGGGAGGAGGACGAGGATGCGGCGCCAGGCGGCGGCCATGATCCGGTCGAGCGTGGTGGTATCGGCAATCGCCGGCACCTCGCGGCTGCGGCGCAGGAGCACGAGATCGGTCAGCGCAGCGATGAGCGAGGCCAGTTCGGGATCATCAAGCACATGGCGCTCGACCGCGTCGAGCACCGCGTCTGCCGCCTCGCCAAGCCCGGCCCGGCACGCCGCCGCATAGAGATCGATCGCGGCAATCGCACTGCGCCCGCGGCCCTGCTGCGAAAGCTTGGCCAGCTTCTCGGCCAGCACCGCCGCCAGCGCTTCGGTCAGCGTGTCCGCCACTTCGGAGAGCTCGATCAGCCGGGTCTCCACATTCGGCGACCAGCACACCGACCAGATCTCGTGCAGTCGGTCGAGCCCGGCATCGTTGCGGAAATCGGGTCCGGCCGTGCGCTGCGCAAAGTCGGAACCGATCAGCGCCATCGCGTGGCAAAGACGGCTCGCTTCGCGGTGGCGCGGCTTGCGGTAGATATCGAGTTCGCGCGTGCGCCGTTCGCCGTCGGCAATCGTGAAGCCCAGCGCCCGCGCCTTGTCGCGCACCGCTTCGACCAGCGGGGGCGATCCGGCCGATGGCGGCACATCGCCGATCGCACTGCCGGTCAGCCAGGCCCTGAGCTCCGCGAGGAGCGGCACCTCGCCCACCGGTATCTCGTCCTTGATGAAGCTGGCGCGCACCGCATCGATGATATCGTCGCGCGCGGGAAAGGGCCGCCCGCGCAGCGCGGCAAGGCGCTCGGCCTGTTCGACCGCGTTGAGCACCACCGGCAAGCTGGGCGGCGCAAGGTCCGTGCTGCGCAAATGCGCCGCAAAGCCGGTGATGATATCCAGCGCCAGCGCCTTGCCGCCCGTCTCACGCGCCTGCCACAGCCGTTCGTAGAAACCCGGCAGCGCAAGGCCGGCGCTGTATCCCGCCAGCGCATCGAGCTGCCGCATGCCATAGCGGACAAGGTAGGAACGTCCCGCACCCGGCTTCGGCTCGACCACCTTGTCGCAGCCGGGATCGATCAGCGCGGCGGCATGGAAGCCGCCCACAAGGACCACGATAGGCCCCTCGATCGCGGCCCGGTGCCGCGCGATCAGCGCCCGCATCTGCGCCTCGCGCGCCAGAGTGCCATCGCGCGTCATCGCATCGGACGAGACGGCGCCTCGGATGCAGGCGCAGTATTGCCCGACATCGCCGAAAAAGCCCGCCCAGTCGGCCTCGGCAATGCGGCTCTCGAACAGTTGGTCCCACACTTCGTTGCCATCGCGGCAGCCGAGTTCGCGGGCGAGCGCAGTGACATAGTCGCCCACGTCAAAGGGCGTCTCATCGCCGATCAGCGAGCGGGCACCGGTGTCCTCGTCGCCGCCCGGCATCATCGCCGGGTCGGTCGACGGGAGATCGATCAGGCGCGCGGGAATGCCCCAGGCCGCTGCGGTCTGCAGCGCGATGAGTTCGGGGCTGTGGCTGCAGAACGGGAAATAGCTGACCACGCGGCGGTTGCCGCTATCCCTCGCCCCATCGCGCAGCGCGACAATGGCCACAGGCGCGCGGGTGCGAGGATCGCAGACCTGCTCGATCAGCGGCTCGAAATCGAGGGGGCCTTCGATCAGCACGGCCTTGGGCGCGACCGCAGCCAGCAGCCGCTCGAGATGCGCGGCGCAGGCCGGGCTGTGGTGCCGGATCGGCACGATCCACAGATCGCGCGCGGGATCATGGAGTGGGGGCGCTTCCACCGGCGGCCTCACCCCAGCTTGAGCGACCGCGCCGCCTGATAGAACTCCTTCCACACCCCGGAACGACCGGCGCGCTCCTTCACGATATGATCGACATAGGCGCGCAGGCGTTTGCCATCCTCCGGCGAATCCTTGAGCACCACGCCCTGGATCTGCCGCGCGACATGCATGCCCGAAAGCCGACCATCATCGAGGTAAACCGCCTCCAGCGCGGCGGCGTGGAGCACGTTGACCGCCTCGGCGGTGGACATGACCGCATCGGGCCGGTTGAGGTTCACGCCTTCAGCCGTGCGCCCCGTGCGCAGGTCCTGGAAGGTGCGCACCAGCAGATCGGCCACTTCCCGTTCGCCGCGCACGACGATGCCCGCCGGTTCCAGCCGCTCGGCCAGCTGCTTCAGCACAAGTTCGCGCTCGAAATCGGGGTCGCTGATCGGATGCACCGTCTCGAAATTGAAGCGGCGCTTGAGCGCGCTGGAGATTTCGTGGACGCCGCGATCGCGCAAGTTGGCGGTGGCGATCACGTTGAAGCCGGGCGCGGCCATGCTCACCGCATCGGGGCCGAGTTCGGGCAGGGCCAGTGCCTTTTCCGAAAGGATCGAAATCAGCGCGTCCTGCACTTCGGGCGGGCAGCGGGTGATTTCCTCGAAGCGCACGATCCGGCCGGTGCGCATGGCGTTGAGCACGGGCGATGGCACCAGCGCGCGCTCGCTTGGCCCCTCGGCCAGCAGCAGCGCATAGTTCCAGCCGTAGCGGATATGATCCTCGGTCGTTCCCGCCGATCCCTGCACCACCAGCGCCGACGTGCCGCTAATGGCAGCGGCGAGCAGTTCGGAGAGCAGCGATTTGGCGGTGCCCGGCTCCCCCACCAGCATCAGCCCCTGCTGGCTCATCAGGCTGACGATGGCGCGGTCGGCCAGCGGATCATCGCCATAGAACTTGCGCGCGATGCCCAGCCGGGAATCCCCGAGCAGGAACTTGCGCACCGCACGCGGCGAAAGCCGCCAGCCGGCTGGGCGCGGATTCTTCGCATCGTCCGCCGCAAGCTGGGCCAATTCGGCGGCATAGCGCTGCTCGGCCGGTCTGCGGATCGCCTCGGTCTGCTCGGTCATGCGTAGGCCTTCTTCTTCCACAGCACATCGAAGCCGGTGCCTTTGGCGGCAATATCATGATAGTCGCGCCAGCATTCGGCGAGCAGGACCGGCGGCACATCGCCCAGCGCCACGGCATTGCCGCCCGCGCCTGACCCGCGCAGCTTGCGAAAAGCCAGCGATTGCAGCGCGGCGGGGCGGTTTTCTTCGGGCAAAGGGCTGCCGGTGAACTCGATTTCCACCTGCAGGCCGGCTTCGCGATAGGCCTTCTCGTAAGTCATGAACCAGCCGCCATCCTGTGCCTGGCCGCGCTGCCAGCCCAGCTTGCCCGCCGCGCCGCGCAGCTTGAACGTCTCGATCATCCAGCCCTCGCGGTCGGTGATTTCGCGCGCACTCGCTTGCCCGGGGTCCAGCTGCGGCAGATCGCGGCCCAGCTGGTCAAACGGCGATTGCACCGCATAATCCGCCAGGTGCCCGCGCCATGCGGCGATAGCTGCGGCATCGAGCAGCGAGGAATGCGCAAGCCGGATCTCGGCAAAGGCGGCAAGATCGACATCACCGTCTTCCGGATCGGTATAGCTGCCATCGCCCAGCGGGCGGAACAGCGCCGCCGGTTGCGCTTGGTGATCAAGGCCCTGCCAGATGAGCCGCGCGGCGATGCGCCCGACGATGGAATGACCGGCGATGAAGCTCTCCCAATCCTCGCGCGGCCAGCTGCGCTGCAGGCACATGGCTTCCTTCATCCGCTCGGTCTGCGCGGCGATGACCTGCTTGGTTTCCTTGCGTGCGTTGGAAAGCAGCTTCTTGGCCGTTTCCACCGCCGGGCGTTCCTCGTCGATGCGGGGGCCGGGCAGCGCCTTCACCTCGCGCCCATCGGCGTTGAACAGCACCAGTGCATCCTGCTCGTCGAGCCGCGCGGTGTAGGTTCGCCCTTCCCCGCAATCGAGTTCCAGCACGCCGTCCGCATCGAAGCCGGCAGTGGGCACGGTGCGATCGGCCAGCTGCGCTGCGGACCAGCCGTTCCGATCGGCAATCGCATCGATCAACGCGGCAGCATGGGCCTGCACGCTCTTCTGCTTCGAACGGTTGGACGCCGCGAGCACCACTTGCAGCGCCGCGCTGCTGCCGTTGGCGGCAAGCGCTTCGAGCAGTGCCTTGGCCTGCGAGACGCGCGCGCCATGGTCCTTGAGGAAGGCGCGCACGCGCTGCGCCGCATCGGCACCGTTCACCCGCGCGCAGAGCGCGAGGATGCCCTTGCTGTCCGCCGCGCTGCCCAGATAGGTCGATGCCATCCCCGCCTTGAGCCGCGCGAAGACCACGGCGCGATCGGTGGGGAAGTAGTCGGCGCTCTGCGGCCAGCGCTTGGCATTGGCGATGTTCTGCTTGAGCACGGCATCGACATGCGCGGCGGCATGGGCATTGGCCTCCTCGTCGCTCGGCGTGCGGGTGTCTTCGTCGATCCACGTGGTCAGCACCATCCAGCCCAGCTTGTGCGCATCGCCGGGGGCAAGCCGGTCGAGCCACAGCGACATCAGCGCATTGCCGCCAGGCTGCTTGAGCTTGCCCGCGAGGAGCACCCACCAGCGCGGCAGCAGGGGATCGACCAGTTCCCCGCTATCCCACCGCAGCTGCGGCAACCGGTCGAACGGGAACCAATCGAGCGCCTTGATCTTGAGCTTCGCGATGCCGGCCCGCGCCTCCTTGAGCATCACGTCCTGCGCGAAGAACTCGGAAACGTCCTCACCCAGCCGCTCCAGCGCGGAAATCATCGCGGCGCGGGCGAGATCGCTCTTGTCCTTGGCAAGGGCGCGGCGGATCGCCTGCACTTCCCCGCGCTCGCCGCGCCGGGCGAGCCAGTCTGCCGCCTGCGCGCGCACGTCCTGCCGCCCGTCTTCCAACTGCCGCGCGATGGCCTCGCCCAGCCCCGGCGTCCCCGCCAGCAGCGCCCGCGCCGGGGTGCGCACATGGCTGGAGGTATCGCTGGCAAGGATCAGCAGACGTGATCGGTAGCGCGCGGGCAGCTTGGGGAAATGGCCGAGCAGTTCGAGCCCGACGGTGAGCCGCATCGGGCTGCCGCCAGATTGCGGGACCATGCCCAGCGCCTCGTCAAGCATCGCCAGCCGTTCGGCCAGCAAGGGCCATAGTGACACCTCGATGTCCGGCTGCGGCCAGTACCAGCGCTGCGTGAGATGGTCGGCGATGAAGTCCTGCCCTCCGTTCGCCAGCCACACATAATAGAACGTGCGGATATCGAGCCCGCCAGCCATCCGCCGCTGGACCGCAGCCCCCGCCTGACCGGCCCAGCCATTGAACAGGCTATAGAAATGCCGATTGGACGAACCGAGCACGAGGCGCACCAGATGGTGCAGCGACACGCGCGGATCATCAAGGAACTGATCGATGGCCGGATGGCGGAGCTGATGAAAGTTCAGCCAGCCCAATTGGCTCTGGTTGGTGCTGATGGGGTGCGTGCTTTCCGCCAGCTTCGCGATCCGTTCCAGCGCGCTGCGATCGACAGGGGAATACTGCTTGGACCAGTGCCACTTGTTGTTTTCGGCTTCCTCCTTGCCCTTGGCCAGCAAGCGGTTGAACTCGTCCGCTGCGGGAGCAAGCACAGCCAGCGCGCTCCGGTCGAACGGCGTCGCCCCCGGACCGGGCTCGGCGGGAGGCAGCGCAACCCAGGTGCCATCGACGGCGGTATAGCCCTCAGCACCGTCCGGCCGGAGCGGGGCCGCGTCGGCCGTGGCGCCCGGCGCGGGCGGTGCCCCGGCAGTACGGTCAAACGCTGCGATCACCTTGGCCGATGTCTCACCCTCACGCAGGCGGGCCAGTGTCGGCGCGGCGTGATCGCCCAGCGTCAGGGCGGCGACTTCGACCAGTTCGGCCCGCGCACCCGGCGCCGCAGCGGCAAAGCGTTCGGTGATACAGGCCGCGAGTGCTCCGCCGTGGCTTCCGGTCAGCGCCTGCCGCGCCGCGGTGCGCACCTTTTTCGATGTGCTAATTGCCGCTTCCACCAGCACGGGCAGATAGATCCCTTGCAGACCCACGCGGCCGATGGTGGCGATCACTTCAGCCCGCACATCCGCACCCGCGTCCACCAGCGCGGCACCGACTGCGGCAGTCTTGTCCCTCAGCATCTGCTCGACCCCGGCGAACCGGTCCACCGAACTGTTGGAGCCATACTGCGCCGCATCGCGGCAAAACACGATATCGAGCACCGCCCCGAACCCGAGCTCCCCGGCCTTGACGAGTTCCTCGAGCGTTTCGACCGGCTGGTTCTTGCGCCCTTGCCCGAGCCACTGGGTCACTACATGCCGCAGCCAGTCCGGCGATTTCTTCGTGCCGAAGTAGCCCCATTCGTAAGTGATGGGATCAAGCGCGGCCAGAACCTCGCCCAGCCGCATCATCTGGTCCACGCGCCAGTCCGCCAGCTTGGTGAACAGGCCGCCCTCATCCCGGATCGGATAGATCCTGTGGCGCGACCGCCAGGCCTGTTGCAGCACGCTGCCTTGCAGTTTCAGCACGATCGAGGTTTGCTCCCCGACGCAGACATAAGCCGCGATTTGCTGCGGAATGCTTCGCTCCCGCTTGCCAAGGTCCGCGAAAAACTTCTCCAGCTTGAAAATGGGAGCCTGCCCGACGCCCTCTCCGGACGCCTTGTAGACAAGACCAAGCGAAGTCTTGAACCGGTCCCAGATCCCCAACGCCACGGCTTCCTCCCGCCCCATGCGCACGGCGCCTGAAACGGGCGGGCACCATGCAATAATCCAACCAATCCGGAAGTTTGGCAGCGTCCGACGGGTCGGCGATATTCTTCGCACGGAGCGGCCTGCCGTCAAGCGATCTTGCTTGGCCGCCCGCCGCAATTCGCCGCCTGCGCTTCGCGCGGCAGGACGTCTGCATATTTTCTGCAAGCGAACCTGATCGGGATTGCACGCCGCGCGCAGGCAGACCTCCGCGCCCCCGGCCCATTCCCCGGATATCGATGGAATGGAGCACAGCATGGTTGGCTTGCAACGCAGGGGAAGTTTCCTGTTCAAACTCGGCGGAGCGTTCGGCGCTGCCGCGTTCATGGATGCCACGCTGTTCAGCTGGGAGGTAGGCTGGATGGCATTTGCGGCGCTGCAACTCCTGCTGCTCGTGCTCGCAGCTGCCGCGCGCCCTGCCATTCTGCGCCGCCCGGCGGCCCGGACCAGCTTCGCCCTTGCCGGGATCGCCGCGCTGGCCATGATCATCGATCCGGGTCTGCTCGCCTGGTGCCTTTTCTGGCTCTTCGCCGGCCTCGGCACGCTGATGCCGGCAGCGGCGCGCTTCGGCGATGCCTGGGGCTGGAGCCAGCGGCTGATCCTGCACGCGCTCCGCGCCGGGATCGCCCCCTTGCTCGATCTGCGCCGCCTGATCCGCGTCAGCCCCCGACGCGGGCGGGGACAGCTGCGCCGCGCGCTGCCCCAGCTTGTGCTCCCCCTCATCGGCAGCGGCGTGATCCTTGGCCTGTTCGCCTCGGCCAATCCGGTGATCGAGAACTGGTTCGATCAGGCCTTGGCGCTGACCCCGCCGGACGACTGGTTCGTCCGCTTCCCGCTCGGCGCGGTGTGGTTCACCATGGCCTGGAGCCTGCTGCGCCCGCGCATGAGTCGGCGCGTGCTCGGCACCTTCGATGGCCGGGGCGATCTGGCCCTGCCCGGAGTCACGCCCGCCTCGGTCCAGCTCTCGCTGATCGCGTTCAACGCCCTGTTCGCCCTGCAAAATGCGATGGACCTGCTTTGGCTGTGGGGCCTCGCTCCCCTGCCCAAGGGCATGACGCTGGCAGAATACGCCCACCGCGGTGCCTATCCGCTGGTCGTCACCGCGCTGCTTGCAGCCGGCTTCGTGCTCGTGGCGCTGCGCCCCGGCTCCACCACTGCCACCATGCCGCTGGTGCGCCGCCTCGTCATCGTGTGGATCGCGCAGAACGTCCTGCTCGTAGGCAATGCCGCCCTGCGCACGATGGACTACATCGCCGCCTACTCGCTGACGGAGTTGCGCATCGCCGCGCTGCTCTGGATGGCGCTCGTGGCGCTGGGCCTTGCGCTCGTGATGTGGCGCCTGCTGCGCGGCAAGAGCGCCGCCTGGCTGATCAACACCAACGCAGCCGCAGCGCTCGCCGTGCTGCTGGGCTGCAGCTTCGTCGATCTCAACTCGGTGGCCGCGCGCTACAACATCGCCCATGCCCGCGAAGTCGGCGGCGGCGGCGCTGCGCTCGATATCTGCCATCTGCAGGGCATGGGCGTCTCCGCCCTCACCGCGCTGGCGCAGCTGGAGCAGCGCCCAGCGCCGGAGCCCATCCACCTGTGGGCACAGCTGCTGCGCGAAAATGCGCAGGCTCGGCTGACCCGCGATCTCGCCGAATACCGCTGGAGCGTGCTGGGCGCCCTGCGCCTCGCCGAAGTGCGCGCGACCTTGCGCAAGGATGCGCTCAACCCCGCAGATCACGGCTGGATCGATTGCACGCACCGCGATGTCACCGAACTGCGCGGTGCCCTCGGGCTCGAACCTGCCATCCCCGCACCCGCCGCACCCGCATTGACCCGGCCCGCGAAGCCATGAAAGATCAGCCGATGACCGGTACCGCCCCCCGCAAGGTTCTCCTTGTCGATGATGATCCGCATATCCGCCAGGTGCTGGCCTTCGCCTTCGCCAAGGCGGGCATGAGCACCGAGGAAGCGATCGACGGCGAAGCGGCACTCGCCAGCGTGGCCGCCGCCCTGCCCGATCTGGTCGTGCTCGATATCAACATGCCGCGCATGGACGGGCTCGAAGTCTGCCGCCGATTGCGCGCGATGGACTGCGCCGTGCCGATCCTGTTCCTCTCCTCGCGCGATGAGGAGATCGACCGCGTGCTGGGGATCGAACTGGGCGCCGATGATTATGTCGTCAAACCCTTCTCGCCCCGCGAAGTGGTCGCGCGGGCCGGTGCCATCCTCCGCCGCGCTGCACCTGCGCTCCCGAAGGCAGCTGGCACGGACATGACGCACGGCCTGCTGCGGATCGACACCGCCGGCTGGCAGGCCTTCTGGCAGGATCAGGAAGTCGCGCTCACCGTCACCGAGTTCTCGCTGCTGGTGGCGCTGGCGGCGGCCGGCAACCGCATCCTCTCGCGCGACGCACTGATCGACCGGCTCCACGGCCCGGGCTTTGCCGTCACCGATCGCACGATCGATAGCCACATCCGCAACCTGCGGCGCAAGTTCACCCAATGCGGCGCGCCGGACGTGGTCGAAACCCGCGCCGGCATCGGCTACCGGCTCGGGCCATGCCGGGGGGAATGAAGCGGCTGATCGCGCGCTTCTGGCCGGTGCTGCGGCTGCGCTCGATCATGTTCCTTCTCCTGCTTGTCGTGGCCGCACTGCCGGGCGTCGCGGCCATAGGGCTCAGGGTCTACGAGAACGCGCTGGTCCGCCGCACCGAAGCGGAGCTGATCGCGCAGGGCAGCGCACTGGCGGCGAGCACTGCGCTCGGCTTCGCCGGGGACGCGGCATCTGCGGCGATCCGCCGGGCCGCAGACCCGCGCGACTACGATGATCGCACCATCTCGACCAGCATCGACCTGCGCACGAGTCCCGTGCTCGGCGAACGCCCTGATCCGGTGCCGACCGCGCTGAAGCCTGATGCCGCCGCCGCAGACATGGCAAAAGTCTGGTCACCCGTGATCGATCAGACCCGTCAGATCACGCTCGCCTCGATCATGCTGCTCGATCGGCACGGCGTGGTGCTCAACGGCCGCGATGCGGGAAAGTCGCTGGCCGCGCTCCCCGAAGTGCGCACGGCGCTGGCCGGCAGCCCCGTGACCACGCTTCGCCATAACGGGTCGTATACCCGGTCCTCCGCGCTCGAATGGATCAGCCGCGCAACCGACATCCGGCTGCATCATGCCCGCCCGATCTTCGCGAATGGCCACGTCGTCGGGGTCATCCTGCTGTCCCGATCGCCGCGCGCGCTATTTCGCGGCATGTACGAAGACCGGGGCAAGATCGCGGCGGGCACGGCGGCGATCTTCCTGTTCCTCATGGCGATCACCGCAGCCCTTGGCCGCACGATCGTGCGCCCGCTCGAAGCGCTCAGCCGCGCGACGCGCGCGCTCGCCGAAGGCCGCCGCGCCGCCCCGCCCCAGCCCACGCTGCGGGTGCAGGAGATCGACAGCCTGATCCGGGATTTCGCCACGATGGCCGCCGCAATCGAAGTGCGCTCGCACTACCTGCGCGATTTCGCCACCGCGCTGGCGCACGAATTCAAGACCCCGCTCACCGGCCTTTCCGGCGGAATCGAGCTGCTGCAGGACCACGGCTCGGCGATGTCGGAGGAGGAATACGCGGGCTTCCTCGCCAACATGGCCGCCGATACCCAGCGCCTCAACCGGCTTATCTCGCGCCTGCTCGATCTCGCCAAGGCCGACATGCAGCGCCCTCTCGAAGGCGCCACGTGCGATCTGGCCGACGTGCTCGTCCGCATCGCGGACGGGCTCGGCACAGCGGGCTTCACCATCGACACCGCCGCTGCGCGCATTCCGGCCCGGCTGCGCATCGATGGATCGGCATTTGAAACCGCCCTCACCACCCTGATCGACAATGCCCGCGCGGCCGGCGCTGGCCAGGTCACTCTCGCCGCAACCCTGGTCGACCCCCATTTGCAGCTCACGGTCAGCGACAACGGCAGCGGCATCGCGCCGAACGACCGGCCCCGCATCTTCGAACCCTTCTTCACCAGCAAGCGCGCCCAGGGCGGAACCGGCCTCGGCCTGCCCATCGCCCGCGCACTGATCGAAGGAAACGGCGGCTCACTTACTCTGCGGGACAAAAGCGACGGCACATGCTTCCTGCTGATTGTGCCCTGCTGGCCCCCGGGCCCATAAGGCAGCGCCCCTGCCACCATGCGCGTCCCGGCGACCGGAAGGCACAATTTGGCCGCGATCACGCGAACTCTGCTCCAAACCCACGAAATGCCATTGCCTAGAGCCCAGCCTCTGGCTAAAGCGCGCGCCTGCCCAAGAGGCAAGCCGCTTTAGCTCAGTCGGTAGAGCACATCATTCGTAATGATGGGGTCAGGTGTTCGAATCACCTAAGCGGCACCATTTCCTGCGTCGCCAATGTCCGCGTGCGGTTGAAAAAGCCCCGGAAATCTTCCCAAAAATGGACTGGTTCAGGCAGAGGCTTCCGCATTGATCCGCCTGCATCCAGACGCATTTGGGGGCCTTTGGGAAGCCGATTTCAGGTGCCCCAACCCCTATTTCAGAGGCTTTGATCCGTTCGCTGAAGTCCCGCGAAAAGTCCTATAAAGTGGCGGATGAGAACGAGCTTTATCTGCATATCACCCACTCGCGCGGGCGACTCTGGAAACTCAGATTTCGCGCATCGACGTGCCTCGAGAGGAAACTGTCGCTCGGTGATAACTTTAGCCATGTAAATCGGAGAATGGAAAAGTACATGAAACGCCGCGCTTGCTTAGCCGATCAAGCTTGCATTGGCTCCGCAATGATTGCGGCGGAACCGCCGGGTGACTTGGCACGTTTAGCCTGAGAACAATGCTGGAGCATCCCCATGGCGACACCTGATGAACTCAAAGCCAAATTCTGGAGCGCAATCGCGAGCGATCGCACGATGATGGTCGGAGTGGATGGCGCCGAAGGAGGCCATGCGCGCCCGATGACTGCGCAGTTCGAGGGCGATCGCAGCCCGATTTGGTTTTTCGGGGCGAAAGACAGTCAGCTGGTGCAGCTTCTCGGCAGCAGCAGCAGATCTGCCTCCGCGACCTTTACGGCAAAAGGGCACGATCTCTTCGCAGCCGTTCGCGGCACATTGGTTCTCGACAGCGACCCTGCGGCGATAGACCGGCTGTGGAACGCGCATGTTGCCGCTTGGTACCAAGGCAAAGACGACCCCAAGCTTGCATTGCTGCGGCTGGATGCTGACGAGGCCGAGATCTGGCTGGACGGGTCGAGCCTGATCGCGAGCATCAAGATCTTGCTTGGGCATGACCCGAAGCAAGACTATGCCGGCAATGTCGCCACTGTCGCGCTCGATTGAAGTACGAGGGCCGGCACGATCGGTTCGACTTGCTGGGCACCTCAATTCCGCATCGGCGGCCCGCACAGCGCTGCAATGCCGGCCGCCGATGTAAGTACGAAAGCTGTCAGTTGATCGTGCCGCTCAGATAACGATCATACTGCTGATGATATTGCTCGCAGAACTGGGCTTCGATCTCGCGGTGATGATCGAGGATCTGGAACAGCCAGTCCCCCGGTTCGACCATGTTTTCGGCTTTGGCGCGGGCGGCGAGCCGGTCATCCTCGCTCTCAGGCGGTGTGATCGCTGCAATTGCCTTATCAAGAATAGACATGAACATTCTCCTTGTGCGCGGCGCAAGGGGAAGCGCCATTTCAACAACGCAGACATCTTGTCGGGGTTCCCGCCGATTGTGCTGATGCCCGAAAGTCTGGCTGTCGGAAGCTTCGCACTGCCCAGTCCGATGGCTTGCTGCTTGCAAATCTGTGCGGTGTCATGTGGAATGCGGAGTCGAGAGAGATGCCCCGAATGCCAGAATGCCGGCGGGGGCTCTGCGGCTCAACATGGAACGGCTGGTGGTGGAAGGGCTTGTATCGAACTACTGGAATAAAATTTTGATTTAAAATCAATCTTTTTCGAAGATCGATTTTACCCCCACATTTACCCCCACATTTTTTCGACCTTAGTAATTGAAATTATTACCGAAGTTTGAGTTCGAATCAACGTATGCGGACGCATTAAATCGTCTACGGACGCATTGCCAGCCATCTTTGACACAAAATTCCTTGGTCAAATCCCCATCTCGAACGGCACCACCTTGGTGATCGTGCGCTCAAGCTCGCGCTTGTTTTCGACATCCTGCTGTCGTGCTATGTCCTGGGGCTTACTCGCCGCCTGCCCCTTGGCTGCCGCAGCACCTAGGCGCTCAGTCACCTCAAGCGCTGAAGTCTTGTCACCGGGGTTGCGGCCGATCCCCATTTCGACCTTGTCGCGACTGTCGACGATCAGGGTAAGCTCATCGCGCAGACGGGTGATCGTCACGAGGAAGTTGCGAGCCGAGAGCAGCCTGCGTGTCCGGCTGTCCATGACGGCGATGCCTTTGTCGGAGGTCAGGCCCTGCGCCATGTGGGCGTTGAGCGCGTAGGCAAGATCAATCCGCGCCAGCATCGGATCGTCAGCCTCAAGCTTGTGGTCCATTCCAGCTGATGTGCGTACAGTGAGGCCATTATCCGCAATCGCGGTAACATTAGCCCTGTCGGCGTTGATCAGCCCGCGCTGATGATCATTGGCGGTCCAGCGGACGGTGTCGCCGGTGTAGATGGTCAGCGCCTTTCGCTCGAGAAGCTGGAGGGCTTGGTTGTCCCCCTTCGCCCCGATGCGTGAAGGCAGGAACGTTTGCCGGTAGCCATCGACCCCTCGCAGCTCGACTGCGCCCTTAGCGGCATCCACCTTCAGAACATCATACCGCCCCTTCGCCAGGTTCTGCCGCGACTGCCGCGCCGCCACCTCCAGCACCATGCCCGGCGCGTAAGTCCGTACTTGCCGCAACTCCTCCCGCGTCGCGTTGACGCGGGATAGAACAGTGAGGGTCATCTTGTCCGGTCCGATCTCACCATTGGCGGCGAGCCCGGTCTGCACAGCCACGTTGACCTCGTCGCGCAACTGTCGCCCGGGGACATAGATTCCGGTGCGCTCCCGCTCGGCAGGAGGAAGCGATAACCAGCGCTCCGCAGCGACGACTGCACTGTTCTCGCTGACCTCGACGATATGCTCCTTGAGGTGCTCCATCGCCTCGCCGGGCCGCCCCTGCTGCGCCGCGTCCTGAGCAAGTTTGAGCGTCTCAGATCGCGCCCTCAGGTTAGTGTCCATCCGCGCCGTTTCGGTGCCAGCTGCAATCGCCAGTGCGAAGGGCTTGCCCGCCTCGACCGCGCCAAGTTGCTTCGGATCACCCATCAGGACCAAGCGGTCCACCTCTAGCAGATTGGCGAGCCTGACCAGTCTGTCCTGATCGCGTGTCGAGACCATCGAAGCTTCATCGAGAACGAGCACCGTATCGCGATACGCGGTGCGCGCTTCGGCTATTTCCACTATGCTCGCCGTCCCATCTAGCAGCGCCCGGTGCTGCCCCAGGAACCGATGCAAAGTCATCGACGGGATCCCGGTATCGCGCTCCAGCGTGCGCACCAGCGTATTCTGCACGCCAAGCCCGATCACGCGCTTGCCGTTCTCGGCAAGGATCTGCGCGGCAGGTCGGAGCAGAGTGGATTTGCCGGCACCCGCCACACCCTGCACGGCAACAATGCGGCTCGTCGATGACAGGATCATCCGCCCCGCCGCTTCCTGCCCGGCGTTGAGCTTCATGCCGAAGTTCAGGCTGGCCGAAGCCTGCAACTGAGGCCCGGCTTCTTCGCTCGACAGGATCGGAGCGACGGCGCCTTTACCCTTCTCGATTTCAGCCAGCATGCTGCTTTCCAGACCGACGGCATCGGTGGTGGTGAGCCAGCCTTGCATGGCACCGCGCCCCTTGCTGAGCGCACCTTGGGCGGTCAGCTGACCGATGCGCTTCTCGATCAGCGGCATGGTGGTCGGCAGCGCAAGATCGAGTGCAGCCTTGGCGAGATCGGTCGCTTTGAACGCTGCTTCGCGCTCTGACAAATGCCGTACAGCAGAGGCGACAGCATGGGCCGCCGCAATCTCCTGCGCGGGCCGCAGATGGATGCGCGCGGGGACGAGCGGGTCCCCTTCCCTGATCCCCAACCGCTCCGCCAGTTCGAGCACCATGACCTTGCCGCGCTGCGCAATCGAGGGACGATCCTGCGATGCCCTTCGGTCGGCGATGGCCATCGTGTTCGACCGCTCGCGCGCATCGCGAACCATGCCGACGAGGTCGAGGCCAAGCCCCCAGGCACGCTCCTGCCATTGCGTCAGGAGGGCATCGCGATCGACACCTTGCTCTTTTGCAGAGCGCGTCGCCAGCGTTGCGATCACGCCAGCTTCAAGCCCGCTGCCACGCCGGGCTTCGAGCACTTCCTGCCGCCGCGTGGAGAAGGCCATGACCGCCTCACGGTCGATCCCGGCGGCCTCGAAGTTGCCATGCTGGCCGACCTCGCCGACGGCGTAGCCGAGCTTCTCAACCTCAACCCGGAAGCGCGCCATGGTCATCGCATTGAGCAGCGTATTGAGCTGCCAGAGCCGATCATTGCGGAGCGCTTTCCAGGTCCCGTCCTTGCCCTGCGTCATGTTGGCAACGACCGCATGGAAGTGGAGATTGGGCTCCTGATTGCGATTGGTGTCGTGCTGGAACAGCGCTACGGTCAGGTTGTCGGTCTGGACCTGGTGCTCCTTGCCGGATTGCTCGACGCGCATGACAGCCGCGTTCTTTTCTGCCCACTGGAGCGTCTCGATCACGGCCTCGCGGTAGGCATCAACGATACGCTGAAGTGCCTCAAACCTCAAGCGCAAACCCGCCATCGCTTAGGCGCTGGAACAAGTGGGGCGCCTCTGCGGCTTCACCCTCTTTCTAGCGTTACCGCCAGGCTGAAGGGCGTGGACATGGTCCTCGTCGCCAATATTTGCGAGGGTATCGGAGAAGGGTCTTTCCTTTAAACGCCAGCAGGTTCAGCCTCAGCGTGCGCTTGGGGAATGCGTCAGGATTGGTCCACCACTTGCTCGGCAGCTTCATTGCCATTGAGCCGCGAAGCCCGATGTTCAGCGCCGTCAGGCGCTGCTGACCATCGAGGACGGCCGTTACCGTCTGATTGTGGAGCGTCGGTAGCTCTGGGCAATGCGCAGCGTCCCGCTGGTGATAGTGCAGGACGAAATCGTAGAATTTGAACTTTCCACTGGTCTCTGGCTTGACCGTCCAGAACAGGAAAGTGCCGAAGGGATAGCCCTGCATCAGGCTGTCGAACAATCGCTCGATCTGCTCCGGCTTCCACACGAACTCGCGCTGGATGGCAGGGAGCACGTAGGACTTGTGCTGGATCTTCTCCAGCGCCGCTGCGATCGTGCCTCCTGGCTTGTACATTCAGTGCCCCATCCTGTTCATTGGTATCCAACTGCCTCGCCCGGCCATCTTCCAGAAACCAGCTCTAAGCCTCTTTCGCCAACACAGTGTCATATCCGCCGATCCGGGTCAGTCCATCGTGGCTGTCGATCCCGGTGTAACGCAGCGACGCGTCCTCATACCGGCGGAAGGCAAACACGGCGGCATTCATCCGTTCGGTGTTGAACACCTTCAAATCGACCAGAAGGTTGAAATCGCTCACGGTCAGTCCAGTAACGGTGCGGAACAGCTCGGGCTCGATCTTCGTGATCACGTCCACGAGTGTGTTCTCGCGGAAGTCAGTCAGATACATGAAGGCCGGGATACGGGTCGCGAACTTGATGAGCTTCTCCTGCACCTTCTTGCGCAGCGATTTGTACTCCTTCTCCTCCGCAGTCAGCTCCCTCTTTTCCTTCTCGGAGAGATCAGCATCCTTGGCCTTCTTCTTGAGATCCTTGATCTTCTCGCTCTTGTTGATGATCGTCTCGATCACGTTGTCACCAAGCGCGCGCCAGCCCTCTATCCGCTCGACCGCTTCCATGGCCTCCTTGTTCGACAGCACGCGGCGATCCTTCGTGCCAAGATATGTCGTACGTCGGTACGCAGCTTGCACGGCATCAGGCGTCTTGTGTGCCAGCGCTGCCTCAACAACAGCATCTGGAACGCCCTCGTTGGCAGCCCAGTCGGTAAACGTAGAGCGAAAGCCATGAACATGGAGGGGTTCGCTCATGTCGCGCAGCACCTTGAGGAGTGACATGTCTGACAATGGCTTTCCGCCAACTCCCGGAAAGACAACATTGGTACCTGCCTGACGCAAAGCGTTAGCCTTGGCCAGAACCGCCATTGCTTCATCGCAAAGCGGGACCATGTGCGCCTTCGAGCGCTTCATGTGCTCGGCGGGAATGGTCCACAGCTTTCCATCGAGGTCAAACTCATCCCAAGTCGCAAGCCGGACTTCCTGGGAGCGGGTTGCCGTGAGGATCAACAACTCCAACGCCAGTCGCCCATAGGTAGGCTTTCGGCGCAGCGCGACGAGAAAACTCGGCAACTCGACGTAGGGCATCGCCTTGCGATTCTCGCGCTGCTTGATCTGCTTCGGCAGACCGCGTCCGGCCTTTAGGCTGCCACTTCCCGAAGGTGCCTCCGTCGAGCGCCAGCCCTTGGCGTGCGCGTAGTCCAGCACGGTACAGATCCTGTTTCGCACGTGCCGGGCCGTATCGGGGATATCCTGCCAGATCGGGCTCAGCACCGAGATGATATCTGCGGACGTTATGCTGCCGGTCGGCTTCTTGCCCAGCTTCGGGAACACGTAGTTCTCGAGGCTCGCTAGCCATTGGCGCTTGTAGATCGCACTCTTCCAAGAAGCTTCATTCTCGTGGTGATACTGCAATGCGGCCTCGCGGAAGGTCACCTTGGCCGCAGCCTCGTCTTTCTTTTCGGCAAGGACGTCGCGCTTATCGACTTTAGCGACCTTGCGAAGCTCGCTTGCTCGCATGCGTGCGTCTGCAAGCGAAACAAGTTTCGCGCTGCCTAGCCCGATGTCCTGACGCTTGCCATCGCGCTGTAGACGCAGAAGCCAATAGGCACCGCCTCGCTTGTCGATCTTCAGAAACAACCCATCGCCGTCCTGGTAGGTTCCCGGAGTCGACATGGCTGACTTGACCGCAAGAGCTGTGAGATTGCCCACGATTTACCCCCACATTCTCTCCCCACACATCGGGGAAGCAAAAGTGTGGAGGTAAGTCATTCACCCCCACGTTACCCCCACATTACCCCCACACTTGAGCTTGGCTGCACGCAAATCAGTGTGGCGTCATGCGGACGGTAAATGCGAGAATATGCCCAGAATTACTGGACTTCTAGGGCTTTTTGGGGATCTCTGTGGAGAGGCTGGTGGTGGACAGGGCTAGATTCGAACTAGCGTACGCTTGCGCGGGCAGATTTACAGTCTGCTGCCTTTAACCACTCGGCCACCTGTCCACACCAGTGCTGCCGGTCCGGAAGCGAGCTTCCGATTGTGCGCTGCCCCTTCGTGAAAAAGGGCGGCTCCGGCCGAGTGAGGCGCCCCTTTGGCGAAGCGCCGCGCGCCTGTCAATGGCTCAACTGTCAATAGCCTTGCCTGTCAATCGGGTGGCTGGCATGGGCCGTGCGATATCTTGCAAGCATGGAAAGCCGAGCAATGGCCAAGCGCGATGAAAACACGAACCGCAGCAAGCCGATGCGTGGGCGCGCCGGGCGGATGCAGGGTGGGCGCGGCTCCGGCCGGGCCTCGACAGGCGCGGTGCGGCTGTGGGGCCGCCATGCGGTCGAGGCGGCGCTGACGAACCCGCTGCGAAGCGCCAAGAAGCTGTGGGGCACGCGTGAGGCGATCCAGTCGCTGCTCGACGACAATGATGCCGAACTGCCCCCCTCGCTCCCGGTCGAATATGCGCAGGCCGCGGATCTTGCTCGCCTTGTCGCGCGCGATGCGCCGCACCAGGGTCTTGTGCTCGATTGCCTCGCGCTCGACGATGTCGCGCTGGTCGATGTGCTCGACGAGGCGGAGGGCCGCACGCTCGTCCTGCTCGATTCGGTTACCGATCCGCACAACGTCGGTGCGATCCTCAGAAGCTGCGCGGCGTTCGGTGCCGCCGCGCTGATCACGCAGGATCGCCATGCACCGCCCGAATCCGGCACGATCGCCAAGTCCGCCTCGGGCGCACTGGAAATCGTGCCTTGGGTGCGCGTCGTCAATCTCGCCCGCGCGCTCGAACAGATTGCCGAAGCGGGCTACTGGCGCATCGGTCTTGATGGCGATGGCAGCGCGGTGTTTCCTTCTGCGGTCCCTGCCGGCCCGGTCGCGCTGGTCCTCGGCGCAGAAGGCGAAGGGCTGCGCCAGAATGTCGCGCAGCACTGCGATGCGATCGCACGGCTGCCGATTGTTTCCGCGATAGAAAGCCTGAATGTATCGAATGCGGCAGCGATTGCGCTCTATGCTGTCGCGACTCGGGGCGAGACCGACTGACCCAGCCGGCCCTCACCCTTCGCGCAAAGGGGGATGAGCCATGAAATCCAATCGCAGGATCGCCGCTGTGTTCGGCGCCACCACCGCACTTCTGCTCCTTGCCGGGTGCATGGTGCTGCCCGGCAAGTTCGCCAGCGATCTTTTGCTGCGCGGCGACGGGACCTTCACGTTCCACTACAAGGGCGAGATCATTCTGGCGGCGCTGGCGCAGGGCAGCAAAAGTGCCAAAGCGGAACCAATTCCAGCCGAACCCTTCGAGCAGCAGCCCTGCACAGATCCGAGAACCGACGAGACGCATGATTGCACTGCGGCCGAGATCGAGCAGCAACGCGCGAAGTGGAACGACGAGCAAAAGGAACGCAAGGCTGCCAAGGCCAACGAGGACGCGCAGAGCCGCAAGATGATGCAGGCGTTCATGGGTGGCATCGATCCTGATGACCCCAAGGCCGCTGCGGCCTTTGCGCAGCGCCTCGCGCGGCAGGAGGGCTATGCTTCCGTGATCAGCACGGGCGGCGGCAAGTTCGAGGTGGACTATACCGCGAGCGGGCGGCTCGACCACGATTTCACCTTCCCCACGATCGAGCGCCTGCCGATGGTCATGCCGTTCGTCTCGCTGATCCGCCGCGCCGATGGGAGCGTGCGGGTCGATGCCCCGGCCTTCAGCACGGCGGCAGCCAATCCGGTCATGCCGGGGCTTGGCGCGATGGCCGGAGCAATGGGAGAAATGAAGGTAGGCGCGAAGCCCGGAGCGAAGGCGGGTGCTGAAGGCCCACCGATCGCCGAGGGCACGTTCACCGTGCGCACCGACGGCCAGATCCTCGCCAACAACACCGATGAGGGGCCGCAGGCAGAAAGCGCGGGCGGCCTCTCGCGGCTCGACTGGAAGGTCGATGCGCGCACCGCAACCGCGCCCACCGCGCTGATCAAGCTCGCGAAGTAGACGCAAAACCAAAAACGCCGCTCCGGCATCCCGGCGCGGCGTTTTTGGTGGGTTGTGCGCGTGGCCTGCGGAGCCCTGCGCAAATACCGATGTCCGGCTTAGTTGACTGCGTCCTTCAGGCCCTTGCCGGCCTTGAACTTCGGCTGGGCCGAAGCCTTGATCGACATCGGTTCACCCGTGCGCGGATTGCGGCCCGTGGAGGCCTTGCGCTTGGCGACCGAGAACGTGCCAAAACCAACGAGACGTACTTCATCACCCTTGGCCAGCGCAGAGGTCACGCTGTCGAAAACGGCTTCAACCGCCTTCGTCGCGTCACCTTTCGAAAGACCGCTCGCATCGGCCACAGCGCTGATCAGATCGTTCTTGTTCATTGCGAAACCCCCATTGGTTTTTATGCAAACACCGACTGCCTGAATCGAAATTCTGGTTGCGCGAAGAGAGCCGAGAAAGAATCGGCTGTCAAAGCCAAAAACGCCCGGAATCGCCGAAAAAACGCCGGAATCTGGCCCATTCAGGATGAGTGAAGCCGCCCCCTCTGATTGGAAGATAGGGGCGGCCTCCTCAAAGGTTAATGCTGCAGTGCGAGTGTGCAGCATCACAATTCATGCCGCATCGCAGCAATAGTGTGATCAGTGCGCGGTAGGCACCGCCGCCCCGCCGGTGAGGGCAGGTGCCGGCCCTGCCGCAACTTCGTCGGCTTCGGTCCATTCGATAGCCTCGGTCGGCGCCACCAGCGCACGCGCCAGCACCTCGTCGACATGGCTCACGGGGATGATCTCCAGCCCTTCGCGGATATTGGCCGGGATCTCGACGAGGTCCTTGCGGTTCTCTTCGGGGATCAGCACCGTCGTGATGCCACCGCGCATGGCGGCGAGCAGCTTTTCCTTGAGCCCGCCAATTGCCAGCACCCGGCCACGCAGGGTGACCTCGCCGGTCATCGCCACATCGGCGCGGACCGGGATGCCGGTGAGGGTGGAGACCATCGCCGTCACCATGCCCACGCCCGCACTCGGCCCGTCCTTGGGCACCGCGCCCTCGGGCAAGTGGATGTGGAGGTCCTTGCGATTGAAGATCGAAGGCTTGATCCCGTATTGCGGCCCACGCGCCTTGACGAAGCTGAACGCCATCTGGACGCTCTCGCTCATCACCTCGCCGAGCTTGCCGGTGGTCTTGACCGCACCCTTGCCGGGCACCGTCACGCTTTCGATCGTCAACAGTTCGCCGCCCACTTCGGTCCAGGCCAGACCCGTCACCGCGCCGACCTGGTTTTCATCGTCCGACATGCCGTGGCGGAACTTGCGCACCCCGGCGAAGTCGGCAAGGTTTTCAGGCGTGACGGTGACGGCCGTGTCCTTCTTCTCAAGGATCCGCCGCAGCGCCTTGCGCGCCAGCCGCGCGATCTCGCGCTCCAGCGTGCGCACGCCCGCCTCGCGGGTGTAGTAGCGGATGAGGTCGCGCAGCGCCGCCGGCTCCAACGTGAACTCGCCCTTCTTGAGCCCGTGCGCCTCGATCTGCTTGGCGATCAGGTGCCGCTCCGCGATCTCGACCTTCTCGTCCTCGGTATAGCCCTCAAGCCGGATGATCTCCATCCGGTCGAGCAGCGCCTGCGGCAGGTTGAGGCTGTTTGCAGTGCACACGAACATCACGTCCGAGAGGTCGATATCGAGCTCGAGGTAATGATCCTGGAACTTTGCGTTCTGCTCCGGGTCAAGCACCTCGAGCAGCGCCGAGGCGGGATCGCCGCGGAAGTCCTGGCCCAGCTTGTCGATCTCGTCGAGCAGGAACAGCGGGTTCGACGTGCCGGTCTTCTTGAGATTGGTCACGATCTTGCCCGGCAGCGAGCCGATGTAGGTGCGCCGGTGGCCGCGAATCTCCGCCTCATCGCGCACGCCGCCCAGCGACTGGCGCACGAACTGGCGCCCGGTCGCCTTGGCGATGGACTTGCCCAGCGAGGTCTTGCCCACGCCCGGCGGGCCAACGAGGCACAGGATCGGCCCCTTCAGCTTGTTGGTGCGCGCCTGCACCGCAAGATACTCGATGATGCGGTCCTTGACCTTGTCGAGCGCATAGTGATCGGCATCGAGCACCGCCTGCGCGGCCGCGATGTCTTTCTTGAGCTTCGACTTCTTGCCCCAGGGCAGGCCGAGCAGCACATCGAGGTAGTTGCGGATAACGGTCGCTTCCGCGCTCATCGGCTGCATGGTCTTGAGCTTCTTGAGCTCCGCCGTCGCCTTGGCGCGCGCTTCCTTCGAGAGCTTCATCGTCTCGATCTTTTCGGCCAGCTCGGCGATCTCGTTGCCTTCGCCGTCATCGCCGCCGCCCAGCTCCGACTGGATCGCCTTCAGCTGCTCGTTGAGGTAGTACTCGCGCTGGGTCTTTTCCATCTGGCGCTTCACGCGGCCACGGATCTTGCGCTCGACTTGCAGCACGCCAAGCTCGCCCTCCATGAACGAGAGCACCATCTCGAGCCGCTTCAAGGGATCGCCCTCGGCCAGCACGGCCTGCTTTTCTGCCACGCGTGCGGCAAGGTTCGCCGCGACCGCATCGGCCAGCTTCCCGGCATCCTCGATATCACCGAGCTGCGAACCGGCATCCTGCGGCAGCTTCTTGGAAAGCTTGGCATATTCGCCGAACTGCTCGACCACCGAGCGCATCGTGCCGGCAATTTCGGGACCGGAGACTTCGGCAGGCTCCACCACCTCGACTTCGGCCAGCACCAGTTCGCCTTCGTTGGCGGTCTGGACTGTCAGCGCCTTGAGTTCGGCGCGCTGCTGCCCTTCGACGAGCACGCGCACGGTTCCATCGGGAAGCTTGAGCAGCTGGAGCACGGTGGCGACCACGCCGGTGTCATACAGGTCATCGCGGTCCGGATCGTCGCAGCCCGGATCGAGCTGGGCGAGCAGGAAGATTTCCTTCGAGCCCGCCATGGCCACCTCGAGCGCGGAGACCGACTTCTCGCGGCCGACGAACAGCGGCACGACCATACCGGGAAACACGACAATGTCGCGCAGGGGAAGCAAGGGATACTGTGTCATATCTTCAATTCCATTCGCCCTGCCGCTGGGAGAGAGAACGGCAGGTTCTCTTGAAAGTGAATATGGGAGCCCACCCCCCTGCCCGCAATGGCCCGTTGTGCCGGGGTTGTGGATGAGGGGGCGTGAGGCCGCCTCGTCTCCATTCCCGAAACGCTGTGATCACGTCCGCACAAAGCAGATGCACCACCGCCCCCTCAGGAAAGTGGCTGCACCACCGGCTGCGAGATGAACACGGGCGGCGGAGGTGGCGCCGGCGCGGCGGGCGGCGCAGACGGTGCTGGCTCGGCAGCTGGCGCCGCCGGTTGCGCTTCTGTCACGGCCGCGTCCGCCGCCGCGTCATCCTGCTCGATCACCCGCTGCTCTGCCGCCGACACCGGAGCAGCCGCCGCGCCCACTGGCCGCGCGAACGGGCCATAGCGGGTCTGGCCCTTCGCGAGCGGCCCGCGCCCGTGCAGGGCTTCGATCTGATCGAAGCGCGATTGCAGGTAGACCCGTCGATAAGTCGAATAGGGATCGGCCGCCTTGCGCAGCCGCGTGAAATCCGCGTCCGCTTCATTGCGATAATCGAGCGAGTCCACGATGTTGATCGGGATCGCATACCAGGCCTTGTTGAACGGCGCGCCCACCGCCAGCGGAAGCGCCAGCCTGTCCACGACAAGGCCGAACAGGTCGCGCACGGTCGTCGGCCCGACCAGCGGGAGGAAGAGATAGGGCCCCGGCCCCACGCCGTAGTAGCCCAGCACATTGGCAAGGCCGTTCTGGCGATAGGGCAGGTTGAACGGCTTGCTGCGTGCCACGTCGATCGTGCCGCCAAGGCCTATCGTCGAATTGATGCCGAACCGCCCAACGGTCTCGATCGCCTTGCCGGGCTTGATTTCGAGCAGGAACGCAATGGCCACCACCGGCTCACGCAAGTTGCGGATGAAGTTGCGCAGGGCCATGCGCGCGGGCCGTGGCACCGCCGTTTCATAGCCTTTCGCCACCGGCCCGACGAAGGCATCGTCCACCGATTGCAGCACATCGTAGCTCTTCTCGTTGACCTTCGCGAGCGGGTCTTCCGACGGCGCCTTGATCGAGCCGGACACGACGATTTCGCCCGGCAGCGGGGGAAGCTCGTCCGGCTTGGTGGTGGGAGGCCTGGTAGCCGGCGGCGCAGCGGGCTGGCTTGGCGCCGCAGCCACAGCAGCAGCGACCGGTTGGACATCGGCAGGCGGGGCACTCGCCATCACGGCGGCAGCAAGCAGGACAAATGCGCTCAGGGGGAAACGACCTTTATGGGGAACACCGGCCAGAACCGGCGACCCGTTCCAATTTTCATGAACATTCGATATAGCGCCTGTGTCCCCCGGGCGCCAGACCACCGCGCGCACGGCGCGCGGCAGAGCGCCCGCTCAGAACGGCAGCTTGAAGCCCGGCGGGATGCCCGCCGCCATCTGCACCTTCTGCATTTCCTCCGCGGCGGCGGCATCGGCCCGCTGGCGGCAATCATTGAAAGCAGCCGCGATCAGGTCTTCGAGAATGCCTTTCTCGGCCTTGTCCATCAGGCTGTCGTCGATCGCCACGCCGATCACGCGGCCCTTGGCCGAAGCCTTGATGCGGACGAGCCCGCCACCGGCCACGCCCTCAACCTCGATCTGGTCTAGCTTGCCTTGCGCGTCTTCCATCTGCTTCTGGATGGTCTGGGCGGCGGCCTGCGCGGCCTGGATCATCTCTTCCATCGACTTCATGCGCGTTTGCTCCAAGGTTTCCGTGTTTGCGCCGATATAGCGCTTTCATCGATCATTTCAGCCCCCGGAAATGCAGCGAATGCGGCGCGCACCAGAGGGTCTTCGCGCAAGGCCGCCTCTTCAAGCGCTGCTGCGGCGGCCCGCGCTTCCTCAAGGCTCGGCATCGCGCCGGCCAGATCGGCACTGCGCTCCACCCGCCAGGACCCGCCGGTTGCGCCCTCCAGCCCGCGCCGCATATCGGTCGTCGGATCGCCCGGAATGCCCGGTGCCAGCGCATAGACAAGGTGGCCCGGCGCGAGCGAAACCACCCGCACCGAAAGCCGCATGGCAGAGCCGATCAGCGGCGAGATCTGCTCGACCTGCTCGACCAGATGGGCCCATTGACCTGAAATTCGGGCGGCAATCGCCTCTGCACTCGGCGGTGCAGCGGCAACCGGCGCGGACGAACCAGCCGCAGATGCCGCCGTCTGCATTGCTGGCGGATTGGCCGCAAAGGCCTCAAGTTGCTTGATCAACCCGCCCGGATCGGGAAGGTCAGCCGCGTGCATCACACGCAGCAGCGCCATCTGGGCCGCCACCAGCGGATCAGGCGCGCCGCGCACTTCGTCATAACCCTTGAGCAGCAGCTGCCACAGCCGATGCAGCGCCCCCGCGCCGAGCCGCTTGGCCCAGCCTTCCAGCGCCTCGCGCTCTTCGGTCGACCGCGCATCCGCCGCGCCCGAAATCTGAGTCACCGTCACCTTGTGAACGAGATCAAGCTGCGCGCGCATCATCGCGGTCGGCTCGATCCCCAGCGCAAACTGGCTTGCCACTTCCTCAAGCACGCCGTCGCCCTTGCCGCCGATCATGGCGCTGAACAGGCGGCGCTGCATGGTCTTGTCGGCCAGGCCCAGCATCTCGCGCACTTGCGCAGCCGTAACTTCACCGCCGCCCGCCATATCGGCATGGCTGATCGCCTGATCGAGGATCGAGAGCCCGTCGCGCACCGAGCCTTCCGCCGCCGCCGCGATCATCGCCAGCGCCTCTTCCTCGGCCGAAACGCTTTCCGCCTCGCACACCTTGCCGAAGTGCGCCGCAAGCACCGGCGTCTGGATGCGGCGCAGGTCAAACCGCTGGCAACGCGAAAGCACCGTCACCGGCAGCTTGTCCACCTCGGTCGTCGCGAAGAGGAACTTCACGTGCGCGGGGGGCTCCTCCAGCGTCTTGAGCAGCGCGTTGAACGCGTTGCGGCTGAGCATGTGGACTTCGTCGATGATGTAGATCTTGTAGCGCGCCGAAACCGCCGCATAGCGCACCGCCTCGATAATCTCGCGCACGTCGTCGACACCGGTGTGGCTCGCGGCGTCCATCTCGATCACGTCGATATGCCGCCCTTCGGCAATCGCCACGCAGGGCTCGCAAACCCCGCAAGGATCGATCGTCGGCCCGCCCTGCCCATCCGCGCCGATGCAGTTGAGCGCCTTCGCGATGAGGCGCGCGGTCGATGTCTTGCCCACCCCGCGCACGCCGGTCATCAGAAAGGCATGCGCCAGCCGCCCGCGCCGGATCGCATTGCCCAGTGTCTGGACCATCGCGTCCTGCCCGATCAGCTCGGCAAAGGTCTGCGGGCGATACTTGCGCGCCAGCACGCGATAGGGCTGGCCGGAAGGCGCGGGTGCTGGCGGCGCAACCGGCGGCGCGGCGCGCTCCTCGCGCACCACAGGCGCGGCAGGTGCAGGCACCGGATCGCCGAACATCGAGGCCTGCCCCGCCGCCTCAAGCTCCGCCGCCGAGGGACCTTCGTCCTCGGGCTCATCGGCCATCGGCGCGCCAAACATGTCGGTGGAATCGACCATGACCCCTGATTAGGCCCTCTTGCCGCGATTGTCGAAGCCCCCTGCCCCAACTCTCCGGGGATTGACAGACAGGTTGCAAATGGGAAGCCTGCCCGCATGAGCACCATCACGCCCGGCCGGGTGACTGCCGCCCATCACGGCCCTCTCGTGGTCTTCGTGATCGGCATGCGGATCAATCACTTCCACAAGGTCGGCAAGTGGCTACCGGTGATCCGTTCGATGGGCCCGATGCTGGAGGAGCTTTACCGCAATCCTGCCAGCGGCTTTCTCGGCACCGAAACGATGCTGCGCAGCCTGCGCACTATCGTCCTGCTGCAATACTGGCGTGATTTCGACAGCCTCGAAGCCTATGCCCGTGCGCGTGATCAGAAACACTGGCCGGCCTGGACCGCCTTCAACAAGGCGATCGGGGGCGACGGCACCGTCGGCATCTTCCACGAAACCTACGTTGTGCCCGAACACGGCAGCGAGACGATCTACGCCAACATGGTGCCCTTCGGCCTCGGCCAGGTCAGCGGCACGGTGCCCGCCACAGGTTCACGCAACGCAGCGCGCTCACGGATGCGGGGCATATCGGAAGGGGATTGAAGGAGCCGGGCGACCCGCCGCACATCGTTGTGGCTGCTTCCTTCCGGACCTGACCAAGTTGGCGACAGCAAACGTCCGCCCGACTCCCGCCGCGCATATGGCGGGGCTCGCCGGAAAATGCAATCCCGCGAGAACCCAGCATTGAGTCAGTTTGATTTCTTTTTGTCGTTCAATCCAATGTGAGCCGGACATAGGTTTCCAGTAGCGTAGGCTTCTAGAAGTGCTCGCGCTCGGGCGTCCGGGACAGCTAGATAGCGAAAGCTGCAAGTCCGCACACGTGCCTTATCGTTCTGGAAATAGGATATCACAAAAGAGGACAAGCCATCTAGATGGTTCGTCAGACGCTGAAAAACGCCTCTTTTCCCTCTACTTGATTTGCCGACATGAAGGACAAGCTCGGCGGTTCCATAGATTATATAGACGCCTTGTTCAGAGGTAACGTCCTTCGATAGACGCCCACTTGTCGGAAACGACTGTATCGGTGCAGACAAAAGGCTTTTGAACAGATGCTCAATTTCGGCCTGCTCGCCGGTCATGTTGCACCCTCGATGCTAAACCTAACCACTGCAACCTCTCCATCTTCCCAAAATGCAGGTGGCGAGCTCGGTAACCGCAGGTGGGTCGATGGGGCAACTACCGGAAGTTGTCGGCGTAGCTCTGCAGCTTGAGCCGCTTCGGCGGAACCGGGCTGACATGCGCGGCAATGCCGTACTTGCCGGCATAGGCCTTGGCCTCGTCAGCAGAGCCGAACGTCAGCACCACTTGCACCTGCGTATCGCCGGAGCCGGCCCAGCCCATCAGCGGATCGGGTTTGCGCGCCTCAGCCGGCGCGAATTCGAGAACCCACTGGTCGGTGCGCGACCTGCCCGATTGCATGGCATTCTTCGGGCGCTGATAGATGCGAGCAGTCATGGCGATCCCTTGGCCACGAATCGGCTTTGAAATCAAGTGCGCGATGGCCCGAAGCAGCGTGCAAACCGCTCTGGATTCCCGCCTGCGCGGGAATGACGAGCTCTTGGGATGTTCCTTTGCTTCAGTCGTCATCCCCGCGAAGGCGGGGATCCAGAGCGCAACAGCGCCCCCCCCCCTTACAATCTAGCGCTTCCCCGCCTGAAACGCGTTCTTGGTCCTCAGGCTTGCTTCCTCTTCCCACGGCGCATCCGGCCAGCGGTGCTTGGGGTAGCGCCCCTTCATGTCCTTCACCACATCGCGCCACGAACCGCGCCAGAAGCCGGGTAGGTCCGCCGTCGTCTGGATCGGCTTCTGCCCCGGCGAGGTAAGCGAAAGCAGCAGCGGCCTTGGCGGGTCGCCGATTGTCGGGTGCCGGTCCAGCCCGAACAGCGCCTGCACCCTGAGCTCCACCGCCGGTCCGCCCTCATGCGCATAATCGATCGCGTGGCTCGTCCCGGCGGGCGAGGTGAACTCCGCCGGTGCCAGCCGGTCGAGCGTGCTCCGCGCGTTCCAGTCGAGCCGGCCCAGCAGCGCTTCGTGGAGCTTGCCCGCACCGATCTGGAAATCCCGCCGCCCCGCCAGCAGCGGCCCCAGCCAGTCCTCAGCCTCGGCCAGCAGCGCCTCTGCAGCCAATTCCGCCAGCCCCGCGTAGCGCGCCCGCTCGATCAACGCCAAGGCCTTCTCGCCCAGCGGCAGCAGCCCCAGCCCCTCGGCTCGCAGCCGCTCCAGCAGCAAGCCAAGCACCGCCTGCGCTGGCGGTGAAGGATCGGGCACCCGCGCCAGCACGACGGCCCCCAGTCGCCGCTCCAGCCGCGCCTCGACACGGGCCTCTGCGGCATTCCACGCCAGCGCATGCCGCGCCTCGATCCGGTGCGCGAGATGGCGGGTAACGTCGGACTCCGCCAACGCCAGCGCCGCGGTGATCCGCGCGCCCTTTGCCTCGCCCTGCGCATCGCCGATCACCAGCCACGCCGCGCGGACCAGCGAACTCGCCGGATCGAGCCGGTAGCCGCGCCCGCCCGAAGCCAGCCATTCCTCCCCGCTCGAGCCGCGTGCCCGCGCGATCCGATCCGGGAAGGCTTCTGCCAGCAGCACGCCCAGCGGCACATCCTGCCCCCGCTCCGCGCCCAGATCCTGCGCAGCGCGCTCAGCCGCCTTGGCCCAGCGCGCCGCCAACTTGCGCGAAGCCTCTGCCCGGCCTCCACGCTCGCGCCCCCAGCGCTCCAGCCGCGCGGCAAGGTCCTCGCCGCGCCCGCCCAGCCCGCGCTCCTGCAGCAGCAGCGCCAACCGCGCCGCGTCCTCCGCCTGCCCTCGCGCCGCCGCGTAGAGCAGCATATGCGCCAAGGCTGGCTCCATCGGCAGCGAGGCCATCGCCTGCCCATGCGGTGTGATCCTGTCTTCGCCGTCGAGCGCCCCAAGCGCCGCCAGTGCCGCGCGCGCCGCTGCCATTGCGGCCGCCGGCGGCGGATCGATCCACGCCATCGCCGCCGGATCGCCAGCGCCCCATTGCGCCAAAGTCAGCGCCAAGGGCGTCAGGTCGCTGGTCAGGATTTCCGGCGGATCGAACGCCTCGCGTCCCGCATGGCCTGCCTCTTCCCACAAACGATAGGCCACGCCCGGGCCCTGCCGCGCCGCGCGCCCCGCCCGCTGCGCTGCCGAAGCCTGACTCGCCCGCACCGTCACCAGCCGCGAGACGCCCGCCGCCTTGTCGAACTCCGACCGCCGCGAAAGCCCTGCATCGACCACGATCCGCACGCCGTCCAGGGTCAGCGAGGTTTCGGCAATGCTCGTCGCCAGCACCACCCGCCGCCGCCCCTGCGGATCACGCCGGATCGCCGCGCGCTGGCCTGCCGGCTCCACTTGCCCATGCAGCGGCAGCACGAGCGCCTGCGGCAACCGCTGCGCGAGCAAGTCCGCGCACCGCTCGATCTGCGCAACGCCGGGCAGAAACACGAGCACATCGCCCTCCTCCTCGCCCCACGCCTGCACCACCGCGCTGGCCGCCGCCTGCTCCGGTTTCAGGTCCGGTCGTGAACCCAGCCAGCGGATCGCCAGCGGATGCGCTTTGCCCTCGCTTTCCACCACCGGGCAATTGCCCAGCAGCCGCGCAAACCGCGCGCCGTCCAATGTGGCGGACATCACCACCAGCCGCAGATCATCGCGCAGCACGCCCTGCGCCTCGTGTCCCAGCGCCAGCGCGAGATCGCTGCCCAGTCCGCGCTCGTGCGCCTCGTCGAACAGAACCGCCGAAACGCCCGCCAACTCCGGATCACCCAGCAATGCGGAAACGAAGATCGCCTCGGTCATCACCACGATCCGCGTCTTGGCCGAGCGCTTGGCATCAAGCCGGGTGACATAGCCGACCGTCTCGCCCGGCTGCTCCCCCATCAGTTCGGCCATGCGCTCCGCTGCCGCCCGCGCGGCCACGCGCCGGGGGCTGAGCACGATCACCTGCCCCTTGCACCACGGCTCGCGGATTAGCGCGGGCGCCACTGCCGTCGTCTTGCCCGCCCCCGGCGGCGCAATCAGCACGGCCGAAGTTCTGGCGCGCAAGGCATCCAGCAACTGTGGGAAAACGGCATGGATCGGAAGGTCACTCACACGCTTTGCCCTAAGCACCCTCTTCGGCCCCTGCAATCCATGCTAGGGCGCTGCCCATGAGGACCAGCATCGAAATTCTCGTCGCGCTCCTCACGAGCATACTCGCCGGCGGCACGGTGATCGCCGCCCTCATTGCCGCCGCCGCGCTGCTCGCCGCCAGCGCCGTGTGGTGGCTGATCGGCAAGCGCCCGCACTGACCCATTCACACTTTCGCTAGCACCCGCGCGGCTTGACCGGCCCGCAGCCCAGCGCCACCTTCACCCAAACTTCTGGAGCACGCCAAACATGCAACACCGCCGCCTCGGCACATCCGCCATCGTTGTTTCCGATATCTGCATGGGCACGATGACCTTCGGCAGCCAGGCCGATGAGGCCACCGCCCTTCGCATCCTCGACATGAGCTACGATGCCGGCATCAACTTCTACGATACGGCGGAAGGTTATCCCGTGCCGCCCGATGCGAAGTGGGTCGGCCGCACCGAGGAAATCGTCGGCAAGTGGATGAAAACCAAGCCGCGTGATGCGATCATCATGGCCACCAAAGTCTCTGGCCCCAGCCACGTCTGGTTCAAGAGCCCCAAGCGCAATGGCATGACCGCGCTCGACCGGCACAACATCATCAAGGCGGTGGAGGACAGCCTCACCAAGCTCGGCACCGACTACATCGACCTCTACCAGACCCACTGGCCCGATCACGACACGCCTTATGAAGAGACGATGGAAGTGCTCGACGAACTCGTCCGCGCGGGAAAGGTGCGCGTGCTCGGTTGCTCGAACGAAACCTCGTGGGGCCTGATGAAGTCAATCGAGGCGGCCAAGGCCGTCGGCGCCGCGCGCTATCACACGATCCAGAACAACTTCAGCCTCAACAACCGCCGCTTCGAAGATGAACTGGCGCAGGTCTGCCGCAAGGAAGGCGTGAGCCTCATCCCCTATTCGCCCATCGGCGGCGGCGTGCTCGCCTGCAAGTACAGCGGCGGCGCCCGGCCCGACGGCGCACGTTTCTCGAAGTACCTCGAAATGGGCGGCCGTCAGGCCAGCATGGCCCGCCGCTTCGTCAACGAGAAGTCGATCGAATCCGCCGAGCGCTTCGCCGCGATCGCTGCCGAGCACGGCCTCGATCCGGTGACATTCGCGGTCGCCTGGTCAAAGCAGCACGATTTCGTCGCATCGACCATCGTCGGCGTGACGACCGAGGAACAATGCGCCCCGATCTTCGCTGCCGCCGATCTGGTCTTGCCGGAAGAGGCGATGAAGGCCGTCAACGCGGTGAGCCGCGAGATCATGTACCCGATGGGGTGAGGCTCAGCCGCTCTGGATTCCCGCCTTCGCGGGAATGACGAAACCTTCTGCAACAGAGTTTCTTTATGTCGTCATCCCCGCGAAGGCGGGGATCCATAGCTGCAAAAAACTGCACTCAGCCGCCCCGCACCTCGAGCATCGCCGCCCATTCGTTGGCCCACGCGTCGAGCGTGGCCAGCCGCCGCGCCAGCGCCATGCCGTGCTCGGTCAGCGCATTGCCCGCCTCGCCCTGCTCGATCAGCGCCAGTTCGCGCAGATCCTTGAGGCGCTGGTTGAGCAGCGTCGGTGAAACGTCGTCGCAGCGCGTCCGCAGCGCCCGGAACGTCGCCGGGCCCTGTCTCAACTCCCACAGCAGGCGCAGCGTCCAGCGCTGCCCCAGCACATCGAGCAGCACCATGATCGGCCGCCCGGTCTGCGATCCCCTGACCGGCATTCCGGGAAGCTTGGCCACGTACGCTCTCCTGCTTGACGCTACATTTTTTGTAGCATACTTCCGCTATCGATCTTGTAGCAGAAGGAACGCGTGATGACCAACCAGCTCGCCCCGCTTGCCGCGCCCTATCCTCCGGAGATTGCCGCAATCCTGGCAGGGTATCCGCAGCAGGACGGCTATCTCCTCTCGCTGTTCCGCACCTTCGCCAACAGCCTGCGCTTTCTGCGCAAAGGCGTGCCCAATCTGCTCGACCGGGAGAGCCCGCTGCCGCTGCGCATGCGCGAGATCGTCATCCTGCGCACGACTGCAAACCGCCGTTGCGAGTACGAGTGGGGCGTCCATGTCAGCATCTTCGCCAAGGCTGCGCGCCTTTCGCCAGAACAGATCGCCGCAACGACAGCCGTCGCAATCGACCCTGCGCTGTGGAGTGAAACCGAGGCTGGCCTGCTCGCCGCAATCGACGCGCTGTGCCGCGATGGACGGATGGATGATACGCTCCACACGGCTTTCACCGCCGCCTGGACGAAGGAACAACAGCTCGAGATTTTCGCGCTGTGCGGCGCCTATCACACCGTCAGCTTCGTCGCGAATTCGGCTCGTCTGCCGGGCGAGCCCTTCGGCGCGCGCTTCCCCGAATCCGCAGCCAGCCAGCGCTCCTAGTACCGCCGCGCGACCGCAAACTCCGCCGCTTCAGTCATCGCCGCCTTGGCCGCCCCGGCCGGGAACTTGGCAATCGCATCGATCGCGCGCTGGGCATAGTGGCGGGCGCGTTCGCGGGTCGCGTTCACGGCCTCGTGTTTGCGGATCAGCGCAATGGCATGGGCCAAATCGGCATCGCTGTTGCGATCCCCCGCAATCGCTTCCTGCCAGAAGGTGCGCTCCTCGGCTGAGCCGCGTGCATAGGCGAGGATCACCGGCAGGGTCATCTTGCCCTCGCGGAAGTCGTCGCCCTGGTCCTTGCCCATTTCGGAGGCGTCCGAATCGTAGTCGATCGCATCATCCGCCAGCTGGAACGCGATGCCGAGATTGCGGCCATACGAATCGAGAGCCAGCTCGTCGGCCTCGTTGCGCTCCGCCACCACGGCGGCGATGCGGCAGGCCGCGGCAAACAGCGCGGCGGTCTTGGCGTTGATGATCGCGAGGTAGCGTTCCTCGCTCGTTTCCACCTGCCGCTGTGCGACAAGCTGATCGACCTCGCCCTCGGCGATAACGGCGGAGGCATTTGAGAGGATTTTCAGCACCTTGAGGCTGCCATCCTCGACCATCAGTTCGAAACTGCGGCTGAACAGGAAATCGCCCACCAGCACCGTCGCCGGGTTGCCGTAGATGATGTTGGCGGCCTTCTTGCCGCGCCGCATGTCCGACCCATCGACCACATCATCGTGCAGCAAGGTGGCGGTGTGGATAAATTCCACCGTCGCAGCCAGCTTGTAGTGGCGGCTGCCGCCATATCCCAGCAGTGAAGCGCTCGCGAGGGTCAGCATCGGGCGCATGCGCTTGCCGCCACCGGCGATGAGATGGCCAGCGAGTGCCGGGATCAGCGGGATGCGTGATTGCATCCGGCCGAGGATCACTTCGTTGACACTGTTCATACCTTCGGCCACGAGCGCCATAAGCGGCTGCAGCGATGGCTCGGCGCGACGGGGGAGCGAGTGGATGGATGCAGTCATCGCCCGTCCGCTTGGCCTGCTCACCGGCGCTTGGCAAGATGCAACTTGTGCCACAGTGGGCATCAGCCCCCTCGAGGCGGGGCAGGTGAACGGAGATTTGGGATGAGCGAAGACCCGGTTCTGGCCGGCTACCGCCAGAGCATAGACAATATCGACGCGGCGATGATCCATATTCTGGCCGAGCGATTCCGCATCACCCAGGCGGTTGGCGCTTACAAGGCGGCGCATCAGCTCCCGGCCAGCGACATCGCGCGCGAGGAGCGTCAGATCGCCCGCCTGCGCGCGCTGGCGGTCGATGCCAAGCTCGATCCCGAATTCAGCGAGAAGTTCCTGCGCTTCATCATCGAGGAAGTGATCCGCCACCACGAACAGGCGGCGGAAGCCAAAGGGTGAGCCGAGGGGGCAGCAGCGGCCACGGTGCCGAAGGCTGGCTCAGGAACGCGTGGTATGTCGCGGACTGGGCCGATGCGATCACCGATGCACTGACCTCGCTTGAAATTCTGGGCGAGCGGGTGGTGCTGTTCCGCGCCGAGGACGGCCAGCCCGTCGCGCTCGAAGATGCCTGCCCGCACCGCAAGCTGCCGCTTTCGATGGGTCGGCGCGAGGGCGACACGCTGGTCTGCGGCTATCACGGTCTCGCCTTTGATCGCAGCGGCACTTGCGTGGCCGCACCGACGCAGACCGCCCTGCCGAAAGCCTGCGTGCGCAGCTATCCGCTGGCGGAACGCTATGGTCTCGTGTGGATATGGATGGGCGATCCGACCAAGGCGGACCCGGCGACAATCGTCGACATTCCGCAGTGGGGCTCGCCCGATTGGGGCTACAATCGCGGGCCCATGATGCAGGTCGATTGCCACTACCTCTATGTGGTCGACAACCTGCTCGATCCCACCCATGTCACCTGGGTCCACCCCGGCTCGTTCGGCGATGCCTCCTGCGCCGCCGTGCCGATCGAAACCCTCTCGGCGCCCGATGGCGTCACTGCCGCGCGCTGGCTCATGGATACCGCGCCCGCGCCGTTCTACGCCAAATTCCTGAAATTCACCGGCCACGCCGATCGCTACCAGCACTACGAGATGCGCTACCCATCGAATGCGGTGATCAAGGCGGTGTTCGTGCCGGCCGGCTCCGGCGGTCATGACACGCCGCTGCATCCAGATGCGTTCTGCATGGACAGCTTCAATTTCCTGACACCCGTAAGCGCCCGCCAGACGCGCTATTTCTGGTTCCAGCTGAGGAACTTCGCGCCCGATGATGCGGCCGTATCAGAAGAATTCACGGCCGACGTGAAGCACGCCTTTGAGGAGGACCGCGTGATCCTCAACGCCGTGCAGATCGGCATGGAAACCAGCCCCACGCCTACCATCGACCTCAAGAACGACCTTGCCTCATTCCGCTTCCGTCAGACGCTGGCGCGAATGATCGCTGCGGAGGGGTGAGTGAGATTCAGGCGATCAGACCGCGATCAGGAAATCGGTAAACGCCAGCGCCGGTGCCCCTGTCAGCTGGGCAATTTGCACCGCAGCGGTCGCCCCCGTGCCGTCCGCGTCATACCACAATACCCCGGTCGCGGTGTTGTAGATGAACCGGTCGGTTGCATCGTGCGCCGTATTCACCCCCGTGCCCGACCAGAACGCATCGACGCTCATCGCCCCCGTCGCCGCAAAGCCGGTGTAGACAGCGCGGCTGAACGAGAGCTTGTCGGTGCCGGAGGCGAAGTCCTGCAGCGTATCGAAATTCGTCGCGGCATTGGGCGCGGTATCGAACACGAAGGTGTCCGTCCCCGTCCCGCCATTCAGCGTATCGTTGCCCAGACCGCCGACGAGCCGATCATTGCCGATCCCGCCCAGCAGCGTGTCAGCCCCCAACCCGCCGGTCAGCGTATCATTGCCGTCGAGCCCCGAAAGCACGTTGTTCCCGGAATTGCCGGTCAGCACGTTGCCGAGCGCATTGCCGGTGCCGTCGATCGCCGCGCTGCCCGAAAGCGTGAGGTTCTCCACGTTCACTGCAAGCGTCCAGCTGAGCGATGCCGTCACGAGGTCGGTCCCGCCGCCCGCCGCCTCGGTCGTCACGTCCAGCGCGTTGTCGACGATGTAGTTGTCGTTGCCGCTGCCGCCGATCAGCGTATCGGCGCCCGCGCCGCCATCAAGCACATCTGCGCCGCTGTTGCCGGTGATCACGTTGGCAAGCGCGTTGCCGATGCCGGTGTGGCCTGAGGAGTTGGTGAAGGTCAGCCGCTCGACATTCGCGCCCAGCGTGTAGGACGCCAGCACGGTCTGCACCGTATCGGTGCCCTCGCCCGCGAGTTCGGTGACGACATCGCCCGCCGCGTCGACGACGTAAATGTCGTCGCCCAGCCCGCCGATCATGGTGTCGCTGCCGGCCCCGCCGTTCAGCGTGTCGTTCCCGCCAAGGCCCGTCAGCACATTATTGCCGCTGTTGCCCGTCAGTACGTTGGCCTCGTTGGTGCCGGTGCCGCTTAGCGCCGCCGTGCCCGAAAGCGTCAGGTTTTCGATGTTGGCGGCCAGCGTCCAGCTGATCGAGGCAGTGACGAGATCGGTCCCTTGCGCCGCCAGTTCGGTGGTCACATCGCCCGCGTTGTCGACGATATAGCTGTCGTTCCCCGCGCCCCCGATCAGCGTATCCGCGCCCGCGCCGCCGTCGAGTACATCGTTGCCGGTATTGCCGGTGATCACGTTGGCCAGCGCGTTGCCGATGCCGGTGTGCGAGGAGCCGTTGGTGAAGGTCAGCCGCTCGACGTTCGCAGCCAGGGTATGGCTCGCCAGCGTGGTCTGCACCGTGTCCGTGCCCTCGCCGACCAGTTCGGTCACCACATCGCCCGCCGCGTCGACGACATAGATGTCATCGCCCAGCCCGCCGATCATGGTGTCGTTGCCCGCCCCGCCATTCAGCGTGTCGTTGCCGCCGAGGCCGGTGAGCACGTTGGCGCCGCTGTTGCCGGTCAGCACGTTGGCATCGGTATTGCCGGTGCCGTTGATCGCCGCTGTGCCCGAAAGCGTCAGGTTCTCGACATTGGCGGAGATCGTATAGCTGACCGACGCGGTGACAAGGTCGGTGCCCTGCCCGGCAAATTCGGTCACCGCGTCGCCTGCATCGTCGACCACATAGCTGTCGTTGCCGAAGCCGCCCACCAGCGTATCCGCCCCTGCGCCGCCGTTCAGCGTATCGTTGCCCGCATTGCCGGTGATCACGTTGGCCAGCGCATTGCCGATGCCGGTATGCGCGGAGGAATTCGTGAACGTCAGGTTCTCGACATTCGCCGCCAGCGTATAGCTCGAAAGCGTCGTCTGCACGACATCGGTGCCCTCGCCGACCAGTTCGGTCACCACATCGCCGGTCGAATCGACGATATAGGCATCATCGCCCAGACCGCCGATCATCGTGTCGCTGCCCGCTCCGCCATTCAGCGTATCGTTGCCGCCAAGGCCCGTCAGCCTGTTCGCGCCCGAATTGCCGACGAGCACGTTGGCATCCGCGTTGCCCGTGGCATTGTTCGCCGCGCTGCCGGAAAGCGTCAGGTTCTCGAGATTGGCGCCCAGCGTCCAGGTAATCGAGGACACGACGAGGTCGGTGCCCTGCCCTGCGAGTTCGGTCACCACATCGCCCGCGTTGTCGACGACATAGCTGTCGTCACCCAGCCCGCCGACCATCGTATCCGCCCCGGCGCCGCCGTTCAGCGTATCGTTGCCGCCCAGCCCGGTGAGCACGTTGGCCGCGCTATTGCCGTTGATCACGTTGGCATCGGTGTTGCCCGTGCCATTGATCGCCGCCGAGCCGGACAGCGTCAGGTTCTCGACATTGGCCGCCAGCGTCCAGCTGATCGAGGACGAGACGCCATCAGTCCCCTCGCCCGCCGCCTCGGTGGTCACGTCGCCCGCATTGTCGACAACGTAGGTATCGTTGCCCAGGCCGCCGATCATGGTATCGGCACCCGCACCGCCGTTGAGCGTGTCGTTCCCGCCAAGCCCCGTCAGCACGTTGGCGCCGCTGTTGCCGTTCAGCGAGTTTGCATCGTCATTGCCGGTGCCGTTGATCGCGGCCGTGCCCGAAAGCACCAGGTTCTCGACATTGACCGCCAGCGTCCAGCTGATCGAGGCGGAAACCGTATCGGTCCCCCCGCCCGCAGCCTCGATCGTCGTGTCACCGATGTTATCGACGGTGTAGGTGTCGTTGCCCAGCCCGCCGACCATGCGGTCCGCACCCGCCCCACCGTTGAGGTTGTCCGCGCCGCCGCCGCCCGTGAGCACATTGTTCAGCGCATTGCCGACGCCGGTATGCGCAGCATTGTCGGTAAAGGTCAGGTTCTCGACATTGTTGCCCAGCAGATAGCTCGCCAGCTTCGTCTGCACCGTATCGGTGCCCTGCCCGGTGAGCTCGGTCACCACATCGCCGGCCACGTCGACGACGTAGATGTCATCACCGAGCCCGCCGATCATCGTGTCGCTGCCCGTGCCGCCATCGAGCAGGTCGTTGCCGCCGAGGCCCGTCAGCGTGTCATTGCTGGCAAGGCCGATCAGGTGATCGTCGCTGGTCGTGCCGGTCAGCGCGTCGATCCCGTCGGTGCCGGTGATCACGTTGTAGATGCCGTAGGTGTAGAGCTGCGCCTTGATGCTGGTGCCGTCGGCGTCGCCGCCAAGCCCGCTGCCATCGCCCCACGCGATGACGAAGCCGTCCCCGGTCACGCTGGTGATCACCGGGCGCTCCTGATAGCCCGCCGTCACCGTGTTGATCAGCATTTCGCCGCCCAGCCTGGTGCCATCGCCATCGAAGACCTGCGCCTTGATGTCGCTGTTCGTTGGGCTGACAAAGTGCTGCCACGTCACCACGAAGCCGCCATTGGGCAGGCCCGCGATCGCCGGGAAGTCGCGCTCGCCTGCGCTCGTATCGCTGACAACAAGCGATCCGCCCACCTTGGCCCCCGCCGCGCTGAACACCTGCGCGCGGATCAGCGTATCGGGCTGACCGCTTGCCGGGTTCGAATCCTGCCACGCGACGACGAAGCCGCCGGTCGCCAGCCCCGTGACCACCGGCAACGCCTGATCATTGAGCAGTTTGGCATCGACCGCGATTTCGCCGCCGATCATAGCCCCCGCCGCGCTGAAGAGCTGCGCCTTCATCGCCGTGCCAGACGCAGTGCCGTCCATCCAAGTCACGACATAGCCGCCGCTGGCAAGGCTGGTCACCGTCGGCTGGGTCTGGTCGCCGGTGGTCTGGGTGTTGACCCGAGCGGCGCTGCCCACCGGCACGCCCGCCGCGCTGTAGAGCTGCGAGAGGATCCCCGCGCCGCTCGCATCGCCAGCGGACCCCGCATAGTCCTGCCAGGTCACCACGAAACCGCCGCCGGAAAGGCCGGTGATCGTGGGGTTGTGGTTGCCGGGCACGTTATTGCCGCCCTGCTGCGTCCAGGTCGTGCTGTTGACGAGGAAGGACGGCGTCACCACCGCCCCGCTCGCATTGTAGACCTGCGCCTTGATCTTGTAGTCCGATTGGATGCCCGCTTCGGTCCAGGTCACCACGAACCCGCCGCCCGCAAGGCTCGATACCGTGGGGAACGACTGATCGGTCGCCGCGCCGCTTGCCACCGCAAACTCGCCGCCCACCTTGGTGCCCGCCGCGCTGTAGAGCTGCGCCTTGGCCACGCCGAGGCCGCTCACGCCCGAATAGTCGGTCCAGGTCGCCACGAAGCCGCCGCCCGAAAGCCCGGTGATCGAGGGCATTTCCTGAAAGCCCGCAACCTCGGTATTGACCAGCAATTCGCCGCCGACCTTGACGATTTCAACCATTCTGGTTCCCCGCGTGCACCCCGCCGACCGCCTCTCGCCAGCAATTCCGAGCGCGAGGTACGGCGGGTGCAGTCCAATCCGTTGCGAGGCGGGTTAGCGGATAAGGGTTAAATTTCCTTGCAGCGGCAAGGCTGCGGCGCAGTCCGGGCAGGGCTGTGCAACGCGCGCAATTGCGCCAATCCTGCGACCGCCGGGCCATGAAACAGCCCGGCGGTCATGCTTTCCCGGTAAATCCGGCATTTTACTTAGATTGTTAGTCCAGACTGTCTGGCAGGACCGGCTTCTTGTCCGGCGCGGCAGGCTGGACAAACGTCGGCGGTGGCGATTTGGCGAGGGCCTCGAGCGCGATGCGAACACCGGCTTCAAGCTGCGGATCATGACCCAGCCGCTGTTGCGCCGGATCCTGCACGACTTCCACGTCCGGCGGAATGCCGATGTTCTCGACTTCCCACTGCCCGCCCGTGCCATAGATCGCCCAGCGCGGCGCGGTGACCATGCCGCCGTCCATCAGCGCCGGATAACCGCCGATGCCGATCAGCCCGCCCCAGGTGCGCGTGCCGACCAGCGTCCCCACGCCCGCCTTGCGGAACAGCCAGGGCAGCGCATCGCCGCCCGAACCCGACAGCTCGTTGATCAGCATGACCTTGGGCCCGAAGATCGCCTGCGCAGGCTCGACCATCGGCTCGCCTTCGCGGGTCGAATTGACCATCTGCGGGGTACGCTTCAACTGATCGACGATGTAGTCGGCAATATCGCCGCCGTGATTGAAGCGCTCGTCGATGATCATCCCCTGCTTGCCGACCTGCGCGAAGTAGTAGCGGTTGAAGTTCGTAAAACCGCCGCCCGCGGTATCGGGCAGATAGACATAGCCCAGCTTGCCGCCCGAAAGCTTGTCGACCAGCTGCCGGTTGGCTTCCATCCAGCTGTGCAACCGCAGCGGAATATCGCGTGCAATGGGCACGACTTTGACTGCCCGGGAACCGGTCCCGTCCGGGTTCGGCCCGACCGTAAGCACAGTCTGCCTGCCGGCCAGCCCCTCGAAGCCCTTGTAGACTTCGTTTGCCGGATCGACCGGGCGACCGTTGATCGCCAGCAGATACTCTCCGGCCTTCACCTCGGCACCGGGCTGTGCCAGCGGTGCCTGCAATCCCGGGTTCCAGCTTTCGCCCTTGAGCACCGTGCGGAAGCGGTAGTGCCCTGCCACTTGTTCGAAATCGGCCCCGAGCAGGCCAGTGCTCACTGCATTCTGCTTCGGCCCTTCGCCGCCGTTCACGAACGTATGGCCAACGCCGATGTGCCCCGTCATCTCCTCGAACAACGCGTTCAGTTCGGCGCGGCTGCCCAGCCCCGCCAGGAACGGCGCATAGAGCTTCTCCGCCCGCGCAAGATCGAGGCCGTGCGCCTTGGGATCGTAGAGGAAATCTCGCTCGATCCGCCACACCTCGTGATACATCTGGCGCCATTCGGCCATCGGATCGACAGAGATCGAGGCTGCAAACTTAACCGCTGCCGGCTTGTCGCCCTCCGATGGCGCGCCGGTCGAGGCAAGGAAGCGGTGCCCCTGACGCGCGAAGAGCAGCTTCTTGCCATCTGCCGAGACCGACAGCGAACCGGAATCGGCCCCGTCAACGATGGTCGCGGGCTTGCGCGCCTTGGTGTCGTAGCGGACAACCGAGACCGGCACCGGCGCATCGCTTTCGTCGATCAGGTCGTGATCGGTGAAAACGACCGGCGCAGTAACGGCCAGGACCGTCCCGGCCTCGGCCGCAAACAGCCCGACATAGTGCGCCACGGGAAGATCGAGCGCGACGATGCGCTGGTCGAGCCCGGCGAAATCGATCTGCACCGGCTTGGGCGCGGCAGCAGCCTTGCTGTCCTTGCTGTCCTTGCTGTCCTTGCTGTCCTTGCCGGCCTTCGCATCGTCTGCCTTGGCCGGCTTGTCGCCAGCCTTGGCATCCGCCCCGCTTTCCTCGTCGCTTTGCAAGGCCGTAGGCGCGGCCCCGTCCTTCTTCAGCACCGCCGCATAGACCGCGCCGTCGCTCGCGCGCCCAAGGCTCGACATGTCGAGCCAGCCCGCGCCCAGCCCGCGGCTGGTGTTGGCGATGAAGTAGAGCACCTCGCCGCCCGCGTCGAACCGGGGCGAAACCGCGTCGCTCATCCCGTCCGTCAGCGCCTGCGCGGTGCCGGTGGCAAGCGTGTGGATCATGATCGTGTGGAGGTGGTTGGTGCCTTGCACCGCATAGGCCAGATAGCGGCTATCGGGCGACCAGGCCGGATCGAAATTGTGCTCGGGGCTGTCATAACGGTCGGTCGCGATCCTGGCCGGTTTGGGCGCAGCCGCCGTCAGATCGACCAGCCACAGATTGAGCCGCTTGTCATGGAACACGATGCGCTTCGAATCCGGCGACCACAGCGGCGCATAGAAGTACGAAGCCGGCGTGCCGAGATCGATCTTGCGCACCGTGCCGGTGCCGTCCGCAGCGCGGATATGCAGCGCGTATTCGCCGCTCTCATCGCTGAAATAGGCCACCGACTTGCCATCGGGCGAGGCCGCCGGATCGCGTTCGGCCACGCCCGGCGTCTGTGTCAGATTGCGGGCATCGCCCTTCTCGGCGGGCACCGAGATGATCTCGCCATGCGCCTCGACCACCATGCGCTTGCCCGAGGGCGTAAGCACCGCTGCCGCAATGTCGTCCGCATCGAGATCCTTGACATGGGGCCGCAGCGAAGGTGCCTCAGCCCCGATTGTGATCGCGGGTCGCGATACTGCGCCGGTGGCAAGGTCATAGACCTCGATCTTGCCGAAATGGTCGATCACGATCCCGCCCGGCCCTGCCGAGGCCGAGGCCATGTCGAACCCTCGGTCGTTGCGGATTACCTGGGTGACCGTGCCGCCCTTGCCGGCATAGCGATAAAGCGTGCGTGGCCCGTCACGATCGGACAGGAAATAGACATCATCGCCCACGAACATCGGATTGCGATCGTTCGAGTTTTCGCGCGGGATCGTGACGACCGAACTGTCCTTGAGGTCCGCGATCCAGATACGGTCGGTCTGCCCGCCGCGATACTGCTTCCATGCCGGCTGCCATTGGCTGAACGGGGTGTAGGCGATATGGCTGCCATCCGCGCTCAACGCGCCGTCGTCGCCCGAAGGCAACGGCACCGGGCGGGGATCACCGCCGCCCACCGGCACAAGGTAAAAGCGCTGCAGATCGCGCGCCGTCTCGCGCACGGAGCGAAACAGGATGCTCTTGCCATCGGCCGACCAGCCAAGCGCGACATCGGGTCCCGGGTGCCAGGTCAACCGGCGCGGCACACCGCCCGCGGCCGGCACCACATAGACATCGCGATTGCCGTCAAACCTGCCGGTAAACGCAATCATCGTACCATCGGGCGAAAACACCGGACGACTGTTGTCACCCTGCCCCGTCACCAGCACGCGCGCGGCCCCGCCGGTCCGGGGCACGGTCCAGATCGCGCCGGCATAATCGAAGGCAATGTCGGTCGCCGAAAGGCTCGGATGCTGCAGCAGACGCGGTGGTTCCCGCCCTTGCACTGCGTTTGCGGTCATCAGGGCGGCTAGCAGTGCTGTAGTTGCAAGCAGGGCACGGCGCATGTGCGGCATTCTCCGGTTGTGATCTCACGAAACCGGAGTGCTAACGTGCCGAAACGGGTTTGCCTAATCCCCTGATCACCGAAATGCAGGCTGCGTGGGGAGGCCCCCGCGCTGCTCAATCGTCCAGCGGCACACCCGGCAGCTGTTTGGCCGTGCGGATCGTCAGCGAGGTCTTCACGCTCGCCACGTTGGGCGCGGGCGTCAGCTTGCTGGTGAGGAATTCCTGGAAGCTCTGCAGATCGCGGCTCACGATCTTGAGGATGAAATCGATCTCGCCGTTGAGCATGTGGCACTCGCGCACTTCGGGCAGGGTGCGCATGTGCTCCTCGAACTGGCGCAGCGATTCCTCGGCCTGGCTCTTCAGGCTCACCAACGCGAAAACGGTGATCGCAAAGCCCAGCTTGGAAGGATCGAGCTCGGCATGATAGCCGCGAATCACGCCCGCTTCCTCAAGCGCGCGCACTCGCCGCAGGCAGGGCGGCGCGGTCAGGCCGACGCGCTGCGCCAGCTCGACATTGGTCACTCGTCCTTCATCCTGCAATTCGGCGAGCAGACGCCGATCGATCCCGTCGAGAGTTGCCATGGTTCTCTGTTTATCCTGCGTGCGCTCGGATGCATCGTGTTCGGATCAATTGGTTAACTCCGCCCCTTGCCACACCCGCACTTTAGGCTGCATGCAAAGGGCTGTCCGGCCAATCTTGGTAACTTTCCACACCTTGTGCGGCTGCTGTCGATAATTTTGTTGTTTAATATCGCAATCGTCCCACAATGCAACGCAATCAACAGACCCCTTCCAGCCCACCTACATTTTGTTAGGGTCCCGGTAACCACCACGGGCGCGCCGGCGCGTGTTGCCCTCTGCTTGGAGAACGCATGATTGTCGACGATCGCCTCGAAACCGTGCTGCGCACTGTCGCGGCCGGGCCGGGTGCGGTCGCCACGCAAATGCGCCAGTTGCTGGACATCCTCGGCCGCACCCCGGCCGAGCGGTGGACCGAGCAGCATGTCGCCGCGCTCACCCGGCTTGATTCGATCACTGCGATGCTGGGCGAACCTGCGAGTGCATCCCTTATTGCCGCTGCAGGCCTGCGTTCACCAATCCTTGTCGAACATTTTGCCGAAGCCGGTCCCAAAGTGGCACTGGCCGCGATGATCTCGGCCCGCCTCACGGATCGGGATTGGCTCCAGCTTATTCCCGATCTTCCGGTGCAGGCGCGCGGGTTCCTGCGCCATCGCCGCGATCTGGGGCCCGAGGTGGAAAGGTTACTGGCCCGGCTGGGCGTGACCGATTTCGCGCTGCCCCTCCCGCCCGGTTTCGCACAGCAGCAGGAGCCTGCAGTGCGCCTCGTGCCGCTCCCGCCGATCGCAGCCGTCCCGCCGATGAGTGAGGGAGTGCCCCCTCAGGCGGGTGAGGGCATCGGTGCGATCATCGCCCGCATCGAGGCCTTCCGCCGCGCGCGCGATCTTCCGGCCGGCGCCCCGGTCGAAGGCATCGGCGCGCAGGCTGCGATGCAGAGCCGCCTGCCCTTCGCGGATGAGCCACCCCCGGCGCCGCCCGCCATTACCGCGATCGACATCGCGCTCGATACCGACGGCACGGTGATCGCCGCCAGCACGCCACTCGCCGCTGCGCCCTTCGCCGCTGCACTCGTGGGGCTGCGCCCCTTTGCCGCCGATCCCGATGCTCCGGTCGCCTGCGATCCCGGCACGCTCGGCGCGGCGCGGGCGCGCCTGCCGGTGATCGGCGGCCGACTGGAACTCGAAGGGCCTGCCCCTGTCGCAGGGCCATGGCGCATCGATGCCGTTCCAGGCTTCGCTCCCGATAGCGGGCATTTCCTCGGCTGGAATGCCCGCCTGCGCCGCCCACCCGCGCCCCCTGTCGCTGCCCCGTCCACCGCTACCGACGATGCAGCGCAGCGCAGCACGGATCGGCTGCGGCAAATGCTGCATGAACTGCGAACGCCCATCAATGCGATCCAGGGCTTTGCCGAACTGATCCAGCAGCAGCTGCTCGGCCCCACGCCGCACCAGTACCGCAGCCTTGCCGCCGGCATCGCTTCGGATGCCGCCCGCATGCTGGCGGGGTTCGAAGATGTGGAGCGGCTCGCCCTGCTCGAAACCGCCCCTGCCCCCGCTGGCGCAGCAGCCGAGGGCGAGACCGATCTTGTCGCGCTGCTCACCCGGCTGATCGCCCAGCTCGATCCCCTGCTCGCCCCGCGCGAAGTGGTGCTATCACACGATCTCCCCGATGGTCCGCTGCCCGTCGCAGTGCCGCCGGACGAGCTCGAGCGCACGCTCTGGCGCCTGCTGTCCCTGATCGCGAGCGCTGCGGCACCGGGTGAGCGCATGGCCCTTTCGCTCAGCGTCGGCGCCGGCCCGCAGGGCTATGCGGTGCGCCTGCGGCTCCCGTTTCCCGCCTCGCTCGCTGCCGCGAGCGAGGGCGCGCCGCTCGTCGCCGATAGCCTCGCCAGCCCAGGCGGCATGCTCGGCAGCAGTTTTGCGCTGCGCCTGTGCGGGGCGGAGCTACGCGCGGCCAGCGGCCTCATGGTGCGCGAAGAGGCAAGTGTGGATGTAACTCTCCCGCTCTTGACCACGGCACGCCATACACCTAGCCACAAGGGCATCGTCGGTAACCAGACCGGCTAAGGGAACCGTGGCAGGCGTGGCTCAGCCGAACATTCTCGACGTGCCGGGTGCGAGGCAGCACGTGCGCTTCGCGCCGGCTTTCGGCCAGCGCTTCATCGTCACCGTGGATACCGAGGAAGAGTTCGACTGGACACAGCCGCTCGGCCGCACCGGCCACGGGCTCAGCCACGTTCCGCGCCTCGCCCGCTTTCAGCAGTTTTGCGAAGGTGTGGGCGTCGCCCCGATTTACCTGATCGACTACCCGATCGCGACCGATCCCGCCGCGGTCGATGCGCTGGGTGAGGCCGTTGCTGCCGGGCGTGCCGAAATCGGCGTCCAGCTCCATCCCTGGGTCAGCCCGCCGCACGACGAGGAAGTGAACGTCTTCAACAGCTACGCGGGCAATCTTGCGCCGGAGCTGGAAGCGGCGAAGTTCAACACGCTGAAGGACACGATCGAGCGCGCCTTCGGCAAGGCCCCGCTGATCTACCGCGCCGGCCGGTATGGCGTGGGGCCTGCCAGTGCCGGGATCCTCTCGCAAGCCGGGCTCGCGATCGATACCTCGGTCCGCGCCCGCTTCGATTACAGCTCCACCGGCGGCCCCAACTTCACCGAGCACCCGGTTATGCCGTGGTGGGTCGACAAGCCCGGCGGTCTGATGGAGCTGCCGCTGACCACCGTGTTCTGGGGCATGCTGCGCCAGCAGGGCCCGATGCTCTATCCCCTGCTGTGGCGCATGCCCAAGCTGCGCGGCCTGCTTGCACGCATGGCGATGCTCGAACGCATCCCGCTGACCCCGGAAGGGGTGAGCATCGAGGAAGCGATCAAGGGTATCGACATCGCACTCGACGAAGGCCTGCCGGTCCTCGTATTTTCCTTCCACAGCCCCTCGCTGCGCCCCGGCCTCACGCCCTACGTGCGCGATGAGGACGGCCTCGATCAGCTTTACGACTGGTGGCGCGCGGTTTTCACCTACCTCAAGCAGCGCCAGATCCGTCCTGCCGGCGTGGCCGATATCATCGCAGGCGTAGAGGTCTGAGCCGCGCTTGCCATTCGCCCGGCAGCGCATTAACCGGACGATCAAGGTGGGCCTGTAGCTCAGCGGTTAGAGCTGGCCGCTCATAACGGCTAGGTCGCGGGTTCGAATCCTGCCGGGCCCACCAACCTGAAGTGCGCTTGAGGTGTGCTCGCAGCGTCCTTCTCACTCCGGATTTTGGTGCTAACCGCGCAGCCCCGTCAGCGCTGCGGCGGCGATCGCCGGGCTTTCCAGACTTGCCACCGGCCACGCGCAATAATCCGCCGCGTAATAGGCGCTCGGGCGGTGATTGCCCGAAATCCCCACGCCGCCGAACGGAGCGGAGGACGCCGCGCCGTTGGTCGGACGGTTCCAGTTGACGACCCCGGCACGCGAAGCGGCCCAGAACCTGCGGTAGAGCGCCTCGTCGCCGCCGATCAGGCTGGCGGCAAGTCCGAAGCGCGTCGCGTTGGCCGCCGCCATCGCTGCATCGAAATCGGCCACGCGGATCACCTGCAGCACGGGGCCGAAGATTTCCTCGTCGGGCACGGCAAGGCCGGTCACGTCGATCATCGCGGGCGAAAGCAGCGGTGTGTCTTCGCGCAGGCGCACCAGCGGGCGGATCACCTCTCCGCCCATCGCCACCAGCGCGTCCCACGCCTGCTCAACTCGGGCCGCAGCGTACATATCGACCACCGGGCCCATGAACGGCGCCGGTTCGTCGAACGGCCCGCCCGCGATGATCCGGTCGGCCATGGCAGAAACCGCAGCGATCAGCGCATCGCCGTCCGGCCCCACGATCAGCCGCCGCGCGCAGGTGCAGCGCTGGCCTGCCGAAAGGAACGCCGATTGCAGCACCAGCGAGGCCGCCGCGTCCACGTCACCTTCCGCAATGTCCCATGCAATCAGCGGATTGTTGCCGCCGGTCTCGATCGCGAGGATGCGGTCCGGCCGCGCGGCAAAGGCCTGATGCAGCGCGAGGCCGGTGTTCGAGGATCCCGTGAACAGCAGCCCGTCGAGCTCTGGATGGGCGGCCAGCGCGCGGCCGGTATCGGCGCGGCCCTGCGTCACCACCAGTACGCCTTCGGGCAGGCCCGCCTCGGCCCACAGACCTGCCATATAAGCGCCCGAGGCCGGGGTCAGTTCGGAGGGCTTGAACACCACGGCGTTGCCCGCCAACAGCGCCGGCACGATATGGCCATTGGGCAAGTGCGCGGGGAAATTGTAGGGGCCCAGCACCGCCAGCACGCCATGCGGCTTGTGCCGCAGCGCCTGCGGCACCCCGGCGGCCTCGCCGAACCGCTCACCGGCTCGCTCGGCCTGCGCAGTGATCGAAATGGCAACTTTCGCCGCCACGGTGCCGACTTCGGTGCGGGCCTCCCACAGGGGCTTGCCCGTCTCGCGCGCAATGACCCGGGCAAAATCCTCGGCATGCGCCTTCACCACTTCGGCATACCGCTCTGCAATAGCGATGCGTTCCGCCAGCGGGCGCAGTGCCCAGCCGCCCTGCGCCGCGCGGGCTGCCAAGACCGCAGCATCGACGTTCGCATCCTCACCCTGCCACAGCACATCGCCGGTCATGGGGTCGGTGGAAGTCCAGGTGGTCATGATCGCTCCTCTTGGCTCAGGTGTCGGTATTACCCGCTAGCCAATTGGGCGCGCGCCCCCTGAAGGTCAACCACCCTGCTCAATCCTCGTCGATGACCTTGGGCTTGCCGGCGCCGCTGATCAGGTGGCGGGTGACCCAGCGCCCATCCCCGCCCTTCTCGAGCTCCCGGCCGCAATGCTTGCAAGGCCCGATCTTGAGATGCCCTTCATACCGCACCGAACGCCGCGACGGCGAATGCTTGCCAACCAGACACCGCAGTCGCTTGAAAAACTCCGCCATAGACCGACCTGCTCCCGCTCGTCCGCCACTTTGCCCCCGGGGCGGAACTGTTATAGAATATGCCAGTACTAAGGGGAAATACCAAGGCTCCCTATTCCCGAACGGTAGCGGGAAACTCGATTGCGCCTTGCCGCACCGCCACCGCATGTTCTAGGGGGGCCCGGTCGGGGAGTAGCGCAGCCTGGTAGCGCATCTGCTTTGGGAGCAGAGGGTCGCAAGTTCGAATCTTGTCTCCCCGACCAATTTACCTGCATGCAACGGCCGGATTGCATGAGCCGTGACTCAAATTTCGCGGAACTGACGCAATGGGCGCATTACAAACGATTGGCAGCAAGGGCTTGTTCTGACCGCTCGAAAGTAGGCCTGCCATGGCTTCAGGAATTGATAGGCGGGCCGGCTACTTCGGTTGGAATTGCGACGGTTATGTCTGGCTCATCGTCCAATTCCATGGCCGAATGTCCCTCGTCCAGGCTGGAGCGCTTCACACCCTTGAAAGCCCAGTATTCCATTCCTCTGACAGTCTTCCAGTCATACCCCATTTGACGCACCACGGCCAAAGCGGCGGCTGCGCTTGTCGATGATCCCTACGCCCATGCCATCTACGGTTTCGCCTTCTTCTTCGGCGTGGGGCTGGCGCGTTCGGAAGACGCATGGGAGGTCATCCTGCATCACTGGCGCGTGCTGCTCGGCGGTGCAGCGCTGGGCTGCGCAAGCATGTTCGCCCTGCACGGGCTGAGCGACGGAACGTTCGCATGGGAGACCGCCCGCGCTCTCTCACGCGCCATTCTGGCGTGGAGCATGATCCTGGGACTGCTTGGTCTCGCCCAGACGCGCCTGCACTATGATGGCCCGGTGCGGCGCTATCTGACCGAGGCTATCTTTCCCTATTACATCGCGCATCAGACCATCATCGTCGCGGCGGGGTTCTAGCTGAAGCAAGCCGGGGCGCAGCCGGAACTGGCATTCGGCGTGATCCTGCTGACAACGGTGTTCGGCTGCGCACTGACCTACGAGATCGCGCGGCGGGTGAACTGGCTCAGGCCTTTGGTCGGACTGAAGGCGGCACCCCTTGCCACGAAGTCTGCCGAGCGGCTCACTGAAGTGCAGCGCTCGGTAGAATGAAGATCGCCACCACCCTCGTTGGTCGCGGGCAGGTGGTCTCGTTGGCCGTTCCTGTATGCAAAGAGGGGAGCGGGCGCGATTGATCGCGCCCGCTACTGCGATCAACCAGGAGAAGCTGCCGAGCCTGCGAGCAGCCCGCCATCGATGTTCACTTCTGTCCCGGTAACATAGGTCGCTTCATCCGAAGCAAGTGTCACGACGATGGCAGCGACCTCTTCTGGCATGCCGAACCGCTTCAGCGGCGTGTCCGCTACAAACGCCTTCATCTTGGCATCCCGGTCGGGACCATTTCCCAGCATCGGCTCCCAAATTGGAGTAAGGATGGCAGCCGGGTGAACCGAGTTGCAGCGGATCCGCCAGCCTTGCTGTGCGCAATAGAGCGCGACCGTCTTGCTGTGATTGCGGATCGCCGCCTTGGACGAGGCATAGGCAGCGGCACCAGGAATGCCGACCAGACCCGAACGCGAGGAAATGTTGATGATCGATCCAGTCCCCGATTCCTTCATCGCGCCGATTGCATAGCGGCAGCCAAGGAACGTCCCGTCAAGGTTTACGCGGTGAACCTCCCTCCAATCTGCAAGGCTGGCGTTTTCGGGATCGTGGGGCGCCATGCCTCCTTCGAACCCTGTTACGCCGGCATTGTTGACCACTACATCGGCCGCAGGAATAATCCTGGCCATCCGCAACCAGCCAGCCTCTTCGCGCACGTCGAGAGGTTCGAACCGACAGCCAATTTCAGCGGCAGTTGCAGCGCCCGCAGTCGCATCAATGTCAGTGACGATGACCACGGCGCCTTCGTCATGGAAACGCGCCGCAATAGCGCGACCAATACCACGCGCAGCGCCAGTGACGACGCACGTCTTGTTCTTCAATCTTTGCATGATGTTCTCGAAAATCAGGAGTCCAGCCAGCGGATCACTCCGCAATCGTGCTCATTGCCGCCTTAGCGGTGACGCTGGATCATTTCGAAAACTCCCGAAGCTGCCATCAATGTACGTCGGTGAGGGATCGAGTTCAAGTCATGAAGTCGCCTGATACAAGCCCATTTGCAGCCTTGAAACACTTACCAGGAGCGACTGCTTCATCCAAAAGCAGACCTTCAAGCACCCCGTTCTTAATGGCTGCTTCGCCTCAATTCTCCGCGCCTCAACTTCACTCCGAAAGTATTATTATTTATCTTCAATTGCTTACGTCGGAAAAAGGCTGTCGCGAAATACAAATCACTCTGCTCGCAACTCGGAGGCAAACAACACGCACTTTCAAGTTCAATGTTTATATATTTCAGTTATTTGCTTGGCATTTACGATTCACAGGCTTTGCAATCCCACAGCGACTGCCGGATACCTTTGCTGCTTCCCAGAACCCGGTGCGCAACACCAATCGCTGTGCGCCACCCAGCGCACTCAGGCTGCAAGCTGTGAGCCATGGCGGTCGAGAAACGCCGCGAAAAGGGCTGGCCATTGACCGGCTGGGGCATTCACCGGACCGATGCCGAAGCCATGCCCGCCTTCCTCGAAAAGATGCAGTTCCGCCGGGCGCCGCGCCGCTCGCAGCGCGTCGATGAACAGCATCGTGTTCTCGTAGGGCACAGCCTCGTCATCAATCGCATGGACGAGGAATGTCGGCGGTGTCGCCATATCGACATGGCGTGCGGGTGATCGGCGGACAATCGCCTCTTCCGTGGGCTGAGGCCCCAGCAGGCGCTGCGCCGAAAGCAGATGGGTGTGCGGCGGCGTCGCGGCAATCACCGGATAGATCAGGCCCGCACAGCAGGGGCGCGCATCGAGCGCATCGGCTGCATCACGCGGGGCATAGACCGGTTCGGCGGCGGCGGTGATCAGCGAAGCCGCAAGGTGCCCCCCTGCGGAAAAACCAAGAACCGCGACTGTCGCCGGATCAATCCCGAAACCCGCAGCGCCAAAGCGGATCACGCGCATGGCCCGCTGCGCGTCTTGCAACGGCACGTCGGAACGGTTGGCCCAGCCTTCGCCCGGTAGACGATAGACAAGCACGAACACCGTGTAGCCGCGCGCGGTCATCACGCGGGCGACATCGGTTCCTTCGTTGCGGATCGAGATGAAGGTGTAGGCGCCGCCCGGAATCACCAGCAGCGCCCGACCATTGCTCTTGCTCTGCGCCGGGCGGAACACCCTGAGCTCAGGCCGGGCGACGCCGGTGATGAAGGCCGGATCAAGCGTGGCGGAGCGAACCGGGGGCGTGACGGGCGCACCGGGCGGCGCTGCAGCCCACAAGGCGATGGTCTCTGCTGCGGTCCATTCGGGCGGGAGCGGACCGCCGCCGGCCGGGATCCGGAGTGCGGCGCGTGCAGCCAAGGCGGGCGCGGGCATCAGCAGCGCACCGCTCCCGAGCAGCACTTGCCTGCGGTTGACTGGCCCATCCATGGCACTCTCCCATTCCTTGTTGCGTGCCCGCTCCCCGGCGTGCGGGCACCGGTGCCTCGCGCAATCATCATGAAGCGAAGCTGCCCACCGCGCCACCGGCACATTGTGCAGAGCGCGGCTTGAGGAGAATGGCCAGGCACGGCAAACTGATCATTGCGTAATCGATTGCTCTTTCTTACACTGCCCGCTACGGCATGGCCAGCACGTTTCTGGTCGGCATTTTCGGGGAAGCGCCTGTTTGCAAGGATTTGCGGGCGGGATGGCTTGCGGGGCGGCAGCATGAGGGACATTTGATGACGGCACCGAAGGTCAAGAACCCTGATGCAGCGCCAGCCTCGCGATCCAGCGTTTTCGACCGGCGCTGGACCTCGGCCGATCTTGCCCTGCTTGATCAGGGGCCGGACAACACGATCCCGGCGTTCACGCGTGAAGTGGCTGCGCGGATCGCCGGCCATGACCTCTGGGACATGTGGCCGGTCGAGTATCCGGATGGCTGTCTTCCGCGCTTTGACGGCGCATCGCTATGGATGGTGCTGGCCGCGCCGGCAGCTGCAGATCCGGATGAACGCCATGCCGTCGCGCGCATCCATCTCCTGTCCGGGAAGGACGGTGTCTGGACCCTGCACGGTCCGGTCTTTCCCGAAGACTTCACCCCCGGAAGCCGCGAATGGTCCGGCTCGGCCGTGCTGGATTCGGCTGGCTCGTCGCTCACGGTCTTTTTCACTGCAGCAGGGCGCCGAGGGCTTTCCAGCCCCAGCTTCGAACAGCGCCTGTTTCAGGCCAGCTGCCGCTTCGCCCACGCGGATGGTGCGTTCAACTTGTCCCACTGGAGCGCACTTGCGGAATCGATTGTCGCAGATGGCCAGCACTACCTCCCCGCGAACCAGACCGAGGGGCGCGCAGGGGAGATCCTGGGCTTTCGAGACCCCGCCTGGTTCCGCGATCCGGCAACGGGGCAGGCCTATCTGTTCTTCACCGGGTCTTCCGCCCGCGCCGCCTCGCGCTGGACAGGGGTCATCGGCGTGGCTGAGGCTGATCCGGCGGGCAGCTGGCGGCTGCGCCGGCCGGTGATCGACGCGTCAGGCCTCAACAACGAGCTGGAACGTCCGCACATGCGCTGCGTGGCGGGCCGCTACTACCTGTTCTGGTCCACCCAGGCCAAAGTCTTTGCAGACGAAGCCCCGCCCGCGCCGAGCGGTCTTTACGGCGCCGTAGCGCCATCGCCGCTCGGGCCGTTCACCTTGCTCAACGGATCGGGTCTCGTCGCGGCGACCCCCGCCGAAGCGCCTGCGCAGGAATACAGCTGGTGGGTGCTGGACGATCTCTCGGTAATCGGATTTGCCGACTATCCCGGCCTCGCCGATCCGGCAGTTCTGGAGGATGCCACCCAGCGCCGCGCCCACTTTGCGGGTTACCCCGCCCCGTTCTTCCACATCGCGCTCAACGGCGCATCGGCGCGAGTTGTCCGCTAGGTCGAACCGCGCACGATCAGTTGCGGCTCGATTTGCTGGGAGGCCGTCTCTTCGCCGGCAATCCGGCGCAGCAGGGTCTGGGTAATCAAGTCCGCACCGTGCCGCAACTGCTGGTCGATCGTCGAAAGCGGCGGAGCCATGTGCTCCCCGATCGGCAGGCCGTCATACCCGATAACGCGCACATCATCGGGCACACTGCGGCCCAGATCGCGCAGCGCACGGATCACGCTGATCGCGGTGACGTCAGACCCAGCAACGATCCCGTCGGGCATTACAGGCAGCGCGCCGAGCTTCTGGCGCAAATCAGCGTAGGCTGCATCGGGCTCGAAATGCGTGGGGATGGCGGTCAGGCCATCAAGCCCGGCTTCCTGCACCGCACCGCGCGCACCTTCCACGCGGTCTCCGAACTCGCTCCCTTCGACCGGCCCGGCATAGGCAATCCGCCGACAGCCCCGCTCGATCAGGTGCAGCGCCGCCATGCGCCCGCCGAGCCGGTTGTCCGAACCGATCGAGCAATGATGCTGGCCCGGCGAATGGCCACCCCAGACGACCATCGGCATATAGCGGCGCGAGACCGTCTCGATCACATGAACCTGATCCGATTGGCCGACCACGACAATGCCATCGACACGCCCGCTGCCGATGAACCGATCGATCCAGCGGTCGTTGCGCGGGAGCACGCGCGAGAGCAGCAGGTCATATCCCCGCTCGGCAAAGGCATCGGCGAGAAACCCGGTCATCGTGTTGAAGAACGGATCGGACAAGTGCTGCAGCGCTTCGTGCCCCAGCGGCACCAGCACGCCGATCGTCATGGTGCGCTGCGTGCGCAAGTTGCGCGCGGCGACATTGGGCTGGTAGCCCAGCTTCTCGGCAAGAGCGGCAATGCGCTTGCGCGTTTCCTCGCTCACCCGGCCCGATCCCGTCAACGCGCGCGAAGCGGTGGCGGTGGAAACCCCGGCGAGTTCGGCAAACTCCTTGATATTCTTGACGCTGACCATGTGACCCTTTGTATCCGGACATCGCCTACCGGGCAAAACCCTGCGAGCCGCACGCAGCGCAGCTTACACAGACCGCTGCGGGCGGCCAATGGGGGCGCTCAGAGCAAGCTGGCGCGTTCGGCCGCATCGATCTCGCCAATGAGCGCGGGGCTGGCGTCCAGCCGCAGCGAGGGGAAATCGCCGGGCGCAACCGGGCGCCATGGCGGGAGGCCCGCGCCATCGGGCACGCCGCCCGCGGCAAAGGCAACCAGCGTGCGCGACATCCGCGCTGACAGGTCCTGCGCTTCAGGCCCGCCGCCCGTCATCGAAGCGCAGCGCGCTGCGTTATCGAACCAGAACGGAATATCGAGGCAGTGGAATGCACGCGGACGGCCATCGAGCACGGGGGTCTGCCATGCAAACCAGAACAAGTGCGTGCGCTGCGCTCTTGCGGCAAGGCGGCGCGCGGCCTGATCGATCACTGCCTGCCGGATCGGCGCGGTGGCGATGCGCGACCACAGGTCAAACGGCTTTGCGGCGGGAGTCGCGGCGCGGAAGGCCCGGATCACGGCATCGGCGCGGCCGGGCAGGAACCGTTCGACGCGCGCCCTGAGGGCTGCTTCGTCCATGGCGTCGCTGTCCGGCTGGTTGATCCCGGTCACGAACTCGTTGAGCGTGGAGCCGATGATAAGCGGAACCGCCGGATCGGTGGCGGGTATCGCCGGACCGGCCGGATCGGCCAGGATCGTGCGGCCATCGATCACCGGCGCATAATCGAGGATCTGCGGAATCCGGCGCACATCGACGAAGCCGTCGAAGGGCGGGTTGATCCGCGCGGCAACGCGATCTGCCGCCGCGCGCAAGTCGGCATAGGGCAGCGCCTGTAGCTTGGCGATCTCGCCGCTCCCCACCCCCAGTTCCGCCAGCAGCAGCGCGCTGAGCCGGGCGCTGAGCGCAGGCGTATTGAACCCGGCGAACGATCCGCTGAGGATCGCCGCGCGGTGATAGAGGCCACGCGCCGCCGGCATCGCCATCAGCGCCGAAACCTTGGCTCCGCCGCCCGATTGGCCAAAGATCGTCACCCGGTCCGCATCGCCGCCAAACGCGCCGATGTTGTCCTTCACCCAGCGCAGCGCGGCTACGATATCGAGCATGCCGAGATTGCCACTCTCGGCAAAATCCGGACCCCATGCGGAGAGATCGAGGAAGCCGAGCAGATTGAGCCGGTGATTGAGCGTGACGACAACGGCATCGCCGGTTCGGGCAAGGTTCTCGCCGTCGAAGGCCGGGATATCGTGGCCCGACCCCGCCGCGAAACCACCCCCATGAAGCCAGACGAGCACCGGACGCCGCCCCGCATCAAGCGCTGGCGTCCAGACGTTCAGCCGCAAGCAGTCCTCGTCCGCCACGGCATCGTTCCAGCGGAAGATGAAAGCTTCCTCATCGTGGAAGCGGCCGATGCCCTTGTCCTGCGGCGCGATCGGGCCGTAGTGCAACGCGGACCGCGCGCCCTGCCATGGCGCAGGTGGCCGGGGCGGGCGGAAGCGGTTGGCCCCGCCCGTTGGCGCGCCATAAGGCACGCCCTTGAACATATGAACGCCGCCCTGGCGATAGCCCCGGATCAGGCCTGCGGCGGTGCGCGCGGTGACGACGGCGGGATCGGTGGACAAGGCCGCGTCCTCTTGAGGCATGGCCGCTGCAGCGGCGGAAGTGCCCGGGGCGAGCGATAACCCCGCCGCAAGCCCCGCGCCCTTGATCAGGCTGCGGCGATCAAGCCCCCCTGCCCCTGCAGATCTATGGGCCATGGTTTCTGCGCCTTGTGAACGTTTGGCAGGACAGCGCCCGGCTCCACGAGGGAAACCGGGCGCAGCCACCGCCAGATCAGTTGGTGTTGAGGCGGAACGTGACCCCGATGGTGCGCGGGCGCGGCCCAGCCAGCAGCGTCGGGCCGTTTGCCGAGGTCGGCCCGCGCTCATCGGAGAGGTTGTCTGCAAAGAGGCGCAGCTCGTAGCGATCGCGGCGCAGGCCGATGCTCGCCTGGAACAGCTGATAGGGGTTGATCTCGTTCACCGTGGCATCTCCCAGCCGGAAGCGGCCGACCGCGGTCGCCGATCCGGTGACGAACATTTCGTACTTGCCGACGTTCGTTTCGTAGGTCGCGTCGAGCCGGAAGTTGTGGGTCGGCGTGTTGAGCAGGCGTTTGCCGTTGGCAATCCGGGGGTCCGCGCCGTTGAAGGCGGGGATCACCTTGGTGAACTTGGAATCGTTGATATTGCCGATCATGTTGAGCGTCAGCCCCTTGAGCGGCGTGCGCCAGGTCGCTTCGAGATCGATGCCCTTTGCCTTGCCGTCACCCAGATTGGCGAAGGCGGCAAGGCCGATCGACGTGTTGAAGGCGCTCTGGATGTTCGTGTACTTGATATCATAGAGGCTGATCGCGAGGCGGAGCGCGCCATCGAACAGCGTGCCCTTGGTGCCGATCTCAAGATTGCGCAGCTTGTCGGGCGTGAGCGAGAGCCCGCTGGGCACGCCGTCTGCAATCACCGCATCGGCCTGGGCCTGCGATTGCAGGATGCCGCTGCGGAAACCGGTGCCGGCGTTGAAAAACACCGTCCAGTTCGGCACCGGATAGTAGGCCAGGTTGGCGCGCCAGGTGACCGCATCGGGTGTTGCCTTGATCGATACGGGAACGCCGTTGGAAACCGAATCCGCGGTGCGCTTGTCCTTGAAATAGCGCAGTCCGACCAGCGGGACGAGCTTGCCGCCAAACAGCTCGTAGCTGGCCTCGGAGAACAGCGCCGCGTTCTCGGTCTTGGTCACGGTCTGGCCGCTCAGCGCAAAGGCGGGGAAGTTGAGGTTGAAAGTATAAAGGCTCCGTGCGTTCTGATAGAACACACCCGCCACGCCCTTGAACGGCCCGCCCTTGTTGGTGGCAAGGCGCAGTTCGTTGACGAAGTTGCGCGCATCGCCGCCGTTGATCAGCGTGCCGATGCCGAGCGGCGCGCCGAGATTGAGACCGACCTGGAAACCGCCGGGCAGCGACTTCTGATACGAGGTCGCGTTGGTGAGCGTGAGATCACCGATATCGCGGGTGATCGTGTTGGAAAGATACCAGGCCCGGCGGCGGTCATAGCCCACCACGTCGCCCTGGAACGAGGCATAGGGCGGCTTCACCGAGTTGATGACGTTGAGGTAGTTCTGATCGGTGCTGAAGTACCAGCCGCGCAGGCGCACGGTGGTGAGAGCATCGGGCTTCCACAGCAGAACCGCCTGAATGTCCTTCGAGGTGACGTCGTTGGCGTCCTTCTCGCGCGGGGTGCCGGTGGGCGCACCCGAATAGATATCGGCATAGCCCGCGCGGCGATCGTAGCCACCGCTGACGCGCAGGCCGAGCTTGCCTTCGATCAGCGGGACCGAAATGGCGGCGGCACCGCGGTAGTTGGGATCACCGGCATCGCCCGTTTTCGAAAGCTCCGCCTCGCCCGCAACGGTGATCTTCTCGAGATCGGGGTTCTTGGTCCGATAGATGATCGTACCCGCTGACGAGCCGAGGCCATAAAGCGTACCCTGCGGTCCGCGCAGCACCTCGATCCGGTCGATATCGAAGTATTGCACCGGCGGCGCGGCCTGGTTGTTGGGCACGCCGAACGGGGTATCATCGAGGTAGTAGCCGATCAGGCCATCGCCGATAGGGCCGCCCGCGCCCGAGCCACGGAACGAGAAGATGCGGTAGCCCGCGCCGATTTCCTGCGCCTGCGAGGCACCGGGGATGAGCTGGATCAGATCCGACCCATCGCGCACGTTGCGCTGCTTGAGCGTGTCGCCGCCGAATGCCTGGATCGCGATCGGCACCTGATCGAGCTTGAGCGAGCCGGACTTGAGCGCGGTGACGATGATTTCGTCAGCGCCGGCCGCTTCGCTGGCCTGCGGTGCCGCTTCCTGCGCATGGGCAGATACCGCCGACATCATGGCGATGGTGGCGGCGGCACCGGCGAGGCACGCGCGCAGTTGGTTGCGATGGTGATTGGGCTTCATGGTATCCTCCCTCGTTCTTGAGTGTTTGCGTAATCGATTGTGCAACGAGTGTCAAACCGTTGCCTGCTCGCACTTTGGGGCGAGTGTTTGCTTCAGGTTCTGACGGATGCGGGCTGGAAGGCAGCGGCCAGCGCCGCCTTCCACGATGCGGTGAAGGTGCGCGCGGCGCGCGATGCGGGTGCGATGAAATCGAAGCCGTGGTACGCGCCGGGAATGACCAGCAGCTGCGTCGGCACGCCGGCCGCGATCAGCGCCTGCGCATAAGCCACGTCTTCCTGGGCAAAGAGATCGATCGCACCCACGCCGATGAACGCGGGGGGCAGACCGGCAAAGCTGCCGATCCGTGCGGGAACCGACCCCGGCGGCACCGATGCACTGCCTGCAGGCTGGCCGAGCAGAGTGGCCCAGCCGACCCGGTTGCCCGCCTCGTTCCAGCCGATCGTGCCGATGAACGGCGGCACCCGGCGCGTGCTGCCGGTGCGATCATCGAGCATCGGGTAAATGAGCACCTGATAGCACAGCGGCACGCTGCGGCGGTCGCGCGCGGCGATGGCCACCATGGCCGCAAGGCCGCCGCCCGCGCTCTCACCCATGACCGCAATTCGCGCCGGATCCACGCCCAGCGCGGCTGCATTTGCGTGAAGCCAGACCAGCGCGGCATGGCAATCCTCGAGTGGTCCGGGGAATGCGGTTTCAGGCGCCAGCCGGTAATCGACCTCAACCACCACGCAGCCCATTTCCTCTGCAAGGCGCTGGGAAGCCGGGAACGTGTCCGTCATCCGGCCAACAATGAATCCGCCGCCGTGGATATGCAGCACCGCCGGACGTGGCGCTTCGCCAGGGCGCGCACCGATCACCGCGATCGGCACCTCGGGATGCCCCGGCGCCCCGGGAATGCGGCGCAGATCGATGGCCGGGGATGCGAGCGGCGGCGGTGGTGGCGGGGCCTTCAGCCGCATCGCCCGGATCGCGGCAGGATCGAGCGGATCGGGCAGCGGCCGGGCCAGGATCATCCTTGCGCCTTCGCGCAGTTCAGGATCGACCATCCGCAGCGGATCGCCCACCGGCGCTGTCGAAGCCGCAAGGGCCCGCAGCGGCATGGCTGTCAGCGCGGCGGCACTAGCAGCAGCAAGGCCGAACGATCTGCGTGTGAACGTCACCCTCAATCCCTCTAGCTTTGCCGCAATCTCTGGCGCGGTCATCGGCGCACACACTCGCGCGCAATCGATTACCTTCTTACACCTTGCGGTCACAATTGCAATCGATTACGCAAGAGCCAGATCGGGACGGCAGACGCGAAGTCCTCGCCGCGGATCATCAGGAGAGAAGCCGCGCCATGATCAGCCCGACATTTCCCATGTGCGCCCGCGCGATGCGGCTGGCTGGCGCGCTCGCGCTGGCCATCGCGGCACTGACCGTCCCGCAGGCGGCTATCGCAGCGGATGCACCGCCCAAGGTTGCCGTGGATGCAGACGGCACGGTTCATGTGCCCGCAATGGCCGTGCCGGTCTCGTCGATGCTCAGCCCCGAGGCAAAGCAGTACATGGCCGACCATCTGCACGACATGCAGAACCCGGAGAAAGTGAAGCAGGTGGCCGGCGTGCCGGTGTTCATGGAGCCCTATCTCGCCGAAGCGAGGGCCGCGTTTGCCACCACCATGCGCGAGCACCGCATCGGCGGGGTGCGCGTGTTCGACTATGCTCCCAAGGCCGGGATCGCCCCGCGCAATGCCCGCCGCGTGCTGATCAACCTGCATGGCGGAGGCTTCATGGGTTGCTTCCCCGGCTGCGCAGAGCTCGAAGCCATTCCCGTGGCCGCGCTCGGCAAGGTGCGGGTCGTCTCGGTCGATTACCGGCAGGGTCCGGACCACACCTTCCCCGCCGCCAGCGAGGATGTGGCGCTGGTCTACCGCGAACTGCTCAAGTCCCACCGCCCGGAGCAGATCGGCATCTATGGCTGCTCGGCCGGCGGGATGCTCACCGGCATGTCGCTGGCTTGGTTTCAGAAGCACGGCCTGCCCCGCCCCGGTGCGGCTGGCATCTTCTGCGCAGGCCTCACCAGTTCGTCCAACGGCTTCGGCGGCGATGCCGATTACATGACCGCCGCCGTGGGCGAGGCCCGCCCTGCCCCGGCATGGCCCACCACCACCCCGCCGACATGGACCGCCCTACCCTATTTCAAGGACGCGGACCCCAAGGACCCGCTCGTCTCGCCCGGCTCATCCGATGCCGTGCTGCGCCTGTTCCCGCCGACGCTGATCCTCACCGCAACGCGCGGGTTCGAACTGAGTTCGGCGGTCAAGACCCACACCCGCCTCGTTGCGCTCGGCGTTCCGGCGGAATTGCATGTGTGGGAAGGCCTGTTCCACGGCTTCTTCTACAAGCCGGACATGCCCGAATCGCGCGAGGCCTACGCCGTCATCGTGAAATTCTTTGACCGGAATCTCGCGCGCTAAGCCGCGAAGGCAGCGCGGAGTTCCGCTTTCCACGCTGCTGTGAATTCCCGCGCCACGCGCGCTTCGGGCACGACGAAATCGAAGGCATGCCATGCGCCGGGCGTGACATGGATACGCGTTTTCACCCCTGCCGCGATCAGGCGCCCGCCAAACGCGATATCCTCGTCGACAAACAGATCGAGCGCGCCGACGCCGATGAAGGTGGGGGCAAGACCTGCCAGATTGCTTTCCCGAGCGGGGACGCTGCCGGCGGGCACCGCATCCGATCCCGCCGGTACGCCCAGAAACGCCGACCAGCCGAACCGATTGGCCTCAGCCGACCAACCAATCGTGCCGATATGCGGCGGCACCTTGCGGGTCGAACCGGTGCGGTCATCGAGCATGGGATAGATCAGAACGGCCTGACACAGCGCCACCTTGCCGCGATCGCGCGCCATCAGCGCGACCATCGCGGCCAGCCCGCCACCGGCGCTTTCACCCATCACCGCAATACGCGCCGGATCGACACCCAAACTCTGCGCATTGTCCGCAAGCCATTCGAGCGCGGCATAGTTATCGAGCACCGGGCCAGGGAAAGGCGTTTCCGGCGACAGGCGATAATCGACATTGACCACGACCGCGCCGAATTCCGCCGCAAGTGTTTGGCAGAACGCGGTCATGTTGCGGGCGCGGCCGGAAATCATCCCGCCGCCGTGGATATGCACGATCGCCGGCCTTGGCGTGCTTGATACGCCGGGCACGATCAGTTCGACCGCGACGGGCGGCGCGCCCGCCGGTCCGGGAATCGTCTGGAGCCTGACCTCGGGCGCGGCCAGCAGCGGCAGCGGCGCCCAAGCGGCGCGCATTGCCGGCAGAGCCTCACGCGTCATCGGCGGAAATTTCTGCCCCAGCATCGCGCGCGCTGCCGCGCGCAGTTCGGGGTCGACCAGTGCAAGCGGATCGGAACCGGCTGCCTCGGCCGCCTGGACAAGACTGCTGCGCGCAAGCCCCGGCACAAGCGCCACCGCTCCGGTGCCGAGAAGGATGCGGTGCAGATCGCGGCGACTGAGGGTCAATGAAAACTCCTGCCAAGGCGGTGCGGCGACCGGACCAGATGACGAGTACGGTCTGCGTGGTTGCGCAACCGATTACAAGAGGCTTGAGCGGGCCACCGCCAAGCGCGTGATGCCTGAGTGTCTGCAGAAGGGTTCGCCGTCAGCTTCTCCAATTCCATCACCGTAAGCCGCTTCGGTAGCGGCGCCCCCCCCGCGCTTGACTCGAGCTGCACCCTGCCCAATAAACCAGATAATTATTGGATCATCGAGGGTATGGGATGGCGGCGCACAAGGAATCTACCGGCCCCGCACCCTCCCGCATCTCCCTCGGCGCCTGCCTCCTGATCGGTGCAGCAGGGCTCCTCGTGCTTGGCGTCCAGCCACTGCTTTATGGCAGCTACGTCCACGAAGGCCGGATCGGCGAGGCCAGCCTTGGCCTCCTCGCGGCCATAGAGATCGCTGCCATCGCGCTGGGCAGTGCGGGCGGCATCGCGTTACTGGGGCGGACGCCGGCGCGCATGGTCGCGCTGATCGGCATCGCCATTACCATCGCAGCAAACCTGCTCCCGGCCGCAATCCCGCTGCTGCTGGTCCGCGCAGTGTCGGGAGCGGGCGGCGGCCTGCTGGTCGGCGTCGCGGCCGGTGCCATCGCGAAGGCCAGGGGCCTCAACGCCGCAGCGGCCGCGTTCCTGTTCCTTCAGTCCGCCAGCCAGTACGCCATCCTGCAATGGTTCGCGAGCGCCGCCGCACCCGGTTCGGCGGCTGATGTCCAGCACGCGCTCGCCGTGATCGCCGCGCTCACCGCGCTTGCACTGCCGCTCGTGCCGTCGCGGCTCGCCCCCGCCGCTCATGCCGAAATCGCCGCCAGCAAGGGTGCCATCCCGCTTTCCGGCTGGATCGGCCTCGGCGCCTCGGCACTGCTGGTCGGCGCGGTCATCGGGATCTGGGCCTATATGGGCCTGTGGCTCGAAGCACGCGGCATCGCGCCCGAACGCATCGCGCCGATGGTCACCGCTTCGATGGTCGGGCAGATGGCGGGCGCGCTGGTCGCCATTGCCGTGGGCGAGCGCGGGCATGCCGGGACGAAGGCGGTGGTCACCGGCCTCGCCCTGGTCCTCATCGTCGCCCTGCTGTTCCTGCGCGGCGCTGACGGCGCCGCAGGCTGGGGACTCATCGTCGGTTACGGTTTCGTGTGGATGGTCCTCACGCCCGCGCTCACCGGCTTCCTGCTTGAGGCCGATCCTACCCGCCGCAGCCTGCCCTTCGCCGCCTCGGCACAGCTTATGGGCGCAGCGATCCTGCCCACGGCAGCGGGCATGATGATCGAGGCGCAAGGGATCGATACCGTGCTGCTCGCGTGTTCAGCCGCCGTCGTTCTCGGCCTCGTGATGATCGGAGGGGCGCTCGCGGCGCGCCCCCGGCTTCAGGCGGGGACGTAAGGCTCGACAGGCAGCTCCTCGTACCGCGCCTTCAACTGCAGTCCGAGGTACTGCGAGTAACTGCGCGCCATCGCGAGATTTCCGGCCATGAACCACAGCCCCGGTTCGGGCGTCGGCTTCCACAGGTTCTTCATCTCGCCTTCCCACGGGCCTTCGTCGCCCGGGAAGCCCGAGCCATAGCCCCAGGTCTTGCCGATGCGCTCGGCAACCTCGGGATTGATGAGGCGCGCCACCCACTGCTTCATATCGCCGAAACCGGTCGCGTAGATGATCCTGTCGGCGCGTTCGTGGCTGCCGTCAGAGAGCACGAGCCCGTCCTCGTCGATGCGCTCGATGGTGACGCCGGAACGCACTTTGATCCGCCCGTCAGCCACCATTTCCGAAGCGCCGACATCGACATAATAGCCTGACGAAGTACGCTGGAACTTCATCGCGATGCCCGTGCCGTCCGGCCCGAAATCGACCTGGAATCCTGCATCGGTGAGCCGCTGGTAGAACGGCGCTTCCGAAACCCGCAGCGCATCCCACGTCGCCCTGTTGACCTTCTCGGCAAGCCGCAGCGGCACTGACGCACTGATCAGGTCCGCCTTGTCGGTAACGAGTCCGGAATCGAACGCCTGCTGCGAATAGGCACCGGCCAGCAGCGTCTCCATGTTCGATTGCCGCACGATCAGCGTGGAGGAACGCTGGATCATCACCGGCTCGGCGCCATGGCTCACCAGATCGGCGCAGATATCATGTGCGGAGTTGTTGGCGCCGACGACGACTACCCGCTGGCCCTCAAGCCCTTCGCCGCCCGGATGCTCGCTCGAATGGCATTGGTGGCCCTTGAAGCTGTCCCGCCCGGGAAATTCCGGCGTGACCGCAAAGCCCGCATTACCCACCGCCATCACCAGATGTTCGGGCACAAGCGTCACCGGCTTCCCGTCGCGCAGCAGCTCCACCCGCCACTTGCCCGTGGCAGGATCGCGGGAAATGCCCTTGCATTCGGTGCTGGTCCAGATCCCCAGTTCCATGATCCCGGCGTAGTATTCCAGCCAGTCGCCCATCTTCTGCTTGGGCGTGTAGACCGGCCAATGATCCGGGAACGGCACGTAGGGCATGTGGTCGTACCACACCGGATCATGCAGCAGCAGCGACTTGTAGCGCGAGCGCCACTGGTCGCCCACGCGCGGATACTTGTCGACCAGCAGGCACGGCACGCCCAGCATCTTGAGCCGCGCGCCCAGCGCAAGGCCGCCCTGCCCTGCGCCGATCACCAGCACATAGGGCGGATTGCTCTCGCTCCACTGCTCCACATCGTCGTGGCGCACGTCTTCCCAGGTGCGCTGGCCGGTTTCGTCCACCACACCCGAATGGCGCCGCCCGCGCAGCGGTTCCTCGAAGCCCTTGAGCTCCTTGAGCGCCGTCAGCAGCGTGAAGCACTGCTCGCCCACCAGCCGCACATAGCCTTCGCCCCGGCCCAGCGCAGTCTCGAAGCTGATGAAGCCTTCGCTCGCCCCGGCGGGCGCATCGCTGGCAAAGCCGCCAATGCCGGAATCCCGTGCCCGTGCGCTTGCGAAGGCGGTGATCGCCGCCGTCCCCTCATGCGTCGCCAGCGTCCAGCCCAGCGCCAGGTAATCACGCCACAGGCCATCGGGCAGGAACAGGCCCGCCACCGCCGCGCCATCCCCGGCGGCCAGCGCCGCGCCGAACTTCTCAAGCCAGCCATGTACGTCAAGCATCAGGAATTGCCGCCTTTTTCTAAGCTCGCCGCGCCGATCAGAAGTGCGCGATCAATTGGACCCCGAAGGTCCGTGGATCGTTGTAGTTGATCTGGTCCTGCGTGATCACTGGCGCAATTGAGGATATCACCCGCGCCGAATTGAGGTTCTTCACCCAAAGCGCCGCCTCATAGGTCTTGGACGGCGATTGCCACGCCAGCCGGGCGTTAACCCGGCCGTTGCCCTTCACTTCGGTGCTCGCTGCATTGTCCGGGAACAGCGCGATCGAGGACACGTATGTACCGTCCACCCGCGCCTTGATCGCCGAGCCTCCGGCCAGCGGCACCGTCAGGTTGATCCCGCCCGAAAATGCGAACCGTGGGGCATTGACCAGCCGGTTGCCCGAATAGCTCACCCCGCCCAGCGCGGCGAACTTCTTGTATTCGCTGTGCATGAAGGTTGCCGCACCGAACAGATCCAGATTGCGCGTCGGCCGCACGGTGAGTTCCGCCTCCAGCCCGTAGATCTCCGCATTGCCCGCGTTGAGCTTGCGCTGCACCGGGATCGGCCCGGTCAGATCGAACACGAAGACCTGCAGATCGCGGTAGTCGTAGTAGAATGCCGAGGTGTTGAAGCGGACCTTCCGGTCGAGAAATTCGGTCTTCAGCCCCACTTCATAGGCATAGAGCTTCTCCGAATTGAACGGCGCGAGTTGCAGCGCATCGGTCGAGGCCCCGCCCGCGAACCCGCCGCTGTTGTAGCCCTTGGAGAACGAGGCATAGACCAGCGTATCGCCGGTCTTGTAGTTGAGCGCCGCGCGCCAGGAGAGATCGCGGAAGGTCTTGGTGCCGTTGAAATCGAGCAGCGGCAGGGTCACGTCCGAGTAGGCCTTCACTGGCACCACCCCGCCCACCGCATCGAACAGGCTGTGGTAATCCATGTTGATCCGGTCGTTCGACCAGCGCAGGCCAACTGTGGCGGTCAGCTTGTCGGTAAGCTTGTAATCCGCCTGGCCGAACAGCGCGAAGCTCCGCGTCCGCTGCGTATAGGGATAGCGCAGCAGCCCCAGCGAATTGACCGGATCGAACGTGCCGAGCAGATCGCCGGGATCGCGCAAGCTGCGCAGCAGATCGAAGCTGCTGTCGGTCGCCAGCGTGTCGTGGAAATAGTACGCACCGACGATCCAGTTGAGCTTGCGCTCGCCAGTCGATTGCAGGCGCAGCTCCTCGCTCCACTGGCGCGGGCGGTCTTCGTAGTAGGCTACCACGAAGTCGTTGGGGCTGGCGTCGGTATCTTCCAGCGTCGCGCGGTTCACCTGCTCGTACGCCGTGATCGAGGTCAGCTGGACCCCGCCGAAATCCACCTGCCCCAGCAGCGAGGCGCCGAATACGCCGATGCGCTCCTTGCCTTCGACATTGTAGTCCCCGGCATAGACGTTCTTGTCGGTATCCGCGTAGCCGAACGCGTCGGTCGACGTGCCATCGGGCAGGAACGATGGGTTGCCAAAGAAATCGACCCCCTGCCCGCGATGCTGGAACTGCCGCGCGCCGCCGGTGTTGTTGCCGCCATGCACCGAAAGCCGCAGCAGCACATTGGGCGCGGGCGTGAAATCGGCAATCCCGCGCAGCGCCCAGAGGTTGATGTTGTTGACCTTGTTGCCGGTCACGCGGTTCAGCGTCGTCCCGTCGCGCCGGTTCAGGAACCCCGCCACGCGCACCTTGAGCAGATCCTTGGCGATCGGCCCGCCGATCCCGCCTTCCAGTTGCACTTCGTTGAACCGGCCATAGAGCGCGGAGAAATCGCCGCTCAGTTCGTCGGTCGGCTTGCGGCTCGCAAAGCGGATCGCGCCCGCCGTGGTGTTGCGGCCATAGAGCGTGCCCTGCGGCCCCTTGAGCACTTCGATCCCGTCCGAATCGAACACGTTGAACAGCTTGCCCGCGTTCGCGCCAAGGAACACGTCATCGACATAGACGCCAACCGCGCCCGTGGTGTTGGAATTGAAATCGCCGATACCCACGCCGCGAATGAACAGCGATGTGGTCGAGGCCGCCGTCCCCGCCTGCATCGAAAGGCTCGGCACCAGCAGCGTGAGGTCGCGCGGATCGCGGATACCGGTCTCGCTCAGTGCATCGCCGCTGATCGCCGCGATGGCGATCGGCACATCCTGCACGTTCTGCGCGCGGCGCTGCGCGGTGACCACGATTTCGGCAATTCCCGCATCCTTTGCAGGCGGCGCGGCTTCCTCCGCCAAGGCCGGCATGGCCAGCGCCAGCGCGCTTCCCGCCAGAATGATCCCGAGGCACTGCTTCACTTTGGCCCGACGCATAATCATTCCCCCCGCTTCGGCTCCGCAGCGCACAGGCGCGAGCCCTGATCCCCATGACGCAAAGCTTCCCCCATTCCGCAGCAGCGTCAAGCCGAATTTGACTTAAATTCGGATTTTTATTTGAATTTAGGTTGAACCTCGCAAAATCGGCGCTAGGCTTCGCTGCATGGTCACAATCCTCCCCAGGCCGGGGGCGCCCGGTTCCGCCGAAGCGATCCGCCGCCCGCGCCAGAAGCGCAGCCAGCAGCGGTTCGAGGCGATCCTCGATTCCGCCGATCGCCTGCTCGAAACGCTCGAGCCCGCGCAGATCAGCATCTACACCCTCGCCGAGGAAGCGGGCCTTTCCGCCCCCTCGATCTACCATTTCTTTCCCGATGCTGGGCAAGTCTTCGTGGCGCTGGCCGAACGCTACGTGCGCGAATTCGTCGATCTGCTCGACAAGCCGCTGCCCCCCGGCATCCAGACCTGGCAGCACTATGTCGCCGCGCGCTATGGTCATGGCCGCGATCACTACAACGCCCACGCCGCCGCGCGCCGCCTCCTGCTCGGTTCGGGCCTTTCCGCCACGATTCGCGCGCGCGATCTCGAAAACGACCGCGTGCTCGCGCAGCGCTCGATGGCCGAACTCAGCCAGTTGTTCGAGATCGCCCCCAGCCACGATCTGATCGAGCGTTTCACCGAACTGCTCGTGATCAACGATGCGATCTGGACCCTTTCGGTCCACCGCCACGGCACGATCACCGACGCGTACGAGGAGCAGGCCCGCCGCGCGCGCGAGGCCTATGCCCGCACGTTCCTGCCCGAATACCTGCCGCTGCGCACGTCTGCGCACCAAGCCGCCTGAACCATATGAGGGAGAGCCTGATGACCACGAACGCCGCCGACAAAGCTCTGCGCGAACGCGCCCTGAAAGTCGTGCCGAACGGCATGTACGGCCACGAGGCGACCACGCTCATGCCCGAAAGCTACCCGCAGTTTTTCAGCAAGGGTGAAGGCGCCTATATCTGGGACGTCGATGGCAACCGCTACCTCGATTTCATGTGCGCCTATGGCCCCAACCTGCTGGGCTACAACAACAGGCGCGTGAATGACGTCGCTGTCGCCCAACTCGCGCTTGGCGATACGATGACCGGCCCCAGCGCGCACTTCGTCGATCTCGCCGAAGCGTTGGTCGGCATGGTCAGCCACGCCGATTGGGCGATGTTCTGCAAGAACGGCACCGATGCGACCACCATGGCGATGACCACCGCGCGCGCGCAGACCGGCAAGCGTCGCATTCTCGTGGCGGACGGCGCCTATCACGGCGCGGCCCCGTGGTGCACGCCGATGCCTGCCGGGATCGTGCCGGAAGAACGCGCGTTAATCTCGAAATATCAGTACAACGATGTCGCCAGCCTCGAAGCTGCCGTCGCCGAAGCCGGCGACGATCTCGCCGCCATCTTCGCCTCGCCCTTCAAGCACGATGCCTTCATCGATCAGGCGCTCCCCGATCCGGCCTATGCCAGGCGCGCCCGCGAACTCTGCGACGAAACCGGCGCGATGCTCATCGTCGATGATGTGCGCGCGGGCTTCCGCCTGATCCGCGATTGCAGCTGGGAACTCGTCGGCGTGCGGCCGGACATGAGCTGCTGGGGCAAATCCTTCGCCAACGGGCACCCGATTTCCGCCCTGCTTGGCAACGACCGCTGCCGCGAGGGCGCGGGCCAGATCTACGTCACTGGCTCGTTCTGGTTCGCCGCCGTGCCCATGGCCGCGGGGGTCGAAACGCTCAAGATCCTGCGCGAGACCGATTACCTCGAAAACTCGATCCGCCTCGGCACGTTATGGCGCGAAGGCCTCGACGCGCTCGCCACAAAGCACGGCTTCGCCTTGCGTCAGACCGGCCCCGTCCAGATGCCGCAGATCCTGTTCGAGGGCGACCCCGACTACCGCATCGGCTTTGCGTGGGGCGAGGCGATGCTCAAGCGCGGCGTCTACGTCCACCCCTGGCACAACATGTTCTTCTGCGCCGCGATGACCGAGGCCGATATCCAGTTCGCCCTTTCCGCCGCCGAAGATGCCTTCGCATCAGTCAAGGCGCAACTGGCCACGATCGAGCCGCACCCGGTAGTCCTGATGTTCCTCACCGCCATGGCCGGCGCGCACTGAGGCCCATGCCCCGCTGGACCCCGATCTTCTTCCGCGCCGCCGCGATCTATGGCGCGCTGGTTCTCGTCCCGGCCTATTTCGCCCCATGGCCGGCCGAGCAGCCCAACGTCTATCTCGGCTTCGTCGGCCTTGCGCTCGTGTTCCAGGCCCTGTTCTGGCTGATCGCGTCGGACCCGGTCCGCTATCGCCGGGTGATGATGGCCGTGGTGTTCGAGAAGCTAGCCTTCGGCGTTCCGACCCTGCTGCTCTTCACGCAGCACCGCGTCGGCGCCCTCGATGCCGGGTTCGCCGGAATCGACCTCCTCCTCGGGCTCGGCTTCTTCCTCGCGTGGAAAGCCACACCCAAAGCCTGACATGGCATATTCAAGGCTTGGCAAACTTGGCCCAGTTCGGCTTAAAGCGGCGCAAACCGAACACGCTGCGAGAGGATATCTACGATGAGCACGGCACTCTATCCGGTTCCCGAAAACTGGTCGAATTCCGCGCTGATCGACGACGCGCGTTATAAGGCGATGTATGCGGCCTCGCTGGAGAACCCCGAAGATTTCTGGCGCGGCGAGGCGCAGCGGCTGGACTGGATCAAGCCCTTCACCACGGTCAGCACCACCAGCTTCCACGAGGCTGATTTCGGCATCCGCTGGTTCGAGGACGGCACGCTCAACCTCGCCGCCAACTGCCTCGACCGCCACCTCGCGGAGCGCGGCGACCAGATCGCCATTCTGTGGGAGCCGGATTCGCCGGACACTCCCGACCGCCGCATCACCTACCGCGAACTCCACGATATGGTCTGCCGCTTCGCCAATCTGCTGAAATCGCGCGGCGTGGTGCGCGGCTCGCGCGTCACGATCTACCTGCCGATGGTCCCCGAAGCCGCCGTCGCCATGCTCGCCTGCGCGCGGATCGGCGCGATCCATTCGATCGTCTTCGCGGGCTTCTCACCAGATGCCCTCGCCGGCCGCATCAGCGATTGCGACAGCCGCCTCGTCATCACCGCGGACGAAGGCCTGCGCGGCGGCAAGAAGGTGCCGCTCAAGGCCAATGTCGATGAAGCACTGGGGCATTGCCCCGGCGTCGATACCGTGATCGTCCTCAAGCACACCGGCGCCGATGTGCCAGTGGTCGAAGGCCGCGATGTGGACTGGGCCAGCGCCGCCGCGCAGCAATCCGCTGACTGCCCGCCCGAAGAGATGAGCGCGGAAGACCCGCTGTTCATCCTCTACACCTCGGGCTCCACCGGCAAGCCCAAGGGCGTGCTGCATACGACCGGCGGCTACTCGGTCTGGGCCTCGATGACGCACGAGTACGTCTTCGACTACCGTCCCGGCCAGATCTACTGGTGCGCAGCGGATGTGGGCTGGGTGACGGGCCACAGCTACGTCGTCTACGGCCCCCTCCTCAACGGCGCGACCACCGTGATGTTCGAGGGCGTGCCCAACTTCCCCGATCCCAGCCGTTTCTGGCAAGTGGTCGACAAGTTCGGCGTCGAGATCTTCTACGGCGCCCCCACAGCCCTGCGCGCCCTGATGCGTGAGGGCGACGAGTGGGTGAAGAAGACTTCCCGCCAGTCGCTGCGCCTCCTGGGCTCGGTGGGCGAACCCATCAATCCCGAGGCCTGGGAATGGTATCACAAGGTCGTCGGCGAAGGCCGTTGCCCGATCGTCGACACCTGGTGGCAGACCGAAACCGGCGGCGCGATGATCACCCCGCTGCCCGGCGCCACGGCCTTGAAGCCCGGATCGGCCAGCCGTCCGTTCTTCGGCGTCAAACCTGCGCTCCTGACCGGCGAGGGGCAGCTTCTCGAAGGCGCAGCGGATGGCTGCCTGGTCATCGAGCAGAGCTGGCCCGGCCAGATGCGCACCGTCTGGGGCGATCACGAGCGCTTCTTCCAGACCTACTTCACCACCTTCCCCGGCCACTACTTCACCGGCGACGGCTGCCGCCGCGACGAGGACGGTTACTACTGGATCACCGGCCGCATCGATGACGTGATCAACGTGAGCGGTCACCGCATGGGCACCGCCGAAATCGAAAGCGCGCTCGTCGCCCACCCCAAGGTCGCCGAAGCGGCGGTCGTGGGCATGCCGCACGAGATCAAGGGTCAGGGCATCTACGCCTTCGTGACGACCAACGCCGACGTCGAGCCCGACGAGGCGCTGCGCAAGGAGCTGGTCCAGTGGGTCCGCCACGAAATCGGCCCCATCGCCACGCCCGATGTGATCCAGTTCGCCCCCGGCCTGCCCAAGACCCGCTCCGGCAAGATCATGCGCCGCATCTTGCGCAAGATCGGCGAGAACGATGTGGGCAACCTTGGCGATACCTCCACGCTTGCCGATCCCAGCGTGGTGGACAACCTCCTCGCCAACCGCCCGAACGCCTGAAACAAGAAAGGGCCGAGGCGCTACCTGCGCCCCGGCCCTTTCCTTCACATCGCAAACTTACGAACGGTCGGCGTTCATCACCTTGGTCCAGGCCTTGGCGAAATCCCGCACGAACTGCTCGCGCGCATCTTCGCTGGCATAGGCTTCGGCCACCGCGCGCAGTTCGGAGTTCGAGCCGAAGATCAGGTCCACCGGCGTCGCGGTCCACTTCAGCGCGCCGTTCGCCCGGTCGCGGCCTTCATAGGCGGCACCCGCCTTGCTCCACACGGTGTCCATGCTCAGCAGGTTGACGAAGAAGTCGTTCGAGAGCGTGCCGAGACGGCCCGTAAACTCGCCCGCGTTTGATCCGCCCGCATTGGCATCGAGCACGCGCAGCCCGCCGACCAGCACAGTCATTTCCGGCACGGTCAGCCCCAACAGGCTCGCCTTGTCCACCAGCGCCTCAGCCGGAGACTGCCACGCATCCGCGCCCTGATAGTTGCGGAAGCCGTCAGACTTCGGCTCCATCGGCGCAAAGGCGGCAGGATCGGTCTGCTCCTGCGTGGCATCGACCCGGCCCGGCATGAACGGCAGCTCAAGCGCAACACCGGCCTTGCCCGCCGCCTGCTCGACTGCGGCATTGCCCGCCAGCACGATCAGATCCGCCATGCTGACGGTGCGGCCACCGGGCGCGCTGCGGTTATACTCGGCGCGCACCTTTTCCAGCCCGGCCAGCACCTTGGCCAGCTCCGCCGGATCGTTCACCGCCCAGTCCTTCTGCGGCGCAAGGCGGATTCGCGCGCCATTGGCGCCGCCGCGAAGGTCCGATCCGCGCCACGTGGAGGCCGAAGCCCACGCCGTGCGCACCAGCTGCGCCGGGGTGACGCCTGCGCCCAGAACCTTGCTCTTCAGCGTCGCGATTTCCGCCGCGCCGATCAGCGGGTGGCCATCAGCCGGCAACGGGTCCTGCCAGTTGAAGGTCTGTGCCGGCACGTCCGCACCGATGTAGTGCGTCTTCGGCCCCATATCGCGGTGGGTCAGCTTGAACCACGCGCGGGCGAAGGCATCGGCATAGAGCTCGGGCTTGTCCTTGAAACGCAGCGCGATGGCGCGGAACGCCGGGTCCTGCTTGATCGCCATGTCGGTGGTGAACATGATCGGCGCGTGGGTCTTGCCTGCCTCGTGCGCGTCGGGCACGATCTGCACGTCCGCCGCGTTCGCCGGCTGCCACTGCGTCGCGCCCGCCGGGCTCTTCACCTTGACCCATTCGAACGCGAACAGGTTGTCGAGGTATTGGCTCGTCCACTGCACCGGGCTGGCCGACCACGCGCCTTCCAGCCCGCTGGTGACAGCATCCTTGCCGACGCCCGTGCCGCAGCTGTTCTTCCAGCCGGTGCCCTGCGCTTCGATCCCGGCACCTGCAGGCGCCGCACCAACGCACGTCGCGGCATGCGCACCATGCGCCTTGCCGAAGGTGTGCCCACCCGCGATCAGCGCAACGATTTCCTCGTCGTTCATCGCCATGCGGCCGAACGACTGGCGGATATCATGCGCCGCGGAAATCGGATCGCCGTTCGCGTTCGGGCCTTCGGGGTTCACATAGATCAGGCCCATCTGCACTGCCGCGAGCGGGCCCTTCAATTGCCGCTTCTCGTTCCAGCGGTCGCCATTGGCTGCCAGCCACTTCTTCTCGGTGCCCCAATAAACCGCATCCGGCTGCCACGTATCCGCGCGGCCGCCGCCGAAGCCCAGCGTCTTGAAGCCCATCTGTTCCAGCGAGACATTGCCAGTGAGGACCATCAGGTCGCCCCACGAGAGCTTGCGGCCATACTTCTGCTTGATCGGCCAAAGCAGCCGGCGCGCCTTGTCGAGGTTGGCGTTGTCAGGCCACGAATTCAGCGGCTCGAAGCGCTGCTCGCCACCCGCACCGCCGCCGCGCCCGTCCATCGTGCGATAAGTGCCGGTGCTGTGCCAGGCCATGCGGATGAAGAACGGGCCGTAGTTGCCATAGTCCGCCGGCCACCAAGGCTGCGAGGTCGTCAGCACCTTGGCGATATCCGCCTTCACCGCCTTGAGATCGAGGCTGAGGAACGCCTTGGTGTAGTTGAAATCAGAACCATAAGGGCTCGCCAACGTATTTTCGTTCTGGCGCAGCGGCGTCAGATCAAGCTGGTCGGGCCACCAGTCCTTGTTGGTGGTCGGTTTTTCGGCGGTGGGGGCCGGCGGCGTCATGGCCGCATCGGCGGCGTGCCCGGCCACCGGCATTGCGGCAAGCAGCGCAATGGCGAGGGTCGTAAGCGAAGCGCGCATAGGTAAGGTCCTCTCTTTTGGCGGAAGCCGGACACGGGCGCGCAGCCGCCCGCAAGGCAGACAGGCGCGCGCATCCCTGCCGGATACCGCTCGGGTTTCAGGATCGGATTGCCCGGGGCCGGGGGGAGGCCACCGGGCCCTCATCTTCTGGCGCAAAGCCCCCTCCAGCGGCCAGTGCATTTGTCCGCTTACAATGATCGACCTTCTCGATCATCCAGCAACAAAACGCATGGAAACGCGCACCGTGCAGGCAGCGGACGGAACGGCGATTTCAGGGAAGAAACAAATCTGGACACCCGGCGCGGTGCAATTTTACGCATCCTCTCCCAAGGTCGCGCCGGGTGAACGACTTGTTATGTGCTAGGGGATTTACCGCATAGGATAAGCAGAGTCATCAGGAAATTGCGCCCCGGCCAGACTTTGCGCACGAAGTAATGCCGCGCGCCCAGAGTGGGCCTGATGCCAAACCCTTCGCGAATGCTGCAACCATGCTGCGCCCTTTCCCTGATCCCCGCGAAGGACGATCTTATCCGCATCGGTCCTATCCCGCATGGCGATGCGCCGATCCACTCGCCTTGCCCTTGCCGCACTCGCACTTGCTGCGCCCTGCCCTGCTGCGCTTTGCCTTGCTGCGCCTGCCCCGGCTGCGGCACAATCGGTGGTGGAATTCGGCGCATCCTACACCGCCGATCTGCTCTCCGCCGCCGCGCACAGTGCCGATCGTGGCACCGACTTCGTGGGCCGCGCCGATGCCTGGGTCGATTTCAAAGGCCCTGTCATCGGGCTCGATGCGCTGTCGGCGCATCTCGATCTGATTGCGGTTCACGGCCCGGATTTCTCGGGCCGCCGCATCGGCGCCTACCAGACGGTGAGCAGCCTGGAGGCCGATACCCTCCCCCATGTCTACGAGGCCTGGGCGCAGTGGAAGCCCAGCCCCTACCTCTCCGCCAAGGCCGGCCTCATCGATCTCAATGCCGAATTCGATATCCAGAACACCGGCGCGCTCTTCGTCAACAGCGCCTTCGGCATCGGCCCCGATATCTCGCAAAGCGGCCTCGCCGGGCCATCGATCTTCCCCATGACCAGTTCCGCGCTGGTCGTGCGGCTGCAGCATGGCCGCAAGGCGCTCGCGCTCGGCGTGTTCGATGCGCTCGCCGGTTCCCGCAACGATCCGCGCAAGGCTGCGCTGCGGTTTCCCGGCACGACCGGCGCCCTCCTCATCGCCGAGACGCGCCTGCCGATTGGCACCTGGCTGCTTCAGGCCGGCGGCTGGCAGTATACAACGCGCTTCGATGCGCTCGATCCTGCCCGGCCGCCCGCCATATCACGCGGGGTTTACGGCATGTTGGAGGGCGCGGTGACGCGCAAACTCAGCGCGTGGATCCGCCTAGGCATCGCCGATTCCCGCGCCAATCCGGTGGCGACCTATGTCGGCGGCGGTGCGGTCGCCATTCTTGGCGACTGGCGCCTCGGCCTTGCGGCCGCCCACGCCCGGCTCGGTGAAGCCGCACGGCAGACCCTGTTCGCACCAAACAGCGCCCGCCGCGCCGAAACCGTGCTGGAACTCACCGCGCAGCGCCAGCTCGCCCCCTGGCTCAATATCCAGCCCGATCTGCAATACGTAATCCATCCGGGCTGGGATCAGACTGCCCGCAGCTCGCTCGTGTTCGGCCTGCGCTTCAGCATGGCGATCCCGGAAAGCTGAGGCCGCACCGCAGATAGCGACACTCCTCTGTGCGATGGCTTTTCATTCTTGCAAACAGGGCCATGCGACGCTGAACGTCAGCCCAGCGCCATCCCCGGCGCGGAGGTTGTCAGAATCATGCCGCAGTACCCGTTCCAGCTCGTCGACGTTTTCGGAGAAACCCCGTTCTCGGGCAATCCGCTGGCCGTGATCGCGCTCGATGGCGATCGGGATACCGCCGAACTTCAGGCCATCACGCGCTGGCTCAACTTGTCGGAAACCGCCTTCCTGCTGCCGCCGACCAGCGAAGCGGCGGACTACCGCGTGCGCATCTTCACGCTGGACCGGGAACTGCCCTTCGCCGGCCATCCCACGCTCGGCTCGGCCCATGCATGGCTCGCGCTCGGCGGCACGCCGCGCCATGGCGGCAAGGTCGTGCAGGAATGCGGCGCGGGCCTCATCGATGTGCGCCGCGGTGCCGATGGCCTTGCCTTTGCGGCGCCGCCGCTGCTGCGCGCGGGCGCCGTCGATGCAGACAAGCTGGCGGAGGCCTGCGGTGTCCTCGGCATCACAGCCAGCGATGTCGTCGCCGCCGAGTGGATCGACAACGGACCCGGCTGGCTCGGCATCCAGCTCAAGGATGCGGCGTCGGTCATCGCAGTCGAACCGGCGCGTTCGAACGCCTCGCGCATCGATATCGGCCTTGTCGGCCTACATCCTGCCGGCAGTCCCTTCGCCTATGAAGTGCGCGCGATCTTCAGCGATCCCTATGGCGGCCTGATCGAGGACCCTGTGACCGGCAGCCTCAATGCCTCCGCCGCCGAATGGATGCTCCGCGCTGGCCACGTCTCCGCACCCTACACTGCCACGCAAGGCACCCGCCTCGGCCGCTCGGGCCGCATCCGCATCGAACACGAAGCCGGCGGCCCGATCTGGGTCGGCGGACACACCGAGACGCTGTTTTCAGGCCTGACGGGGGAAGTGGCCTTCCCAGCCTGAGCGACCCTGTCAGCGCGCGGCAGGCTTGCCCTGCCGCATTTCCAGCCCCAGCGCCCAGCGCCGCTGAAAGCCGCGCCAGAAGCCCGGCTGGTCCGCCGATGCGGGCTGGCCGCCCACGTTCTGGAACGGTGCCAGCGGCCATTGCGCATCGCCGGCGAGCGGCGGCGTCACGTCGAGATAGGCTTGCTTGGCGGCATCTCCCTTGAGGTGCAAATCAAGGAAAGCGGTGATGAAGTGCTGGTTGATCGCGTTGATCCGCTCGGTGCGCCACACCGGCTCGGCGAAGTATTCGCGGGTCGAGAAATCCGCATCGGCCTCAGGCGGAGGCGGATTGCCGCCCACGTTGTGCCGGGCGTTCTGGTAGAGCAGGAAATGGCGCTGGTTGCTCGCCATGTGGTCGAATATCCAGCTGACGCCATTCGCCGCATCGACGATGTCGTCATGATCGCCGTCGATCATCAGCACCGGCTTTGCAAAGGCTGCGAGCGCGGCCTCTGACCACACCCGCACTGCGGGGCTCCCGCCGAACGGGGCGAGCGCCACCACGGCTTTGATCCGCGCGGCGAGCGGTTTGCCCGCCGTCTGGCTTTCCAGCAGTTGGTCCCGCGCGGGTGGCGGCAACTGGGCGAGCACCGGGCTGGTCGGCGCATAATCAAGCCCGGCAGCGCCGAGCACGCCGAACCCGCCCATCGAATAGCCGACGAGGCCGATTTGCCCCGCATCGATGGCCTGCCCCAGCGCATCGCCCGGCTTGCTGGCGCGCCGCGTCAGGTCTTCGATCACGAAGCGGATATCCCGCGCGCGGTGGACCAGCACATTGCCGAACGAGACCGGGAACTCGGCCGGGTTCACCACCCGCTGATCGGCATGATCGATCGCGACGACGATATAGCCTTTGGTGGCAAGGTTTTCGGTGAGCCAGGTCATGAACGTGTCCCAGCCGTTGTAGCCGTGCGAGACCACCACCAGCGGAAAGCGCTGGCCCTTGATCGGTGCCGCAACATCCGCTGCCAGGCTGGGAATGCTGAACGGACCGCCAGTACCATCGGGCTTTGGCAGCACATGCGCGAACGACGTGCGCGCGGTGCCCGCGGCCACCTCGGCGGGATACCAGATCCGCGCCTTGATCGTGCGCGTTGCGCGGACAAGGCCAGTGGCCGAAAGCACCACGCTGTCCGGCGCTTGCACGGCAATGCTTTGCGTGCCGATCGCAAAAGTACCCAGCGCCGCAAGTTCCGGTGCATCGGGCGGCGGCACCGCATAGGCCTGCCGCGTCGGCGGGACCAAAGGCAGCGATTGCGCATGAACGGCAGGCTGGGCCGCCGTGGCCAGCAGCAGGCCAGATGCAAGCAAGCGGCGGAGTTTCTTCATCGCGCGCATATCCGATTCTTCATGGCAGGAATGATGGCCCCAAACGAAAACGCGCCCACGCAGGAATCTGCATGGGCGCGCCTTCACGTCCGGAGGGGGTGGACGATCAGAAGTTCAGGCGGACGCCGGCGGCATAGCGCGCACCGGTATCGACATAGTCGAGCACCTGATTGTTGAAGCGGCCAGTGGTGATGTTCTTCGCATTGGTGACGTTCGTCCCCTCCGCAAAGATCTGCGCGAACTTCTTGATGTCATAGCTCACGCGCACGTCGACCTGGCTGAACGGACGGCGGAACACCGGGTCACCGCCCTGGCCGGGCGTCACCAGATACTCAAGGAACCGGCCGCGACGATTGTAGGCAACGCGGGCAGCAAAACCGTCCTTCTCGTAGAAACCGGTCAAGTTGTAGCTGTTGCCGAGGCCTTCCAGCGCGAACGAGGTCGTCGTGCTGGTCACATCGAAGGCAGCGCTGCTGTCCACGAACGTTGCGTTGGCCGACAAGCCGAGGCCGTCAAGCGGCGCAGGCAGGTAGTCGAACGTGTGAACGACGTTCAGCTCGATACCGCGAACCGTTGCGTTCTCGGCGTTGCGCGGACGGCGCACGTTGAACGTCGCGGTGTTCGGGCCGGTAATCCCGCCGCCCACCGGCAGATTGCTGGCATTGGCGATGGCGAAGTTCTCAGCCGACCGGGTCTGCACGATGAAGTCATCGATGCTCTTGTAGTAGCCGGCCACCGAAAGCGTCGTGGTCGACGTCGGGTACCACTCCAACGAGATGTCGAAGTTGTTCGACGTGTAGGGCTTGAGGTCGGGATTGCCGCCGCTGGCATCGAGGCTGGCCGGACGCGTCACGTCGAAGTTGGTGCGCGGCGCGAGGTCGCGGATCTGCGGGCGGGTCAGCGTGCGCGACGCGGAGAAGCGCGCGATCACCTTGTCCGACAGGTTCACCTTCACGTTGATGTTCGGCAGGAAGTAGTCGTAGCTCGACCGCTTCGCTGTCGCGACAGGCGCCCCGCCGTTGGCGAACACGGCCTGGTAGATCGTCGGATCGTTCGGCACCGAAAGCAGGTCGGTCAGCGCCAGCTGGCGGCCGCTCGCGATCAGCTCGGTGTGCACATAGCGCGCACCGATGTTGACCACCCACGGCAGCGCGCCGAGGTCGCCCTTGAGATCGGTCTCGAGGTAGCCGGCGAAGACCTTCTCCGAAACCGCGAACGAGTTCGGCTGGACCGCAGCGGCAAAGCCGTTGGTCGCCGCCAGCTGCGCAGCTGTGGTTCCGGGAGCAAGTCCGCGTCGCTGATCGCGTTCTGCGGCCTGCGCGGGGCTTTCGAGGAACTTGAAGTAGGCGTTGGCATCATAACCGAGGATCTTCGTCGGCACGCTGCCCGATCCGCCCGGCGCGCGCAGCGTGAGCGGGCTGAGAAGCGCAGCCGAAGCGGGCTCGTTGTAGCCGCAATAGAGGCACAGCGTGTTGGGATCGCTCGCGATCGACTGGCTGTTCTTGCTGCGGTTGGTGTTGACGAGGCCGAAGCGGACTGCATCGACCACGCCGCCGTCAGACTTCCACTCGGTATCGAGCTTGTACTCGATCACGCGCTCGGCCTCGGTGTTGCCCTGGCGCAGCGCGATGTGCGAACGGCCCAGCGCCGCGTTGGTCAGGTCTGCCGTATAGCCCACCGTCGAGGGGAAGCCGTTGCCGGTCGCCTCCTTGAAGCTGTAGATGCTGGGGACGCCGATCACGGTGAAGTAGTTGCGTCCGCCGGCCGAATCCTTGGCGCGCGACCATGAAACGTCGGCCTTCACGGTCAACTGGCTGTTGGGCTTCCATTCGACATTGCCGCCCAGCGCGTAGGTCTTCACGAAGCGGTTGTTCGACGTCTGGATAAGGTCGGCGTTGCCGTTCGTCGTCAGCGAGGTGATCGTGCGGTTCGAATCGATGGCCGCTGCCGTGTAGCTCGAAGGCTCGAACCAGCTGCCGAGCGCCTGGACGCGCGAATCGACGTTGAACTGGTTGTAGAGGCCGTCGACCGTGAAGGTCAGCTGGTCGTTCGGGCGGTACTGGCCGGTGGCGGTGAACCCGATGCGCTCGCGCGACTGGTCGTCCTGGCCCACGTCCTGGTTACGCGGCGCGAAAACGTTGGTGAACAGCGGGTTCGCAGCCGGGCCGACCGTGGTGCCGGGAATATAGCCGCGGTTCTGCGTGTAGCGGGTCTGCGCATCGCGCTTCTGGTACGAAACCGAAGCCAGCAGGCCCAGCTTGCCATCAGCGAACGTGTCGCTGATCAGGCCGAATGCCTGCGGCGTCACCTTGTCGCTGTTGCGCTCGTACTGGCCCTTGGCCGAAACGACCGCCTTGAAGCCGCCCAGATCGAGCGGGCGCGGCGTCTTGACGTTGAGCGTCGCGCCGATGCCGCCATCCTGCAGCCGCGCCTGCGAGCTCTTGTAGACTTCGGCGCCGCTGATCAGTTCGGCTGCGAGCAGGTCGAAGCTGAACTCGCGGCCCTGGTTGTCGCTGGCGAAGGTGCGGCCGTTGACCAGCACCGTGTTGAACGCCGGGCCGAAACCGCGAACCGTGACGAAGCGGCCTTCACCGTTGCTGCGGTCGATCGCCACGCCGGGAATGCGCTGCAGCGATTCCGCCACGTTGGTATCGGGGAACTTGCCGAGGTCTTCCGAGCTGATCGCATCGACGATGCTGAGCGAGTTCTTCTTGATGCTCGCGGCGCTGCGCAAGCTGCTACGGATGCCGGTTACGATGATCGCTTCGGGCTCCGAAGACGCGCCGGCGGGCGTTTCCTGCGCGAAAGCGGGGGCTGCGCCGCCGACGATCGCCAGCGCGCTGCAGCAGGCAAGAGCTTGCGCACGCATACGCGCCATAGAAGATAAACTATTGAATTCTAACATAATCTGGCTCTCCCCTTGTTGCCGTCAACCGTGTCCGGTCAGACGTGCCAAGTGCTTCGACGCGGGCTGCCCGCGCCGTTGGGGGTTTGACTGATATGTTTTATCAGATAAATCAAATGAAAGTTTTTTGGGCCGTCGCATTGATGCTCGACTGGTGCGAAATTGCTGCACCCGGCGGCGCGGCGAGTGCCCTTTGGACAAGCCTTGCCAAGCCCAGCAAGGCAGCGGCAATAAGGGCGCAGGGAGCAGGACATGAACGACAGGGTTCGGCAAGTGGTGATCGTGGGCGGCGGCTCGGCCGGCTGGATCGCTGCTGCCCGCATTGCCGCAGCACACCGCCCGGGAGGCGAAAACGGGGTCGAGGTCACCCTCATCGAATCCGTCACCATCGGCACGATCGGCGTGGGTGAAGGCACCTGGCCCACCATGCGCAATACGTTGCGCAAGATCGGCATTTCGGAGACCGAATTCTTCCGCTCGTGCGACGCCGCTTTCAAGCAGGGCGCGCGCTTCACCGGCTGGGTCACGGGGGAGCCGGGTGACAGCTATTATCACCCGCTCAATCCGCCGCAGGCCGCCACGCAGATCAATCTTTCGGCCCACTGGCTGCGCCGGCAGGACGGCGCGGGGACCGATTTCGCCCATGCGGTCGATTTCCAGTCAGCATTGTGTGATGCGGGCCTTGCGCCCAAATCGATCAGCACCGCCGAATATGTCGGCCTCGCCAATTATGCCTACCACCTCGATGCGGTGAAGTTTGCCGCGCTGCTCAGGAAGCATTGCATCGAAAAACTCGGCGTGCGCCACATCATTGATGACGTGACCGGCGTGAAACTCGACGAAGCCGGCTTCGTCACCGGCGTAGAAGCCAAGGCGACGGGCCTGATCGCGGGCGATTTCTTCGTCGATTGCACCGGTTTCGCCGCCTTGCTGATCGGCCAGACCTATGGCGTGCCCTTCGTCGAATGCGGCGATGTGCTGCTCGCCGATCACGCGGTTGCCTTGCAGGTGCCCTACGAGCACGAGGACGATCCCGTCGCCAGCCAGACCAATTCGACAGCGCAGGCCGCCGGCTGGATCTGGGACATCGGTCTGCCCACCCGGCGCGGCACCGGCTATGTCTACTCCAGCCGCCACACCAGCCATGACGAGGCCGAAGCCACCCTTCGCGCCTATCTCGGCCCCATCGCCGATGGCCTCAATACGCGGCGCATCCCGATCAAGTCGGGCCACCGCCAGCGCTTCTGGGAAAAGAACTGCGTCGCGGTCGGCCTTGCCAACGGCTTCCTCGAACCGCTCGAAGCCTCGGCGCTGATGCTGATCGAGACCGCGGTCGATTTCATCGTCGATCGCCTGCCACAGAGCCGCGCGGTGATGGCCCCGCTGGCCCGCCAGTTCAACGCCGCGTTCGAGCATCACTGGGCGCGGATCATCGATTTCCTCAAGCTGCACTATGTGCTGACAAAGCGCGAGGACACCGCCTTCTGGCGAGACAATCGCGATCCGGCCACAGTACCCGAACGGCTGCGCGAACAGCTTGAACTCTGGCGGCACCTGCCGCCCGGCCCGCAGGATTTCCCGCACCAGCCCGAAGTGTTCTCGTGGCCGAGCTACCAGTACGTGCTGCACGGCATGGGCTTCGAATGTAATCTCGCCGAAGGCAGCCAGGTTACCGCCGAAGCTGCACTCGCCCAGCGCTGCTTCATGGCGACCCAGCGCCAGCAGGAACAGGCGCTCGCCGCACTGCCCTCGCACCGCGCGCTGCTCGATGCGGTGCGCGTCCACGGGTTCCAGGCGGTATGAGCGGCCAGGCCAGCCTCGCCGCCGTGCGCCCCGAGCGCCACGGCCAGCTCACCATCGGCACCGGTACCGATCTTGCGGCCGCCGCAGGGCTCGGCCATGTCCCCCTCGGTTTCAGCGAGATCCCGCTCGCGGTCTGCGACTATCCGGTCGTGCTGATCAAGGACGGCACCACCGGCGGCTTCCGGCTCGTCGCTCTGCTGGGCTTCGAGGCGAACCGCAATCTCTTCGTGATCGGCGAGAACTGGGCGGCGACCTACCTGCCGCTCAACGTCCTGCGCCTGCCGTTCTACCTCGGCGCAACGGACGGCGGCGCGCTGGCGGTTTGCCTTGACGAAGCCAGCAGCCTCGTCGGCCGCGCACCGGGCCATGCCCTGTTCGATGCGGATGGCACGGAAACCGGCTTTCTCACCAGCCGCCGCAAGCTGCTGGACGACATGCTGGCCGATGCCGAGGCAACTGCGCGGTTCGTCAATGCCATCACCGCGGCGCGCCTGATCACCCCGATGACCATCACGCTCCACCACGCGGACCAGCACCAGCAGGACATCGCCGGTGCCTACACCATCGATCCGCTCGCGCTGGAAACGCTGGATGGCGCGGCGCTGCTGGCGCTCCACCGCGATGGTCACCTCGGCGCGATCTACGCCGTCATGCACAGCCTCGGCCAGCTCGGCCGGCTTGAACAGCTGCACAATGCTCGGGGCGAGCGCCTGATCACGCGCAGCGCGGTGCAACTCCATCTGTGATGCGGCCACCTGCCACACACGCACTTGCTCTTGCCGCGTCGTGCGCGTAGCAGCTTGTGATATTATAAATGCGACAATTGGTCATGAGACCAGCCGCACAGCGAGAGATGCCATGGCAGGACGATCACCCGTAGCGACCTTCAATGCATTGGCGCTGGTGCCTTGCGGCGCACATCCGGAGCACCGGGCATGAGCGCCGCCGCCCCGGTCGTGCCGGTTTCCATCGGCAGCAGCGCGCAGCTGCTCGCGTTTGCGCTGGTCATCGTGCTCGTTGGCAGCCTCACCTGGTGGCGCACCCGCATCGGCCATGCCCATAGCGACAACGAGGACCGCGAGTTCTTCCTTGCCGGCGGCAGCCTCACCTGGGTTTATGTCGCCGGTTCGATCACGATCACCAATCTCGGCACGGAGCAACTCGTCGGCGCCAACGGCAACCAGATGCTGCTCCTCGCCTGGTGGGAGCTCGCGGCCGTGTTAGGCTTGCTTATCCTCGCCTTCGTGTTCGTACCGATCTACTACCGCTACCAGTGCGTCACGACGACCGAACTGCTCGAGCGGCGCTACAACGACGATCGCATCCGCACGATGATCTCGACGCTGTTCCTCTTCGGCAACCTGTTCATCTCGATGCCATCGGCGCTCTACACCGGCGCGCTGTTCCTGCGCAGCGTGTTCGGGATCGATTTGCCGCTGGTCATGGTCGGCTTCTGCATCGCGGCGCTTGGCGCAGGCTACGGCGTGCTCGGCGGCCTGCGCGCCGTCGCCATTTCCGAAACCTTCAGCGGGGCAAGCCTGCTGTTTATCTGCCTGCTGCTCGTGTTCCTGTCATTGCAGGCCATCGGTTTCGATTTCTCCGGCATTCCGGCGGAGCGACTGACCCTCATCGGCGATAGCAATTCGCCCATTCCCTGGCACACACTGCTGACCGGCATGCTGTTCATCCAGATCTTTTACTGGTCGACCAACCAGGCGATCACCCAGCGCGCCATGGCCTCCCCTTCGGTGCGCGAGGCGCAGAAGGGCGTGCTGGCCGCCGCAGCGATCCGGCTGATGATCGTGCCGGCTATCGTCGTGCTGCCCGGCATCGTCGCCTACAAACTCTACGGCAATGTCCACGATGCCGCCTTCGGCAAGCTCGTCGGCAATATTCTTCCGGGCTGGCTCGCGGGCACTTTCGCCGCGATCCTCGTCACCAGTGTCGCCACCCACTTCGTGGCGATCCTCAATTCCTCGGCCGCGCTCTACATCTGCGACATCCACCAGAAGTATGTGAACCCGAAGGCCAGCGTGCGCACGCTCAACATTGCGGCTTCAGCGGTCATGATCCTGATCGCGGTGGTGCTGATCCCGGTCTACGCGAACGCCGTCAGCATCATTAACCTCTTGCAGCAACTGAACGGCCTGTTCTCGATGCCGATCCTCTCGGCCTTCATCGTCGGCCTGCTGTTCCGCGATGTCGATGCCCGCGCGGCCATCGGCGCGGTCCTGTTCGGCATTGCGCTCTATGCGTACTTCACGTTCGTTCACGCGCCGTTCGGCCTGCACTACATCCACCTGATGTTCGTGACGCTGTGGTCCTCGATCGCGTTCTCGCTGGCGGTGAACCGGTTCGTCTTCGGCAACCGGGCAAGCCTCGTCCGGTTCTGGCAGCGCAACAAGGCGGGGGCGCCGGACGCTACCTACATCTGATCCGGCGCGGCACGCCGCTCAGGATTTGGCGGTGACTTCGGCCTCGCCGATCAGGATGAGCACATCGCCGATCAGCCGGCGCATGGCGCAGCGCGCGCCATCGCTGTCGCGCTTGAGGATCGCATCATAGACCGCGCGGTGATCCTCGATGCTGGCCGAACGGCCCTTGATCCGGTTGGTGAAGTGGATCGACGTGGCCAGCGCGCTCGCCACCATATCACGGAATTGCTTGTAGAACGGGTTGCGCGAACCTTCGAGCACCGCAACGTGAAAGGCGATGTCGGCGGCCAGCGTGTTGTCAGCTCCGGCTTCCGCCGCGACCATCCGGGCAAGCCCCGCCCCGATTGCCGCGCGCTCCGCATCGGTCGCCTGCATCGCCGCCAGCGCCGCTGCCTCAGGCTCGATCGCCACGCGCAGCTGGTTGAAATGGCGCAGCAGCTCGACCGAGAACTTGCGCTCCAGCAGCCAGTGCAGAACATCGCTGTCAAACAGGTTCCACGAGGACTGCGGCTGGACAATCGTCCCCTGTCGCGGCCGGGCGCTGAGCAGGCCCTTGGCCGTCAGCATCTTGACCGCTTCGCGCGTCACCGCGCGGCTTACACCGTGCTTGCGGGCCAGTTCGGCTTCGGTCGGAAACGCGACATTGTCGTACTCGCCGATGACGATGGCGCGGCCGATCACATCGAGCATGCCGTACGTCAGGTTCCGGCCAAGGCTGGTGCGCATTTCAGAGGGGAAGGTGTCGGTCGTGATGGCGCTGACTTTCCTGTTCACCAAGCGGGGTAAGGATTACGCAACTGGAGCGCATAATTCAATTCCTCCTGATACCAAAGTCAGATAGATATGATAATTAGATGAACATGGAACCGGAACGGACCTTGCAGGCTGCCACCCTTGCGGTCGATTGGGGCTCTACCAATCGCCGCGTCTTCGTGCTCGCGGCGGATGGAACCGCCTTGGAAACGGCGCAGGATGACCGAGGAATCCTCGCAATGGGCGGCAGCGGCTTTGCCGCCGAGGCCGCCGCCATGCGCGCGCGCTGGGGTGATTTGCCGATGCTCTGCGCGGGGATGGTCGGCTCAAATCGCGGCTGGATCGACGCAGGTTACGTCGCCGCGCCCGCCAGCCTCGCGGAAATTGCGGGCAGAGTTCACTGGGTGGAACCCGGCCGCACCGCCATTGTCCCCGGCGTCTCGCGCGGCGCCGATGGTGGTGGACGGGCCGACATCATGCGCGGGGAGGAGGTCCAACTCCTCGGTGCCGCCGCCGCCGGTCTCGTCGCTCCCGATGCCTGGCTGTGCCAGCCGGGTACCCACGCCAAATGGGCCCGGCTCAAAGGCGGCCATCTGGTCGATTTCACCACCGCGATGACCGGCGAGATCTTCGCCCAGCTTGGCCGTGGCGGTCTGCTCGCCGATGGGCTCGACGGCGAAGTGCGCGATGGCGCCGCATTCCGCGAAGGCGTGCAGGCAGCACGCGGCGGCGATCTCCTTGCCCGCCTGTTCGGCGCCCGCGCCGCCATGGTGCTCGGCAAGCGCGCCCGCGCGGATCAGGCCTCGTATGTCAGCGGTTTGCTCATCGGCAGCGATTGCGACGCCCGTCTCGCCAGCGATTTCGCCCCCGCCCGTGCCGACGGGGTGGACGTCCTCGCCTCCCCCGCACTGGGTGACCTCTACCTCGCCGCGCTCGATGAACTCGGCTGCAAGGCCCGGCTGGTCGATAGCCACGCCGCCTTCCTCGCCGGGATCACCCAGATCTGGAGCCTGATGCAATGACCACTGCCCAATCCTTCGATTCTGCTTTCGCCGCGATGCCGCTTGTCGCCATTCTGCGTGGGCTCACCCCCGAAACGGCAGATGACGTCGGCGACGTGCTGGTCGACGCGGGCTTCACGCTGATCGAAGTGCCGCTCAATTCCCCGCGCCCGCTCGAAAGCATTGCGCGGCTGGCACAGCGCCTTGCAGGCCGCGCGCTGGTCGGCGCCGGGACGGTGCTCGATGTCGCTGCGGTCGAGGCCGTGGCGGATGCGGGCGGCACACTGATCGTCTCGCCCAACACCAATACTTCCGTCATTTCCGCCGCCGCCGCGCGCGGGCTGATCCCCGTGCCCGGCTTCCAGACGCCGAGCGAAGCCTTCGCCGCGCTCGAAGCCGGCGCGCGCGCGCTCAAGCTGTTCCCCGCCGAAGCCGCCAGCCCCGCCGTGCTCAAGGCGATCCGCACCGTGCTGCCCGCTGGCACGGCCGTTCTCCCGGTAGGCGGGATTTCGCCGACGAACCTCTTCCCCTGGCATGCTGCCGGGGCAGCCGGCTTCGGCATCGGCTCCGCGCTCTACAGCCCCGGCGTCACCCCCGAGGACCTGGCCGAACGCGCCGCCGCCTTTATCGCGGCGTACCGGGCGCTCTAGCGTTTCAAGTGCAGGATCAGCGCCGTGCCCGGATGAAGGCGCGGCGGCTGGAATCCGGCCCGCATCAGCGCCGCGCCGCGAAACCGCCCGCCGTCCTTCAGCGGCCATTCCGCCTTGAGGCGCGGCGGCCACACGAGTTTCAGTTCATAGTCCGCTGCCGGATCAAGCCCCGCCAGCCGCAGCGGCTCGGCGAAGTAGCCGCGCTGCTCCTCCACCATGGTGTAGGAAACGAGCGCCTCGCTGCCGTCCTCAGCCACGATTGCAAAGGCATTCACGCCTTCCGCAGCATCAATCCTGTATAGCGCGCCGGAATGGATCAGCGCGCGGTGCGCCTTGTGCAGCGCCACCCCGGCGGCAAGATCGGCAGTCTCCTGCGCATCGAGTTCGCCAAGGTCCGCCTCGATGCCCATATGGCCAAACAGCGCGGTTGCCACCCGCAGCGGCATCGAAAGCCGACGCCCAGTGATGTGGCAGCGCGTCGGCCCAACATGCGCGCCCATCAGCTCGGCCGGGAAGAAATGCGAAAACCCGCGCTGGATCGAAAGCCGGTCGAGCGCATCGTTGGAATCGCTCGTCCACACCCGGTCGGTTCGCGCCAGCACACCAAAGTCCGCGCGCCCGCCGCCTGATGCGCAGCTCTCGATCTCGACCGCAGGGAACTCCGCCCGCAGCCGGTCGAGCACCGCATAGAGCCCTTCGACATGCGCCGTAGCCCCCGGGCGCCCGTCCGCTCCGCCCGGCTGGCTGAGATCGCGGTTCATATCCCACTTGAGGTAGGCAATCGGGTATTCCTCCAGCAGCACCGCCACGTCGCGAAACATCCGCTCGCGCACTTCCGCCCGCCCGAAATCGAGCACCAGCTGATGGCGGAACGGGATCTGCGGCGCAGGCGGCGTCCCCAGCACCCATTCGGGATGCGCGCGGAACAGGTCGCTGTCCGGATTGACCATCTCAGGCTCGACCCACAGGCCGAATTCCATGCCGAGCGAGCGGACTTTCTCGATCAGCGGTCCCAGCCCTTGCGGATAGACGTCACGGCTCACCTGCCAGTCCCCCAGCCCGGCGCGGTCGCTGCGGCGGCTGCCGAACCAGCCGTCATCCAGCACGAAGCGCTCCACCCCCACTGCCGCCGCGCGCTCTGCCAGCGCCATCAGCTTCGCGGTATCGTGGTCGAAATAGACCGCTTCCCAGCTGTTGTAATGCACCGGTCGCGGCTTTGCGCGCAGGCGCCGATGCTCGTGCCGGGCCCGCAGATATGCATGGAACTGGCGCGAAACCGCCCCCAGCCCGGCGTCCGATACGGTCGTGTAGATCGTCGGCGTTTCCAGTCCCTCACCCGGTCCCAGCACGATCTCGCCGGGTAGATAAAGCGCCTCCATCGCCACCGAACGCCGCCCATCTGCCAGCATCTCGACGACAAGCCGATGGTTGCCGCTCCACCCGAGATGAAAACCATAGACCAGCCCGCGCGTCTCGTTCGCATCGCGCTCGGTGGCGAGCAGCCCTGGAAAGGCATCGTGGCTGGTGCGCCCGCGCCGGTTCTCGCGCAGCCAGGTGCCCATCGAAAGCTGGTGCCGCTGCAGCTGGAACTCGCTCGACCAGCGCCCCTCGAACCCGATGATCTCGCCCACAAACCCCGGCAGCGCGATAACCGGCGCCGCTAGATGGTCGACCTGCAGCGCCGCGATACCGCGATTGATCAGCTTGGTTGTCGCCGCCAGCACATCATCCAGAAGCCGCAGTTCGTGGACGAGTTCGATGCCATGCGCCACATCCTGGCTGGTGAAGACCAAGCGGTTCGCGCTTTGCTCCACATCGGCCAGCACGGCAGAGCTCGCCCAGTTCAGCCCGCCGCGATGCGCGGCAAGGCCGGGTCTGCCGGGAAAGCCCTGCCCCGCCTGCGGCGTCAGCGCGAGCGGCGCTTCGATGGCGGGCGAAGCATTGGCCTCCGCCCGCGCCGCCAGGGCAGAAAGCTCCTCCAGCGCCAGATCATCCGGCAGCCGCGGCCCCCAATAGCGCACCGCCGGCGCACCCGCGATCACCTCCACGACCAGCGTGACGTTCGCCCCGTCGAGGCGATAAGCGGCGGAAAAGGATGCAGTCATGGAGAGCTTTCGGTAGCCAAACGGCATTTGTATGATAAATGACTTTGCCGGGTTACCGCTGACCAGCGCTGGCCTGCAACCCATTTCTGAAGCTCTGAAGATATCGAAGGATCGGCCCCCTATGCTTGGCGTCTGCTACTATCCCGAACACTGGCCCGAAGCGTGGTGGGAAGAGGACGCAAAGCGGATGGCGGCGCTCGGCCTCACCTACGTGCGCATTGCCGAGTTCGCGTGGAGCCGAATCGAGCCCGATCCCGGCCGCTTCGAATGGGACTGGCTGGACCGGGCCATCGAAACGCTGGGCAATGCTGGCCTCAAGGTCGTCATGTGCACGCCGACAGCCACCCCGCCCAAATGGCTGATCGACAAGTATCCCGAGATCCTCCCCGTCGATCCGGAAACCGGCCGCACACGAGGCTTCGGCTCGCGCCGCCACACCGATTTCTCCAGCCCCATCTGGCACCGTGAAGCGATGCGCATCAGCACCGCCGTGGCCGAGCGCTATGGGGAAAATCCCCATGTTGCCGGCTGGCAGACCGATAACGAACTGTGCTGCCACAACACCGCAATCAGCGCCTCGCCTGCCGCGCTCGCGGGCTTCCGCACCTGGTGCCGCGAACAGTATGGCGATATCGCCGCGCTCAACGCGGCCTGGGGCAATGTCTTCTGGTCGATGGAATACCGCAGCTTCGACGAGATCGAGATGCCCGTCGGCGCGGTCACCGAAACCAGCCCCGCCCATCGCATGGCCTGGCGCCGTTATTCGTCCGACATGGTCGTGCGCTTCCATGCAGACATGATCGCGATCATCCGCGCCCATTCGCCGGGCCTCTGGGTGACGCACAACTTCATCCCGATGCCGGAAACCGGCGTGGACAACCATGCGCTCGCCGCCGATCTCGATTTCGCGGCCTACGACAACTACCCGTTGGGCCGCGCCGACCTTGCGCTCGCCAAGTCCTCCGCGGCCGATTTTGCCCCGCTGATGCGCACCGGCCACCCCGATTTCCAGGCGATCCTGTTCGATCAGACGCGCAGCCTCACGGGCCGCCCCTTCTGGGTGATGGAGCAGCAGCCCGGCCCGGTAAACTGGGCCAATCACAATCCCCGCCCCGCCCCCGGCATGGTGCGGCTATGGTCGTGGGAAGCCTTCGCCCACGGCGCGGCGGTCGTCAGCTTCTTCCGTTGGCGGCAGGCGCCCTATGCGCAGGAACAGATGCACGCAGGGCTCCTGCGCCCCGATTGCACCGAGGCCGAGGCATGGCCCGAAGTCGAACAGCTCGCCGCAGAACTCGGCGCAATCGATCTGCCTGCCCCGACCAAGGCGCCGGTCGCCATCATCATCGATCACGAATCCGATTGGCTCGGCCAGATCGAACAGCAGGGCCGCGGCTACGACTATCAGAAGATCCTGACCGCGTGGTACGGCGCGGCCCGCCGCCTCGGCCTCGATGTAGATTTCGTTGCACCGGGCGCGGACCTTTCCGGCTACGCCTTGGTGCTCGTCCCCGCGCTCGCCCTGCCGACAGCCGAAGCCGTTGCGCGCCTGCAGGCCGCCGAGGCCCATGTGCTCATCGGCCCACGCTCCGGCGCCAAGACCCATGACGTCACCATCCCCGAAGGCCTTGCGCCGGGCCGTCTGCGTCCACTCGTCCCCATCCGCGTGCTGGCGGTGGAAACGCTGCGTCCCGATTGCCCGGGCTCGATCACCATTGGCAACACATCCTTCGCCAGCGGCCTTTGGCGCGAGACGATCGAGACCGGCGATTGCGAGGTAATCGGCCGCTACGAGGACGGCGCCCCCGCCATGGTCCGCCACGGCAAGGTTCACTACCTCGCCACCCTCGTCGAAGACGCGGCGCTCGATGCCATCGTGCAGGCAATGGCCACCGAAGCAGGCCTCGCGACCACGCCGCTTGATGGCGTTCTGCGCATCCGCCGCCGCGGCGATCTCACGTTCGCGATCAACTACGGCGCCGAAGCCGCCGAAGCCCCCGCGCCGGACCATGCGGTCTTCCTGCTCGGCAGCCGCACCGTGGCCCCGCGCGACCTTTCCATCTGGCGCGCGGGCTGAACCCGCTCAGAAGGCGAACGGATCGGTCTCGGTCCGTTCGCCGAGCAGGAACGCATCGGCCACCAGTGTCAGCGGACGCAGATCGCAATCGCTCTCACCGGCGGCAACCAGTTCCGCAAAGCGCCGGTAAAGCGCAGGGTACTCACCGACCCCTTGCGCAGGCTGCTCCACCCCGTCGATCCAGAGCCGCGCCCCGCCTTCGGTCAGCATCAGGGTGCCAGCGTCGGTCTCGATGGTAATGTCCCAGCTCTGCGGGCCCGTCTGCCGGAAATCGAAATCCGCACGCACCGGTGCGGCGTCATCATGCACCAGGTCCAGCGCCGCCGCGATCGGCGCCCCGCGTCCCGCCGGAAACACGAGCCGCGCCCCGTCCAGACGCAGAGGGCCGGGCAGGATTGCCGTTACAATCGACAGCGCATTGATCCCCGGATCGAACACACCGAGCCCACCCGCCTCCAGGATCCATTCCTGCCCCGGATGCCACACGCGAATATCCTCGCGCCAGACGATGCTCGCCCGCGTGATCTGCTTGTCCGCCAGCCACGCAGCCGCAGTTGCCACACCATCGGCATGGCGCGAATGCCAGGTGGCAAACAGGCTCCGCCCAGCCCCGGCCGCTTGGGCTTGCAACTGATGCACTTCCGCCAAAGTCGCACCCGGCGGCTTTTCCAGCATGACATGCAGACCCGCCGCCAGAGCCTCCGCCGCGATTCTGTGCCGCCCCACCGGCGGTGTGCAAAGCGACACCGCATCGATGGCCAGCCCGCTTGCGATCAGCGCCGCGATATCGGTAAAGTTCGGCACGCCCTCGACGCGTCCGTTGCGGCTCACCGCCGCCGCCAGCTCGAAGCCCGCCTCGGCGGCAATTGCCGGAAGATGCTGGTCACGCGCGATCTTGCCGATGCCGACGAGCGCCAGTTTGAGGGGTTGGGTCATTGGGGAACTCCGGGCTGGATTATTTTATCAGATATATATGCTATAAGACGAAAATTGGCTATCGCACAGCCGATGATGATGCATCATCATGGCTGAAGCGGTGGAGGCTCGATCCCGGCAGATGGCGGCAACAGACCGCCCCTTGCCGGTACCGGTAGCAGCCGTGTGGTGTGGGACAACGAACAGGGTCGCCGGCAGGCGGCATTCCTGGCGCAAGCTCGGCGAAGGCCCATCGATGGCCTGCCGAAACTTGCGCGGTGCGCGTGATGACTTGGGGTAGAATTCGCATGACAGAACAGAACAAAGAGTCCCTTCCCCCTCGCCTGCGGTCGCGCGCCTGGTTCGATAATCCCGGCAACCCGGATATGACCGCGCTCTATCTCGAACGCTATCTCAATTTCGGCCTCTCGGTCGCCGAACTGCAATCGGATCGCCCGATCATCGGCATCGCGCAGACCGGCAGCGATCTTGCTCCCTGCAACCGCCATCACCTCGTCCTTGCCGAACGCGTACGTGACGGCATCCGCGATGCTGGCGGCATCCCCATCGAATTTCCGATCCATCCGATCCAGGAAACCGGCAAGCGGCCAACAGCGGCGCTCGATCGCAACCTCTCCTACCTCAGCCTCGTCGAAGTGCTCTACGGCTACCCCATCGACGGCACGGTGCTCACCATCGGCTGCGACAAGACCACGCCCGCCTGCCTGATGGCCGCCGCTACTGTGAACATTCCCGCCATCGCACTCTCGGTCGGCCCGATGCTGAACGGCTGGTTCAAGGGCGAGCGCACCGGTTCGGGAACCATCGTCTGGAAAGCGCGCGAAATGCTCGCCGCCGGCGAAATCGACTATCGCGGCTTTATTGAACTCATCGCCTCCTCTGCCCCCTCGACCGGCTATTGCAACACGATGGGCACGGCGACGACGATGAACTCACTGGCCGAAGCCCTTGGCATGTCACTGCCCGGCTCGGCGGCGATCCCCGCGCCCTATCGTGATCGCCAGCAAGCCGCCTACGAAAGCGGGCTCGCCATCGTCGAGATGGTCCGCGCAGATCGCAAGCCGTCGGACATCATGACTCGCGCCGCCTTCCTCAATGCCATCCGCGTCAACAGCGCGATCGGCGGTTCGACCAATGCGCCGATCCATCTCAACGCCATCGCCCGGCACATGGGCGTCGAACTCACGCTCGACGACTGGCAGGACCACGGCGCCGGCATTCCGCTGCTGGTGAACCTCCAGCCTGCCGGCGAATACCTCGGCGAAGACTACTACCGCGCCGGCGGTGTGCCCGCCGTTGTCGGGGAACTTCTGCGCGGCGGCCTGCTCGATGGCAGCGCCCTCACCTGCAACGGCCGCACGGTGGCCGAAAACTACGGCAACGCGCAGATCGAAGACGCCCGCGTGATCAAGCCGCTGGCCGAACCCATGCTTGCCAACGCGGGGCTCACCGTGCTCACCGGCAACCTGTTCGAATCCGCCGTGATGAAGGCCAGCGTGATCTCCGATGCGTTTCGTGCCCGCTACCTCTCGAACCCGGATGATCCCGATGCCTTCGAAGGCCGGGCCATCGTGTTCGAGGGCCCCGAGGACTACCACGCACGCATCGACGATCCCGCACTCGGCGTTGATGAGCACTGCCTGCTCGTCATTCGCGGCGTTGGCCCGATCGGCTATCCGGGCGGCGCCGAAGTCGTCAACATGCGCGCACCTGCGGCCCTGATCCGCGCCGGCATCGACGCGCTCCCCTGCATCGGCGATGGCCGCCAGTCTGGCACTTCGGGAAGCCCGTCAATCCTCAACGCCGCGCCTGAAGCCGCGGTGGGCGGCGGCCTTGCCCTGCTCCAGACCGGCGATCGCATCCGCATCGATCTCAAGCGCCGCACCGCAGAAATGCTGGTGCCGGATGATGAGCTGCAGCGCCGCCGCGAAGCACTTGGCGGCTCCGGCCAGACCGAGGTTCCTGCAGCGCAAACGCCCTGGCAGGAACTCCATCGCGAAATGACCGGCCAGTACCCCGGCGGCGCCGTCATTGAATCCGCGGTCAAGTACCAGCGCATCGCCCAGACCCGCGGCCTTCCGCGCGACAGTCACTGAGCCATGACAGCTGTCCGCCCGATCCTGCGCGATACTCGCGATGTCCTCGGCGAAGGCCTCCTGTGGAGCGCGCGCGAGAATGCATTGTTCTGGACCGACATCCTTGGCCGCAAACTGTGGCGGATGAGCCTTGCGGACGAGCAGATCAGCCACTGGGACATGCCCGAGGCGATCGGCTGGATCATCGAGCGCACAAGGGGCGGCTTTGTCGTCGGCCTGCAATCGGGCTTCTATCGCCTCGATCTCGAACCGTTCCGGCTCGAGCTGATTGGCAACCCGCAACCCGACCGACCGGGCAACCGCCTCAACGATGCCAAGGCAGATGCTCGTGGACGGATCTGGGCAGGTTCCATGCCGTTCGCCGATCAACCGTCAACCAACTGGCCTGCAAGCGGTGCGCTCTATTGCCTTGATCCCTCAGGGGAAATCACCCGTTATGATGACGGCATCACCATCGCCAACGGCCCGGCGTTCAGCCCGGACGGCACGGTGCTCTATCACACCGACAGCCGAATCGGGCAGGTGTGGACCTTCGCCGTCAACGCGGACGGCACGCTCGGACCGCGCAAACCGCACCTGCAGTTCGACACCAGCAAGGGCGCGCCAGACGGCATGACCTGCGACCGTGACGGCGGGCTGTGGATTGCATTCTACAATGGGTCCAAAGTCGCCCGCTTCAACCCAGATGGTCGGCTTGACCGCGAAATCGCGCTTCCCACGCCGCAGATCACCAATGTCTGCTTTGCGGGTGCAGATCTTTCGCGGATGTTCGTGACGTCTGCCGCCGATGGTCGTTCGGATGATCCGCTTGCGGGCGCGTTGTTCGAGATCGAAGCGGGCGCGGTCGGCGTTCTTCCTCACCGGTATCTCGGCTAAAGGTCGGCGCACCGGCTGACGTGCTCCCCTGAATTGTGACCAATTTTGCGTTGGGCCCGACACGAGGGAGTCGGACGGATATGAAGCGGAGCAGGTTCAGCGAAGAACAGATCATCGGGATCTTGAAGTAGCAGGAGGCCCGGATGGCGACGACGGACGTGTGCCGCCGCCACACGGGATCAGCTCGGCGATGTTCAACAAATGGACGTCGAAGTATGTCGGCCTGGAGGTGTCCAAGGCACGGCGACTACGCGCGCTCGGGGACGAGAACGCGAAGCTGAAGAAGCTTTTGGCCGAGGCGACGCTGGACAACGTGGAGCTGAAGGATCTGGCCTCAAAAAAATGGTAACGCCCGGCGCCAGGCGGGAAGCTTTTGCTCCTGCTCGTGGACACCACGGGCTGAGCGAGCGTCGGGCGTGTGCATTGGTTGGTGTGAGCCGCCGG